>CAVWAK010000030.1:0-76474 GCA_963752745.1 uncultured Gammaproteobacteria bacterium
ATTACCCAAGCAAAGTCTTGAACTCCTCCTGCAGGCGCTTTTGCTGCTCCGGCGTGGCCTGGCGCCACTGCGGACCGATCGCGGACGCGGTCATGCGCCGAAAGTTGACACTTGGCATGATCTTGCTGTCGACCAGACTCACAACCTGGGAAACCTCGCCAGCCTGGATCGCCTTGTCGTTGCGGATGTTGTCGAGCACCGCCATCGACAGGCGCTGGATGACAGCGTCGGGTGCGGTGCAGATGGCTTGCGCCAAACTCTGAAGCCATCTACGAGCAGGACTTTTTGCCTGCAAGCTATGGCTACCGACCGATGCGAGGGGCCAAGGACGCGGTACTCGACCTGGGCTTCAACCTCCAATACGGCAGGTTCGGATACATCGTAGAGGCCGACATCAAAGGCTTCTTCGACCACATGGAGCATGACCGCCTGCTGGAACTGTTGAGCCTGCGGATCGACGACCGGGCCTTTCTCAACCTCATTCGCAAGTGGCTCAAAGCCGGGATACTGGACACCGACGGGCAGATACTGCACCCGGAAAACGGAACGCCGCAAGGCGGCAGCATCTCGCCGATTCTCTCAAACGTCTACTTGCACCATGCGCTGGACCAATGGTTCGAGCAAGTGGTCAAACCCCGATGCCGAGGACAGGCGCTGGCTCATCCGGTACGCGGACGATTTTGTCTGCGCCTTCCAGTTACGCAAGGACGCCACGCGGTTCTACCAGGCCATGCCCAAACGACTGGAGAAATTCGGTCTGGAGGTGGCTCCTGAGAAGACCCGCATCCTACGCTTCAGCCGCTTTCACCCCGGCCTGCGCCGACGTTTTGCCTTCCTCGGATTCGAACTGTACTGGAACCGGGATCGGCGCGGAGACCTACGGGTGATGAAACGGACAGCACGCAAGAAGCTGCAAGGAGCCAAAAGACGAATGAAAGAGTGGATCAAAGCCAAGCGCCACCTACCGGGGCGCCAGTTCATCAAGGCCTTGAACCGAAAACTGGTCGGGCACTACAACTACTACGGAGTGCGCAGCAACGAGACAGTCCCTGGGCAGCTTCTTCGGCTTCACGATCCAATGCGCCTTACAAATGGCTCAATCGACGAGGCGGGAAGCGGCGCAGTTTCAACTGGGGGCAGTTCAAAGAAGCGCTGAAGAAGTTGAATATCGCCTGGCCCAGAAGTGGTTGAGAACAAACGTACACATGCGGTCTTTGTAAGCTAATAAAAGTAATAAAATGCCCGTCGCGAACGCGAGTACAACCGAGGAACCGGATGCGGGAAAACTGCACGTCCGGGTCTGTGCGGGGGGTGCCCGGTAACGGGCGTTCCTACCGCGAGAGATGATTTATAAACAATAATGGTGTAATTCAATAAGAGCAACCAGGAATAGAAGAAGATGACAGACAATAAAAATGATAAGTATATTTTCTATACTAAAATGGCATGGACTATTTACACTCTAATAACCATTGCCATTATCCTTGTATTAGTACTATTTGTCGCTCAGGACAACGAAGAAAGGTTTTTCTACGGGTTAATGCCTGCAGCAGCAGCTTATGTTTTTCGCCCAATGAATAAACCCTTTAGCAAGCTCATTTTTAAGTTCACTGGCGTTTCTCATCCCGCAGAGGAAAAATGAGCTGCCACAGACCTGACAAGCGTATTAACTCTGTCGAGAGTTCCCGCGGTTTAGTTGACACCCTGAACTAACCATTCAGGAGTGACTCTTTGCGCTCCTGGGGTGCCTGACTTCGATTTATACCACAGTATTTCCCAGAGATTGTAAAACACTGACTGCGATAAACTGCGCATCGTTTAATGCTGTTGTAGAAAAACCTTGATGCAGATTCCCTTTAATAATCGTTACGCCAGCCTGGGTGAGGGCTTTTTTGAAAAGATCCGGCCAACGCCGGTCAAAAAACCTGAACTCATTAAATTCAATGATGCGTTGGCCAGGGAGCTGGGCATATCCACCGGTCAGGTCGCCGCATCGGGTGCGGCGGTGTTCTCGGGTAACACGCTGCCTGAGGGTGCGGAGCCCCTGGCGATGGCATATGCCGGGCACCAGTTCGGGCAGTTTAATCCGCAACTCGGCGATGGCCGTGCGCTACTGCTCGGCGAAGTTAAGGGGCTTGATGGTGTCCGTTATGATATCCACCTGAAAGGTTCCGGTCCTACGCGTTTCTCGCGTAATGGTGACGGCCGGTCTGCCCTCGGCCCGGTGTTGCGTGAGTACCTGGCGAGCGAAGCCATGCACAAACTCAATGTGCCGACTACGCGTGCCCTGGCGGCAGTGACGACCGGCGAGCCGGTTGCGCGTGAGCGGTTAGTGCCGGGCGGGGTGATTACACGCGTGGCTTCAAGCTTTGTTCGCGTGGGGACTTTTCAGTATTTCGCGGTGCGTGATGATTACGATTCGGTGCAACAGCTCGCCGATTACGTGATTGAAAAAAATTACCCGCAGGTTGGCGATCATAACAATCCTTATGTGGCGTTCCTTGAAGCGGTAGTCGAACGGCAGGCTGCGCTGATTGCACAGTGGATGCAGTTGGGCTTTATCCATGGTGTGATGAATACCGACAATATGTCGGTTGCCGGTGAGACCATCGACTACGGGCCCTGTGCATTTATGGATGCGTATCAGCATGACCAGGTATTCAGCTCCATCGATCGTCAGGGGCGCTATGCCTACAGTAATCAGCCTTCAATCGGTTTATGGAATCTAACGCGTCTGGCAGAGACTTTGCTGCCGTTGTTTGATGACGATCCTGAAACGGCGGTTAAGGTCGCGCAGGACGTTCTGGAAGGGTATGCCGGGCGCTATGCATCGCAGTGGCTGGCAGGCATGCGGGCCAAATGTGGTTTAACTGCGTGCCCTGACGCGAACGGCGCGGACGATAAAGCCCTGGTTGAAGCGTTGCTGGATGTGATGGCGGATAATCAGGCTGATTTCACCTTGACGTTTTATCACTTGTCACGCCTGGCTGATCAGTCATCAGATCGGGACAAGGACCTGACAAACCTGTTTGATGATCCCGCGCAGATCGATGCCTGGCTGGAAAAGTGGCGTCAGCGCTTAAGCCTGGAGACGCAAGGTAATGAAGCGCGCCAGGCTGCCATGCAGGCCATCAACCCGGTCTATATACCTCGAAACCACCAGATTGAAGCGGCTATCCGGGCTGCGGAAGACGAGGATGATTTTTCTGTGTTTCACGCATTACATGCCGTGCTGGAGAATCCCTATGTGGAACAGGCAGGGAAAGAAAGCTACATGCAGGCGCCTCAGCCTGAAGAGGTGGTGGAGTACACGTTTTGCGGAACGTAAAAGGATCTTTGATCAATCTATCCTCCGTAAACCGGGGTCAGAGAGCAATTTCCCCTAATATTAGAATTAATTGCTCTCTGACCCTGTTTATTTGACCCTGTTTATTACCCCTGGTCTATTTTCAATACCAACCTTCCCAGCACCCCCATATCCACCTCGATCTCATCGCCCACCGCAACCGCCGCGGGTTTGGTTGCCGCGCCGGTGATAATCCAGTCGCCTTTTTGTAATTGTTCGTCGTGCGCTGCCAGCATGTTGGCCACGGCGAGAATAATCGCGGAGAAATCTTCTGGCACGCGCGCGGGCTCCAGGGTGCGGACTTCGCGGCCATTGATGCGCAGCGAAATGTCCAGTTGGTCGCGCCTGTAGTCCCGGGCGGGCAATTGTGATTCTGCCAGTACTACGCCTTCATGAAACATGTTGCCGGCGAGGATAGCTTCCATATCGTCGTCTACGCTGCGGGTGGTATCGACCAGTTCCAGTGCGGCGGTATAGCTGGCGATGGCCGCGCAGGCCTGTTCGGCACTGGCGCCGGCGGGGACATCCGCGCCCATCTGCAGGGCAACTTCGGGTTCGACCAGCAGCGCGGCGCCGGGTGATGCCTGGTAGTGCTCACCGGAACGATAACAGCGTTCGCGGGAGAGAAAACCCACCATGGCCGAAGGCAGGTTCAGACGTTGTTGATCCGCGGGCACGGTAAAGCCCGTCTTCCAGCCTAGCCGCTGCCGCCGGTCGGCGACCGTATCGCGCCAGGTCTGTAACTGACGGCGCATGCCGTTGCGGATCTTGATGGGGCTGGTGTCCATGGTATGACCAAAGGGAGTGGATTTCGGGTTGGGCGAATAGTAGCGGATATGGGGGGTTGACCCAATGCATTCAGTATAATTGAAAAGGGGTTGGGGTCTGCCCCGTTTCTTTTGGAGAGGAGTGCTGAAATGAATATGAGTTTTGTCATGGCGAGTCCGCCGCTGATTTCGTTGCTGGCGGGTATTTCTATTCTGCTCTGGCCAAGGTTGCTGAACTATATCGTGGCGTTTTACCTGATCCTGTTCGGGTTGGTGGGACTTATGCCGCTGGTGTTGTAGGGCGCAATCGCCGGTGGTCCGGTCAGGGTGTGGAGGAAGGCTTTCAATTGAACCAGTTCCTCTGCTGTCAGGTTGATCGGCAACAGGTCACTGTGGCCGATGGGTGCTTTCCTGGACGTTGTCGCTTTATTGTAGTGATCGAGCACGGCATCGAGGTCGGCAAACTGGCCTGAATGCATATAGGGCGCTGTTGCCGCCACGTTGCGCAGTGTGGGGGCCTTGAACGCGCCGATGGTTTCATCTTTCAGCGTCTTGGCGAAGCGCAGTTCGGTACAATCTTCCTGCCTGGCATCGCTGTATTCGCTCAGGCAGTTGAATTCATCTTTAAGCGCTTTCTGCACACCCTGGTAGCGTCCCCAGTCCAGGTGTAATCCCTCGGCAAAGGGCACGCCGATATTGTGAAAGCCCTGGTCTGTAAACAGCGGCCCGTTATGGCAGCGGATGCACATCGCCTTGCCAACGAACAGTTTCAGGCCGGCGACTTCATTCGCTGTCATGGCTTCTTTCATCGCCGCTGCGTTGTTTTGCTGCAAGGCTTCCACATAGGCATCAAAGCGGCCCGGGCCTGGCATGAGCAGGCGTTCATAGGCAGCCAGGGATTTGCCGATGTTGACGAATATCCGGGTGACCAGTTGCCGGTCGTCTGCGGACATGGCGTTCCAGGCATCGGTGATATTCCGGTCAGCGGACGGCCCGGCCTGCCTGGGGAAACGCCTGGTGTCGGATAGATCGGGCAGGGTACCGAACAGGCTCTCATACTCGGCATGATAGCCGGGGTCTGCAACGATCAGGCGCGCGAGTTCGACACGGCTACCACCGTGTTCCTGGCCACTTTCCAGTGGTCCCAGGGCCTGTGCCCATTGACTGTCACGGCGGCCGTCCCAGAAAAACCACGCATAGTAGGATGCACCCAGCAGGGTAGGTGCACCGCGCGGTGTTGTTGCAATGCCCTGGGCCTGTCCCAGTCCATCGGTAAAGTAGCGGTCCGGCTGATGGCAGCTGGCGCAGGAGACTTCGCCATTGGCGCTGAGGCGGGCATCAAAAAACAGCTTCTGTCCCAGTGCAGCCGCACGTGGGTCGTCGGCCACAGCATTGGACGGGGTCTGCTTGCAGCGGTGTCAGGCTGTGCAGTGAAAGCGAGCGCAGCATGCTGATCTCGGCATCGCTCCAGGCGCTGTCCACGCGTTCGTCAGTTTCGGTAGCAGTTGCCTTGACGGCGAAACCTGACAGTGCCAGTAACGCCAGCAAACCGGCCAGCGGGTGGTACAGGGGTGAGATCTTCATTGTATTCAGGTGCCGTTTTAGTTGTTTTCACTAGCCGCTTTGGTGCGGCGTGTTCTTAACGCCGACTATCAGGGTACGTCAAAGCTGATAATCACCTTGTCATCCTGGTCGAGCGCCCTGACGTTGAACCACATCTCCCAGCGACCGGGCATGTTGAATTTGACGCCTTCAATACGATAACGTCCGTCGCCCAGGTTTGCGGTCACTTCTGGTTTGGAGGGGAAACCGTGCTTGTGTTCAGGCATGCCGCCGTACACCATGAGGATGGCATCATCGACAATCCGGCCTTCCGGAGTTGTGATGCGCGCTGTCCAGCTATGGATGCGATTCAGGGGTAACGGAGCCTCATCACTTTGGAGGGTCACCTGAAACAGTCCGCTCTTGCCCACTTCTGTCATAGTGGGTCCCTTGGCGGTATTGCCGGCAGCGTTTGGTGTTTCCTGCGCTGTCTCCGGTTTGCTCGCAACCGCGGCGGGTGTGTCAGATACAGACTTCTCGTCACTGCATGCGCCCAGGCAGAGCCCGATAGCCAGCAGGAAAAAAGCCGGAAACCGTTTTCCGGTACTCATCGGATTTGTGTTTCTCATACTACGACTTCCTCTTCTCGTTCTTCATATAAAGTCGAATACAGCTCCTGAAAATTATATCCGGAACCAGTAAAAAGGCGCTACCTCTCTCTCCAAGAGAAGTAGCGCCTTAGGTTGGGTTAAACCGGCCCTTATTCCCCGGGCCGGAAATTAACTACCCTACTTGGCAGGCTCGGTCACCAGACGTCCTAGCCAGGTCGGACCCGCACCGAAGGCCGGCTGTACTTCACCGTATTCGGAATCAGGCACACCGTCGCAGTCCTTGTCCAGTGCCGGCGGATTGTCCGGGCAGCCGTTGTAAGGCACCGTTTCGGTGTTCTTACGCTGTGGACCGTGATCGGCAAAGGTTACGACGTTGTTTTTCAGGTGCTCACGCAGTACCTGGGCCGGAACCCAGAAATCGTTGGGCGCAACCTGCAGCACGGCCGGCCTGCGGGTAACATCAACGATGTTCTCTGTGTTGAGCGGCGGACACACGCCGACCACGCTCGGGGTGCTCGTGTCAGGATTGAACGCACCGCACGGGAAACGCATATTGCGGCCACCCGAGGTGCGGCACTGGCGATCGGTACCTTCACCGTTGGGATAGCAGCTGACCACGGTGTAGATCTTGCTGGGATCGATCCCTTGCCCATTCAGTTCCATGGAAAGAATGCGGCCACCAATCGTCTGCAGCGGTACCGAGGTGGGGGACAGCTCCAGGTCCAGCACGAAACGCATGTTGTCGGAGAAGCCCATCCACCAGCCACCGCGGTGACGGAACGCGTGCGGGTCGAAGACACCTTCCAGGAAGCCTTCATAACGTCCACGCAGCAGGCCGCCGGTGAATTCAACCAGCGAAACAGCCGGGGTAAACGGCATGAAGTTGTAGATTTCACCCACGGTGATGGCGCCGTCCGAGAAGCCACCATCCGGGCCGTCCAGCGGTGTACCCATGCCGAACACCGGAATGTCGAAGCGGAAGCCGTTGCTGATGGCGAACGCCGTATCGTCGGTGATGGCGGAGTCACCCGTGCTCTTACCCAGGGCCAGTGTGGCGTCACCGATGAAGTTATTCATGAAATCGCCGATGACATCGCGGCGCTCCAGTTCAACCTCGGTGTAACCTGCCACTGAATCCAGCGGTGTGTTCAGCGTATGGCCGAAACCAAACTTGAAGCCGCCAGGACCAAAGGTATGTGACTTGAAGTCAGGGCCGGAGTAGAACTCCTTGGTGGTCTCCTCGACCAGTGCCTTGAGTCCACCGGCGACAAAGAAGTCACTGGTGTCTTCAGGAACTTCGTCGGTCATTTCGTGCAGGGTAAACTCAAAACTCTTGATCTTGCTGCTACCTCTCCGGTCATATCCAGTGTCAGCTCACCCAGGTAGGAGTCTTCGCCGGATTCGACGATGATGACGTCCTTGCCGGTGAACACGTTCTCGATGGTGATGGCCTGTGGAATCGATTCGTGGGTATCGCCACTGAGAATGATGTCGATACCCTTAATCTCCTTGGCCATCTGGATGTTGTCGCCGAGGCCCAGCTCGGTTGCCAGCACGATGATGTCTGCGCCAGCTGCCTTGGCATCCGCAATATCCTGCGGCAGTTCATTGTAGCCCTTGGTGAAGCGGAAGCCGAGGTTGAACAGCGGGTTCTGCACCGGCAGGCGGCTCGAGGTGATACCGACGTAACCAACCTTGACGCCGGCCGCCTCTTTAATGACCCAGGGCTTGAGCACACGATTGCCCGGATCGAGATTCGGTTTGCGCGCTGCGCCGGTGGCTGCCTCGGGGAACCAGTAGACGTTGTTCGCCACCGTATCATAGTTGGCCGCGATAACGTTGCAGTCAGCCGGGCCCGCAGTACCGTTACACGCTGGTATGGTGGAACTCAGCGTGGTCTGGTTATTGGGTGACATCGGGATGGTGCCCTTCAGCGCGTCGACATAGCGGTTGCGGGTGACGCGGGTGCCGTAGGCCCAGTCCCAGTTGCCCATCACGAAAGCATCAATGCGGTAGGCGTTGAAGATGGGCATGATGGCGTTACCCAGGGTAAACAATACCTCGGCACCACCGTGGGTGGCGTCACCGACCATGAAGGTCAGGCTGTCGTCTTCGCCGACCCGTTCCCTGATTTCCTTGATGCCGGTACCCAGTCGCGCCACACCGCCGGAATTCTCGCGGTTGCCGGCAAAGATGAAATCTTCATCGTGCGGGCGAATGTGGCCGTGGACATCACTGACGTGGATGATGGTGAGGGTATTTTTGCCACCGTCATCATCGTCATCATCGTCGTGACTTGGCCGGCAATGGCCTGCTGAGCCAGACCTGTCATCGCTAATGACAAGACCAGTGAACCCAGCGCATGGGGAATAAATCCCCTTGTGCGTTTTCGTATCATTGTGGACCTCCATATTCATTTTAAATAGCATCACGACAACACAGCTTTATTCGTGACGTGTTTGCTTCTTATCAAGGTAATAAACGGGGACCCCCACACTCATTGTGATAGGGTTAACCCTAGGCGCTGCTTATTGCTCCTGTGCCTGTCAGGAACTGCTTTTTATAAAGACAACGGGGAGGTGGTGTTAGAATGAAACCTCCGATGTTTCTTTTATGGATTGCCAGAAACAATAATTGTTTCTCAGCTAGTAGAGCGTTGCGGACGGACGTTTATTCCATGCTGCTGCGCTTTATTTACGCGATAAATGTTTTTCTTTATAAAAAAGCATAGAGGCGCAAAATGCATCTAGGGGTAACCCTGTAAGTGACCTGATGCTGACCCTAGGTTATTCGGTTAATGGATAATGGAGATCAATGAGAATGAGACGCAGACTGTGCACCAGTTAGGTTAACGTTATGAGCCAGGAGCGCTTGCAGAAAATGGTTCAGCTGCTGAAAACACATCGCGTTGTGTCCCGGCAGACCTTCCTGGACCGCTTCGAAATTTCACCAGCCACCTTCAAACGGGACCTGGAGTATCTCCGTGACCGCCTGGGTGCTCCCGTCATCTGGGATCGTGAACGCCGGGGCTATCGCTTTGACCTGTCGGATGATCAGGCAAATACATTTGAATTGCCCGGCTTGTGGTTCAACAGCCAGGAAATCCACGCCTTGTTAACCATGCACCAGCTCATTGATGCACTGCAGCCCAGTTTGCTCACCCCGCATATCGAACCACTCAAGGCGCGTATCGAAAGTCTGCTGGAAGGTGAAGAACACACCGGCAACGAAGTGCGTAAACGCATTCGTATCCTGCACATGAATACACGCCCGGTGGAGCCAGAGCACTTCGAGGTCATCAGTAGTGCGTTACTGGCTGGAAAACGGCTTAACGTGATCCACTACAACCGCAGGCGGGATGAGGAGACAGAACGCGAGCTTTCACCCCAGCGGCTGGTGTTCTATCGTGATAACTGGTATCTGGATGCCTGGTGCCACCTGCGCAAGGGCGTACGCAGCTTCAGTGTCGAGACGCTTCGAAAGGCGGTCCCACTGGACAGGAACGTCCGCAAGGTGGCAGACAAAACACTGAACGGGATACTGGCATCTGGCTATGGCATCTTTGGTGGCCGTGATACGCAGACGGCGAGGTTGCGGTTTACGCCCCGAGCGCGCTCGCTGGGTTGCGACTGAAACCTGGCATCCGCAGCAGAAGGGCTGGTTCGATGAACGCGGCAGCTACGTGCTGGAGTTCCCCTACAGCGATGATCGCGAATTGATTATGGATATTCTCAAGCACGGTCCGGCTGTCGAAGTGATTTCACCGGCTGCGCTGCGCAAGCGGATTAAGGAACAGGCAGACGCGATAATCCGGCAATACCGGTAATTCACTATAGCTCACTTTGTGAGCTACCCCCTGTTGCAAACTGCTCCTGACAATCAAGGGAGGTCGTTATGCAGCGAATCAGAATGAACTCAATGGAGCAGGGCGGGATGTGGCTGCTGGGTGGCCTGCTGTTGGCGTGTGCGCTGGCAGGTTTCCTGTGCCTGGCTTCGTTGTCAAAAATGGAAACGCGTGTTCTCGGTATGTCGGCACATATCGGGTTTTCCGAGGGCTGGAGTCGACATTTTCAGGTGGGTGACCGGTTGTCCGTTGCCTGGGATCGTGCAATGCCACGGGGGTACGAACGTATCTATCTGCATCGTGGTGGAGAAATCATCGGCGCGCTGCCGGAATCCCCGCTGACAATCCAGGTGCGCGAGGCACTGGAGAGCAGGCGTCCTGTTCAGGTCACGGTTGTAAAACTGGATCCGCTGGACCCCGCGTATGGTCTTAAAGTGCGCCTTGGGTTCGATTCGACGCGACAGCAACACAGGCAGCCCGTCGCTGTACAGGCGCTGAATGTGGCGCAGTCACTGATGTGAAACCGGGTCCGCTGGACCCCGCGTCGGGTTCGATTTGAAGCGGCAGCACAGGCGTTGGCAAACCAGCGGCTCATGTTGCCTGTAAGCACGGGGATGATGCCTGTTGGAGTTCTATGGTTTTCAGTGGGCTGGTCGATAAACTATAGATTATGAAGAATAAAAGGAACTATTACAGGATCTTGCACGTTCAGCCGGACGCGCCTCAGGAGATCATCAAGTCCAGTTACCGCACGCTTATGCATCGGCTCAAGCAGCATCCCGACCTTGGCGGCGACCACGGCAATGCAGTCCTCATAAACGAGGCCTATGCAGTTATTTCCGATCCCCGGAAACGTGCCGAATATGATCGTACTTTTTTGCGTGCCAATGTGGCGACGACAACATCAACGTCCCCGCGCAATCAAAGCAAGGCGCATCAGCCCGTGGTGCAGGAATCATGCACCTTCTGCGGTACAGCGCATCGGTACGGCAGAACACCGCACCAGGATGCAGTGTGCGGTAAATGCGCAAGCCCGCTTAAAGGATTTGAGATAACCAGGTTCGAAAAGTCCTGTCGGCGCATGGTAGACCGCATTGCGAAACAGATTCATCTCGTATTCTATACCGCCTGGCCTCAGAAAAAGGGGTACACCGGCGTCGTGCAGGATATTTCGCCAAGGGGGATGCAGTTTGTCACAGAAAAATCGCCTAAACGGGGTATGCATATAAAAGTCGAATGTGAAACCTGCACTGCGGTTGCACGCATCACGAACTACGAAAAAAGATCTGCCGTATCGGGCGTGGTATGGGTCGTCGGGGTTGAGTTTGTGACCATTCTGTTCAACGAAACCCGTGGCAGTTTTATATCCATGAAGATTTAAGGGACGAGAGTACTAAAATGAAGGGATTCTCCCTGGTCAGCCTGCACGATTGCCGATCCGTACTCACCTGTATTGAAATACCGGCTCGAGGGGCGTAATTTCCAGAGATAGTAGACAGTCCGGAATACAACCGTAACTAAACACGATAGAGAGTAGAAAATGACTGATACTCTGATTAAAGAGGCAAAGAAGGTACTGGCCGGTAAGACAGGCCGCCTGGAAGATGACGAGCTCGAGTATCTCGCGCGCGAAATCACAAAACTCGGATTTAAACTGGGATTCGCACGCGCTTATGCGGCTGGTCCCAGTCTGGTAACAAAGCTGGTCCATGAACTGGAGCGCCAGGAAGAACAGGTGAACCAAATACGCAAGACGCTCGGCTTTAAGTGACGTAATAAAGCGGCTCGGAGCAGGCCAGCCTTCCAGGACGCCACCTGGTGCAGAGTGGAGGGTCATCGCAACACTTGGGAAACCATTATGACCTCAACGCTGACAGGCAGTTGCTTATGTGGTTCAGTTCAATATGAAGTGTCCGGTGAGGCTCAACGGTTTTATCACTGCCATTGCCAGCGTTGCCGTAAGGCAACGGGTACTGGGCATGGCAGTCTTGTCCTGGTGACGCCGCAGACCGGTATCAGCTGGACAAAGGGTGAAGAACTGTTGGGACGTTACAAGGTGCCGGATGCCGGGCCTGTTTCAGGCCAGGGTGAAGTAAAAAGTTGCACCAGTACCTTCTTCTGAATTGGCCCAAACTTTACCTCCGTGACGTTCAATGACACGCTTGACGGTGGCAAGTCCGATCCCGGTTCCTTCATAGTCAGAACCATGGAGACGTTGAAAGACACCAAACAATTTGTTCGCATATTGCATGTTGAAACCGGTACCGTTGTCTTTGATATAAAAGACATGTTTGCTGTTTTCTGCTATTTCGCCAAATTCAATCACTGCCTCTCGTCGCGTGCTGCTGTACTTCCAGGCATTACCAAGCAGGTTTTCGAGTACAATTTGCAGCAGCTTCCTGTCACCCTCGGCGGTAATGTTGTCTTTCACAACTATTTCTACCTGCCGTTCAGGTTGTTGTTCTTTCAGGTTGTTAAATACTGTGTTCGCTAGCTCGCTCAGGTTAACCAGCTCGCACCGAATTTCAGCGCGGGTTATGGCGGATAGTTGAAGCATGTCATCGATAAGTTCTCCCATGCGCTGGGCGCTCTTTCTGATCCGGTGCAGATAATCTTTTCCTGACTCGTTTAATTGATCTTCGCAGTCTTCAAGTAACGCCATACTGAATCCATCGATACTGCGTAATGGTGTGCGCAAGTCGTGGGACACAGAGTAATTGTATGCATTGAGTTCGTTATTTCTGTATTCGAGTTCGGCGGTCCTGGCCGTGACCTGATTTTCCAGCTCTTTGTTGATCTCCAGCAATTCTCTATCGCGGGCATGAATCATTTTTTTCATGGTGTTGTAGGAATCTATCAGGGAGTAAACTTCCTTGCTGTTAATTGCACTGCCTTTCGCTCTTATCGTTAGAGGTTGAGTGTTTTTTGCATGACTGTCGCGCTGCAAATCGTCAGATAATTGCGAAATAGGTCGTAACAGGGTTTTTGAAATTATATTGTATGCCAGGCCAACGAAAAGTAATGAAATAATCGAGAGTAACCAGATTTCGACGGTAATCGTTCTTGCGGCACTTTCTATTTTGCCGATGTTTTCTGTTGACCACATTTTCACGATGCGTTCCAGCTCGGTTATATTTTCCGCAACCTGTTTTTGTACTGGCTGGATTTCGGTTTTTATATAATTTACGTCAGCTCGTAGCGCCTTGGCATCAGTTAACTTCCCAAAGCTGTTGTAATCAGCCATCCATTTGCTGGCGCGATAACGCATTGTCTTGATCGCTTCTTCGGTATCAAAGCCAAATGGATCCTGTTGCTGCAAGTTTTCGATCGCGTCAATTTGTTCCAGAATCACTTCATGACGTAGTTCGAGATTACGTTTCTGGGTGAGATTTGCGGTCTGGTTTAACGCGACAATGCGAATAATAATGGCCCGAAAATCCAGAATTTGACGGCGCCATAAATCTTTTAACCCGGTAACTCTACGATACATTTCTATAATCTGTGGACTGCTTTCTTCGTTGGCAATCTCGTTGAGTGCTGTTGTGATGGCTGTTGAAAACTCCTGGTTCGACTTTAACAGGGTATCGCTAAGGTAGGGCAGTATCGGGAATACCCAGTTTGGATCACTGGATAAATCGATCAGTTCCAGGATTCTGTTTTTAAGAGCTGACAGGTTGCCGTTTAGTTCTGCGATAGTGGTTTTGAGAGAAGCCGAACCGGTTGTTTCCAAAGTGTCGAGTTTATGCAGCTCTTGAATGGCAAGATCCATATCTTGCAGCATCGCTTTATGATCATCGCTGGCGTAGGGAGTAAAGATGGTATTAAGCCGGGTTTCTACTCGCCAGACATGATTGCCAAGCTTCTCGATGATATCGGTGGCAATATTCTGTTGCAGCAAAGACGCTGCATTTTTACTATTGAGATTGCCAATATATAAACTGGCTGCTATTGATCCGGCCACGAGAAAAATAGAAATCAGCGAGGCAAGCAGAAGAGTCGTGGTATGAAGACTCCTGCCTTTGCCGGGTTGCATCGAAGCGAATTTCATGCGCATGACAAGTGGCAGAATGAACGTTGTTCACCAATCCGTCAACGGATAATCCACGTGTTTTGAAGGTTTGCGGTCCTTCTCAGCGTACAAGAAACTTGCCCCATTCATCAGGCAACTCCAGACCAGGCTCACTCGCCCCTGTCACCTGAACAACGGCAGGGTGGTATCTGGAAGAAAGGATCAACAGGTAAGCAGATTCGATACGCTTTATACTGTTTCCGTGAATGATAAGGAAACAAGGCCTGCACCCATCCCGGAGCGTCCACCCGGGACCACCTGGCGCCAGCTGTTGAGGACGACCGAAGGGCGTATCTTGTTGCTGGGTATCACTGTCATGCTTGCCGGCCCTGTCGTCATGGGGCTGGTGGCCTTTGGCTCGCCGGAAACCTTGCACATGGTCGGCGTCATGAGCTTTACCAACATTGTCTTTGGCCGGGCCGTGTCCATGTCCATCGGTTATGCCGGTGGTTACGGTCACGCGCTCGTGGTGCCGGTGAACATGTGGGTGGAGAGCGTGCTGGTATTGTTGTTTTATCCGCTGTTCGTTTTCAGCATACGCAGTCTGGTCGTGTTTCCCGGCCTGAAGCGCTTTCTTGAACGCACGCATGAAGCCGCCGATCGCCATCATGACAAGGTAAGCCGTTACGGCATCGCCGGGCTGTTTATTTTCGTCTGGTTTCCTTTCTGGATGACCGGGCCGGTGGTGGGCGCGGCGATCGGTTATCTGCTTGGTTTTTCCGCCTGGCTGACGGTGTCGATTGTGCTCGCCGGCACTTACATCGCTATGTCAGCCTGGGGCTGGCTGTTGTTCGATCTTCATACCCGCGCTGCTATCTTCGGTCCCTGGGCCCCGGCACTGATTGTTGGCATTTTTATCCTGATTGTCCTTGCCAGTTACTGGCTAAGGAGGGGCAGGAAGGCAAGAGGGGACGGAGGGGTTAAAAAATAATCCCTCCATCCTCTTTTTCACGTAACTCGAAAGCGAGACGCTGCTGATTCCGTCAACTTCCCGGGTAAACCAGTCCCCGGAAAGCTTTGACGACAGGTGTTGTTACTCTTCCTTCATTTTTTCCTCGATGGCTTCCTTTGCATCCCCGGCCTGTTCTGCAACATCGGCAGCTGTTTCGTCAATCGCTTTGCCTGCTTTTTCAGCGGGCCCTTCCTTTTCACAGGCTGATAATCCAGTAGCCAGCAGGCCTGACAGTATCGCGCTTAATATTCCATGGTGCAGTTTCATTGCTTATCTCCTCAGAATTCCTTTTACGAGGCTGTATGGTAGCGGGTTCTTGTCGTACTTACCCCTGTTGTCAGATGGCGACGCGTAGCAGCGGTCTCCTGACCACGATTCGGTGTCACGAACGATCGCGCCGGAGGGTGGCGCTTGTGCCCGACGGTTTAACGGGTGCTCCTGCGGTGGTTTGAGTTAGCGATGTGGGCCAGGTTTGAACGAATGTCGTAATGTATGATCAACAGGGTCGGGTTGGGAATTTATAAGATGGCGAATATTCTAATTGCGGGTTGTGGCGATATCGGTAGTCGTTTGGGTGTGAACCTCGCGGCTGACGACCATAAAGTCTGGGGCCTGAAACGTAATACCGCTACCCTGGCGCCGCAGATACTGCCGCTGCCCGGCGATCTGCAACGTCCGGACAACCTGAACCTGCCGCAGGAACAGCTCGATTATGTATTTTACTCCGCGGCGGCTGACGCATACAGCGAGGCGCACTACCGGGCCGCCTACGTCGATGGCGTCGCCAATCTGCTCACGGCGCTTGCCGCCGCCGGGCAACAACCGCGGCGCATACTGCTGGTCTCAAGTACCTCGGTCTACCCCCAGCAGCAGGGCGAGTGGGTGGACGAGGATTCGCCCGCCGCACCGACGGGATTTTCCGGCCGCTTTATCCGTGAAGGCGAGGAGTTGCTATGGAACGGGCCTTATCCCGCCACGGTGCTCCGGTTCGGTGGCATCTATGGCCCCGGGCGTACACGCCTGATCGACAGTGTGCGCGACGGGACCGCCCGTTGCGTGCAGGGTGTTTACAGCAACCGCATCCATAGCCAGGATTGTGCCCGTGCGCTGCAGCATCTGATGGCGCTGGATGAACCTGAACTCTTGTATCTCGGGGTGGACGACGACCCGGCGCTGTCGTGCGACGTGATGCGCTGGTTGGCGGAGCGTCTGGACGTGGTCGAGCCGCAGGTAGTCGCGCACCGCGACGACGCGCAAAAGCGGCAACCCGGCAATAAACGCTGCCGCAATACCCGTCTGCGCGCGAGCGGGTTCGAGTTCCTGTATCCGGGCTATCAGCAAGGCTACGCAGCGATACTCGAGGAATCGAATTGAATCAGCAAGGCAATGACCATGCTTGTGGCTGTCTGTTGGCCTCAAGGCTGGCTTTGGCCGATGGGCAGCAAATTAGTCAACCGAGCCAGTAGAATTTGGCGAGATCTCGCAATAATCAGGGCAAAGTGGCGGGACGAATAGCGACTTGAAGAGGGTAAATTCAAGGTGGAGGGTGTTTATCTTTCCTGTACGGGTAAATACTGTATCTATTTGATATGTATAATAATTATATATCCCTTAAGTCGTTTTTATGACTTCTTCCGGTGTAAACCGGACGGTTTAACCCGTTTTTCGGGCTCTAAACGCCCGGAAGTCTACTAGCCTCTATTAACTTCGTCAGGTTTCGTCCGATAAGTTAGGAATCATGTATCTATCTAATTATTAAATATTATTTTGCTGGCAGGATGACATTATGAATACCTGTAATGCTGGTAGAGGTTTACTAACAGCTGTAATGATTTTGTTCATGTCGGCTTCTCTGTTCGTCATGTCTGGCTGTGAAAATAAAAAAGTAACGGAAACCAAAACCATCGGGGTTGTTTTGTTCGGTGATTCTCGTCAGCCCCAGGTCGACGGATTCAGGAATGGCTTGTCCCGACTGGGATACAAACCTGATGAATCGATTAAGTATGTAATGCGAAATGCAAACAACAAGCGCCCGGAACTGAAGGTGCTGGTTCAGGAATTGATTGATCAGGACGTGGACCTGCTTGTTGCGGCCGGTGGTCTTGAAGCGGACACAATGAAGAAAGTGCTTGGCGATAAAAAAATCCCGGTAATTGTGCTTTATGTGAATGCGATTACGGAAAGAGGTTTGGTGAAAAGCCGTCGCGAACCAGGTTGGGAGGTAACCGGTATTGATAACCTCAACGCGGAGTTATCAGGTAAGCGGGTTGAGCTGATGCTGGATCTCTTGCCGGATATGAAAAAAATCCTGATTCTTTATTACGAGAAAATTCCACCTTCACGTATTGGCGTGGCCAAAGCCAGAGAAATTGCGGAGCAAAGTAATATTACAATTGATGCTCGAGCAGTATCCAGTCGAGATGAAATAAAGCAAATAATGGAAAGCCTTGAGCCAGGTGAAGTCGATGCCATGCTCACAGTGCCGACGGCGCCAATCGATAACGCACTGAAAGAAGTTATTTTGCCAAATGTTAATCGCTTGAAGCTTCCATTAATGACCCACTCAAGGCCGTTGGCGGAAAAAGGAGCGTTAGCCAGCTATGGCGCCCACTTCTACGATATGGGCGCTCAGGCAGCCCGACTGGCTGACAAGATTATCAAAGGCGTTGACGCAAGCGGGATTCCGTTTGAAACACCCAAGAAAGTTATTTATACAATGAACGAAGAAGTTAAGGATGAATTGGGTATCGAAATATCAGACGTCGTACGCATTCAGGTTGATGAATACATTAAAACTGATAAATGACCATATTCGCTGTTAAAAGTCCAAGACGTATCGCCAACAAGATTATCTTGTTGGTTTTGGCGTTGGTGCTTTTCTCAATTGCGTTGTGGGGCTCTCTTATCTATATCGGGTCCAGAGATGAGCTGATCAAGACAAAAACTGATCAGTTGAATGAAATAGCCTTTAATACATCAAATGAAATAGGAAAGTTTTTTATTCCAGTATTCGTAGAAGCAGACGTGATATCTTCGGTGATAGCTTCAAACCCGAACAGCCGAAGTAGTCTTGCCCCTGCATTATTAAATTCGTTCATCAGTCATCGTTCAGAGATTGAAGAAGTCAGTATCGTCGATTACCAGGGGCGGGAAGAAAAGCGGGTTTCCCGTATGATCGGGGTCGGCACGAACGAAGTACGAAGATTTACCAATGATGCTGTGATAGAAAATGCCCTTTTGGGCGAACGAAGTATCAGTCGCGTCATGTTTTCAGAATATCTTGAGCCGATGGTAAGTTTCGCTGCACCCATAAAGTCTGACAATGGACCAGGGAAGGTGATTCGGGTAGTTATTAACCTGAAATGGCTGTGGGACACTGTTCAATCGCTGCAGGTTGAACAAAGCGGCTATGTTTACATTGTAGATGAATCATTGAAACTGGTGGCCCATCCGGATCCCAGTCTTGTACTGTCAGGCGCACATTTGCAGGGTTCAACCGTTTCTCAAATGCTTTCCAGTGAAGGCCGGCAGGCAGAGCTGGAGATCTACAGGAATTTTGCCGGGAATACGGTCGCCGGGGTTGGCCACTTTGATCCGGTTCACCGGTGGTGGATTATTGTAGAACAACCGGTCGATGAAGCGCTGGCCCCGTTAGATCGTTTGATAAACCGTTTTGTTATGGCGTTTATTCTGGCGATAATCTTGACCGTGTTGATAGTGGTCTACTTTTCCAAGAAAATGATGCGCCCGCTGGAAAGCCTGGAAAATGCCATTGACAGATTGACGAATGGTGAACGGAAAGTTCAGGTAAATGTGCCTACAGATACTGAACTGTCTTCGTTGTCAGAAGCATTTAATGAGATGGCTGTCAATCTTGACGAAAAGTCCGATGAGCTGGAATACCAGGCATACCATGACGAATTGACAGGTCTGCCGAACAGAAAACGACTGTTTAAGTATATTGAAAGTACGCTGAAGAAAAACAGGAAAATCACAAAACCGTTTTCATTGTTATTACTTGATCTCGACAGGTTCAAGGAAATCAATGATTCACTGGGTCACAAGTGTGGTGATCTTCTGCTTAAGGAACTAAGCAAGAGATTGTTGAGTGTATTGTCTGAGGATGACCTGGTGGCCCGTTTGGGCGGAGATGAATTTGCCATCGTTCTTGAAAATGCAGATACAGCAGACAAGGCAGGGGTGGTCGCTGTAAGAGTCAGGGCTGTTATACAAGAGCACTTTGAACTGGAAGGTATGAGGCTGTTGATTGACGGCAGTGTTGGTATTGCGATGTATCCAACGCATGGTGACAGTAGCAACATTCTTATGCGACGGGCCGATGTTGCCATGTATTATGCAAAAAAATCAGGGTCTGGTTTCGCAGTGTACGATGAAAGCTATGACATCAACAGCGAGCAAAGACTGGCCTTGATTAGTGGGTTGCCCAGGGCTATAGAAGAAAATGAACTGGTTCTGCACTACCAGCCCAAGGTGCGGGTGAGTGACAGAAAGGTGACGGGTGTGGAGGCGCTGGTGCGTTGGGATCATCCCGAACATGGTTTATTGCCGCCAGACCAGTTTATACCCATAGTAGAGCTCGGTGATTCCATTATTGCATTGACAAACTGGGTGGTTAACCAGGCATTCAGTGACTGTCGGAAATGGCAGGAGCAGGGTATTGATATCGATATCGCTGTTAACGTTTCAACGCTGAATATACAGGATGAGGAGTTTGTTACGCATCTTAGTGCAGCAATTCTGGAGCATCGCATCGATCCCGGAAAGATCGAGCTTGAAATCACTGAAAGCGTCATCATGGCAGATACAAGCAGAGCGCTAAAAACGATTAATGCTCTTGATTCTATGGGCATCAGAATATCCATCGATGATTTTGGTACGGGATACTCTTCGCTGGCCTATCTGAAAAAGATACCGGTTAATGAGCTGAAGATTGACAAGTCATTTGTCATGGATATGGAGCAAGATGAAAATGATGCGGTTATTGTAAGATCAACAATCGATTTGGCGCACAATCTCGGTTTGAAAGTACTGGCCGAAGGTGTAGAGACTGAGGGCGCATTGAATCTTCTTGATGTGCTTGGATGTGATTCGGCTCAGGGGTTTCATATCAGCAGGCCTGTTCCTGAAAGTGCGTTACTTTCCTGGATGCAGGACTGGCAAGGAAAGAATGACTTGCATGTCAACATCCGCGATGAAAGTACGTCAGATCAATTGACTTTTGTGTCTAAGAGAAAATCAGGGCAGTAAAGAGAATCTTGCGCTGTCCTGCTTAGCCGGAGGACCGGTCTCGCGCCCCTGATTGCTGCAGGTATTCAACGCCTTCTGGTCTTTTTATTCTCCTGTCGCCACCGGTTTTCAGGTAATCAGTTCCTTTTACTCTCCTGTCGCCACTATAAACAAGGTGCAGTCTACGTTTATCTCTCCTGTCGCCAGTCGATATGATGTTGCCCGCTGTGTCGATTCGCCGGGCTCTCCTGTCTCCACCGTATTTCGGTGGTTCCGGATTGTCGATATCAGTAGCGCTTTTCAAAAAGCCGGCAATATCCGGGTTGAGCCGAACCAGGTTGTCCAGTTTGCCTTGCGCAGTTTCCTTGAACAAAAAGTGAATTTTTACGCCTTTATTTGCGTGGGGTGTCAGCCACTTGAAGTCCATTATTTCGTTGGCGTGCAAGTGTGCGTTTCTGGCATCCAGAATAACTTCCTTTATGTTGGGGTTAAGAGCTTCGTTAAAATAGCGTGAGATTTGACTGCATGAGTGGCACAGGATCGTACCTTCCATCGAGATCACCAGTGTTTTGCCGTTTTCAATCCTGGATGTCAGGTGTACCTTTGAAACTTCGATGATGTTAATGATAAAGGTTGCCAGAATTGCAAAGCTTACAGCTGTGTAAATATCGACAACAACCACCAGAAACGCGGTACTGAAGAATATTGCCGCGGTTTTCCTGGTGCTGCACAGGTAGCGTTTCATGATGCCGGGATTAACCATGCTTAACCCGCTTAAAAACAGCAGGCCACCGAGAATCGACAACGGGATGTAGGCAATGACAAAGTCCAGAAACACCACCAGTATGATGGTAAAGGCCGCCGAGTAGAGCAAGGCGCGTGAACCTGAGCCCAGTTCTTTTTTTGCGACACTTTTATTGATTGAATTGGCGACCGGGGCGCCATGAAGAAACGACAGGGCTATGTGCTGTATGCCCTGGGAAAATATATCCCGCAGCGGGTTCATGACTTCATCGTCCGCTCGGATCGCCTTGGCCACCGTAATAGCCTGTAAAGTGCTGATAATGGCTATAACAAACGCGGGTGCAATAAAGTTTGCCGCGATAGGTAAACTGGCCTGCCTGAAGTCGGGCAAACTCGTCGCCAGGTTCAGGTTTATCCAGCCGACCCGTTCAATATGAAACGAGTAATACGATTCCAGTACCAGTAACGCGACGATACCGACGGTCAACGCTCCAATGATGTTGTAGCGTTTGTATTTGCTCCTGCGTATGAGTAATCCTGTACCTATCGTGATACATCCAAGGATTAACGCAAAATAGCTGCCTTCTCCTGCAAAGCTGCCAATACCCAGGCTGACTACATCAAATACCAGCCATTGTTGATATGACAGTTGCGGCAGGCCGAGCACCATGTAAAGGGTCGCCAGCACAAATATGATACCGATGCCCAGCACCAGGCCTTCGATAAGTTCCTGGTTGAAATAGTCCGTAATGTGATATTTGGCGAATACAATACAAAATAGTAATTGCCAGATGCCAACCATTAAGGCTAATGAGGCGACATACCCGATGTACAGGTCGCCCATTTGCGGAGCAAAAGGCGTAACCGCCACGGCTATTAAAATGGATGTTGCTGAATTGGGTCCGCCAACGGCATAACGTGAAGCATTCAGAAAATGGCCGATGATGGCGCATATGATACTCGCATTAATCATCATTACCGGTGGGATGCCGGCCAGGAAGGCAAAGCCAATGCTCATGGGCAGGTTAATCAGTGCCATGACGAAGCCGGGAAATACATTCCTTGAAATCTCAGCGTGACTAAAGGGCATTATAGATTTCCCTCTTCGGTTTTTTCTTTAAACCAAAGTTCCATAACCGTGTTTCCCAGGTAAGTATAAAAAACCGATAAGTTGCTGGCGCCAGGTGCGGCCGGTCGTGTTTGAACGCTGATAAATTCGGCGATATCCAGTGCCTCCTGTGGCGAGAGCAACGGGTTTTCGTGAGTTGCGCCGGGAGGCATATTATTCAACAGGAAGGAGGCCAGGCGACTGGAATAAGACAATGTCGCAGTATGTACAAACGCTTCGCCGCCATTGATCGGTGGAGGCGTAAACGCGGGTATAGCATCATAACGGTCGGTGCCATAGCCTGCCGGGCCGTGACATATCTGGCATTTCTCTGCGTACGATTTCTGGCCGGCTATAATACTGGCATGCCGTGCGGCGGTGCCGCGAATATTTTGAATGCCACGACTGTCTCTGTTTTGCCCTATATGCAACCCGTTTTTTTCAGCGATCCATGCCATATACAGGGTAAGTAGCTTGTAATATTCCGAATTGGAGCCATAGAGTATTTCGTTAATAGAGTGTGCATAACAACGGGCCACGCGCATTCTATTGGTGTAAATAATATTGTTCGAGGAATATACGCCCGGATAATTCACTACGGCGTCGCCTATATGAACCGCATATTCCTTGCTTCCGCCTTCCATGTGGCATGACGAGCAGTTCATTTCGGTTTTCCAGAAACCGTAACCGGTTGGCCGGTTATTGGTAGTGTCGGTGAAAATGTTGCAGCCTTTCACTATATAAGGCGCGATATCACCTTTGGGCCTGCCAAGTTTTTCAAATACAGTCATGCAGGTATATGACGTATTCAGATCGGCTAACTGTTCGTCAGAAAGTTCAATACCATCGTCGGGCTCAACATTGAACACGCGTTTTTCCTGTCTTGCCTTTTCATAGGCATAGACCATGATTTCGGTAATTCTTACTTCGTTGTAAAAGGGTTTTGTGCCGCCATAGCGCTTTACGAATTCATACTGAACTGCTTTTTCGAAATCAATAATCCTGCCTGTATCTTTATCAAGCCTTGGAAACTTTACCCATAATGCGCCAAGAGAATCGGCTTTTGCGCCAGGCCTGTCATTATGGCAATCAATACAGTTTTTAATGACTTCGCTGTTATTGCCGGGCTGTAGATTGTTAGGCCTGGTGAATTGAACAAGATTGTCGTTTGCTGAGTGGTAAACGTGTTGCGTGCCATTCCATAGCATCTCTTCATAGTGGCCGGCTCTTGCCATAGGGCCGATATCCAGTTTGCAGGCTTCACAATCCGGAGATACACCCGGTTTATAATCTACACCATGTACCAAAAAAACAACGACAAGAATGACTGCCATCAACAGCACACTGGCGACGTCGGATTTTTTTAATTTATAAGCTAATTTCAATTTCATAAGCCCCCCATTAGTTATGAGAGGGCAAAGGCTTTTTCAGGCCTCGCTTCAGAAAGACTTTTTGGGGAACTAAACGGGCGGCAAAACCGGTTGCGGCGAATACACCCGGACGGAAGCTAAATGTTTTCAGGATGAATTTGGCCATTTCTATATGGCCCGGCCCGGAGCACGCATGTTTCCCACCAGATAGTTACTATTTGCTGCCATCCCTGCAACGTGTCCTATTTTTGCAGCCCAAGAGTAAATGCTTTTTCTGCCCAAGTCTAAATAAACGGTGATTGGGGGCAGAACATGGATTTCACTAACGACGACGGTCCGCCCTGATTTATTCCATTTATTTGACGCCATTTACACAGGTCTGTCTGGCTGGGGATCGAAATCCTGGGGCTGGCAGCTATGGCTGGTCACAGGGCGGGGAGTTGGGTGTCGGTCGCTGTCCAGGGCTGGTGCGGATCAGAGAGTTGCGATAAAAACGGTCAGCCCCACTGATTTAACGGGTACTGACCGCTTTGGATTCCAGAGTGTTACGATTGCTTTAGAACGCTCTCGAGTACGATGCCCTGGGCTCCTCTCTTGCCGATTTTCGGCATAAACATGGGTGCTTCCTGTTTATATTGCCTGTACTCTGGCAGTGCGTTTTCCAGGTCTTTCTCTTCCAGTCTGGTGCCGACGAAGATATAAGCTGTGCACAGCAGGGCAAATATCAGGTGCGCAACGGTCATGGTTGGGGCTGCCCACAAGCCGATCATGAGGCCGACGTACAGGGGGTGGCGCATGTGGCGATACAGCCAGGGGGTTTTGAATTCGAGTTGCGTGTAGGGTTTGCCGCGAAAATACAGCCATACCTGGCGCAGGCCGAACAGGTCGAAATGATTCATCTGGAATGAGGCTAAAAACAGGATGCCCCAACCGATTGCAAACAGGCCGTACAGGATATTGACCGCCACCGGGTCTGTTACCTGCCAGAGCAGGAAATATAGAAGTTCATATGCCATTAAAGGGTACTGACCCCTTTATACTTTTAACAATGTGCTACTAATTGAAAAGGCAATAACCATGCTTGAGAGAAACCGGACCGCACCTGCGTTCAGTACACCGAACCAGCATAACGAAATGATCAGTTTGTCTGATTACAAGGGCAGCAAAAACGTTGTCTTGTATTTTTACCCGAAAGACGACACACCGGGCTGTACCATTGAAGCGAATCAGTTTACTGAACTGGCCAGTGAATTTGCCAGCGCGGATACCGTGGTGCTTGGGGTCAGTAAAGACTCGTGTGAAAGTCACCAGGCCTTTATTGATAAATTCGGACTCAAGGTGGATTTGCTGGCTGATACCTCCGGCGAACTCTGTGATGCTTACGGGGTATGGCAGGAAAAAGAAAAAAACGGTGTGAAAAAATTGGGCATCGTCCGTTCAACTTTTGTTATTAACAAGGAAGGTGAACTGGTCGATGTGATTTATGCCGTTACCGCGGATGGCCATGCACAGGAAATGCTGGAAAAGGTCAGGCAGCTGTAAAAATAATATCAGACTGAAAAAAAGAGGGCTGTAGAAGCCCTCTTTTCGATACAGCGGTATGTTGCCCGGTATTATCTGGCAGGTGCCTCACCACCATTAGGAGCTGTTCCCTTTTTGTGCAGGAGCGGCTTTGAATGGCGGCGTGGAGGGGTTAAAAATAAACCGCTCCTGTTCCTTAAAGTGGCAGCGGTGTTACCGGCGACAGGTTCCAGATGCCGCTGTTGTATTCAAGCATGGTCCGGTCGGTCGAGAACTTGCCACTGTTCGCCGTGTTGAGGATGCTCATGCGCGTCCAGCGTTGCGGGTCACGGTAGGCCCTGGCGACAAGCTCCTGGGTATCGACAAAACTGCGGAAGTCCGCGGCTGTCAGCCAGGGATCATTGGCGCTGGTAATCGAGTCGATAATATCGTTGAACAGGTGTTTCTCGAACTGGTTGAAGTACCCGCTTTTCAAGAGCTGCATGACGGCATACAGGTCTTCGTCGGCGTCAATGATATCCCACGGACGGTAGTCCTCACGGGTCTCGGCAACCTGTGCGGCGTCGAGGCCGAACAGGAAGAAGTTATCGTCACCGACTTCTTCCAGGATTTCGATATTGGCGCCATCCATGGTGCCAATGGTGATGGCGCCGTTCATCATGAATTTCATGTTGCCGGTGCCGGAAGCTTCTTTGCCGGCCGTGGATATTTGCTCGGAGAGATCCGCACCCGGACAGATGATTTCCATCGCCGAGACACGGTAGTTGGGCAGAAACACGACTTTGAGCAGGTCGCCCACGTCGGGATCTGCATTGATGATCTTGGCGACGTTGCTGATCAGCTTGATGATATCCTTCGCCATCGCATAACCCGGTGCCGCCTTGCCACCGACCAGCACGCAGCGTTGAGTCCAGTTGGCGGTATCGCCGCGCTTGATCCGGTTGTACAGGTGAATGACGTGCAGCGCGTTGAGTAGCTGACGCTTGTACTCGTGAATACGCTTTACCTGTACGTCGAACAATGCCGACGTGGCGATCTTCACGCCACAGTCGCGCTCGACCATGTCAGCGAGGCGCTGCTTGTTGGCCAGCTTGACCTCGCGCCAGCGTTGCTGGAATGCTGCATCGTCGGCGTATTTCGTCAATCCCTTGAGCTCGTCCAGTTTGGTGACCCAGCCGTCACCGATGTGCTCGTTGATGAGCGCGGACAGGTCCGGGTTACACATTGCCAGCCAGCGCCGCTGGGTGACGCCATTGGTCTTGTTGTTGAACTTGTCCGGCCAGAGTTCGAAGAAATCACGGAACAGGCCTTCCTTGAGCAGCTGCGAATGCAGTTCGGCCACACCGTTCACGGAGTAGCTGCCGACGATGGCCAGGTACGCCATACGCACCATGGGTGTATCGCCTTCCTCGATAATAGACAGGCGCCGCAGCCGTTCGGTATCGCCGGGCCAGCGCCGTGCCACCTGGGCGAGGAAGCGGGCGTTGATTTCGTAGATGATCTCCAGCAGCCGCGGCAGCAGGTTCTGGAACATCTGCACCGGCCATTTTTCCAGCGCTTCGGGTAACAGGGTGTGGTTGGTGTAGGCCATGGAGCGGGTGACGATATCCCAGGCGCGGTCCCAGTCGACACGATTCTCATCGACCAGCAGTCGCATCAGCTCTGCCACGGCGATACTCGGATGGGTGTCGTTGAGCTGGAAGCAGTGCTTGTCGGCCAGCGTGTCGAAATTGTTGTCGTGCAGTCGCATCCAGCGGCGCAGTACGTCCTTGAGACTCGCGGAAGCCAGTAAATACTGCTGGCGCAGGCGCAGTTCCTTGCCATTCTCGCTGGCATCGTTGGGGTAGAGCACCATGGTGATGTGTTCGGCGTTGTTCTTGGACTCCACCGCCTCGGCATAGTCGCCGGCATTGAATTCGTCGAGGTCGAATTCGTCGGTGGAGGTGGATTTCCACAGGCGCAGACTATTCACCGTGTCGTTGCGGAAACCCGGGACTGGAATGTCATAGGGCACCGCCAGTACATCGTGCGTATTCACCCAGCGAACCCGCTGCGCACCGTTTTCGTCGGTGTAGGACTCGGTGCGGCCACCGAAGTGGATGCGCTGGGTGTATTCCGGGCGCTCCAGTTCCCAGGGGTTGCCGTCGCGCAGCCAGTGATCCGGCTCCTCGATCTGGTAGCCGTTGACGAGTTCCTGCCGGAACATGCCGTACTCGTAGCGAAGACCGTAACCCAGTACCGGTAACTGCAGCGTTGCACAGCTGTCGAGGAAACAGGCGACCAGGCGACCCAGGCCGCCGTTGCCGAGGCCGGCATCGTGCTCGGCGGTTTCGACCTCTTCCAGTTCGATTCCGTAGTCGTACAGCACACGGGTCACCGCATCGGTGATCCCGAGGTTGAGCATGGCATTGCTGAGGCCTCTGCCCATCAGGAATTCCAGCGACAGGTAACAGGTGCGCCGCGCATCCTTTTCTTCGTAGGCGAAGCGGGTTTCTTTCCAGCGTTCCATCAGCCTGTCGCGCACGGTGTAGGCCAGCGCTTCATACAGGTAGTGGCTCGTACAGTGCTGCTTGTCCCTGCCCAGAGTGCGGTTGTAGTAGCGAAGGAAATCCTCATCGATCGCCTTCTTGTCCATCGCCAGCGGCGGCAGTTCGGTCAGTTTCGGATGAGGGGTAAAGGCATTGGGTATGCGATTCTGCATAGCTGGATAACCACTCCGGTAGTCGATTCAGTCGGCGGACGCTGCGTCCGGAAACCGCATACTACTAGAACCTTGCAGCAAGATCTCGCGGTACGATGAATGAGGTCTGAAGCGCCTGCCGGATAATGCCGGGCAGTCGCCTGAGTGCGATTGGCGAGCTGCCAATCGCAGCGAAGAACGGCGCTTCCGCGCTGGGGTTGTCCGGTGGTGATATATGGGCTCAAGGCACCGTTTTCTCCAGCATCGAAGGTTATTGTGCGCTGTCCCGATTCTTAAACGAACCAGGTTCCGGGTGTGGCCCATCGGCATTGCGACCGCTATTCGATGCTCTGGCGTGGTGTTATATTGGTCAAATCAACGGCTCTGGAGGACATTAGTGGATATTTGCCTGACACCTTACGAAGCGCGCGTGATCGGTTGCCTGCTTGAAAAGGAGCGTACCACCCCCGAACACTATCCGCTTTCGCTTAACGCACTCACCAATGCCTGCAACCAGAAGAGCAGCCGCGACCCGGTGCTGGCGCTCGACGAGACCACGATGCGGGACACCATCGACGCGCTGGAGAAGAAGCACTACATCATCGAGAAGAGCGGCTTCGGCAGTCGCGTCACCAAGTACCAGCACCGGTTCTGCAATACTGAATTCGGCGAGCTGAAGTTGACCGAGCAGGAATTCGGTATTGTCTGTGTGTTGCTGCTGCGCGGCCCCCAGACACCGGGGGAACTGCGCTCCCGCACCGAACGGCTGTGCAAATTCCAGGATATCCACGAGGTCGAGTCGACGCTCGACCAGCTCATGCAGCGTGACGACGGCCCCTTTGTTGCAAAGCTTCCCCGCGTACCGGGCAAGCGTGAGACCCGCTTTGCACACCTGTTTGGTGGCGAGATAGACATGGCCGAGGCGGCGGAATCCGCACCCGCGGTATCAGCCGAGTCCGGGGCGGACACTGAGCGCATCGTGCAGCTTGAGCAGCTGGTCAACCAGCTGCGCGATGAGGTGGCAACGCTCAAGATGCGGCTTGACCGGATTTCACCGGACCAGGATCCCGGCAGCTAAGCCACCCTGCAGGAGCACCCGTTAAACCGTCGGGCACAAGCGCCGCCCTCCGGCGCGATTGTTCGGCAACCAGCGCGGTCATCAGACCGCTCCTGCAGCAACCGCTAATTGCTGCGGGAATTCGGGTTACAATAAAAATATGTCTCATTTTTCCCTGTTAAGTGATCTGATCGATCTGGACGGCGTGCTGGAGAAGGACAGTACCACTGACCTTGACAGTCGCCGGCAACGGGATCGCCGTATCGGCCGAAGCTCGCAGCATGACCGTAACCAGCCGGTGTCACAGATTCGTGCCTGGCTGCGCGAAATAACGGTTGGCGACGCGCATACGAATGGCGCGCAGGGCGCGCGCCTTTATCATGTCCTTTGTGTTGTGCTGCTGGTGGCCGGTTTGCTCACTGGCTGGGGATTGGCCAGTGCGACCCTGTACTACGATGGCCAGCAGCCGATTAACGTTGTTAACGCGGTGCTGGTGCTGGTGTTGCCACAGGTGTTGCTGCTGCTGGTTTGGTTGCTGACAGCGCTGCCGGTTCGTCTGCCACTATTCAGCCAGCTTGGCGCACCGCTCGGCTTTCTCAACCCCGGGAGACTGACCGGCCAGCTTGCCAGTTTGTTCGTCAAGCGCGATGACCGGGGGCTGGCGTTACTCTGGCATCCGGATAATGCCGCTGTTCTCGCGCCCGCTGCCCGCTGGTTGTTTTCTTTCTGGTCACAGTTGTTTGCCTTCAGTTTCAATATTGGCGTTTTGATGTGCGCGTTTTTTCTGGTCTCGTCTTCTGATCTGGCCTTTGTCTGGAGCACTACGCTGACGATCAGCGACGCGGCTTTCCAACAATTGTTAACGGTATTCTCTACTCCCTGGAGCGCCTTTCTGCCGGAAGCCGTTCCCGGTGCCGAGCTGGTTTCCAATAGCCGCTATTATCGACTCGATGAAGGCACGCTGGCAGGTGCAGCCGCCACACCGCAACTTGCCAGTGAGCTGGGGAAATGGTGGCCGTTTTTAATCGCCGCCGTTACCGGCTATGGCTTGTTGCCACGGTTAGTGACACTGGCCTTTTCCTGGTATCGCTTTCGGCATCATCTGGGCAGGGCACTGTGCAACCTGCCGGGCGCACCGGAACTGTTGGCGCGGATGAACTCACCACTGGTATCAACCCTGGCGGCAGAACCGGAACAGGCATTCAAAATGCCCGCGAATGACAGCACAGTTAAACAGCAAGCCGGCCAGTATGCGCTGCAGTGTGCGGTTATCGACTGGGCCGGTGCCTGCGCTGACGAGGCTGCTATGACCGGACTGCTGGCCGCGATGGGCATCAGGGTGAAAGCCTTTTATCCGGCGGGTGGTCGGCAGAGTACTGAAGCCGATGCAGCACTGGGTAGATCACTGTGCAGGCAAAGTCGTGAAGGCATCGGCATTCTGGTCAGGGCATGGGAACCGCCTACGCTTGAGGTTACGGATTTTTTGAGCGCTCTCCGACGGCAATGCGGTGACAGGAAACCCGTTATCGTGCTCCTCATGGGCGATGCTGATGGCGTGACGGCTTCCGATCGGGACATCTGGCAACTGATGCTCAGCCAGTTGCGTGATCCGGACCTGCACGTCGAAGTGATCGGCGGGACGGTATGAGCGTTCCTGAATTTGCCATTGTCGGTCATCCCAACAAGGGTAAAAGCAGCATCGTCTCGACGCTGTCCGAGGATGAAAGCGTTACCATCTCTCCGGTGCCCGGCACTACTATTGATAATCGCCATTACCCGATGGCCGTTGACGGTGAGATTCTCTACGAACTGATCGATACTCCCGGTTTTCAGCGTGCACGCGCTGCGCTGGAGTGGATGCGCAGCCATGTCGGTTCGGCTGTTGATCGTGCCGATACAGTACGCCGGTTCGTCGATGAACATCAGCAGGATCCGCGTTTTGAAGCAGAGGTCCACCTGTTGACGCCGATTCTAGAAGGTGCTGGCATTCTTTATGTGGTGGACGGTTCGCGGCCTTTTGGCGAGGACTACGAGGCGGAGATGGAAATCCTGCGCTGGACCGGTCAACCGAGTATGGCGCTGATCAACATGATTGGTAACAGTGACTACTCGGACGACTGGACGAAGGCGCTCGGGCAGTATTTTCGCATTGTTCGGGTGTTCGACGCGATGAAAGCCGATTTCGACCGCCGTGTGCAACTGTTGCTGGCCTTCGGCGAACTTCGCGAAGCGTGGCGGGATACCCTGGAAAAGGCGGTGCGTATCCTGCGTGATGAGCAGGCCCGGCGGCGGAGTCTTGCAACACAGGTTATTGCCGAGATGCTCGCACGTATGATCACCCATGTGCGTCGCCGCAGGCTGGAGCCGGACACGGCGATGGATGCGGCGCGCGATGAGATGCTTGACACTTACAAGCAGGAACTGGTTGCCATGGAACAGCGCTGCCGCGACGAAGTGGAACAGATCTATAATCACAGGGGCCTGGAGCACAACGAACCCGTTATGCAGTTACTGGATGACGATCTGTTCGCGCGCCAGACCTGGGTGCTGTTTGGACTCACGCGGCAGCAGCTGGTGGCTACCGGCGCGATCGGCGGTGCCGCCGCTGGTGGCATGATCGATCTGGCCGTGCATGGTGCTTCTTTATTGCTGGGCAGTGGTCTGGGCGCACTCGCTGGTGGCGTCTCGGCCTGGTTAACGTCGGACCGGATTGCCAACATCAAGGTACTTGGCCATCCACTGGGCGGCAAGGAAGTCAGCATCGGCCCGATGCGTAATATCAATTTCCCTTATGTGGTGCTCGGCCGGGCGCTGTTACACCAGCGCATGATCGAAGCGCGCACACATGCTTGCCGTGGCCCTCTGGAAACAGACGCTCAACCAGGACAGCTGCAACTGACTGATACCCGCACGCGCCGCCGTTTTGAAAAACTGTTTGCGAAGCTGCGAAAACAGGAAAGCTACCAGACCGATCTGGTGACCTCGCTGGCTGACCTTGTTGAGTCGCAGTTAACAATCTCTCTGGCTTGATCAGAGCGGCTTTGTTAACGATTGATCCTGAATGTCATGACGCGGTGCTACAATACCCTGGCCAATGCTTCCGGGGGACGTGAGTGGATATTTGTTTGAAAGCTTATGAAAATACCTAAAAGATTAAAGCCGCTGGTCGAAGATGGCCTGATCGATGAAGTCAAGTCCCAGTTGATGAGTGGCAAGGAAGCCCAGATCTATGTGATTCGCTGCGGCGAGGCGATACGTTGTGCAAAGGTTTATAAAGAAGCAAAACAGCGCAGCTTCAAGCAGGCCGTGCAGTACCAGGAAGGGCGTAAGGTCAAGAACAGCCGCCGGGCCCGCGCCATGGAGAAGCGTACCCGCTACGGGCAAAAAGAATCGGAGCAGGCCTGGCTGAACGCGGAGGTGGATGCGCTCTATTGCCTGGCTGCTGCCGGTGTTCGTGTGCCTGAGCCCTATGGTTTTGTTGATGGGGTACTGCTGATGGAGCTGGTAACTGACGCTGATGGCAATGCGGCCCCGCGACTTAATGACCTGACCTTGACCAGCGAGCAGGCGATTGATTATTACGGCCGGATAATTGCGGAAATAGTGCGCATGCTCTGCGCGGGACTTGTCCATGGTGACTTGTCACCGTTCAACGTATTGGTTGATAGTGAAGGTCCTGTCATTATCGACCTGCCGCAAGCTGTCAATGCCGCCGCCAATAACAGTGCCGGCATGATGCTGGAGCGGGATGTTGTCAACATGGCGATTTATTTCGGCGGGTTTGCCCCGGAGTTACTGAAAACCGACTACGGCAAGGAAATCTGGGCGCTTTATGAAAGCGGCAAGCTCCAGCATGATACGCCCCTTACCGGGCGCTTTAAGCGTAGTGCGGTGGATGCCGATGTGGATAAGGTCATGCAGGTCATCGACGACGCCCGCGAACAGGAAGACGAACGCCGTGAACGGGAGCTGGCTGCACGGGAAATGGAGTAATATTCAATGCAGGAGCGCCGTCCCCCGGCGCGAGCCTATGCAAAGTTTTCGTTAAGATATTTGATAATATCGTTTGATTCGTACAGCCATTCCACGCTGCCATCCGCTTGCGTAATTCGCAGGCAGGGGACCTTGATGACACCACCACCTTCCAGTAACTGCTGACGGCTGGACGCGTGCTTAAGTGCGTCGCGGGTCTCGATATTGAGTGACAGGCGTTTGATGGCACGCCGGGTCTTTATGCAGAACGGGCAGGTGAAGAACTGGTACATGACAAGGTTTTTTGTTTGCCTGTCGATGCGCTGCTGTTCGTCGGGGCTGCGTTTGATCCCGCGAGGTCTGGTCAGTCGGTCTGCGGCCAGCAGGATCGGGCCGACTACGGCGTGAACGCCTTTAAAAAAGTATCTGATAATGAGGCGCATGCTGTATTTCCACTTCGGGGGCGTTTCCAGGCAATGCCTGGTCAGGGTTGTTGGTAAAATCGGGACGCTATTATAGGGGAAATCGGAAATGGAATCCGGCCTGTGCAGTGGGTGATCAGGCGATCCGGATGCGCACCACATTCATGACCTCAAACGCCAATCCTGCCACCGACTCTGTGCTGGCGTAATAGGTCAGGTTTACTCTTTGTCCCTGTAGATTCTTGTATTTTTTGGTGCGTTTATATTTAAAGGGGACCTCGCAACCTTCGATCATCAAGCTGTTGAGGAACCATTCCCCCTTTTCCCGCTGCACATGGGAAGTCACCTTGACCATGTCCGAATGGACCAGTTTTTCGTGCTTTTTCAGTAGTTTTTCCGGATTAGTGTGCATTCGTAGGGTGCCTGCCAGCCGGTATTGAAATTCCGGGGGACAGTATACGCAAATAGGGGGAAAACCACGTAATTTGACGATATCTGCTGTTTATCCGGGGCTCGTTCAGCATTGATTCAGGTAGCGTCACCTATGCTGGCGTTGAAGTATGGGAGGAAGGTTGCGGGATGCTGTTCGATTAAATCACCACGAGAAAAAAACAAGGGGATGAACGATGAGACGCCTGATAATTGCCATACCCTTCGGGATAATCCTGTTGACCGCTTGCGGTACTGTGCCTGTCAGCCCTGCGATGCCGGTTTACGTTGATACGGCAGAAGTGATCAAGGCGGAACCGCTGTACCAGTCGGTCCAGGTCGCACGCCCCGTCAATGAATGCTGGACAGAAACAGTCGCTCACGCCAGCCCGCGGCATAACGCCTATGCCGGGCCATTAGCCGGGGGGATCATCGGGGGGGTGCTCGGCAGTCGCGTGGGCAGGGGGCGCGGCAATACGCCGCTGGCAGTTGTGGGCGCCCTGGTCGGGGCGTCTATCGGGCGGAGTCTCAGTGAACCAGCCTACGCACCACCTGTTTATTCGAATGTGCAGCGCTGTACTACCGTCAATCATTACGAGCAACGCCAACAAGTGGTTGGCTATCGTGTAGACTACCGCTATGAGGGGCAGACTTTTACCACGCGCACTCATCGGCACCCTGGCCGATTCATCCGTGTGCGCGTTAACGTGGATCCGGTTGGCGGTACCTGAACAATGGTTACAGGCGTACGATGATTGAACGGCGGTTGATGATCTTTGTCTGGATGTTGCTGCTGGTCGCTGCGCCGCGTGTGGCTGCACCAATCGACTTGCGGGATATCACCAACCAGTTCGCACATCCTGCCTACTCCGAAAAACAGGGCATCAGCCTGGACGAAGCGATAGCGCGTGCGCGTCAGCAAACGAATGGCAAGGTTCTTTCCGCAGAAACAGTTCGCGATGGCGACCGCAGCGTTCACCGTATCAAGATTCTGACCCGGAATGGGCGTGTCAAGCGCATGCAGTACGATGCAGCCAGCGGTCGACCGGCACCGCGTGGGCGCTGACTGTGCATATCCTGGCTGTCGAAGATGCATCGCGCCTGAGCCGCAAACCGGATCCGGACATCCGCATCATTCCGCTTGAAACCCAGCATGGCCGCGGCTATCGATTCAGGCAGGGGACAAACGCGGAGTGTTGAAGTTCTGATGCGCTCGCTGCACAGTCGACTGGTTCTGGCTGCGACACTGGTACTGGCCGGTTTCATCGGTGCGACCGGGCTTGCACTCGACAAGGCCTTCCGCGTCAGTGCCAGGGCATCCATGCAGGATCGCCTGCAATCGTATATCTATGCGCTGCTGGCTGCCGCCGATGAAGATGACAGTGGCCGTATGATCCCTCCGCAAGAGATTCCGGAACCGCGTTTTTCGAAACCGGATTCCGGGCTTTACGCCATGATCGCCGGGTCTGATGGCAAACCGCTCTGGCATTCACGTTCCCTGGCCGGACGGAGCGTCAATATTGTGCAACAGCAGTCCCCGGGGCAACGCGAATTTCGCCGCTTCACCCGGGCCGGTCTGGAAATGTATGCCATCTCCTTTGGCGTCGCCTGGGAAGACTATGCCGAAGCGGAAGCGCTTTACACATTCACGGTGGCAGAGGACACAGCGGGATTTGAGGAACAGATTGAAAGTTTTCGTATGACCCTGTGGAGCTGGCTCGGTGGTATGGCTGTGGTTCTGCTACTGGCCCAGGGGCTCATTCTGCGCTGGGGGTTGCGGCCACTGCGCACTGTTGAATCGGACCTGCAGCGGATCGATCAGGGCGTGGCGGAACAGCTCGATGGAATCTACCCAACAGAACTCACGGGACTCACGTCCAGCCTCAATTCCCTGATCGAGCACAGCAAACTGGTACAGACCCGCTATCGCAACAGCCTGGCTGACCTGGCCCACAGTCTGAAAACACCCCTGGCGATCATGCATTCCTTCTGCGAAGGAAAACCCGAAGAGACAGTGCTGACGCAGGAGGTTGTCAGGGAGCAGGTAGAACGCATGAATGAGATCGTCGAGCACCAGTTACAGCGGGCAGCGGTTTCGGGCCGGGCCACTCTGGCCGGTTCGGTGTCGCTTCAATATGTGCTGGAGCGCCTGATCCGTACCCTGGATAAGGTGTACCGGGAAAAGCAGGTGGACGTCAGCCTGGAGCTGGATCCGGGAGCAACCTTTTACGGCGACGAAGCGGATCTCACCGAGGCGCTTGGTAATCTGCTGGAGAATGCCTACAAGTACTGTTCGGGTCAGGTCAAGGTATGCGTCCATTGCGAAAAGAAAACCGATTCCTGTCATGGTCTGGAGATCCTCATCGAGGATGACGGGCAGGGCATCGACCCGGAGATGATCGACACCGTTATGCAACGTGGTAAACGTATGGACGAAACGGTTCCCGGCCACGGTATCGGTCTCAGCATGGCCGAGGAAATTATCACCGTGTATGGCGGTAAGCTCGACATCGGCTCCAGCAGCCTGGGTGGCGCCCTGTTGCGTGTGCACTTCGATACCTGAGCGGGTGGGCATAATATCCGGCCGGTAAGATACATTGGCCGAAAGTCGTTCCAGGCGGGAAGGGCGCCAGGGAAGCGCAGTGAATCACTGCAGGAGCGGCGTCCTTGGGCGCGATTGTAACTATTTCCGATAATCGCGCCGAAGGTCGGCGCTCCTGCGTATTCAGTTGAATTCGCAGTTGATTCATTCCTTTCAGTCGATAATCCCGGGCCAGTTGGAGATGGGCAGATAAAATCTGCTTGTCGCGGCGCTCATTGTCATAAATACTCTGTGTTAGAACCAACCTGAATGAGGCGGTACAGTAATGATAAATAAAAATGCTACCAATGCCCCGGCGGTGGCTGAGACTGCAGTCGATGATGCTACCAGGCCGGAAGAGGCTGCTGTGATAGAGCAGCCTGAGGATGGTACTGCGAAGCTGGAGGAGACTCCGGTGCCAGCACCAGCTAACGAAGATGCCGCGGAGGTTGAAGAAGCCCCGGCAACAGAGTCCGGGATAAAGAAGCAGGACAAGAAGGACAAGAAAGGTAAGAAGGACAAGAAAGGTAAGAAGGGCAAGAAAGGTAAGAAGGGCAAGAAAGGTAAGAAGGGCAAGAAAGGTAAGAAGGGCAAGAAAGGCAAGAAAGGTAAGAAGGGCAAGAAAGGTAAGAAGGGCAAGAAAGGTAAGAAGGGCAAGAAAAAATAAATGCATGGCCAGGCAGGATGCCGGGATTCGAAACACCAGCAGAATGATTTAGCGCGTGTGTTGCGTCGACCGGTCAGGGCAGGGGTGACAGACTGACATTCACCGGCATCCGGTCACCGGGGTGGTGGGACAGTCGCGTGGTGGATGTGTAACCGCGATAGCTGTAGGTCACCCGATATGCAGTCACTTTTTCCCGGGGCTGTTTTTCTACAATGGTTTTGCAGGAACGTTGCGCCTGCCAGAGTCGATTCTGTTGGCGGATATCTTCGCCGATGGTAGCTGACAGCGACGTGAACTCGCGCGCAGCGCTATCCGGATCGGTGCAAACCCTGCGTGTGACCGGATCGTAGATTGTCTCGATGATTGGCTGCACGTTCACCACGGTTGCATAAGTCTGGAAGGCTTCGGCACCCGCCGTATGCGAGGCATATAACAAAAAAAGTATCTGTAGTGTCCGCTTCATGATGCCTGGAACCCTGCGGCCGCAAGCAGTTGCTGCCCGCGCGCCAGTTCTGTTTCGTTGGCATACAGCATGACAACATCGAAACCTTTGTCCGGTCGCCGGAACCAGTCCAGCCGGATATCACCAAAGCCCGGCTGCAGTCGGTCGACAAAAGCCGCTGCCCGGTAGGGGCGGGAAAAACGGATAATGAACAACCGGCCCTGGTCCGAGTAGGGTCTGGAGGTTGCACCGCGTGGCTGTTTCCGGCTGCCGTTCAGGACGTAGTCAAGATGGCGCGAGATATAGCTGCTGTACCACACGGCGCCATCCGGAAGCTTGCCGCCGGATACCGGGATTCGCGATGGGCCGTAGTTGTACGCCGCCAGCGCACGGTGCATGTTTCCCTGGTAGCGTTCCAGCAGTTCCTTGAGATAGCGCGTGCCGGCCTCGACGTTGGTGCACGGTTCCAGCAAGTCAGACAATCGGTTCAGCCCCAGATGCTTTGCCGTGCCGGGCCAGAGTATCTGCATCAGTCCGTAGGCGTTGGCATGCGACCGGGCTTTGGGTTTGAAATCACTTTCCCCCCGGGCAACGGCCAGTAACAGGGTTTCCGGCAGCTGATGGGTTGCGGCGGCCCGCTTGAAGCAATGTGCATAGGGAAACTCCAGTGCCGGTTGGGTCTGCGCTGCGGTCTTCGCGAAAGTCTGCCATCGGGTTTCCAGTGCGCCGGCGTCAATCGACGCGTCGGTTTTGGCGATTGCCGGTGCGGCAACAAGCAATGAAAGACACAGGATCAGGGTAGCTTCGAGTTGCGACATGACTACTCCAGTTTCAGCCCGGTGATGGTTTCGATACGCTCGATCCGCGCCAGGCGCTCGGTTTCATCCTGGAAACTGAATGCCACCCGGTATTTCCCCGGCCCTGTATTGACCACGTCTACGGGTACCTGTGTGGCCAAAGTCAGGCGCCCGGCGAAACCCTGTGCCGCCCACGTGCTGCGGAACGGACTCCAGAACAGATAGGTGCCGGTATCGCTTTGATTGATCGACAGGTGGTCCAGCTCCATGCTGGAAGCCTCGAAACCATTCTGCAGCTGATCATCGACGGTGGCGACCACAGGATCTGGTGGAGCCGGTACGCCGGATTCCTGCCCGGGCTGTACCACGTCCGCTGGTGCGACCAGGGCCGCGGACGCCTCCGCAGGTTCCTCCAGTGTGTCGTCTACAGCAGCTTCCATGAAACCGCGCTGTGGTTCAGCAGCGGCCGTCACGGATTCAGGGTTCGGCGCAACCGGCACCCCAGGTTCAGCCTCTGTGGGCACAACATCCACTTGTTCGGCTATAGCATCAACCATCGCTGAAAGTTCTTCCGCTGTGGGGTTCCCGGTGGTTGCTGTAAATGTTTCCGGCTGCGGGTCCTCCTGAATATCAAGGACCAGCAGGAAGGCCGCGATGGTCAGGCCAACGCCGGCCAGGAATCCTGTTGTTCTCATCATGGTATGCGCCTTGCGGTCCAGACTGCGTGGTTACTGTTGGTGGTTATCAGGTGGTCGAGCTTGCCCAGCCACTGGTCGATGCTGCTGTTGTCAGCGTGCATGCCTGCGCTATCTCCACAGGCATCGGGCAGGGCCTGCAGGAGCCCATTGAACTGTTGCGCCAGTTCCGATCCGCTGACAGCGATGGCGTAGACGGTGGGCCAGTCCGAGCTGGAAAAACGCGTGGCGGGGAACAGATAGCTGCGCTTTGCCCATGTGCCCGCTGTTGAATCGCGGCTATTACCGCAGGTCCCGGATGACAGGCGGCTGATGCCGTGTTTGGTACCGTGCACAAAAACGAATACCTGGTCAGCCCGTTCGACGCTCAACTCCAGCATCGGGCAACCCTCCAGAAGCGGTGCGCCACTCTGTTGTGCCGTGCAGCGGATTGTTTCGTCATTGCTACTGTGCCGGCGTACCAGTTCCATTCCGGCAATGGCCGGTTTTCCGCGGTGCACGGGTTTTGCCAGCCGCCCGGGCTCGCGGCTACCACCTGCCGGTTGCATGCTGACATAGGTGGCGGTGTCCATGCCGACGAGATGTTCACCTGAATTTCTTGGGCGCAATACCACCCATACCTGGTACAACCCCGACTGGATCTCGTAGGCCTCACCACGCAGGTGGAAATTCGATTCCTTTTTGATGTCCGTGACACGTACCTCGTGGTAACGCGAGAGGTTGTTGCCGATAAGACTCAGCAGGGTGCGCAGCCCGGGTTGATCGGACTTCAACGATTCCACGTAAATAACCAGGTCCTCTTCGTCCTGCTGACGCAGCAGGCAGCTCAGGTTGTTGGCAAGATAGGTGGCCGCGAGGTCCGGGTGTCCCGAACTGAAAGGCAGCACCCTGAGACCGCGCAGGGATTCATCGCTGCGGCGCTCCTGGAGAGCGCGTAATTCGTTGGACGTCAGGGATCCTGACCAGCTCTTGCCGAACCCGCTGACCCACTCACCGGCACGCACATCCAGCGCGCGCACCGAGGCCCGATATTGCGCCGTCGCGGTGCGGGTGATCTCGATGCCGATGTAGTAGTTTGCGTCACGGGTTCTTCCGCATTTGACCTGGTCCAGCCGGCGATGGTGCTGTGCCTGTTGCTGCTGCGGTTGCCAGGGCAGGCGTACGCCGGCGTCGGCGAGCAGTCGGTCCATGATCTGATCGCGCAGGTTGCGGGTCAGACCGTCTATGTCCGGTTGAATGTCAGCGCCATCGAGTCGAACCAGAATAACCGGCTCGCCCTTGAACCTCGGATGCTGGCTGAGTTGCTCAGCCAGCCAGGGGGCGAGCTCAGTGTCTAGCCAGCGCTGCAGCGAAGAATCTTCGCCCTGTGCCAGACGCGCAGGGTGCTGTGCGCAGCCAGCTGAAAGCAGCGCGGTCAGGGAGACAAGGAGAGTGAGGAGTCTGCTCATATACCTGTCACTCCGGCTCCAGTGTTACCTGGCCATCGGCCCCTATCACCAGGGACCCACCCTGCAGACCGGTGGTGAGGGATGCAATTCCCTGTTTTGTTGCGGGAGGAAGTTGCACGCCCCAGACGATGGATGACTGTGCGAGTTGACCCCTCGATTTTTCCAGGGTCTGCACGTACTCAGGCGGTACTGTTGACGGTGCCATTTCGTGAAACCACACCGGGAATGCATCATGCGCGAAAGCCGGACTGCCTTTGCCCAGCGATAGACGCCAGGCCTGTTTGTCCGCCATTCCATACAGGCTGACTGTTCCGGTTACCACCAGGCGGTGCAGCGCCTCGGCAGAGGCAAACCTGAGGGTGAACCCCTGTTTCCCTGGTCCGGGTGCCGGCGGCGGGTGTTTTTCGGTGACCGGCGAGCGCGGTGTTGACGCCTGCTTGTTCTTCAGGGCGCTGGCCCGTTTGCGGATGGCATCAAGCTTTTTCTGTTCCTCACTGAGTTTCGGCTGTAGTTTGCGCAGCGTTTGTTCCTGCTTCTGCGCGGCCTGTTGAATTCCGGCCAACTCATCGCGGCCCTGCGCAAGCTGGTATTTCAGAGCTTCCAGCTCCGTCGTTAAATGATCCCGTTCGCTGTGGGCCTGCGCTGTTTGACCAACGATCAGGGTCAGTTGTTGCCGCGCTGATGACAATGCCTGTTGAGTATTGGTCTTGTGTGCCTGTGCGCTTTGGATCTGTTCCATCAGGCGATCCAGGTCGTTCTGCAGGACGCGCGTGCGTTCCAGCTGCAAGGCGATATCCTGCTGTAGTTTCACCCGTTCCGGCTCCGGCCGGACGGTGTCTGTCTCCTGCAGCGGAATACTTTGTACCAGTGCAAACACGGCCATCAGGCACAGACCCAGAATGGACATGAAGCGCATGACATCTGTTTGCAATGCATCGGTATCGCTCCCCGTGCTTCCGGCGGCGGTGTATCGCGTGTTGCGACCAGGCCGGATCATTGTTCTTCGATCAGTTCATACGCCGCGGCTGACGGTTCTGCAGAAAGACCACCAATCGATTCCCTGATATCGCGCAGCAGGTGTTCGACCCGCGCGGCCTGGCGTTGCTCCCGCTCTTCGTAATAGCGGCTCAATTTTGTACCCAGGTATGAGCTCTTGATGACGCGCATCAGGTAACCGCCGATACCACCCACGATGGTGGTCGTCAGTGCTGTCAGGATGCCGCCGTCTACCAGCCGGGTGAGAATAGCGAAGGCTCCTGATTGCGCTGCCACGCCCGGATCACCGATGGCATGAAGCAGCGCACTGCGCATACCGATCGCCGTCCAGATCACCCCGATGCCAAAGAACAGGCTGGTCCAGACGTCGGTCAGATGTTCAAGCTGACCAACCTCATTCTGTGGAGAGTTGTCATCGAGCCGCCTGGCGAGTGTGCGCAGGCTGTGAAGATACAGCGCCAGGGTGATGCCGAAAGGCACTACCGACAAACCCAGGTTACGCCGGGTCCACTCGCTTACTGCCTGCAGTCCTGGCGTATCGACCACGGATACAGAAATGATATCCAGCACAATGAGCAGGTACACACCTGTCAGGCCGGCCAGCAGGCTAAGCGCCACACCCAGCAGCATACCGGACAGAAAGCCGCGATTGGTCCAAGCCTTCATCGCGGCTTACTCGATCGGCCCGCAGGCCTCACAGGTGGCTTCCAGGACCAGTTCGGTCTCCTGAAACAGACGGTTCGCCCGGTAATACTCGCGTTTGTCTGCGCTGACCTTGAGCAGGCCCTGTTCCTTGTCTACCAGCTCCTTGTTCATTTCCCGCATGATTTCGTCCTGGCGTGGGCAGGTCTGGTCACAGACACTGTAATCGCTGATAAGGGAAACGTATTTAACACCGAAATAACGGGTATAGGTTTCCCGTGCCTGGCGCTTGCTCAACAGGCCTTCTTCATTAGCCCATATCAGGAACTCGCTGAAGGCGGCCTTGTTGTCCTTTTTGGGATCGCCTTCGGCAATCGTAAGCAGTCGCTGGAAATACTGATCGAACTGTTGTTCGCAACCGGTCTCGAGGTCGAAGCGGGCAGCGCTGATGGCACGATCCAGGTCGGGGCCCTCCGGCAGACTGCAAGCGGTGGCGCGAGACGGGTTGCTGTTACAGGCAGCCAGTGCGGTTGCCAGTACTGCCACGGCAGCGGTTGTAGCGATGATGGATGTCCTCGATGTGTTCATAACTGTGTTCCCCTGTGTGCTGGTTGTTAGAGTTTGAGGGGGCTTTCATAGCCCTGCTGAGGCTGGCTGGCAGGTGGCGCCGTCATCGGCATCAAAGCCTGTTCCTCGCCAAACAGTATTGACTTCACGCCTGCAACTACCTCTTGCATTTCCGGTGTGATGGTTCCGAACGACTGGTTCAGCTGCTCCATCAGGGTGGCTCGGCTGATCTCCTCACGGGTGCGTGCGATCAGACTTGAGGTTTCCTGCATGTCGAGGTAGATGTCCGACGCAATCACTGCCAGCGAGGAGTTGACCTCGCCACCGGAACGGGCCACCAGCTGGTAATATTGATGGAACCGATCGCTGAGCCGCATTCCGGAACGTCCGCGCAGCGCTGGTCGGTCGGTGTTGGTCCCGCTTTCGGATTGCGCGCCAACCAGGAGCTCCTGCAAGGCCCAGGACGTCTTTTTCTGACCGAGCTCCCGGCGTATACGCTTCTCGAGGCTGGAAGAGGTGCTGTTGACGGCTGTTTCCATCTCCGGCAGCTTGTCCCCCATGATGTTCAGCATCTCGAGGTAGCTGTTACCCATTTGCCTGGCGATCTGTTCACAACCGGGGTCGCCCTCGTTGCCTTCACATTTACTTTCTACATAGAGTGTTTGTTGTTCATCGAGACGGGCTATGACTCCCTGCAGGCCGGTTTCCATCTCTGCTGCAACGTTACCCGTATGCTTGATCTCTTCCAGCACGGTGGTCGGAAACAGTTTGATTGTTGGTGCCTGCGAACCCGCATAAACGGCCATTGGCATCAACAGCAGGCATCCGCCCATCAGCTGTCTGACAAATTTCCGTTTGTACTCCCGGTCATGAATCGTTTTGGTTTTCATTGGGATGCCTCTTTGCAGTAACGCATTCTGGATTGACCTCGATGCACACACGGTGCACCCTCTGGAGTATGAATATACGAAAGGTTTCCTGAACAGAACCTGAACGGGACTGTCAGCTCGAGCGTGGTAAAGGGGTCAGTACCCTTTTCAAGGCCCTGAAGTTCAAAAGTTAAAGGGTACTGGCCCCTTTTTGCTCGTGTAATATGGGTGGTGAGAAAAAGGAGCATGAATGAACGAAAAATCAGAAACCCGGAATATGGCGCTGTTCTGCGATTTCGAGAATGTTGCCCTCGGTGTGCGCGACGAAAAATACGACGCCTTTGACATCCAGAAGGTGCTGGAGCGCCTGCTGCTCAAGGGCAACATTGTTGTCAAGAAAGCCTACTGCGACTGGGATCGTTACAAGGAGTTCAAGGCCCCCATGCACGAGGCGGCTTTTGAGTTGATCGAGATCCCCCATGTGCGCCAGTCCGGAAAGAACTCGGCTGATATCCGCATGGTCGTCGATGCCCTGGACCTGTGTTACACCAAGCTGCATGTCGACACCTTTGTCATCATCAGCGGCGATTCGGACTTTTCGCCCCTGGTCAGCAAGCTGCGGGAAAACAACAAGGTGGTCATCGGGGTCGGCGTGAAGAATTCCACCTCAGACCTGCTGATTGCCAACTGCGATGAGTTTATCTTCTACGATGACCTGGTGCGCGAGTCCGGCAAGCCGCGCCGCGCCCGGCGCAAGTCTTCCGCAAAGAAGGTGGGCAAGAAGAATGCTGTGAAGACCGAGGACGACAAGCAGCAGGATGCGCTGGACCTGGTCGTGGAGACTATCGAAGCCCTGTTCAAGGAACGCGGTGCAGAGGAGAAGGTATGGGGCTCGATGGTCAAGCAGACCCTGAAGCGCCGCAAGCCGGGTTTCGACGAGACTTATCATGGCTTCCGTACCTTCGGCCAGTTGCTCGAAGAGGCCCAGGCGCGCAAGCTGATCACACTGGTGCTGGACGATAAGTCGGGCGGGTATATCATCAAGAGCCTGGAATAGGGTGATTTGGACTGGATCCCCGGGTGTTAAATTGAAGGACTTCATTTGATGTTTGCCGAAAACGACCTGAAGTTACTTCTGAAAGCGCTGACATTTTCGGCTGCCAGGCACAAGGATCAACGTCGAAAAGATGTCGAGGCATCGCCCTATATCAACCACCCGATTACGCTGGCCAACGTTCTCTGCAACGAGGGTCACGTCACTGACATTGAGGTCATCTGCGGTGCCCTGTTGCACGATACAGTAGAGGACACGGATACCGAGCCGGAGGAACTCGAGGCGGAATTCGGTAGGGCGATCCGTGACATCGTCATGGAAGTCACCGATGACAAGACCCTGCCCAGCCATGAACGCAAGCAAGCCCAGATCAATCATGCTGCGGGTATCAGCGATAAGGCCAAACTCGTAAAGCTTGCAGACAAGATTTCCAACTTGCGTGATGTTGCGAATTGTCCGCCACCGGACTGGAGTATGGAACGACGTCGCGAATACTTCGATTGGGCCAGGGCAGTGATCGATGGCTTGCGCGGCGTCGATGCAGAGTTAGAAGCGGTTTTCGATGCGGCCTATTCAAACAGGCCGTAAAGCAGAAAATGATTGTCAACGACCCGTAAACCCATGACTGATGAATTGAAGCAATTAAAACAACGATTACGTGATTTCGCTAAAGCGCGTGACTGGGATCAATTCCATTCGCCAAAGAACCTGTCGATGGCGCTCATTGCAGAGGCGGCAGAGCTGGTGGAACATTTTCAATGGTTGACTGAACAGCAGAGCAATGAGCTAACCAGCGACAAGTTGCTGGAAGTTGAGCAGGAAATCGCAGATATCCAGATTTACCTGATAAGAATTGCCGATAAGCTGGGTATCAATGTGCTGGATGCTGTCCAGAAAAAGATCGCTCTGAATGAAGTGAAGTACCCGGCAGACAAGGTTCGCGGAAGTTCAAAGAAATATACGGAATACTAGCAAGGTACTGCTCGACTATTTATTCATGGGTAGCACGCTCGTCATACAGTCTCACCGTTCGCCGTTACCCTGGCCCTGGATAGCTCGCTGCCTTGATTCCGTGCGTCTCTGGTGCGAGATGAACGGGTATGAATATCGTTTTATGGGTGACGAGCTTTTTGACTGCCTGCCCGCAATACTGCTTGAGAAAACACAGCATCAACGGGTGATCGCAACCGATCTCGCGCGATTGCTGACCCTTCAGAATGCTCTGGAAAGAGGGTATGAAACGGTTATCTGGATAGATGCGGATTTTCTGATTTTTAACCCATCAGCATTTTCTGTTCCGGATGATGCCTGTGCGCTTGGTCGTGAGGTGTGGGTGCAGCAGGACAAACACGGCAATTTGAAAAGTTATAAAAAGATTCACAATGCGTTCCTGATGTTTAGAACGGGTAACAGTTTCCTGGATTTCTACGCCGACACGGCGCAGCGTTTGTTGACCCGGAACCGGGGGCCGGTACCGCCGCAATTTATTGGCCCCAAGTTATTAACGGCGTTGCACAATGTGGCCAGTTTACCGGTTCTGGAGACTGCGGGAATGTTAAGCCCGATGGTGATCAGGGACATGCTTGCGGGTGAGGGGCCTGCTCTTGACCTGTTTCTCAAGCATTCACCACAATCCATCGCTGCGGCCAACCTTTGTATCTCCAGCTGCGAGAGAGATGAAATTACCGGGGAGGATATGGAATGCCTCATCGATGGTTTGCTGGGCAACACAGCCTGATACCGCGCTATTTAATCCCCGCATGACGGTAGTCACGATTATGGCGGTCTTTAACCTGCTCTATCCGGTATGGAGTATTTGAAGCAAGGGGGTAGCGAAGATGGGTTCTTTGAAGTTCCGGGTTGAATCAGGGCATTTTGCTCCGCAGTATCGAGTTAATAATGTCTGTGGCATTTTCCAGTTGGCGAACACGTTTCCATAACATGTCCGGAGAATTCGCATAGATGGCGAGCAATTCATCCGCTGGCACCCAGACCAGCTCGCGCCGTTTCTTGAACCTGCCGACCCGGTCTTCCGCCCATGCGCGGTTCATTTCCTCAACGTCCCGGTATGGAAATTCGATAAAAAATGTTCTCCATTGTTTGGGTTTGATCGGGTTTCCCGGCGCGCGCTGACACCACCAGTCCGGGTATGTCGCCAGGGTCTGTTCAAAAACAGCTGCAACGATCGGGATCTGCTGCTTCACGCTTTCAACGGAGCGGCTGGCCTGTTGCACATTGTCGGAGAAATACATTGTTTCGGTTTCTTCGACAAATTCCCGTACGGCTGTCTCCCGGTATCCTTCGCCGGGCCCCTGGCCGCCACCGAAGTCGATAAAGTGGCCCACCTTTCGCCCCGAAAAAGTAGTTTGAAACAGGAAGCTGACGTCGTTGCCTCGCACAGTAAAGGGTATTACGCCTGCGCCCACTTGATACCTCGCATTACCGACAATGTTGAAGTTTATTGCAGATTAACTGGCTTTACGGGATGCTATGTCAGTATAGGCCATCCAGCTTAAAAGGGACGTGCTGTCACCTGAAAGCCCCGCGTTTGGTCTATAGTTGCCTGTGTGGCAGGACGATCGTGTATACGTGATCTGGTGGAGCATTCTGATGCGATACAGGCGTGTGGCTTTAATCATGTTCTTGTTTTTCTTTCACTGGCTGTTGTTGGCTTGTGGACCCATGACGATCAGGGATGCGACCAAACAATCGTACATCCCCATCCAGGGCTGGATGATTGATCTGCACCAGGACGTCGTCATTCCACCCCACCGCACACGTACGTTTTTCCAGCAAGGCAGATTGTTATACGGGATCAATGAATTGGAGCCACACTGTCAGTTGAGGGTTCGGGATATTTCAGAACAGCAGCAAACCGTTCATGCTGACCTTTTCAGTGTTGATAATGTGTTCGGGGCGCTTGACCAGATTGTCTCCCATGACCGTATTCGGCTGGCCTCGACCGGTGACATTGTTGTCGCGGGCGGTGGCGGAAATGGCGATGGCAATGGTGAAAGCAGACAGATGTATTTTTACTTCATGGAGTTGAATTCTGCAAAGCAGCCGAATGTTTCCTACCTGGTATGCGGAGGCGCACTTGATGATCCGGCTTTTGCCGAGTACCCCACGATTCAGGAGATTCGCGTAGCACTGGGTGACAACGCAACACTGATATTACCGGATTGAGAAATTAAAACTGTGCGGTGATAAATCCTTATTATTTGTAACCACCACGTTTAGTCTTTATTCTGTTGCAAGGCGCCATAATTCCAAACAGGCAGTATGAACCGCAAGTCTGAAAAGCCCGCATTTTGCCGATATGTATTCCTGTTGGTGTTTATTGTTTCTGGCTTCGGGCAGGTTTTCGCTGCAAGCGAACAGACAGAACCCCTCAACGATGTGAAGCCGCTATGGGAAGTCGGTGTCGGTGGCTTTGCGGGCTGGATCCCCGACTATCCTGCAGCCGGACAAAATACCGTTCGCGCGCTCGCCGTTCCCTACGTTGTCTATCGTGGTGACATCTTGCGTGTGGGTGGCGAAGAGAACCGGGGGGCGGTAAGTGGCCGCTTCTTTCATGACGACAAGTTTGAATTCGATATCAGCCTTAGCGCTGCTTTTCCTGTCGATTCAGGGAGCAACAACGCGCGTCGCGATATGCCGGACCTGGATTTTCTCTTCGGTATCGGTCCGCAACTGATATTCAAGTTAATCAACGAGCCTGACCAGAGGCTGAATTTCAAGTTGCAGGCGCGTGCTGTCTATTCGACAGATTTTTCATCGATTGACGGTCGTGGTTACGTGTTTAACCCGAAGCTGAATTACACCCGTGAACATCTCACTGACCTGAACCTGAAGGTATCCACCAGCGTGGGCCCCGTTTTTGCCACTGAAAAACTGATGGACTACTTTTATACGGTAGACCCGGAATTCGTTACGCCTTCGCGCCCGGCTTATGATGCCGATGCCGGTTATCTCGGGACTAATCTCTCGCTTGGCGTTTCAAAGCGGTTCAACAGCCGGTTTCGCCTGATTCTCGGTACCCGGCTCGGCATCCATAACGGCGCCACCAATGACGACAGCCCCTTGTTCAAGGATAAGTTGAATGTGGGTGTTTTTACGGCTTTCGCCTGGTCTTTTGCCCACAGTAAGGAGCCTGCCCGATGAATAGGGTTACCTCGCTATAGCGGTTAAAAACCGCATACCCAGTTGATTGGTGATCTGTTAGATTACGCCCCCCACATACCGATCAGCAGGGCAGATCATGACCACCGAACAGAACCTCATCGACCAGTTAACCGCGACGGGGGACTACAAGGTGATCCGTCGCCTTAAGCCCGTCGACAGGTACCATGACGACACCGGCGCTGAAAAGCAGATCGGGGTCTACCTCGATACCGAGGCCACCGGCCTGAACCCGGACCTGGAAAAGGTCATTGAACTGGCCATGGTCCCCTTTGAATACGATGCCGAGGGGCGCATTTATCGCATCCTCCCGGCCTACAATTCGCTCCAGGACCCCGGTATTCCCATCTCGCCATTCATCACCGGCATTACCGGTATCACCGATGAGATGGTGGCGGGGCAGGCCATTGACCTGGACGAGGTCGCGCGTTTTCTTTCCGGGGCGTCGCTGGTGATTGCCCACAACGCTCGCTTCGACAGGCCGTTTGTCGAGTCGCTCTATCCGGGCTTCGAAAAGGTTGACTGGGCTTGCTCCATCGCTGACGTTAACTGGAACGAGGAAGGCTTCGAGGGTGTAAAACTGGAGTACCTGGGCTACAAGTACGGCTTTTTCTACGAGGGGCACCGGGCAACCATCGACTGTCTTGCCGGGATCGAGCTGCTGAGCCAGACCTTACCCAGTGGTGAACGGGTCATGAAACGCCTGCTGGACAATGCCGGCCGGACGGATGTCCGTGTCTGGGCGGATCGTGCACCTTTCAACAAAAAGGACCAGCTCAAGCAGCGTGGCTATCGCTGGTCACCGGGTGGAGAGGGGGTTCGCAAGGCCTGGTACAAAGACCTCCCGGAAGATCAGGTCGATGCAGAGATGGCCTACCTCAACGCAGAGGTCTATCCAAAAGCTGTGGAAACGCTGCCGATGGACCGGTTTGACGCCAGGGCGCGATATTCACGACGGGTGTAGTCCACAACGATTGACGGAGTAGCCTTATGCCCCGGGACAAGCAAACCATGCACGAACCACTCGATGAAAAAGTCGTGTTTCATGTGCATGGCGTCACCAAGGTTTACCAGATGGGGGAGGTGCAGGTGCACGCCCTGCGCGGGGTGGATCTGGATTTATATCGTGGTGAGTTCACGGTACTGCTGGGTGCCTCTGGCAGTGGTAAATCCACGCTGTTGAATATACTCGGCGGGCTGGATACCCCGACGGAGGGGCATGTCTTTTATGGCGAACGTGATCTGACCCGTGCCACTGAGCGTGAGCTTACCCAATACCGGCGTAATCACGTCGGTTTTGTGTTTCAGTTTTATAATCTGATACCCAGTCTTACGGCGCGGGAAAATGTCGCCGTAGTGACGGAAATTGCAAATGCTCCCATGCAGCCGGTTGAAGCATTACGGCTGGTAGGCCTGGATGAGCGCATGGATCATTTTCCGGCCCAGCTTTCCGGCGGTGAACAGCAGCGGGTTGCCATCGCCCGCGCCATTGCCAAGAATCCCGACGTGTTGTTATGCGACGAACCGACCGGAGCGCTTGATTCCGAAACCGGCATCGTGGTGCTGGAAGCTTTGCAACGTGTTAACCAGGCGTTGGGCACTACCACTGCTGTGATAACCCATAATGCCGGCATAGCACAAATGGCTGATCGAGTGATTCATCTGGCCGACGGCCGCATCAGCCAGATGCATGTCAACCAGAGCAGGCTGGCTCCCGGCGAGCTCAGTTGGTGAATCCGCCGCGTTGAAAGCCATTGATAAAAAACTCTGGCGCGAACTGTGGGACATGCGCATGCAGGCGCTGGCGATTGCTATGGTTATTGTCGGCGGCGTAAGTATATTCATAATGTCTCTGAGTACGCTCGATTCGTTGTATGAAACCCGTGAAAATTACTACCGCAACCATCACTTCGCCGAGGTGTTTGCTTCGCTCAAGCGTGCACCGCTGGCGTTGAAACAGCGTATCGGGAACATTCCCGGTGTCGACAAGGTGGAGACGCGGGTGGTCGCCTACGTAAATCTCGATGTGACCGGTTTTGATGACCCGGTCAGTGGCCATCTGCTGTCCCTGCCGGATGACAGCCCCGGACTGTTGAACCAGATATATTTACGCAAAGGTCGCCTGCTTGAGCCGGGCCGTGATAACGAAGTGCTGCTCAGCGAAGAGTTTGCCCGGGCACATGGTTTGCAGGCCGGTGACACGTTGCGCGCTACTATCAATGGCCGGCGCAAAACCCTCACCGTGGTCGGCCTCGCCCTGTCGCCGGAATACATTTACCAGATCGCCCCCGGTGCCATGTTTCCTGATTATCTGCGTTACGGCGTGTTATGGATGGCACGCAAACCGCTGGCTACCGCCTATGACATGGATGGTGCGTTCAACGATGTCACGGTCACCCTGAGCAAGGGGGGTAACCCGCAGGATGTTATCGATCGCCTGGATGACCTGTTGAAATCCTACGGTGGCATTGGTGCCTACGAACGCAAGGATCAGCTCTCCAATCGTTTTTTGTCTGAAGAACTCAAACAACAGAAAACCATCGCCACCGTGTTTCCGGTTATTTTTCTCGGTGTGGCGGCGTTTCTGCTTAACGTGGTGGTCAGTCGACTGATCAGTCTGCAACGCGAACAGATCGCCACCCTCAAGGCGTTTGGCTACAGTAATATTGCGGTCGGCCTGCACTATACAAAGCTGGTATTAATGATCGTGGGGCTCGGCATCCTCGGAGGCATCGGCTTCGGCATCTGGATGGGCAAGGGCATGAGCAACATCTATATGGGGCTCTACAGTCTGCCGTTTATGATCTATGTGCTCAAACCACAGGTCATCATGGCCGCGACGCTGATCAGCATGGCGGTTGCTGTTCTCGGCACATTATATGCGGTGCGCAATGCTGCCAGACTGCCCCCGGCTCAGGCCATGCGCCCCGAGCAACCGGCTGTTTATCGCGCCACGATTGTTGAACGCCTGGGTCTGCAACGCTGGTTTTCCCAGCCAACGCGTATGATTCTGCGGCATATTGAACGCCAGCCGGTAAAGTCGCTGTTGACGACCCTCGGCATTGCGATGGCCTGCGGCGTGATGATGATTGGCGGCTTTCAGGAAGGCGCTATCGATCACATGGTCGAGGTGCAATACGGCATGAGTCAACGCGAGGATCTGATCGCCAATTTTACCGAGCCGACCTCGCTGCGGGCACTCTATTCGCTGCGCAGCCTGCAGGGTGTCGAGCATGTGGAAGGCGTCCGCAATGTGCCGGCCAGGTTACAGTTTGAACATCGATCCTATCGCACTGCGGTGCAGGGCATTGAACCCGAAGGCACGTTGATACGCCTGCTGGATACGGAGCTGAATGTCATCAACCTGCCAGAGGAAGGTGTTGTACTCACCGACTACCTTGCCGAGCTACTGCATATCCGGCCCGGTGACATGCTCACTGTCGAAGTGCTGGAAGGCCATCGTCCCACGGTACGGGTGCCGGTGGTCGGTACCGCCAGGGAGTACCTGGGTGTGAATGCCTACATGCAGCGCGAGGCGTTGAACCGACTGTTGAAAGAAGGCAACGCCATCTCCGGTGCCTTGTTGAAAGTCGATGAGCGTTACCAGCGTGACGTGTATGCCGAGCTCAGAGATATGCCACGTATCGCCGGCGTCGTGGAGCAGCGATCGGCCATCAGGGCCTTTTACGATACCCTGGCGGAAACTATATTGTTCTTTACGTTTATCACCACGTTGCTGGGGGGCACTATCGCCTTTGGCGTGGTTTATAACAGCATGCGTATTGCCCTGTCGGAGCGTAACCGCGAACTGGCCAGCCTGCGCGTGCTGGGTTTCGAGCGTGCTGAAGTTGCCTATATTCTGCTCGGCGAACTGGCCTTGCTGACACTGCTGGCGATTCCGCTGGGGATGCTTATCGGTTACGGCCTGTGTGGCTACCTGGCGTTCCGCTTTGATACCGACCTGTACCGTATTCCGCTGGTGCTGGGTATCAATGTGTATGCTTTTGCTGCCCTGGTGGTGATTGTTTCGGCGATAATTTCAGCGATTATGATCTGGCGTAACCTGGCCCATCTCGATATGGTGGCAGTACTCAAGAGCAAGGAGTAAATCAATGCAGCTGCCGCTGCGAACACATCCGGCCATTACGGTCATCGCGGTGCTGATTATCGGCCTGCTGGTATGGGGCTTCTGGCCTCAGCCAGTGCTGGTCGAGGCCATCGCGGTCAAGCGGGCACCCCTGACCGTCACCATTGAAGAGGAAGGCCGCACGCGGGTAGTCGATCGCTATGTTGTCTCGGCGCCGGTAGACGGGGTTACCTGCCGGGTTGATCTCAATGTCGGCGACAGCGTAGAACAGGACAAGGTGCTGCTTACTATTACGCCACTGGAATCACAGGTGCTGGATCCGCGCAGTCGCGCAGAGGCCAGGGCGCGGGTTTCCTCTGCCGGGTCTGCCTTGCATGCTGCCGAAGAACAGGCGGTTGCCGCCGCGGCAGCAGAACAGCTCGCTGCCGCTGAACTCAAGCGCGTGAGGCCACTCAAGGACAAGGGAGTGATTTCCTACGGCGCCTTTGACGAGGCTGTCACCGAAGCCAAGACGACCGCCGCCGCCAAACGCTCGGCTGACTTCAATGTTGAAGTGGCGGAGTATGAACTGCAGGCAGCCCGGTCGGTGCTTGACTATACCGCTGGCAACAACGGGGAGCCCGCTGAGCGGGTGCCGGTGCGCTCCCCGATCACCGGCAGGATTCTGAAGGTCGAGCACGAGTGCGAAGGCCCGGTGCGCACCGGCGATGCGCTGCTGGAAGTGGGTGATCCCGCGGTACTGGAAATCGAAGTGGACGTGCTTTCTGCCGATGCGGTGAAGATCAAGCCTGGCATGGATGTGCTGTTTGACCGCTGGGGCGGGGATCAACCATTGCAAGGCATTGTGCGCGTCGTTGAGCCGGTTGGCTTTACCAAGTTTTCCGCCCTTGGTGTGGAAGAGCAGCGGGTTCTGGTTATCTCCGACTTCACATCACCGGCCGAACAATGGCAGCGCCTGGGTGACGGCTATCGCGTGGAAGCGCGATTCGTTCTCTGGCATGAAGACAATGTGCTGCAAGTACCGGCCAGCAGCCTGTTTCGCTACCACAATGGCTGGGGCATATTTGTTATCGAAGGCCGGCACGCCACACGCCGTGAAGTCGATATCGGTCAACGCAACGGACTGATCGCACAGATACTGAATGGCGTAAAGCAAGGCGAAATGGTGATCAATCACCCGAGTGACGAGGTAGAGGACGGCAGGAGCGTGAAGCACCGCTGACAGGTACCGGTTTGATATCAATGCGCGGTATTCAAGCAGGGTATTGTCTGGCGGGGTGACTGATGACGCATGTGTGAGTTGAACTCAAAGGAGTGTCAATGTGTTCCATAAACAGTTAATAACCGCCATTCTCGCGCTTGGTCTATGGGGCTGTGCATCACTTTCACCCGTTACGGAGAGTAATGACGCCAGGGAATATGATCACGCACAGCCTGGCACCTTGCCTGGGGGAGAAGGGTGGTGGTATGCGAGATTCCATATCGACTGGCCTGAAGGTGAGGAAATCAGCTGGTATATAGGCACGCTGATTGGTGGAGAAGTCATTGCGCCGACCTTCGATGAATACTACCAGGATGTGTCTATCTGGCGGGTACACCGGCGTGCAGGCCGAGATGGTAATGGACATGTTTTCAGTTTTATTTTCTACAGTACGCCGCAGAATGCGCAGCGTATTTACAGGGCTATTGAAAACCATGAGGTAGTCAAATCTCTGCTGGAAAACGGACAGTTGAGCGAGGTGGTCATTGATGATGTCACCAGGATAACCCGGCCGAATATAGAAGATACCAGTGATGATAGCTGGCCACTCTCTGTACAGAAGACATGGCCGGCAATGATTATGGGCAGCAGCAGGATGTGGCTTGACCTGGTATCAGAACTTGCCGCCCGTGAGAGCAGTATTGGCGGCATTGAAGCCAAATACAAAAAGGTGCATGAAGACATTAGCCGTATCTGGCGAGAGGAGGGACAGCACGCGGTTTTACATCATCTGAATGCTCTTTATGCCTACCAGCCACTCTTGATTCGTTATTAGAAAGCAGTCGCTCCTTTCCAATGCGTAGCTGTGTCTGTGGTTTTTCTTTGCCGCATTTTACACGCGCGTGTTTGACGCAAGTGCAGTGAAAGACGTCAGCCGACCAATGCGTTCGCCATTTTACGTTTAGAGGAAGAAGAGGGTATTACAGGCCGGATGAATGTCGCTGTCGGATAACAGCGACATTCCGGTGATTCCGGTAATACAGTTGTTGCGACGCTTAATTGACGAAAAATTATGCTTTATTGCCAAAAGCGAAAACGCTTTGCATAAAGTAACGTGCAATCAACGAGAAAGGAGGTCAGCGTATAAGAATAAAATAAAACACAGGAACGCTTATCAGTGATAGTCTGTCTTCAATCACCGACACCTGTCGGCACCCTGAGACATCTAGCCAAGTACTGCAACACCTTTATATGCTTGTATAGCGGTAATAATACAGATTTATATATTTAAGGAAGGAGACTCATGAACAATAAACTAATAGCCATTATGATAAGTGCGAGCCTGGCAATGCCAATGCAATCCAGCCTGGCGCAACCCGTTGATAAAACCAATACGCTGCCTGACGCAAAGCCGGGGCAATGTTACGCCAAGGTCATGGTGCCGGCAAAATACGAAACCAAGGAGGATAAGGTCCTGGTGCGTGAAGCCGCACAGAAGATCGACACCATCCCTGCCAAATATGAGTGGGCGGAAAAGACGGTAACCATCCAGGCAGCGCATACCAAGCTGGTGCCTGAAGCCGCGAAATTTAAAAAGGTTGTCGAGAAAATCGAAACCAGCCCGGCGATGAATATCTGGGTCACGAGTTTTGACAAGAATGCCAAACCGGCCAGTCCGGGTATGCTGACCGCTGCAAAAGTCCTGGGTGTTAAAATCGAGGAAGCGTTGCCGGGCATGTGTTTCAAGGAATACTACACGCCGACACAGTTCAAGACCGAGATTCAGGACATTGTGGTTAAGGATGCCTCTGAAGAAGTTGCCAGCATTCCAGCCGAATATGAAACCATCGCAGAGCAGGTCATGATCAAGGAAGCCTCGAAGAAGATTATCGAGGTGCCGGCTACCTATGAAACGGTTTCGGAGAAGGTGCTGATTGAAGCGGCAAAAACGGTCTGGAAGAAAGGTAAAGGACCGATAGAGAAGATCGATAATACTACCGGTGAGATTATGTGCCTGGTGGAGATTCCGGCGAAGTACAAGACGGTGAAGAAACAGGTCGTTAAAACAGCTGCCACTACCAAGGAAGTTGAGGTGCCGGCCGTGTACAAGACCGTTAAGGTACGCAAGTTGATTACGCCCGAACAGGAAAAACGCACCAAGGTACCTGCCAGTTATAAGGAGATTACCAAGCGTAAGAAAATTGCCGATGCCCGCTTCGCCTGGCATGGAGCCCACGAAACAACCAAACCGGAAGGCACCCCGACCGGGCTGCAAATCTGTCTGAAGGAAATCCCTGCCAAGTACCAGACAGTCACCAAGCTGGTGGTTAGCAAGCCGGCAGGATTTGCCAAACAACCACTGCCTGCAGGGACTGAAGTCGTCAAGGTGCGCAAGCTGGTCGCTAACGCGACTGAAAAGCGTAGTGCGATTCCTGCAGAGTACAAAAATGTCGTGAAACGCGCCAAGGTGAGCGGTGAAAGCCTGGAATGGCAGCAGGTACTGTGTGAAACCAATATGACCAAGGATATCGCGATCCGCGTGCAGCAGGCACTTAAAGACGCCGGTTACAATATCGGAGTGGTCGACGGGATTCCGGGTGGCGCGACGATGCGCGCAGTAGATGACTACCAGCGTAGCAAGGGGTTGCCGACCGGTGGCCTGACGATTCGCACTCTGGAATCGCTGGGTGTTGGAATGTAGCTCACAGCATCAGGTTGTTCAGGGGTACAGGGATGTGCCCCTTTGCGCCACTAAACCTGTATAGCCGCTGCTCAGGTTGGTCAACGATCACGTTTGCCCGGTCCCTGCAGATAAAGTATCCGGGCTGCAATGAAGGCCGCCAGGACAAACAGTCCGATGGGGTAGGGGATCACGCCAAGCAAGAATCCCAGCAGCGTCGCAAGCAGCAGGCCTGACAGTGTTATAAGAACCGGATCCATGGCTATTGTGACAAACGCTGGCGCTATTGGTTGCCCAGCTATCTGTTCCAGTGTTCTAGATGAAGTTTCACAAAAGTTTGCAGTTTCATTTTGCGCGGGTAGTTAAGATTCAATTAATGTTTTTAAATGCTAATAGACCTGTTTCGCTATACAGGGAATGTTTTCGGAGGGGAATATCATGTTTCTAGACGTTTTTACTTTGGCGGGATTCTTTGGTGCATTCGTATTCCTGTGCATACTGCTGTACTTCTGCAAGACGCAGGGCTGTGGTGCCTGATCACGCGACTGCCGTTTACTATTATTGCAGGCGGCGCAATTCAACCCGCCGGTTCATCCGCAGACCTTCTTTCGTTGTGTTATCCGCAATGGGCCGTTGACCACCATAGCCGCCGGCACCGATATGATTGGGATTCACGCCTTGCGCAACCATGTAATCCCTGACAGCTTCAGCGCGTTTAAGGGATAACCACTGGTTGTAGGCCGGGTCGCCCTGCGCATCGGTATGACCGGCAACCTCGAGGCGAAGGTCGGGCTGCTGGCTGAGTATGTCAGCCACACGGTCGAGAATATGTTGTGCCTCAGGGGTGAGTTCATGCGAGTCGTAAAGGAAGTTCACACCTTGCAGATTGATCGCGACGCCATCTGCGCAGCCGGTTGCGTCCACGGTGATGCCTTGCCTGGTCTCGCCGCACAGGTCAGTGCGGTCGGGGATACTGTCGCCGTCGCTGTCCGCTTCTGTGGTTTGCAGTGCGGCGATTTCAATGGCGGCTACCTCGAGTTTTTCATCGGTTTCAGGCGCGGCGGTAGAAGGAATTTCCATCACAGCAGCCTCTGATTCTGCCTGTCGAAGTGTGTTTACTTCTGATTGAGCACTCGTCAAGGCAATCCGGGCCTGGGTCAGTTCCTCGCTGCGGGCGGTGAGGTCTGCCTGCAGCTTGTCGCGTTCGGCAGTCACAGCGGCAAGCACCTGCTCTGATTGATCGGCAGCCAGGGTGAGTTCCTCGCTGCGGGCGGTGAGGTCTGCCTGCAGCTTATCGCGTTCGGCAGTCACGGCGGCAAGCGCCGGCTTTGATTGATCGGCAGCCAGGGCGGCCTGTGCCTGGGTGAGTTCCTCGCTGCGGGCGGTGAGGTCTGCCTGCAGCTTGTCGCGTTCGGCAGTCACAGCGGCAAGCACCTGCTCTGATTGATCGGCAGCCAGGGCGGCCTGTGCCTGGGTGAGTTCCTCGCTGCGGGCGGTGAGGTCTGCCTGCAGCTTGTCGCGTTCGGCAGTCACAGCGGCAAGCACCTGCTCTGATTGATCGGCAGCCAGGGCTGAGTTCCTCGCTGCGGGCGGTGAGGTCTGCCTGCAGCTTGTCGCGTTCGGCAGTCACAGCGGCAAGCACCTGCTCTGATTGATCGGCAGCCAGGGCGGCCTGTGCCTGGGTGAGTTCCTCGCTGCGGGCGGTGAGGTCTGCCTGCAGCTTGTCGCGTTCGGCAGTCACAGCGGCAAGCACCTGCTCTGATTGATCGGCAGCCAGGGCGAGTTCCTCGCTGCGGGCGTTGAGGTCTGCCTGCAGCTTATCGCGTTCGGCAGTCACAGCGGCAAGCACCTGCTCTGATTGATCGGCAGCCAGGGCGGCCTGTGCCTGGGTGAGTTCCTCGCTGCGGGCGGTGAGGTCTGCCTGCAGCTTATCGCGTTCGGCAGTCACAGCGGCAAGCACCTGCTCTGATTGATCGGCAGCCAGGGCGGCCTGTGCCTGGGTAGTTCCTCGCTGCGGGCGGTGAGGTCTGCCTGCAGCTTATCGCGTTCGGCAATCACACTGGCGAGCTTCTGTTCCACATCCCGCAGTGCAGTTTGGCGATCATCCAGTTGGGCTTGAAGTTCCGTCCGCTCGATCTTCAAGGCATCGGCCTGCGCCCCGAAGTCGCTGAGTTGCTGACTGGAACTGCTGGCCTCGGATTGTGCCTGCTTCAGGGTCTGCGTGATGGTCTGCAGTTCAGCCCGCAAGGTCGCCAGCTGCTCGTCACGGTTGGCAATATCATCGCGTAGCTGGTTACGCTCTGCTGTCAGCTCATGGGCTTGTTTCTGATTGTCTGTGGTCTGCTGGCGATTTTGTTCCAGTGCCGCGGTGGTAGAGTCTAATTCTGCGGTCAGTTCGGTAATGCGTGCCTGCATGGCTTGTTGTTCGCTGGTGATGGCCGCCACTTTCTCGTTAAGCGTAATTTCTGCTTCAAGCCTGTCCTGAAGTATGACGCGTAACTGTTCCAGGGTTGCACGGACCTTGCCCAGCTCCGTGTTTTTCGCTGTCAATTGCTCCTGCGTGTGTTTAAGTTCAGCGCTGAGGGGGTTTACCGAGGTCGCCGGTGCAGCCCGGTATTGTCCACGTGGCGGATAGGCGGGTGGCAACTGACCGTAACCCTGCGGGGGTGCAGGCCAGTATGACTGTTGCTGCCAGGGTTGCGCGTAGCCGCGAGCGTTGTGAGGCGGTGGCGGCGGATACCAGCCCGGTGCAGGACCGTTACTGTATGCAGGTGTGTTCCCGGCAGGCCCGCCCGGCGTTATTTCATTCGACCAGGCGCTTTCTGCCGCGATAGCCGTCAGCGCGGCGGTAACGTGCGCGGCAAAAGATGATACTTTCTTCATTACATGCTCCGGCTAGCCGTGAGGAACGCTGGGCGCTGCTGTCTTTCGACGGCCCAACTCCTAAGGTTATAGTAGCTAATCGTACCACTGCCGCTGCTCAGAACGAATGCAAATGTGCTTTAGATCCGGAAATAACCGGGTTCCTGTTCTACTTGCCCTGGCAGCGGGGCTGGAACATAGTCTTATCAGGCCAGCACAAACCGAAATGAAATTATGAGAATTAACTGGAACTTTGCCCATGCACATTGAATTCTACGGCGCGACCAGCGGTATTACCGGTTCCTGTCATATCCTGCGAGCCAATGGCCACCTGGTGCTGCTGGACTGCGGCCTTATCCAGGGGCGTCGTGAGGAGGAGGCCAGAAATCGGGAGCCATTTCCATTTTCACCGGGTGACATCAGTGCTGTGGTGCTGAGTCATGGGCATATCGATCATTCGGGCCGGCTGCCGTTACTGGTGAAGCAGGGGTACCAGGGGCCAATCTATACACAGAATGCAACGGGTGCCCTGTGTGAAATTCTGCTGGAGGATTCTGCCTCGTTGCAGAGGCGCGATGCCGATTACGAGAACAAGTGGCGCAAGCGCAAGAACAAACCGCTGATCGAGCCACTGTATAGCATTGAGGATGCCCGCAATGCGCTGGCGAATATCGTCGGCATGCGCTATCGCGAGAAAAAAGAAATTCTGCCAGGTATCAGCATACGCTTCCAGGATGCCGGGCATATCCTGGGCTCAAGCAGTGTGGAAGTGTGGCTGAATGAAAACGGTGTGCAACGCAAGATCGTATTCAGCGGTGACCTGGGGCAGTATGACTCGCCGATTCTGAATGATCCTGCTGTCATCGAGGAGGCCGACCATGTGCTGATCGAAAGCACCTATGGCAACCGACGCCACCGCGACCGGCAGATGACCATAGATGAAATCGGCGAAATTATCAGTTCCGCCAGTCACCAGCATGGCAACCTGCTGATTCCCGCCTTTTCGATAGGGCGCAGCCAGGAGATTCTGTACTTCCTCGGCAAGCATTACGATGAATGGGAACTGGATCGCTGGGAAGTATTTCTCGACAGCCCGATGGCGATCAAGGCCAGCAAGGTCTACTGGGACTACCCGCACCTGTACGACGAGGAGGCGACACGCCTGCGGCGTAACATGAATGAAATGCCACCCTTCAAGGCTCTGCACCTGACGTCCAGTGTGGAGGACTCGATGGCGATCAACAATATCAGGAGCGGCGCCATTATCATCGCCGGCAGCGGCATGTGCAATGGCGGTCGCATTGTTCACCACCTCAAACGCAACATTGCCCGCGAAGGCACGCATATCATGATTGTCGGTTACCAGGCCTATGGCACGCTGGGACGCCGGCTGGTGGACGGCGAGGAGCAGGTAAAGATACACGGTGATTTCTATCCGGTGCGCGCGCAGGTGCATACCGTCGGTGGTTTATCCGCGCATGCCGACGTCGATGACCTCAGCCGCTGGATCAGTCATTTCAGGAATGACCCGGCAGTGCATGTGGTGCATGGCGAAGCGCAGTCCAAGCAGGATTTCCGTGACCGGCTGGAAGGCGAGCTGGGGTTCAGGGCCGATGTCCCGGAGCAAGGTCAGGAACTCGAATTGTGATCTTTATAAATATATATAAAACATAAAGATAAAGAATATATCTACAGTGCTTTCACCTGTAATGGTGCGCTGATACGATAGGCCATGAGTGATACATTACGCATCGATCATCAGCCTCGGCAGTTACGCTTTGTGGCATTAGTAGACGGCCAGGAGGCTCTGCTCGAGTATCAGCTGTTGCCTCGAAGCGGTATCGATTTTACCTATACGTTTGTACCGGAATCGCTGCGCGGACATGGCGTCGCAGAGAAGCTGGTACGCACTGGCCTGGCGTGGGCGCGAGAACAGGGCTATACCATAGAGGCAAGTTGCTGGTATGTGCGCCGGTTTCTGAGCAGCCGTGGTCAGTAAACTGCTGCACTGCCACCAGTCGAAATGATGTGCTGTCAATCTGGCCCTTCATGGCAGTGGCTCTTTATAAATTCCGTGATATGCCGATAACTGATGAGCGCCAAAAAAACGCTCTGAGACAACAGCTTATTGGCTCGGGGCACAGGCTGTAAATCAACAGAAGAGCTTCGTGAAATCGAGGTGGTGGTTTGATGCGGTATGTTGCCCTGCTTTTATTGTTCTCTATCTCGGCAGAAGTTTTCCCGGGAAGCCGTGCTCAGGTTTTTGTGTTGCATTCGTACAGCCAGGAATATCCCTGGACCAGGGACCAGCACGAGGGTTTTATCCAAACGCTGATGTCCGGGTTGTCCCAGCCGCCTGTTATTAGTACAGAGTACCTGGATACCAAGCGCAGGCAGTTCGATCAGGCTTATGCGGAAAAGTTTTCCGCCTATCTTGAATATAAATACGCAAATTATCGCCCGGACCTGGTTTACGTTACTGACGATAATGCGCTCCGCTTTGCGCTCTCGAGTCTGGAAGAAATATTTCCGGGGGTGCCGGTCATATTTTCAGGCGTCAACGACTACGCTGTGCAGAAAGACATTACCCCGTCACGGGTGACCGGTGTTTTTGAAAAAAAGGAAATCAGCGCCAATATAGAACTGCTGGAAAGTATGGCGCGAGACGTCAAGGATATTGTTGTGGTTGGTGACGCCTCCGGTACTTACCTGGCAATAGAGCAGGATATAAAGGAGGCGCTGCAATATCATCCTAAAATCAACGCTACTTATATAGCCGAAAAGAATATCGATCAGCTGGTTGCGCTTTTGCAGCAACGGCGCGAACAGTATCTTTTCCTGACAACGCTGGGTGAGATGAGTGACGCTTCAGGACAAACGCTGGCGCTCGCCGAAACAATAAGACAAATCGCCGCCGCCGGTGATTTTATTATTCTCAGTATGGAAGATGCGTACTTGTTCCCCGGTGTTCTTGGGGGCTTCGTTACCAGTGGAAAACAACAGGGAAACACGGCGGGTAGCATGGCTTTATCCTGCCTCTCCGGCGATGATCTGGATCGAATTGAAGCGGTGGAGAAAAGTCCTAACGAGTATATTTTTGACCAGGCTGAGTTATCAAGACATGGCCTCAAATTACCTCAGGACGTTGCCGACGTCGCGACTATCCTCAACCAGCCGACGACCTTCTATGAACGCAACCGGAGCCTTGTGCTCGGAACCATGGTAGGCCTCCTCGCGCTCATTTTTCTGTTAATGGCTGGTTTCCTGATCCTGTTGTCAATAAAAAACCGCCAGATCCAGAAAAAGAAAAACAAGATATCCGAACAGGCTGATGCGTTGCGCAAGGCGAAAAACAGCCTGACCACCGCGCAGCAGGTTGCCCACCTGGGGAGCTGGGAGAGGGATATTTCGACAAATGCCGTTACCTGGTCCGACGAGGTCTTCAGGATATTCGGCGAACAGCCACGGAGCTTTCGGCCAACCCTTGAGATTTATCTCTCCTACCTGACGCCTGAAGATCATGCAAAGACTGAAGCGGTAATTGCTGATGCCATCGAGAATAAAAATACTTTTGAAGTCGAGCTGAAGATAACCCGGAAGGATGGCTCGGTCCGTTATGTTCGGGAAATGGGCTATGTGAACTTCAGTGAAAGCGGCAAGCCGACCAATATTGTTGGCACGGTACTGGATATCACCAATATCAAAAATGCCGAGCAGCAAGAGAAGCAGCGATTTGAACAGGTCGAGCGGTTCCAGGATGCACTACTGGAATGGTCAAGAGTTGACTACAAGAACATTGAAGAGGCGCTGCAGCGGGCAACAGAAATCTCGTCCCGGACTCTGAATGTCGATCGCGTCAGTATCTGGCTTTACAACGACGATCGTTCAGCTATCAAGTGCGAAATACTCTATCTTGCTTCCTCCGGAGAATATGCATCCGGCATGGAGCTGAGTAAAAGGGAATTCCCTCGATACTTCGAGGCTTTGCAGGAAGGCAAGCTGATGGCGATCACTGATGCCATGAACGATGTTCGCACCAGTGAATTCACCCAGACATATCTTGAACCCCTGGGTATTGTTTCCATGCTGGATGCGCCAATTTTCTATCATGGGAATGTTATCGGTGTCGTCTGTCACGAGCAGGTTGGGGTTCAGAGAGGCTGGTCACCACAGGATCGGGAGTTTTCGTCTGCGATAAGCAAAACGGTCTCGCTGTCGCTGGAAGTGGAAAAGCGCAAGGGGATCGAGGAACAGCTGGAGCATCAGGCCTATCATGACGAGCTGACCAACTTGCCTAACCGAAGTCTGTTTCTTGACAGGCTTGATCAGGCCATAAAGCAGGCGCACCGGGCGAATAACAAACTGGCTGTTCTGTTTCTTGATCTGGATAACTTCAAAGAGATTAACGACAGCCTCGGACATGCTACTGGCGACCAGGTGCTTGTTTATATTGCCAACAAGCTGCGCGACAACCTGCGTGAAGTCGACACCATTGCCAGGCTGGGTGGCGACGAATTTACATTGATCATAAACAGTATTGAAGATGTACAGCCGATAAACAATCTCGTGGAACATCTGGTTGATGTCCTGCAGGACTCGATGGTTATAGGTGATAACGAACTTTATATCACCAGTAGTATTGGTATCAGCGTATATCCTGATGATGGTGAGACGTCCCATGATTTGCTGCGTAATGCAGATGCAGCGATGTATAAGGCGAAAGATGAAGGCAGGAACAGTTACCAGTTTTACACACAGGATATGACCGAACGCGCGTTTCAACGGGTTCTGATGGAAGCAAACCTGCGCCGCGCACTGGAGAACGAAGAGTTCGTTGTATATTACCAGCCGCAATACGATGTAGAGCAGCATGCGTTGGTGGGGGTGGAAGCCCTGTTGCGCTGGGAGCATCCGGAAATGGGGATGGTTTCTCCCGCGCAGTTTATTCCGATGGCGGAGGAGACGGGGCTGATTGTCCCGATTGACCGATGGGTAATGCGAACGGCCATGGCGCAAGTCAGTGAGTGGTATCGGGAAGGACTTGAGCCGGGCAAGCTTGCGCTTAATCTCGCGGTTAAACAGTTGTATCAGGCCGATCTGCTGGAGATGATCGGGTTGACCCTGAGGGATACGGGTTTCAGACCGCAATGGCTTGCGCTCGAGATTACCGAAGGGGAGATCATGAAGAAGCCCGACAGGGCGATAGACCTGTTGCAGCGCATCAGTGACCTGGGTATCGAGATTGCTATCGACGATTTTGGAACCGGATATTCCTCATTGAGTTACCTGAAACGCCTTCCGGTCGACAAGCTGAAAATCGACCAGTCTTTCGTGCGCGATATACCGGGTGACGAGGAAGATGAAGCAATTGTGCTGGCGGTAATCGCCCTGGCCCGGAGTATGGGCCTGGATATTATTGCAGAAGGCGTGGAAACCGAGCAGCAGCAGGCCTTTCTGTTGCAGAAAGGCTGTGCCCAGATCCAGGGCTATCTCCATGGGCGCCCAATGACTGCGGAGGTAATGCGTACGTTGTTGAATGGTAAAAGCGAAGCAGCCAATGCGTGAATCCTGCCAACTTATTTTTCTTCAGCCAGCACGCGAAAACTGATCACTGAATACGCTGTGTCCGGTTTGTTGGCTGAGCGATACGCAGGGCGGGTTTGAAACAGGGGGCAGTGATACGAGCCACCGCGACGCACCCGTGATTCGCCTTCCGCAGGCCCCTTCGGGTTGATGCGTTTGGATTTTGTGTAGGTGTCCGGGTGATAGCGATCATTGACCCACTCCCAGGCGTTACCCAGCATGTCATACAGTCCGAAGGCATTCGGCTTGCGGGTTGCGACCGGGTGTGGAGTATCTCCGGAATTCTCAATAAACCAGGCATAGTCGGTGAGTTGCTGCACCGGTACCGGTCGAATCGAAGTGCTGCCGGCCCTGGCGGCATACTCCCATTCCGCTTCGGTGGGCAGGCGATAGCTGAATTGCTTGTCGAGTTGATTCAGTTTGCCGATGAATTGCTGTGCCATTTCCCACGAAACCGAGACCACCGGTAGCGATTGCCAGTCGGATTGTTGCCAAAGTTCGGCTGGCCCCGGTTTGTCACCCATTACCTGGTACCACTGGTCCTGTGTCACCTCGGTCCGCCCCAACCAGAAACCATTGCTGATAGACACAGCATGCACGGGCGCTTCATCCAGGAATTTGCTCGCATCCGGGGTTTCCATTTCCCAGGCGATGGTTTCTGCTTCGTCCAGGCTGGTGCCCATCCGGAATTCGCCTGGTGGGACGTAGACAAAGGCCATGCCCAGTGAGCTATGCCGCTGCTCTTCCGCATAGGCAGTTGTCGTGAACGCGTGAGCCAGAATCAACAGTGCTGCGCCGACCGGGAATATTTTCACAATACGTTCTCCTTGGGTGTTTCGTTGGGCAGCGTGAGTGGGGTAAAGTTCATGCAGTCCCGGCTCGAGGATGAAAAGCGGAGCTATTGCCCACCGGAAGAGTCTCTGTCTGGATTCTCATCAGGATAGTAAGGATGGTGTATCTCTGCTTTCAGATCATGCAATGTCAACGCTAGCGCTATTGATTACGATTATAGTCACATCGGCTGTGATTCTGTCCGGGTGTGATTCTGTCGTTAACTATGTCGCATTTCATCCGGATAACGTGAATGTTATACCGGCAGATCAGCTTCCCGATGGAATTGAGGAATTTGCTGTTACTACCGGCGATGGCGTAAAAATACAGGGGCTTTATCTTCCCCTGGCCGAATCCGATAAAGTATTGATATATTTTCATGGTAACGCCGGCAATATTTATCACCGGATTCCGGGTTTGGTTCAGCTGCGAAAATCCGGCGTGAGTGTTGTCGGCGCAAGCTATCGTGGCTATGGAAACAGCGAAGGCACGCCAGGTGAGTCGGGAATCTACCAGGATGGCGATGCGGTCTATCGTTATGTGACTGAAAAACTGGGCTATCCGAAAAACAATGTCATTATATTGGGCCGTTCGATAGGAGCAACGGTGGCATTACACCTCGCGCAACAACACGAGATTGGCGGCCTGATTCTGGTGACGCCACTAACCAGTGGAAAGGCACATGCAGAAGCGAGCGGTTTGGGAATTATTGCTTCCATTGCCGATAATTCGTTTGATAACCTGACCAAAATCAAGCAGGTAAAAGCGCCGCTTCTGATTATTCATGGTACTGATGATCGCGTCATTCCTTTTTTCATGGGCAAGGAATTATTCGATACTGCCAGGGCCAGGAAACAGTTCATAAAGATAGAGGGGGCAGGCCACAATGACTTGCAAGACAGGTATGGGCCGTTCTACTGGCCACCCATTGCCGATTTTATAAACAATCTTGATTGAGTGTTGTGTCGAAGTTAAGCAATTTCCTGTGGCTATTCTATTATTAGGGTGACTGGATTCCGGATGGAGCAGGAGAACTCTGTACAAGCGTAGTCTATCGTTGCACGATACGCCGGCATGGCGGATCGATTAAAAAATCAGAACAGTTGAAGTCATTACCGGAGACTGCATAGGAGTAGCGGTGAGTGGAGCCTTTTATCAATTGGCGTGACGAATGGCTGCTGGGTATAGATGCCCTGGATAACCAGCACAAGGTGCTTTCAGACGGCATTAACCAGCTTGTGCAGGCATGTCATCAGTACAGCGAATCAGAGAGCGGAGACAAGCAACAGCAGAGAACAGTCCTCAGTGAGCTGATGGACGGGTTGTATAAAAATACCAGGGACCACTTCAGGTTCGAAGAAGCGATGATGAAAAAGGCCGCATACCCAGGGTATGCGTCCCATGTGTACGAGCATGCAATGTTGCTTGCAGAACTGAAATCGACTTTTTCCGGCCGCCTGGAAAGTGATAGTTGCTACATGGATCCGGAAATTCTCAAGGCGCTGAAATCCTGGTTTATCGGTCATGTCTCCCACAGTGACCGCGAATTCGCAACTTACGTCACGGCCGGAAAGATTGCCAGGGCGGTGGATTAGCGGTTCAGGTGCCAGCTGATAAGTCATGGCGGCCAGATCTGAATTCGGGTTTGAGCTGAATACTCGCCGGTATTCAATACCATCACCCAGGGTGCATCGGTGGATATTAAAGTGGAGGCGAAACAGGGATAAGCAATGGCAGCCAGTCCCGGCTTGAATCATTGAAAAAAGTAATAGCCACAAGCCGGGGCAAGAGAGGGAATTTAGTGCTATATATCTTTTAGCAGAGGTTGTGAATTAGCCAGGTTGGAGAGGCAGGTGAGACACGAGTCCTGGCTGGGTCGCGCATCTGTCTGGCTGTACCTGAGTTTGCTGGTACTACCAGCAAGGAGGCTGACATGAACAAAGAGGCACACATTGCGGATATTGTCGTTCATCTTCATCCGGAAACTTCCTGTGACGACAGCGACAAGATCGAACAGGACCTTCGGGCTCATGAAGGTGTGATTTCAGTGCACTTCAGAGAGGAAGAACACCCTCATTCCATGGTGGTGGCATACAATTGTGAAACCGTCACTTCGGAAGAGGTTCTCTCCGAGATCAGGAAATGCGATCGTAATGCGGTGATGGCAGGTATGTAGTACTGGTCACCGGCGTCATCGCTATTGGTTGTGCAGCAATAACATGGGGCTGCGTTCGACCACGGCCCTTGTGCCCCAGTAACCGGCGGCACCGATAAGCAGTGCTCCGGCGAGGGGTGCAGCGAGCCATACTGGCCACTGAAAGCTGTATTCCAGGTGCAGCACTTCGCTGTACAGCACCCAGGTCAGGCATTCTGCGCCCATGGCTGCAAGCAGGCCCGCCAGTCCGCCCAGTGCTGAGAACTCCGCCAGATGTCCGGCGCGCAACTGGCGGCGGCTGCCGCCGAGCGCGCGCAACAGTGCACCTTCGTAAAGCCGATCGTCCTGGCTGGCTTGCAGAGCAGCGAACAACACTGCAAACCCGGCCAGCAGGGTAAAGACCAGTACATACTCGACAGTCAGTGTGACCTGCCGGAAGATACGGCCTACCTGTTCGATGACCCGGTCCATTTCCAGTACTGTCACGGCCGGGTAACGGGCCACCATTTCGCGAAGCATCGGTTTTTCCGCTTTATGCAGATAGAAACTGGTCATGTAGGTGGCGGGGAAGCGGTGAATTACTTTTGGTGGAAACACCATGTAGAAATTGGGCCGGAAAGAATCCCACTTTACGTTGCGGATACTTGTGACCTTTGCCGTGAAACGTTGTTCGCCGACCGCGAAGCGCAGCTCGTCACCCATATTGATGCCCATGCGTTTTGCCAGTTTGGACTCGACTGATACGAAGGGTTTTCCGGTGTCATCCGGTTGCCACCAGCGTCCGTCCAGGATGCTGTTGTCTTCCTGCAGTTCGGTGGTCCACGTCAGGTTGAGTTCGCGGTTCAGGGCATTGTCATTGCGCGCTTCCTTGGTAACGGCCTTGCGCACTGCCGTGCCGTTGATCTCCACCAGCCGGCCGCGCACCATGGGGTAGAGCTGTGCGGTCTCGATACCGGCCTGTTGCATGAATGCGCCAAAGGCTTCCACCTGGTCCGGCAGGATGTTAATGGCGAAGTGATTGGGTACATCGGCAGGCAGTTGCTGTTGCCAGGTCGTTAACAGGTCGGTACGCACCAGGGCCACTACTGCCATTGCCATCAGCGTCAGGCCAAATGCCAGTATCTGGTTGATGCTGCTACGCCGACGGCGCCAAAGATTGTTCAGGCCAAAACGCCACGCTACGCCAACCCGGGTATTAAACCGCCGGCTCAGCATTAACAACAGCAGGGCGAACAGACCCAATAGAGCGACCAGCGCAACACCACCGGCCAGCACCGACAGTGTCAACGGCCAGCTGTCCGTATAGCGCCACATCACTGCGACAATGGCGCAGAGGGCGGCACCATAGACCAGCCAGGCGCGGCTGGGCATGGGCAGCAAGTCGCGGCGTAACACGCGTAATGGTGGCACGCCTTTAAGGCGCATCACGGGCGGTAGCGCAAAGCCGGCCAGTATGATCAGGCCGGTGGCGAAGCCCGCCAACACCGGCCATGCCCGGGGTGTGGAGGGGGCGGCGGGTAATAGATCGGCCAACAGGTACAAAATGCCGAACTGGGCAACCCAGCCAAGAAAACAGCCGACTGCGGAAGCGGCCAGGCCGAGCACCAGCAGCTGGGGAAGATAGAGCGCCAGCAGGTCCCGCTGCGAAGCGCCCATGCAGCGCAGCATCGCGCTCATATCGAAATGTCGCTCGCTGTAGCGCCGTGCCGCCATCGCTACAGCGACGCCTGCCAGTATGATCGCCGCGAGCACGGAAAGTCCGAGGAAACGTTCTGCCCGTTCCAGCGCCGAACCCACGGCGCGCCGACCTTCCTTCACACCCACCAGCTCGTGGCTGGGTCCAAGGCGCCCTTGCAGCCCGTTGCGGAATACCGCCACGTCCACTTCGCGGCCGGCAAACAGGTACTGGTATTTAAGCCGGCTGCCCGGTTGTACCACGCCAGTGGCAGGGACATCTTCCATGCGCATAAGCAGTCGTGGCGATATGCCGAACGGGTTCCCGACCTGGCCGGGTTCGAATGTGATTACGCGGGTAATGGTGAGCGTATGCGAGCCGACTTCCACGGGATCTCCCACCTTCAGGCCGAGGTTGGTAAGCAGGCGTGGTGCTGCCCAGGCTTCGCCGGGGCGGGGTAGTTCACTGGTGTCCGCATCGGGCGCGAATGGCGCCGGTGCCGTGCGTATCGTGCCACGCAGGGGGAAACCATCCTGCACCGCTTTCACACTGGATAGCAATAACGCTTCACCACTGACGACCACGCTGGCGAACTCAAGGGTTTCGATAGCCTGCAAGCCTTCGGCGCGCGCTTCGCGCAGCCAGTCGGTATTCACAGGGCGCGGGCTGACCAGGGTCAGGTCGGCACCCAGAAAGTCAGCCGACTGGTTTGCCATGCCGCGGCCAAGCCGATCGGTGAAGAAGCCGATGGCCGTGCTGGCTGCCACGGCGATCACCAGCGCAGACACCAGAATACGTTGTTCTCCGGAATGCCAGTTGCGGATCATTAACCGCATGGCCAGGCGCCAGTGACTCATGCGCTGCGGTCCTCTGTGACGTCAGAGACGATCCTGCCCGCTTCCAGGCGGACCAGTCGATCGCAACGGCCGGCCAGATGCTCATCGTGGGTTACGAGTACCAGGGTGGTGCCCTTGTCCTGGTTAAGGCGGAACAACAAATCAATCACCCGCTCACCGGTCACATTGTCGAGGTTGCCGGTCGGCTCATCGGCAAACAGGATGGCAGGTTCGGTGGCGAAGGCGCGTGCAATGGCCACTCGCTGCTGCTCGCCGCCTGACAGCTGTTTTGGATAATGCTGCAGGCGTCCTTCCAGTCCGACACGGCTCAACAGCTCCATGGCCTGGTCACGTGGATTCTGATCACCTCTCAATTCCAGCGGCAACATGACGTTTTCGAGCGCCGTTAAGCCGGGTAGTAACTGAAAGGACTGGAACACGAAGCCGACCAGCTCGCCGCGTACCCGGGCCCGGCCATCTTCATCCAGGTCATTGAGTCGATATTTGGACAGAAACACCTCGCCGGCGGAAGGCAGATCCAGTCCGGCGAGCAGTCCCAGCAGGGTTGATTTGCCGGACCCGGAAACGCCGGCAATGGCCACGGCCTCTCTCGCCTGGATGTCGAGACCGATATCTGTGAGGATATCCAGCGGGCCGGCGGCAGTTTCCACACGTTTACTCAAGTTCCGTGCGGCAATCATAGTGGTATGCTTTGTTCCAGACATGTTGAATCGAATCCTGCTTCTGTTGTTGCTGATCCTGCCGACTACGGCCCATGCCCGGATCATACTGATTGTTGGCGACAGTTTGAGCGCCGCCTACGGAATTCCGGTAGAACACGGGTGGGTTTCCCTGCTGCAGCGGCGCCTCGACACCGGGGGCTATCCCTACCGGATCGTCAATGCCAGCATCAGCGGTGACACTACCGCAAACGCCCGCTCCCGGCTGCCCCAGGCCCTTGCCAGCCATGAACCGGCAGTGGTGCTACTGGAACTCGGTGGTAACGATGGCCTGCGCGGCCTGTCCCTTACGGCCATGAAAAGCAACCTGGCCGCCATGATTGCCAGCTCGCAGGAGGCAGGATCGCAGGTTCTGCTTATCGGTATGCAACTGCCACCCAACTATGGTCCTCGCTACACCGAAAAGTTCCAGTCTATCTACCATGAGCTCGCGGGCGAACGGAATCTGGCCCTGCTACCTTCGCTGGTAGACGGAATTGGTACCAAACAGAATCTGATGCAGCAGGATGGCATTCACCCCAATGCTGTCGCCCAGCCGCTCATTGTGGATCGTGTCTGGAAGGAACTGGTGCCTCTGCTTGATCAGGCGGAACACGAATAGAGTCATTTGTTATTTTCAGGACTGGGAAGAACACGGCAGACAGTGATTGATCATAAAAATATCAACGCAGATACGGTCATAGTTCTCGATTTCGAGACCACGGGTATGTCTCCCGATCACGGCGACCGTGCCATTGAAATCGGTGCTGTGAAGCTGGAGCAAGGTGAAGTCGTCGACAGATTCCAGTGTCTGATGAATCCGGGAATGCGGGTCAACGGATTTATTGAAGACTTTACCGGCATCACCAATGCGATGTTGAAACAGGCGCCTCCCTGCGAGGAGGTAATGGACGAATTTGCCGACTTTGTCGGTGACTGTAACCTGGTCGCGCACAATGCGTCGTTTGATCGGCGTTTCCTTGATGCCGAGTGCTATCGTATCAGCAGGGACTATAAAGGTGAGTTTGCCTGCTCCATGCTGGCGGCGCGGCGCGTGTATCAGGATGCGCCAAACCATAAACTCGGCACGCTGGTGGCGTTCAATCAGCTGCCCAACGATGGAACGTTTCACCGGGCACTTGCAGACGCGGAAATGACAGCTCACCTCTGGCTGGGTATGCTGGAAGATATCAACAATGGATACTGTATAGAGCGTATTCCCTTCTCGTTGATGCAGTCATTATCACGGGTTCCAAAAGCTTCGGTGCGTGGATTTCTGGGGCAATGGTCAGGGTCTCCATTATGAGCGGGCGCCGGGTTAGAATAGGCGGATTATTTATCGTATGACTGGAAATTCAAGGTAACTCCGATGGCAAACTCGTTTGGTGACCAGCTTCTCAAGGCGGGCCTGGTAAACAAGGACCAGCTCAACAAGGCAAAGAAGTCAAAGCACAGGCAGAAGAAACAGAACAAAGTCGATGCCGTTAATGAGGCGGCGGAGTCTGCCCGTCAGCTGGCGGCAGAGAAGGCGGCTCGTGATCGTGAACTCAATCGACTGCAAAAAGAAGCGGCCGAGCACAAGGCGATTCAGGCGCAGATACGTCAACTGGTCGAAATGAATCGCTTGCCGCGGGATGATGGCGAAACGGGTTATAACTTCCAGGATGGTACTGCGATCAAGAAGCTCTTTGTCACGGAAGAGGTTCACGACAAGCTGGGACGCGGACTCCTGGCTATTGTCAGGTTTGATGACGGCTATGAGGTGATTCCATCTGTGGTGGCGGAGAAAATAAAACTTCGCGATGAATCCTGTGTTGTGAGCAATGCAGCGACTCAACTGGAAGAGGGCGACGACGACCCCTACGCGGATTACAAGGTCCCCGATGATTTGATGTGGTAGCTTACGCGCGCCTTGTACATTACGTATGAAAATAATAAGGGCACAAAACCTGGCTTGCCCGATTGACGGAGCGCGGCTTGTATTCCACGGCAAGCAGGTGGATTGTGAGAATGGGCATGTTTTCGATGTAGCGCGGCAGGGGTATGTGAATTTATTACCGGTGCAGCACAAGCGATCGAAGCAGCCTGGTGATAGCAGGGAGATGGTTTCAGCGAGAGCTGAATTTTTGAATTCAGGTATCTATGAGCCTGTAGCCGACAAGTTGGCTGCAATAACATTTGCGCAGATTACGGATGGTAAAGAAACCTGCTTTATGGATGCCGGTTGTGGTGAAGGCTATTACTTTGATTATTTATTTAAACATTTAAAGGAGAAAGATGGTTGTGGTGATCTCTCCTTCATTGGTCTGGATATATCGAAAGATGCAATAGCGAGTGCAGCAAAAAGAAACAAACAGATAACCTGGCTTGTAGGAACAAACAGGCAGCCGCCGGTTGAACCTGCCAGTGTTGACATAATTACCTGTGTGTTTGGTTTCCAGAGCTTCGAGGGGTTTGCGAAAATATTAAGGCCGGGAGGCAAGGTGATTCTCGTTGAGCCCGGACCCGATCATTTAAGGGAGTTGCGGGAGCTGATTTATGCGGACGTCAAAAAAACAGATTCTCCGGACCTTGCGTGTGCCGAAGAAGCAGGGTTTTCAGTTCGGGACAGACAGCCGCTGCAATTCAGGGCAGGGGAAATCAATAACCTGCAAATCAGCAATTTGCTGGTAATGACGCCGCATTTCTACAGGGCGAATAAAACGGGCAGGGAGGCTGCGCTCAATTTGCAAAGACTGGAATTAACAGTTGATGTTGTTTTTACAGTGCTGGAAAAAACAGCCGGGATTGCCTAAAGCAACAAGTCTTCGTCAATGCGATGGTAGATGCTGGCGGCATCGATAAGAGAGTTGGCTGTGAGTGCCGGTACGCCATAGACTTCAGCGCTGACGGCATAATCCTTTTTGATTTTTTCCATCAACAGGTCGAAGTCTCCATCTCCAGACAGCAGCACGACGGTATCAACGTCTTTTGCCGTGTCCATCACATCAATGGCAATGCCAACGTCCCAGTCGCCCTTGGCGGAGCCATCACTCCGTTGAATATAGGGTTTGAGCTTTACCGTGAAGCCGATGTGTTTGAGGGCATCCTGGAATTTGAGCTGCTTGTCATCATTTCGATGGATGGCATAGGCGGTTGCAGAAACGATCTCCCCTTCAGCACTGATTCGTTGCCAGAGTTTTCGATAATTAAACTGGCGACCATAGGCGTCACGGGTGGTGTAGTAAATGTTCTGCACATCGGCAAAAACTGCGATTTTCTTCACCATAGCGCGCTGTTAGCGTGATGCCTTTACCTTTCGTTGCTCTATGTCCTGACTGCCCAGGTAGTCGTCATAAGTGCCGTGGAAATCCACGATGCCCGTTGGCGTCAGTTCAATAATGCGTGTCGCCAATGAAGACACAAATTCACGGTCATGACTGACAAAGATTAACGTGCCGGGATAATTTTCCAGTGCCAGGTTCAGTGATTCAATCGATTCCATGTCCAGGTGGTTGGTGGGTTCGTCCATTAACATGATATTCGGACGCTGCAGCATGAGTTTCCCGAACAGCATGCGGCCCTGTTCACCACCGGAGATCACCTTGACGGATTTATTGATGTCATCCTGGGAAAACAGCAGGCGTCCGAGTGTGCCACGAATAACCTGTTCGTCATCGGTTTCCTGGCCCCATTGCCCCATCCAGTCGATTAGCGATTTGTCTGCTTTGAAGTCAGCGGCGTGATCCTGTGCATAGTAGCCAATCTCTGAATTTTCAGACCATTTCACATTACCGGCTGATGGCTCCAGGTCGCCGACCAGGCATTTTAACAGGGTGGATTTGCCGATGCCGTTAGGGCCGATCACGGCAATACGTTCACCGACTTCTACCATGAGGCTGAGATCGGTAAACAGCTCTTCATCAAAACTCTTGCCCAGGCCTTCGATCTCCAGTGCAAGGCGATGCAGTTTCTTGTCCTGGTCAAAACGGATATAGGGGTTTTGACGGCTGGAGGGCTTAACTTCTTCCAGCTTGATTTTGTCAATTTGTCTGGCACGTGAGGTCGCCTGCTTGGATTTTGATGCGTTTGCGGAGAAACGGCTGACGAAGGCTTTGAGTTCAGCGACCTGTGCCTGTTTCTTGGCATTGTTTGCCAGTAACGTTTCGTTTGCCCGCGTAGCAGCGATCATGTATTCATCATAGGAGCCGGGGTACATGCGTATCTCCCCGTAGTCCAGATCAGCCATGTGGGTACAGACGCTGTTGAGGAAATGGCGGTCATGGGAAATGATGATCATGGTGCAGTTGCGTTCGTTCAACACACCTTCCAGCCAGCGAATGGCATTGATGTCGAGGTTGTTGGTGGGTTCGTCCAGCAGCATGATATCCGGTTCAGAGAACAGGACCTGTGCCAGTAATACGCGCAATTTCCAGCCGGGTGCAACTTCGCTCATGGGGCCGTTGTGTTGTTCAATCGGTATGCCTACCCCCAGTAGTAGTTCGCCGGCGCGGGCCTCAGCCGTGTAGCCATCCATTTCCGCGAATTCAGATTCAAGGTGGGCGGCCCGAATACCATCTTCCTCGGTCATCTCCGGGTTGGCGTAAATCGCGTCACGTTCGGATTTGACCGCCCAAAGTTCCTCATGCCCGATGATTACGGTGTCAATGACGCTGTAATCTTCGTAGGCAAACTGGTCCTGTCTTAATTTGCCGATTCGTTCGTGCGGGTCTTTGGATACGTTGCCGGCAGAGGCTTCCAGGTCACCGCCCAGAATTTTCATGAAAGTGGATTTTCCACAGCCGTTGGCTCCGATCAGGCCATAGCGATTGCCATCGCCGAACTTGACAGAGACGTTCTCGAACAGGGGCTTGGAGCCAAATTGCATGGTGATATTCGCGGTTTTAAGCAATGTTTTATTCCGGGTAATATGGGTTGATGTGGCCCTGCACCCGGTGGACGGGGGCGAGGCCTGTATGAAATCGCAGCGCGGTAGTATATCCGCTAATCGCTCTGGCCGGTATCCGGCTGCGGATTCAATCAAAATACCACGAACTATATAGGGAAAATATGCCAGTGAAATACTGGCAGGGTAACCATAGGTTCAGCTTGCGATGCTATGTTTATGCGGCGCCAGCATTAATATTAGCGCCTGGGCATGTTCGGCGGCCTTGACGCCTAACTCGGTCAGGTAACCACCGTCTTTCTGGGTAATAAGACCTTTGTCGTAGAGGCGTTGTACCGC
>CAVWAK010000031.1:0-44297 GCA_963752745.1 uncultured Gammaproteobacteria bacterium
TATTTATTGGTGGAAATACTACACGTGCTCTTTTTGAATTTGAATTAGAATTTTTTAAATTTATAAAATAAAAATAATAGGTGATCAAAAAGTAGAGTTTGTATTATAATTGCTTATAACAAGTAAAACACTTGGGAAGAATTACAATTACAAAAACTTTTTTATGACAGCAACTTTAGAAAGACGCGAAGGCGTTTCATTATGGGAGCGTTTCTGCGCTTGGATTACTAGTACTGAAAACCGTTTATACATCGGTTGGTTTGGTTGTTTAATGTTCCCTACATTATTAACAGCTACAACTTGCTACATCATCGCATTCATCGCAGCTCCTCCAGTAGATATCGACGGTATCCGTGAACCAGTAGCTGGTTCTTTATTATACGGTAACAACATCATCAGTGGTGCAGTTATTCCTAGTTCAAACGCTATTGGTATTCACTTATACCCAATTTGGGAATCAGCTTCTATCGATGAGTGGTTATACAACGGTGGTCCTTACCAATTAGTTGTATTACACTTCTTATTAGGTGTTGCATCTTACATGGGTCGTGAGTGGGAATTAAGCTACCGTTTAGGTATGCGTCCTTGGATCTTTGTAGCATTCTCTGCTCCAGTAGCAGCTGCATCTGCAGTATTCTTAGTATACCCAATCGGACAAGGTTCTTTCTCTGATGGTATGCCTTTAGGTATCTCTGGTACTTTCAACTACATGTTAGTATTCCAAGCTGAGCACAACATCTTAATGCACCCATTCCACATGGCTGGTGTTGCTGGTGTATTTGGTGGTTCTTTATTCTCAGCTATGCACGGTTCATTAGTAACTTCTTCTTTAATTCGTGAAACAACTGAAAACGAATCTGTTAACTACGGTTACAAATTTGGTCAAGAAGAAGAAACTTACAACATCGTTGCAGCACACGGTTACTTTGGTCGTTTAATCTTCCAATACGCTTCGTTTAACAACTCTCGTGCTTTACACTTCTTCTTAGCTTTATGGCCAGTTTTAGGTATCTGGTTAACTGCTATGGGTGTTAGTACAATGGCGTTCAACTTAAACGGTTTCAACTTCAACCAATCAGTTGTTGATTCTCAAGGTCGTGTTATCAACACATGGGCTGACATCATCAACCGTGCTGACTTAGGTATGGAAGTAATGCATGAACGTAACGCTCACAACTTCCCATTAGATTTAGCTTCAGGTGAAGTATTACCAGTTGCTTTAACAGCTCCAGCTGTTAACGGCTAATTTATTAGCTCTTCTAATACTAGTTTTTCTAAACCTTTAATTTTAAAAATTAAAGGTTTAGAAGAAAAATGAAATAATAAAATTTTTTATATATTTTTTAAAATTATGGGTATATTTTATCATTATTCACCTGATATGTACTTTTCATATCACCATCTGTAAAGCCTATAAAATCCATCACAGCGAATTCTACTATACAATAAGCCTGATTATCTAAAAATTCCCTCGAATATTCCAAAGTTCGAAGAAAGGACAAAAGTTGAATCAATTTAAAAAACCGCTCTTTCTGAACGAAATCTTCTAAATTACCCTTTTTTAGATAGCTGCTTACTAGAGAATTCAAGTTGGGTTTAGATTTTTGCAACTTCCCGCATTCGTGATCGAAACCTTGATAAGTTGAAAACCAAATAATCAAGAGTTAATTTTTCATCGCTGAAATGAATATTTTGTGTTTTTGACATATAGTTTTAGAAATGACTAAATAAAATGGTTTGCAGTTTTAGTAAGTTTTAAAGTAAGATGAACAAGTATAATATATATATCACAGAAGAGACTTTCTGTTAATAATAATTAACACTTTATCACACTACAGACTATACGTCAAGATTTTTTTTTCAGAATATGATTAGAAATAAATAAAATATTTCTAATCAAATATCCTCTCAGAGGTCGATTCTAGGCCCGTGAAGGGGCTTTCCCAGACTGAGTAGGTATATTTCTGAGAAATTTCTTTCGAACAGTGGTGAAGGTGAAAGATAAAATAATTAACAAGAGTGATAAATTCTATCACTCCTGATTATTGTTTTGAATTTTAAAATAGATTTTTTGAATAGAATCACGAAATCGATCTTCAGGGATACCATTCTTAGGACCTAATTCAAATGCTAGATTAGACACATCGTATATTTCTTGAATTAGAGAAGAGAATTCATCAGCTTTAAAATCGATTGAAAAAGTAGCTAATCGTTCAAAATCGTTCTTAATAATTGTTGCAGCTTCACCATCCTCTCGTTGCATTTTTAAGAATTTCGATCTAAATTTAGCAGGGGTCATTGTTTTAGCGAGATATTCTGCGATTAAAGAATTGTATGCATTTTTTCGATCATAGGAAATCTGACTTTCCACATGTGAGCCATAAGAAAGTAATTCTAAAAATTCTTTTTTATTTTCAAAGAGCAGTGATTTTTTTTGATCATTTAAAATACTTTCTTTTTTTAACAATTCTGTATAACGCTCGATATTTAACATATATGTCATAATATTTAATTTTTATTTTTCTTACTTTCCAGCATCTGGAAATAAGTGAAAATCAGTCTCAGCAAGGCGCCGTATTTTTTTGTCACTCATCTTCAAGGCTGTTCGACATTTGTAATTAGAATTATCACGGAAACCTACTTTGTTCATTTTTAAATTAATAAAAACTGTACCTTCTTCTTTATATTTTCCTAAAAAACCAGGAACTGCTATCGTTTCGGGATCGGTAAAAAATTTTAACACTTCATCCTGCATTTGATAAACAAGTTCATCAGGAAGATTGTCTTTATTTCGAACATACTCTAATCGATCTTCATAACTTAGGGTTTTCACATAATCAATGTCAAACTTGCCCTCTAGGTCTTCTAGGTCGATGAAATCGTCAATATGATGACTTTTATCGCGCATTTTAGATGCTTCAACATGAACAAAAGTACCATCTTTTGTTACACCCGTTTTAATTCGATTACTTTCTTCAGATAATGGGCATTCATCTTCTGTTTCATCATCAGATGTTTCTTCTTGAGAATAAAAGTGATGTTCCAGATTTGTGGATTTGGGTCTGTTTTCGTTTGAGTCAGAATTGATCTCAGAATTCGAATAAGGATCTTTTTTTGGCTCCTCACTACTACTACTACTAGTTGTTTTACTATCAAAAAGTCCATAATTTCTCCTCAATGGTCTTGATATAGAGGGTTTATTTGACCATGCATCAGCTCCAGGCAAAAATCCATTATCCTTAGCATCAGCAGGTTCTGCATTACCAAAAACGATTAACACTCCTAAAAAAATGACAACCATTATTCTTTTGCTTTGTAAAACAGTTGAATCGTTAATCAACACTAGTTTAATACCACAGCTTGTATCCTTTAAAGCTGGGTAACCTAGTAACTTTCGATCTTGTAAATAACCAATGTACATTAAGAGTACCTCCCTTATTCTAGATTCTAGATATACGATTTTGACGCTCTTCATCGCCCATCTGAGCCACGTAAGCCGAAGTTGCATTCAAGCTGCGATGGCCAATCGTTTGACGAACAAATTCAATGTCCTTGGTATCTTTCCACAACTGGGTAATATATCGCATTACCTTACCGATAAATAAACCAATTTTTTCAGAAAATTGAAAAGCTGACGAGTTAGGATTTACCATATTTCTTATAATAATAATATAATAATATTATTATTATTATTATTATTATTATATCTAAATTTATATTCATTTTCTATTTACAAATCACCTATAGTGTTGTATAATAGTACTTAAAAGTTATCAAATAGCTCAAGTGTATTTCGACTGCATCGATCAATTTTGGTAACCAATAATAAATCGTTTTCTTTTAATTCATGATCGATGAGATGATAAAAACAGGTCGTTCAGAAATAGTATCTGCAGCAGATCCAATTTCAATCCGAATATTCTTTTCTGGAACCGCGAGTTTCAAAAATTCTTGTTTTTGTGATTCTAAAAAAATTAGATAGTACTTCGGCCTACGTCAATCAATTATCTGATCAAGAAAGACAGAAACGTATGGATCAATTAAAATAAGTTATCAGAACCGCTTAGAAAGCTTCTCAGGTGACTTTTCTAGGTGACTAGGGTATAGATTAGAGAAGTTCGTAGAAAAGGCTTTTATTAGTATAAAAAATTATTATTTAACAATGAATTCTAACCGATTTTTAATCGTTCTTCTATTCTTAGGATGCTTATTTTTAGCTCCATTTACTAATGATGAAAAACAATCGCAGCAGATTCCATTAGTTTTAAAATTAAACGGTTGGAAATTATAAGTAGAATATTTGTGGGCAAATTTTCGCTTTCTGTTGGCCTACTACGTCCTCACTCGGTGGTGGTGTTGACCCTTCCTTCAGGTGCCACAATACAGTGTTCATTCCGCTGTAGTGCTACTCCTTCGACAGCCGGCAGCTTGTCGCTCGTTCTCTGAATAAGGAACAGCTGCTACTGGCTAGTACGCTCTACTCTCGACTGTCTGTCGCTCGCCCCGTCCGTCGCGAGAGCAGAGAAGCCGGTACTACGTAAGAACCACTGCTATGGTGCGCCGCGACAGCAGCCGCAGCAATCCAGCCCCACCTCCCGTCTCGCGGCATCGCGGTGCTTGGCCCAGGGGCCTGTCTGTTCCTGGTCATGACCGTCAAAGTCCACGCAACGATCCGGCCAGCACAGCTGGATCGTTTCGGGTGCCACGATTCTCCTTGTCCACTACCTCAAGTGTATAATCGCCTTCGCCACTGGACACCCATTGCACCGCTTCATTGGCAGCTGCACCGGCCCGGCGCGTAGTCAGAGTGACTTTGTCAGCGACAATAAAGCTGGAGTAAAAACCGACACCGAACTGACCTATCAATTCAACGTCCTTGCCCTGATCACCCGTCAGTGACTCAAAAAACTGGCGGGTGCCTGACTTGGCGATAGTACCGATGTTGTCCATCACTTCTTCGCGTGACATGCCTATACCGTTATCGCTAACGGTAACGGTGCGTGCTTCCTTGTCAAACGTGACCCGGAGCCTGAGATCGCTGTCACCGTCGTAAAGCGCATCGTTGGACAGCGCTTCAAAGCGCAGCTTGTCACAGGCATCGGAAGCATTGGAGATCAGTTCGCGGAGGAAGATCTCCTTGTTTGAATAGAGCGAGTGGATCATCAGCCCGAGCAACTGGCGCACCTCGGCCTGAAATTCCAGGGTTTCCTTCTGGGTTTCAGTCGTCATATATCTGTATTACCTTCGATCGATTATGTGTATTCACATGAAAATTCTGCTGGCTGTCATGCCATATTGGGGCGAGTCACATCGATTTCAACACCCTCGTGCGCCAGCAGAAATCTTTTTATATCAACCAGGCGCCCGTCGCGATCACCGGCAAATCCACCCAGTCCGTTGCGCGCCACCACGCGATGGCAGGGCACCAGAATCGGCACCGGGTTACAGCGACAGGCATTTCCAACTGCGCGCGCACTGCTACCCAGCTTCTCGGCCAGAACTCCATAGGTTGTTACCTGACCAGCAGGGATAGCACACAGCGCCTTCCAGACCCGGCGTTGAAATTCAGTTCCTTGCAGCTCTATATCCAGCGCGTTGGCATGCAGACCAGTCTTGAAGTAAGCACGTATCCCGGCAACAACCCCGTCAGCCGCAGGCGTAACCGCCGACTGCAGCGCAACGTCGTCGCCCAGAAATTTGACCTGCCGAAGACTGCCGTCGTGCAATCTGATTCCCAGACGTCCAATGGGAGAATCTATCACCGCATCATAAGGCTGACCGTCCATCACTTACCTCCCTGGCGTTTACCGCTTCCGACCAGATGCAGGCGCTGCAGCTCGTTCTGCAGGACTGCCTTGCGACTGGCATCCGAAGTTGAACGCAACAAAGTAGTGTAAATCTGTTGAGCGTCATCTAACAGTCCAGCTTCGACCAGCGCCTTGGCAGCCCGGTACCTTGCCGTCTGGGCCCAGGGGTCCATTGCAGTCGGGTCATGCAAGGTGGCCGATTTCAGGTAAAGATAGGCAGCCTCGTCATAGCGCTGTAGCTCCTGCAGGGAATCAGCCATCCAGAACAACAGTTCACGGCGCTGTTGCGGCTCCAGCGGCTTGTCGAGCATATCAGTGAACAGCTTCAGTGCCTGCTCATGATGTTGCACCGTCTGCAGATCAAAAATCACCTGCATTAAGCGATCGATACTCTGTGCCGTCCACTTCTGTTCTTCCGACGACAAAAGCTGCTCCAACGACTTGACGCCAGCCTCAATATCTCCGGTAAAAATAGCGACACGCGCGCGCCGAAGCTCCCAGTCAAAACGGTCACTGCCTGCCGGTGCAGCCAGATTAGCCATCAACCGTGATGCGGTATCGAGGTCCCCGCTCTCAAGTGCCTCGTCGATCAGCTGATAGCGGATAACGATCGGCAGTCGATCGACATCCTGGTAACGCACAGACTCGAGATAGAGGCGCCTGATCAATACGTCGCCGTGCGATTCATCTTTTAACAGGCTAACCAGATATTCATGGGCTACGGCTTGGCGTTGGGGATCGGTACCGTATTCTGCAAGTACTGCAAATAATATGCGCGCACGTAGCGGATCAGTCTCAACGGCCTCAGTTGCCGGGAAATACCAGTCTTCATCACTACCCAGCAGCTTCTGCTCATCGTTGCCGATGCGTTTACCCCTTGCAAGATAAGCATCCCACAACTGGTCCGCATCCAGCCGCAATACACCATGTGTTAGCTGAGCATCGCCAGGTAACGACAAGGCTTTTTCAAGATACTCGATCTGCTGATCCATATTGCCGGCGCGCGCCGCTGCTTTCGCGGCCAGCCCCCAAAAGGCGCTCTGCATGCCTGGCGCTTTCTCCTCACCAGCCAGCTTCGCAGCAGCCTTTGCGATGGCAGCCGCCTGTCCGGGGTCAGATTCAAGCGCTGCACTGGAGCGCAGAAACTGACCCTGCTGGGAGTTGTCATCCTTAAGCAGGTCACGGGCCGCTTCCGCGGCACCCGCCTGAAGCATGACCTGGGCACTCAGCCAGCGCCATTGCGGGCTTTCATCACCAAAATCCTGCCGGTAACGTTGCAATGCTATTCGGGCATCTTCGTTCTGGTCTTCAAGCACGTAACTACGGATCACCAGTTGCCGCCAGCGTGCCCGTATTTCCCGTTGCTCACCAGCAACACCGGACCACAACAGCTGGCGCAAAGTACCACGCGCAGAGGCCGCTTCTCCCAATTGTAGCTGTGCGTCAGCTTTGAGCGTCAGGGCCTGTCGGCGAAACCCCGGACCTACAGTGCCGGGCATGCTGTCAACACGGGCAATCAGGACTTCGAACAAACCTTGCCCGAACAATATTTGCAGGCGCTCCTGCTCCCACGCAGTCCAGGCTACCAGATCCTGATCAGCTGCAGGTTGTTCAGCGTTCATGCGTTTCAAGGCAAGTTGTGGCGCACCGGCACGCGCAAGCTGAGCCAGTTCGTTGAGGTTGGATGCATCTAATGGTTGCGCAGCGAGATTACTTTCAAACGCCAGCAAGAGCAGTACTACCATGAACAGGTAGCGCAAAATGAAAACGGGCAACCTGCGGCCAGGCTGCCCGTTTAGAGATTCGCTTGCGGTAGCCAACGGCTGCCGCACGGAATCAAAGCTTCTCTTTAATACGTGCAGCCTTGCCCGACAGGCCACGCAGGTAATACAGCTTGGCTCTACGCACATCACCACGACGCTTGACCGTGATGCTTTCTATGCTCGGACTGTAAGTCTGGAAAACGCGTTCCACACCCTCGCCGTGGGAAATCTTGCGCACGGTAAACGCAGAATTCAGACCCCGGTTGCGTCTGGCAATGCAAACACCCTCGAATGCCTGCAGGCGTTCGCGGCTGCCTTCCTTAACCTTGACCTGCACGACCACGGTATCGCCTGGGGCAAACGCCGGCACTTCTTTGGTCATCTGTTCGTTTTCAAGTTCTTGAATAATATTGCTCATGTGCCTTTCCCCTACTACGGGTTTCCATCTGATTCCGGTGTTTGCTGTTCGCGGATAAATTCCGCAAGCAGCGCCTGTTGTTCCTTGTTCAATTCTATCTGCTCGAGCAGGTCCGGCCGACGTTGCCAGGTTCTGCCAAGCGACTGTTTCATGCGCCAGCGTTCAATTCTGGCGTGATTCCCGCCAATCAATTCTGACGGCACTGCCTGCCCATCAACGACTTCAGGCCGCGAATAATGCGGGTAGTCCAGCAAGCCATCCATAAAGGAGTCCCGCTCTGCAGACTCTTCGTCACCCAGCGCTCCCGGTAACAGGCGCGCCACAGCATCAATCCATACCAGTGCCGCAGGTTCTCCACCGCTCAGCACATAGTCGCCGATGGACCATTCCTGATCGACATGTTGCTCGATCAGTCTCTCGTCGATACCTTCGTAGCGACCCGCCAGCAAAATCATATGCGGCAGTTCAGCAAAACGTTTTACCGCCGCCTGATCCAGGCGCTTGCCCTGCGGACTCAGGTAAATCACTGGCCCATCACCATGCCGCTTGGCCGCAGCAATTGCATCGGCTACCGGCTGAACCTGCATTACCATGCCGGGACCGCCACCGTAGGGCCGGTCATCGACATTGCGGTGTTTGTTGTTGGTGTATTCCCGGGGATTCCAGGTATCCACTTCCAGCAAACCCTTTTCTATTGCAATGCGCGGTATACCGTAGCCGCAGCAATCCCCGATCATTTCCGGGAACAGGGTAACAACGTCAATACGCATTGCTACCTTCTAGAATTCCTTGTCCCAGTCAACCTGAATAGTGCCGGCATCCAGATCAACACGGGTAACCACCTGTTGCAGAACAAACGGTATGAGCCGCTCGCGGTCGCCCTTCACTACCAGCACATCGTTAGCGCCGGTTTCAATCAAATGGTCAACTGTGCCAAGTGATTCACCATCCTCGGTGACTACCTCGAGGCCCTGAAGATCGCCCCAGTAATACTCTCCTGGCGCTGTATCCGCTAACTGATCACGCCTGATACCGATTTCGCTGCCCATCAGGTGCAAGGCCTGGTCTCTATCGACACAGTCTTCCAGACGGGCAACAACACCCTTGCCATGGCGTTTGCCTTCTGCAACCTGCCTTGGCTGCCAGTCTCCACCCTGTTTCAGATACCAGGGTTGATACTGGACGATATTCTCGCGCGGCTGAGTATAGGAATAAAGCCGAACCCAACCCTTGACGCCGTAGACTCCGGAAATACGACCTACCGGAATGATCGACAGCGCTGTGTCGCGCTCGCTTACGCCGCCTGCTCCTTAAGAAGCTTGGCAACACGATCGGAGGTCTGTGCGCCCTTGCCGACCCAGTGTGCAGCTCGCTCACCATCAATATTCAGGCGTACTTCGCCGCCCTTCGCCATCGGGTTAAAGAAGCCGAGGCGTTCGATGTAGCGACCGTCCCGGCGGTTGCGGGAATCAGTGACCACCACATGATAAAAGGGCTTCTTCTTTGCGCCACCGCGTGCAAGCCGGATCGTAACCATCAGGTAAAACCTCTAACAAATTTACGTTGACACGGCGCGCCGAAACCGGCTCCGCGGAAAAGCGGGCATTTTACGCGAAATCATTGAAATGTGAAGCATCTGAAAACAAATAATGTCTGACAGCCTCATATATCAGCATCGCTTACAGTGACGGTATTTTTTACACTTAAATAAGGGTTTGTAATATCCCGTACAAATAATTACACACCATTGTAATTATTGATTTTTTATCTGCTAGTAGGCGGCATGGACGCAAGGCTATATGACGGACTTATTTACAGATATGCATATCGCACCTTTCGGCTCTGTACCGACCTTTAATACAAGGCATTGTTTCTGCGATCTATTTTACACATGGCACACAGGTTGCTTTGTATCCAGTTGAGCAACACAGGTAGGCAACAATCAGGGGCATAAAGGGGTAGTCGGATGCCAGCGGTCAACAAGAACCAGCCCGCGGCGACTAAATAGCCTTATCACCGGCAATAATAATAACTCAGCACCGGTGACAAGGGGGGACAGACAAAAACAGACCCTGAAAACTTACGGCGATCCTTTCGGGATCGCCGTTTTATTTTGCTAGAACGGAAATCCCTGCGGCATCCGCCCTTTCATGCCTCGCAACATGTTTTTCATGCCACCCTTGGACATTTTTTTCATCATTTTCTGCATCTGGGTAAATTGCTTGAGCAGGCGATTCACATCCTGAACCTGGGTACCTGAACCTGCTGCAATACGCCGCCGGCGAGAACCCTTGATGATGCCGGGGAAGTGTCGCTCCTTGGGTGTCATGGAGCGAATGATTGCCAACATCCGATGCATATCCCGGTCATTAACCTGCTCACGAACATTCTGTGGCAACTGACCAACGCCAGGCAGCTTGTCGATCAGGCTACCCAGACCACCCATGCCCATCATCTGTTCCAGCTGGTCATGAAAATCGCTCAGGTCAAAACTCTTGCCTTTCTGGAGCTTGTTGGCAAGCTTGGCCGCTTTATCCTTGTCGACCTTGTGCTCTGCCTCCTCGACCAGACCAAGCACGTCTCCCATGCCCAGGATGCGTGACGCCACACGGTCAGGATGGAACGGCTCCAGTGCTTCGGTTTTTTCACCGATACCGAGAAATTTGACAGGTTTCCCGGTGATCGAACGGATAGACAATGCTGCACCGCCACGCGCGTCACCATCAGTCTTGGTCAGCACTACACCAGTCAACGGCAAAGCCTCGTTAAAGGCGCGCGCGGTATTGGCTGCATCCTGCCCCGTCATGCTGTCGACCACGAACAGGGTTTCGACGGGATCAATCGCCGCATGAACCTGCTGGATTTCATCCATCATTTCATTGTCGATGTGCAAGCGCCCTGCTGTATCGACAATAACCACATCCAGGTGATGTTTGCGTGCGTAATCAAGCGCCGCATTGGCAATGTCAACTGGCCGCTGCTCGATGGCGCTGGGGAAAAACTCTGCACCAACTTCACCGGCCAGAGTCTGTAACTGTTGAATAGCCGCCGGACGGTAGATATCGCAACTGGTCACCAGCACGGATTTCTTTTTGCGTTCTTTAAGCCAGCGCGCCAGCTTCGCAGTCGAAGTGGTTTTACCCGACCCCTGCAAACCGGCCATCAGGATCACAGCGGGGGGCTGTGCATTTAAATTCAGCTCGTCACAGGCCTCACCCATGATGCCAACCAGCTCATCGTTGACAATCTTGACCAGCGCCTGGCCCGGGGTGAGACTTTGCAACACCTCCTGGCCAACAGCCCGCTCACGTACTTTCTCGGTGAACTCCTTGACTACCGGCAAGGCGACATCGGCTTCCAGCAGCGCCATGCGCACTTCCCGCAAGGTATCCTTGATATTGTCTTCGCTGAGACGCCCCTGACCACGCAGGTTCTTGATAGTGGTCGTCAGTCGATCGGTGAGATTCTGAAACATGCAGCTATTCCCGTGAATGAAGCTGCGATTATAACTTGAAGCGGTCTCCTCCGCACAGGCGCTGTACCGGCAGCGACTCGATCTGGCTGCGACACTGGTCGACAATCACCTCTTCACTGCCAGGCTTGAGGTGGGTCAGAAACAGGCGCGGCCGATGCTTCAGCTTTTTCAAATCGGCCGCCAGCAATTCCGGGCAATAATGGCGTGCCTTGCAGCTCAGGTCCTTCTCTTCATCCGGGAACGCGCTTTCCACTATCAGCATATCAAGACCATCGTGCTGGTTGAGCGCATCCCAGAAGCCGTCATTACTGGTGGTGTCGCCACTGAAGGCAAAACTGCCGACACCATTCTGCACTCTGTAGCCGGCCGCCGGAACAGCGTGGTTGACTGCAATCATTTCCACGCTCCGATTGCCGACCTCGATTCGCTCACCAGGCTGCATGACTTCAAACTGCAGTACCGGCTTGTCCTCGCTGGGCAGGCAGGAGAAGTCCGGCCATACCTGCCAGTTGAAGATATGCTCACGCAGCACCTGGATGGTTTCAGCGCGGGCATGCAGCACCAGCGGTTGCTCCAGCGCGTCAAAAACAGAATCCAGCAACATGGGGATGCCGGCAATATGGTCAAGATGAGAGTGCGTGACAAAGATGTGTCGAAGACGCGACATTTCATCAAGACTCAGTTCTGACAGCCCTGTGCCACCATCAATCAGTATGTCGTCATCGACCATTAACGATGTGGTGCACATATTTGCACCGATGCCGCCACTACAACCTAATATTCTGAGATCCATTGAACCCGTCCGGTCATTGTTTCCAGTGTCTGATGCGAGGATCGTGCCACGGCAATTCACAGCCAGAATGTCGGGGCCGTCACAAATTTACAGCCCATAAGGGCTTGTTCGGGCAATGTTTATGCCGAGCTGACGCTACGCGTCACCACGACTGACCTGTGCCGGCAGACAATCGGGCAGGACTTCCAGCGTCCGGCCGCTTGTGCCATTATCGCCACATGAATCTGGTTGCTTTCGCCGTCATTGCTGTTGTGTTGTACCTACTGACCAGTGCTGCGCTCACTGTGCGCCTGGCAGGCCCGGCGTCCGGCCTGCGCATGAGTCGTGGTACTGTGCTGATGTTGGGACTGGGCGCCGTAACACTGCACGGCTGGGTGCTCTATCCTGATCTGGTTACCGGCCAGGGGCTCAATCTGGGATTCTTTAATGCGGCCTCCCTGATCGCCCTGCTAACCGCCACCGTGATGCTGCTGGCCGCCGTCAAACAGCCGGTTGAAAATCTTGGTATTCCGTTACTGCCGGTAGCGGCAGCCACGCTGGCACTTGCCACCTGGAACCCCACTCAGCAAAGCACTGTGACTGCCGGAACCTGGCAACTGGATCTGCATATCCTGTTTTCGGTGCTCGCCTACAGTCTGTTCGCACTGGCCGCAGTGCAGGCGGTATTACTGTCAATTCAGGAGCACCATCTGCGCAACCGCCACCCGGGCGGCTACATTCGCGCCCTGCCGCCACTGCAGGTTATGGAACGCCTGCTGTTTCAGATGATCGGCACCGGCTTTGCCCTGCTGAGCGCCGCACTGCTCAGCGGCTTCTTCTTTCTGGACGATATCTTTGCCCAGCAGCTGGTCCACAAAACCGTATTATCCATGGCCGCCTGGGTGATCTTCGGCGTTCTGCTATGGGGACGGTGGAAATTCGGCTGGCGCGGGCGCACGGCGATTCGCTGGACCCTCAGCGGCTTTATCTTCCTGTTACTGGCTTACTTTGGCAGCAAAGCCGTGCTGGAACTGATTCTCATACGCGCAACCTGACAAACCGGCGCGCAGCTCCTACAATTCTATTTATCCCTGGCAACCCGGATCAGCGTACTTGGAAGACATCCCCCTTAGCGCACTTTTTGGCGCACTGATTTTCCTGCTGGTACTGTCTGCGTTCTTTTCCAGCTCAGAAACCGGACTGATGACGCTCAACCGCTACCGGCTGCGTCACCTTGCCCGCGCCAACCACCCCGGCGCCAAACGCGCCCAGAAACTTCTTGAGCGACCCGACCGACTGATAGGACTGATCCTGCTCGGCAATAACTTCGTCAATGTCCTCGCCTCCGCAATCACCACAGTGATCGCCTTGCGCCTGGGTGGCGAACCTGCCATCGCGGTAGGCGCAGGCATCCTGACATTAGTCATCCTGGTATTCGCCGAAGTTACACCGAAGACCCTCGCTGCCTTGCACCCGGAACGCGTAGCCTTTCCAGCCGCATTCATTTACGGGCCGCTACTCCGGGTACTCTACCCGCTGGTCTGGGTCGTCAACGTGGTCGCGAACGGATTACTGCGCCTTATTAAGGTATACCCGCAAGACAGCACCACTGACGCGCTCAGCCAGGAAGAGTTGCGTACCGTTGTGCTCGAAGCGGGCGCCATGATTCCCAAGCGCCACCAGGACATGCTGCTGAATATTATTGACCTGGAGACGGTCACGGTCGAAGACATAATGGTACCGCGCAAGGAAATTACCGGCGTCGATCTTGAAGACGACTGGGACGATATCATCCGTCAGATCACCGCCAGCCAGTACACCCGCCTGCCAGTCTATCGCCACAGTATTGACCACGTGGCGGGGTTTATTCACCTGCGCCGGGTACTCCCTTTGATGATGCGCAATGCACTGGACATGGAAACACTGGAAGAGTTGATACGAGAACCGGTGTTTATCCCGGAAAATACACCACTCAACCGCCAGCTACTGCACTTCCAGCGTGAACGCCGGCGCATCGGTCTGGTGATCGATGAGTACGGTGACATACAGGGCCTGGCAACGCTGGAAGATATTCTCGAAGAAGTTGTCGGCGAATTCACCACCGACCCCTCGACGAATATTCGAGACTATACCCCGGAAGAAGACGGCAGCTTCCTGGTCAATGGAACGGTAACGGTCCGGGAGCTGAACCGCTCACTACAGATGGAATTACCTACCGATGGCCCGAAGACGCTGAATGGCATGGTGCTCGAATACCTCGAGCATATTCCCGAGCCGGGTACCAGCCTGCTGCTGTCGGGCTACCCGGTGGATATCGTACAAACCAGGGGCAACCTGGTAAAAACCCTGCGCGTACACGCCAGCCAGCGACGCCCGGTGGATGAGGACCAACAATGAGCGATGCAGGCAAAAAAACCGAGACCGAATGGCGCCAGCAACTGGGTGACGAAGCCTTTGAAGTCACCCGCAACAAAGGCACCGAACGCGCCTTCACCGGAAAATATCACGACTGCAAAGACAGTGGCAGCTACCATTGCGTCTGCTGTGACGCTGAACTCTTTCATTCCAATGAAAAATTCGACTCCGGCAGCGGCTGGCCCAGCTACTGGCAACCTGTAAGTGAGGCCGCGATTAACATCCGGACAGACACCAGTCATGGCATGCGTCGAGAGGAAGTTCTGTGCGCTAACTGCGATGCACACCTGGGGCATGTCTTCGAAGATGGCCCACCGCCTACCGGACTGCGCTACTGTATTAATTCCATCGCCCTGAATCTTAAAGAAAATAGCCCGTCAACCCGCTAACTTATCAAAGCACACCCATAACCAGGGTATATACTCAATTTACGCGCCAAAACAATCATTTACCCAAAGGGGCAACCGATGGCCAAACTGACGCTGGCATTTAAAGAGCGCAAACTCAAAGTATTTGCACTACAGCCCGGCGAATGCCTGATCGGCCGTGACCCTGAATGCGCGGTAGTAATCGATAGCCTCGCAGTGGAGCCACGGCACGCCGTGGTGAGCGTGAGTGACAATGCCTGCCAGATCGAAGCCTGCAATAAAGACTGCGTTATCACGATCAACGGTCAGCCTCTGTCAGAAAGCCACACCCTGACAGAAGCAGATACGATTGGCATCGGTAAACACAGCCTCGGCTTTTCGGAAGATACCGACAGCCAGGCTGTACAAGTTGACGCCACTCCCCTGCCGACTGTGGGCTGGCTACAGATACAGAACGGCAGTCATCTGGGACGCACCATCCGTCTCGACAAAGCCTTCACGCGCATTGGCCGACCGGATGCCGAGCTGGCGGTCATAGCACACCGGGATGAGGGGTATTTCCTGTCGGCACTGCAAGGCGAACAAAGTCCGCAGGTCAATAATCAACCCGTTAGCGAGGATAGTTGTCAGCTGTACAACAACGATCGCATTGTTGTTGGCGAACTGGAGGTCCAGTTCTTTGCCGACAATCAGGCTGGCAGTGAATCCGACACATCACCAACGACACAGGGCGCGACCGAACAACGCCGCTTCAGCCGGATTCCGTTCGACGTCAAGGTAACCCTCAAAGACGCCACACATACCTGGGAAACTGACTTGCTGGACATTTCCCTGCACGGCGCGCTGGTCAAGGTACCGGAGACTTTCGAAACCAACACCGAGAAGCGCTATCAACTCGCTGTACACCTGGAAGGTGGTCCGGATATCTGCATGGATGTGGACATCGCCCACCTGGAAGCACATGAACTGGGGCTGGACTGTCACGATATTGATGTCGACAGCATCACCCACCTCCGTCGCCTGGTGGAACTGAATCTGGGCGATCCCGAACTGCTGGAGAGAGAACTTTCCGCGCTTGGTTAAGCGTAAACGATACAGGCAAATCTTCCCTTCATCCAAAGGTCTGTTGTCGTGCGAATTCTGATATTTCTCACAAATACGAAGAACCCCGCTATTGCGGGGTTGTTCGTATACGAGCGCCGGCGGGACAACTCCCCAGCCAGGAATAAATCCCCTTGTTGCAAATCGGATTGACAAGCAGCCTGACCGGGTCTATATGTTTGCTGCAAGCCGTTTTCCGGGCAGAGGCTACTGCCTGATAACCCCGGTTCATTCGCTCAACAACACTGCGCAGGAAACAGCTATGACAGCCCCTTCTAGATTTGTGCAGTATCTCACGGTGTTATTACTTCTGACAGGAAACTGCGCAGCCTATGCCGCAGACTCTGGCGCCAAGGGTCCTGCGCCCTTTCCGCTCAGCAAGCAAACACAACAGCTTGCTTATGATTACCTGGTTTGCGCCACATACGCATTTGAAGAAAAATATATCGGTACGATAGAGCTGGAGCAGGCCGTGGAATATTCGCTGGGGAAATGCGAAAAGCAGAAGCAAGCCGCCCATGACAGCGTACTGAAAGATGCGGTCGCGGGAGGTTGTGAGACCTGTGCACCCGAGGTCGAAGCGGAACTTGATCTCGAGGTCCGAAACAAGTTAATCGGCAACATCAATTATGAGAAAAAATTCGAATCCTCCAGCGGCTTGTTTAATTAAATCACTCGACTCGCGGTGCTGATATTCAGACCCGGGATGAACCTGACACCTGGCCAAGGCCTGTTTCCCCACCGTGTTTTTGATCCGGGTTGTGATGAATCAATAACTCAAAATAATGACCATTTGCAATACCAAACTGCCGTTCATCGCTATTCAGCAAATAACGACAAATGCGACATTCAGTTTATTCTCCCGAAACCAGACTTTCTCCAACCTGCGATGACTTATATGAAAGCATTATTCACATTAATTGCTGTTGCTCTTCTGGGTGGTTGTGCAACAAGGCAACCTGAACCTGTACCTCTAACGCTGGATGAACAGGAGCAAGCGTATAAATTGGATGTCGCCAAAATGTCCATTCCTGAATTGTGCAGAGAGTACCGTAGCCAAGGGTCTACAACGTACAGGGCCCGTTTCAAAAAGGTTGTCAGCACTGAAATTATGAAACGCAATGTTTGGTCAAAAATGGAGTGGGACTTGATTCAGAGTCACCGAATAGCTATTGGCGTGTCAGAAAAGCTGGTGCGTTGTTCATGGGGCGAGCCTACATCAGTGAACACCAAGACTGCATCACATGAGGTAATCAGGATAATGGTGTATAGCAACAGCTATGTGTACCTCAACAATGATATTGTGATGACCATTCAACCCTCCAGTGGTTACTGATGACGTGGCTGTATTGGAGGCAACTTAAATGTGAATAACGAGGCGCAAGGTCTCGTCTATATAGCTGTTCGATGAGACGACCATATATAACCAAGATGGAGATAGTCTGCTAATGAACTTCCGCGGCTAATATAAAAAAGGACTAAACGACCGGGTTGAGTCGGAAGCAGAAGTTTAGCCAGTAGAGTCGCTCCCGACACTCTGAAGGTCTGGAACTGGCCAGAACATGTGATTCTCATAATTCATGCGAACGGCAGGTTCATACTGCCAGAAGCAGACCTTCGCTAATTTCGTTAAGATAAACATCAGCACTAAAGTTCGAACAGGAATTCAGGTTTATCGTGGGTAATGTAGAATACTCAGCGGTCGTGTGATCACACACTGATCAACAAGGGTAGAATACACTTAATAGAACTTTCCGAAAACTTAGGTCCACTTCTATAATCCTATATCACAAAACGTGGCATCATTAACTTTACTGAGAATTTACAATGAACAATGATACAAATGTTACCTGGCATGAGCACAGTGTCTCACGAGAGATGCGAGAAAAGAAAAATAGTCATAAAGGCTGTGTAATCTGGTTCACTGGACTAAGTGGATCGGGCAAAAGTACAGTTGCTAATACGCTGGATCATATACTTCACCAAGCCGGGTTTCAGAGTGTTGTGTTAGATGGTGACAATGTTCGTCATGGTCTTAATGCTGGACCGGGAATGCTGAATGATACTCATGGAAAAGAATTCTCAAAACGTTTTGGGCTGGGGTTTTCTGCTGTGGATCGTGAAGAAAATATTCGTCGCATAGGGGCAGTGGCAGAGATTTTTGCACAGACGGGTGTCATAGCACTTACAGCTTTCATAAGCCCATATCGCATTGACCGGGATAAGGTGCGAAATACCTTAAAGGCAGGAGAGTTTATTGAAATCTTTGTGGACGCACCTATAGAGGTCTGTGAACAGCGGGATCCAAAAGGACTTTATAAAAAAGCTCGAGCCGGAGAAATAAAAGGGTTTACCGGTATTGATGATCCTTATGAAGAGCCGCTAGCACCGGAACTTATTCTGTTAGCAGCGGAAAAAACACCCGATATACTTGCTAATGAAATCATCACCTACTTAAAAAATAAAGATATTATCAGTTAGCCATCACATGGCGACCAACAGGGACTTCTCTAGTCAGATATGAATCAGTTCATTTATAGATTTACAGTGTCCGTTCACGAATCGCTAATATTCGCAAACGCTAAACGACAACTTCCGGCCAGAAGTTGACGTTCCCTGGTGGACTTCCCCCGGTATAGAGGACACCTGCGTCTTGGATTACTAAACCGTGTAAGGATAAAACACCCGGGGCGATGCTGCGCTTCGGCGTGATCTGCGGCAGCGCTACCGCTTCACACCCGGGCACCGGGCTGTTTACCCGTGCGGAGCTGGAGGCCGCCAGCCCGGACCTTGAGGTCAGCAGCCTGGACATCTAGCCGCTTACAGATCCACCTTGCACCATCAGGTGTTCTGGTCGCAGGTGTTAAGCGCCCGATCGGTATCCCGGCGTTTTTGCGCTGTGCCTGCCTTGACCGACCTGGCAACTGCTGTGGCAAACTGTTCCAGCGGCTGCGGGCGGGCAATCCCGAAACCCTGCGCGTAATCGACGCCCAGCTCCTTGAGCCGGTCGAGAATGGCATCGTTTTCCACGAATTCGGCGATGGTCTTCTTTTCCATGACATGACCGATCTCATTAATGGACTTGACCATCGCGCAATCGATCGGATCATCGATCATATCCTTGACGAACGCGCCGTCAATCTTCAGATAGTCCACCGGCAGATCCTTGAGATAGGAAAAGGATGACAGCCCGCTGCCGAAATCATCGAGTGCGAACTCGCAGCCCCTGGACCGGAGCGTGTCGATGAATTGCTTGGCCTTAGTGAGATTTGCAATAGCCGCGGTCTCCGTTATCTCAAAGCAAATGTGCTGCGCCGCTACCCTGGAGTCCTCCAGCGTCTCGAGCACAAAAGGAAGGAAGTGCTCATCGCACAGTGACTGTCCGGAAAGGTTGACCATCAGCTTCAACGGCTGGATATACAGATGCTGTCTTTCCAGCCAGCCGATGGCATGTCGAAAGACCCACTTGTCAACCGAGCTCATCAGGTCATAGCGCTCTGCGGCCGGTATGAACGCGCCGGGCATGATGAGACTGCCGTCCGGATCAAGCATGCGAATCAGTATCTCCAGGTGCTGACATTCAACCGCACCGGAGGCAATGGGAATCACACGCTGGCAGTGCAGCTGGAAGCGGTCGTGCTCCAGCGCATCTTTGATGCGGCCAACCCACTCCATTTCACCGCGATGTCTTACGATCTGGTGATCCTCAGTATGAACGACGTGCACCCGGTTGCGGCCCTCCTGCTTGGCCACCAGACACGCCATGTCAGCGGTGCTGAGCGCTTCGGTCAGACCGCCGCTGCCCTGCAGAACAGGTACAACACCGATGCTGGCACCGAGGGAGAAGCTCTTTTCTTCCCAGGAGAAGCGGAAATCCTCCACGGCTCCGCGCAGGGTTTCGCCAACTTTCATAGCCATCGCGAGTGGACAGTCTTTCAACAGGATGCCGAACTCGTCTCCGCCCAGCCGCGCAATCGTATCGCTCTTGCGCAGCCGATCGCCAAGCAGGCTGGTGAGCTGGCGGAGCAGATCGTCACCGGCCATATGGCCGCAGGTATCGTTGACAATCTTGAACTGATCGAGATCCAGGTAGAGCAAGGCGTGTTCCCCACCGGATGACTCCACATCATCGACCAGTGACTTCAGCTCATACTCGAATGCCCGCCGGTTCAACAGGCCGGTCAGCGCATCGTGGCTGGCCTGGTAGGAGATCTTGCGGTTCCTTGCCGAGGCACGACGGATGACCAGCACCGCAATCAGGACGCAGAACAACAAGGTAACCACTGCCAGTATAATGACCGTATGCCGTGTCTTCATGTAATGCTGGTTGGTCGCCTCCAGCGCCCGAGCGGCATTGGCCTTTTCCAGGGCAACCAGTTCGTCGAGCATGCGCAGCAGGAGGGAGCGGTGTCCGCTCGCTTCTTCAATCGCCGCCTTGATCTCCCCGCCGGGCGCATCGCTCATCAACAACTCGACTGCATATTCGTTCGCCGGCTGGGCAACGCGGGTCACGTCGGTGAGTCGCACATGCAGGTCGCGTTCACGTTCATCCATCTCCAGGGCGACGAGCTGTTCGCGCGCCCGGCGATACTTGCCCGAGTAATCGATAAACATCATCAGCTGCTCGTCCCGGGCGAACATATCGTCCAGGAGCTGCATGGATTTCAGGCTGTTGGCACGCAAGCGTATGGCATCGCGCATGCCGTGGGCTGCTTCCATTTTGGCGTTGGTCTCCTCGACCAGTGTCGACATACCCCGGTTGAGCGCCTGCAGCTGGCTGAGGGCCACGAACACCAGCACGAACACCAGCGCAAGGATGGCACTGAAGCCCAGGGTGATGATGACCTTGATGTCGTCTTTCATGACTCGTTGCTCTGCAGCTCGCCCTGTTGTTGGAAACCGTGGCTGGAGCGGGACTGCCTCCCATTAAGCGCCTGCCTGTTCACACCAACCGCGCTAGCAGCACATCGCTATTTTTACTAATGATTACTGATACTTGTACTGCTCCTGCTAGCAGCCACCGGAGCCGGCACGAGCTTAATACCTTTTTAGCGGCAAACCCGGGCAGGAACTTATGCGTTCGGCATACGGCCTCATTACCACGGACTTGAGGGAAAAGGGTTGCCAGTTACATTAGTGGTTACTAAATGACCGGAAAGGGTTGCGATTTCAACATTCGCATTGTAGGCCCGAAACCGGACATTGGTCAGCTCAAGCGCACCGATCAACTATTTTTCAGTGTACCAGTAAGCCTCTCACGTCTAATGCCGATACAACAATTATGGGTCGCGTTTATCTGGTTGTAATAATAAGGCACCTAGTCGCTAGTATATTGTTTTAATAGTTAATATTCGCGATTCAAGTCATCAACCCTAAAAATAAATAACGAGACGTGAGGCCGCGTTTACTTAACTGTTAGGCCTTGGGAAAAAGTATGGATAGACCACCAAACCGGGGATATTTTGGACCGATTATGATCCAAGGGATTCCCGTTTTGGTTCATTGGTCATTTCCGTTGGGTGGTGTTTTTGTCGCGTTCTTTCTTGGGGATGTTTCTTGGGCTACGGCTATCCCATTGGCTCTGGCATATACAACTTTAATCCTACTTCATGAGTTGGGGCACGCATTAGCGGCCAGGATCTTTACGTTAGATGTACATGTGTTGTTAGTTAGCGCAGTAGGAGGCTGGTGTTTTGCAGAAGGTCCATCATCTGTTGCCGCAAAAGTGGCATTCTACAGCGGTGGAATAATTGCTCAGTTGCTTATACTTGCCGTTACAGCTACTTATCTAGTTTTGTTTGGCAACCCATCTACGGTATTTCTTAATAGTTTTGTGCTCGTGTTTACTGTGGTGAATGTAATAATTCTTGTGGTTAATATTTTACCCGCAGAAGGAACGGATGGTAAAAAGCTGTGGCAGGTACTTAGTGAAAATGTTCAAAAGGCCTAACAACAGCATCCAGTTAGCCGTTTCGCGGCGGGGACGCGGCAAACAGCACGCCGCCCCTGGCGCCCGACGTTATGCTATCTAAGAGCATCTTTAAATTCTTTATGTTCTGCCTGGGTATGTGGAGCGCCAGTGGTGCGCTTTCAGAAATCTATCGGTGGACTGACGAGCAAGGGAACGTCCATTATTCAGATAGGGAAACATCTCGTCACGTATCAAAGAAAGTTGAAGTACGAGTAAATACCTATGAGAGCGTGAGTTACGATAGTTCGATCTTCGATACAGGGAAGAAGGTTGTTATGTACTCGGCCGAGTGGTGCGGCTATTGCAAGAAAGCGAAACGCTACTTCAACATGAAGGGTATTTCGTATATGGAATACGATGTTGAGAAAAATGCTAGGGCGAAGTCAGAGTATGAGGAAATGGGGGCCACAGGGGTTCCGGTGATTCTTGTTGGCAAAAAACGAATGAACGGATTCAGTGAGAAAGGCTTTGAGAAGCTTTATCGGTAAAGCACGCATAAAAATGAATAAAGAGACGTGAGGTCTCGTTTATTTAACTGTTAGACCCTGCAAGAGAACGAGATTATGCTCCCGACAATACTAGCCATATTTGCATTCTGCTTCGTGTTAGAGCGAATCTTTGTAGGCTGGAAATTACCAGTCGTTAAAACATGGCCAATGCGTGTTTTGCTAATTAACGGTGTTCAGCTGGGTATTATTCTTTTAGCCGGGGTTAGTTGGGAGGTATGGCTGTCTTCTTGGTCAGCATTCCAACTTTCGAGTTATGTAAGCCCTGTAATCGGTGGCTGTGTTGCTTATTTTATCGCTACGTTTGTTTTCTATTGGTGGCATCGTTGGCGTCATGAGTATGATTTCCTATGGGTCGGGTTTCATCAAATCCATCACAGCCCCCAACGGCTTGAGGTCATTACTTCATTCTACAAGCATCCGGGTGAAATGATCGTAAATTCAATTCTTGGTAGTCTGCTTGTATATGCGCTACTCGGATTAAATCTTGAAGCCGGTGCAATTTACACAGCATGTACAGCCATAGGTGAGTTTTTCTATCATACTAATGTAAAAACGCCTCGGTGGATTGGCTACATTTTCCAGCGACCGGAAATGCATAGGATTCACCATCAATATAATAGGCATAAAAACAACTACGGAGATATTGTCTGGTGGGACATGCTTTTCGGAACATATGAAAATCCGAAGGAATGGAGGCATTCCTGTGGTTTCGATGACGAAAAAGAACAACAACTTATCAATATGCTTGCATACCAAGATGTAAATAAACAGGCATAAAAATGAATAACGAGACGTGAGGTCTCGTTTATTTAACTATTAACTTCATTATGAAATACCTATCAATCACAAAAGCATACAATTTATGGGTTCTTGTTGGTTTGTAAACCTCCCTGGCCAGCCCTCTAGATTTCGTTCATTTCCAAAGTAAGGCCTGCATCATGCAGCTGGGGCCACCGAACATCAATTAAGCCGACGAAACTGGACGTTCACATACTGTGATCTATCTGGCACTTTTGGTTTGCTGAGGATACTCAACAGCGCAGAGTATCCCTACTGATTACTGAACAGGCACCTGCTCCGACCAGTTTCCTTCGGGCAGGAACTCGGCTTCTTCTTTGAGCGCTCTGGCCTCATCCAGGCGCCCAAGCGTCTCCAGTATCACACTCTTGACCAGCAGAGTGCCGCGTGACTCCGGGCTCAATCTAAGCGCATTGTCCACAGCAATCAGTGCAGCCTCATCCTGACCGGTCATATAGCACGCCATCGCCAGGTTATGAAAGGCTTTCTGGTAGCTTGGGTCCAGACGCACCGTAGTGGAAAAGTGATCGATCGCCTTATCGAATTCGTGCCGTTGCGCGTATATGACACCAAGGTCATCGTGAGCTTCGGCGTTATCCGGGTCCAGTGCAATAGCCTTGCGCAGATCGTTTTCGGCGTCTTCTCGCTCGTCCAACCACAGATAACGTACACCGCGTTTGGTATAGGCCATCGAATTATCTGGGTTGCGCGCGATAAAAACGCTCAGGTCCTTGATACCCTCCTGGATAAATCCACTGCGTCCCAGTGCCAGACCACGACTGTAGTAAGCCTGGTCCAAACCCTCATCCAGTTCAATAGCAGCGCTGAAATCGTCAACCGCTTTGTCGAATTCGCGGTTTAAAAAATAGGCATCCCCCCTTTTTAGATAAATTTCTGCCTGCCCGGGGTTCGATGAGATCGTCACACTATATTCACGAATCATTTTGTCGATATCTTCCTGAGAAGCAGGACCACCGGCAGCCTGAAAAGTGACAAGCAGCACAAGCAATGAGACAAGTGCTCTCAGCAATAATGTTTTAGGTATGAGGATGGAGGAAGGAAGCACATCCATATGATGAATCTCAATAGTCGAAAATACGCGGGATTTAGTCATTTCCCAATTAGATACGAACCAGGGTCACTTTATTCCTGATAACACCTTTTCAGGCAAAGCCATAGAGGGCCTTAGCATTAATGAAAACAGCCCGCCCTTACTGACGCGAAGACGGGCCGAAACAGGTTGCGATGCTGTACAAGCGTTTTCAGAAACTGTAACTGAGCGCCAATACAGTATCAACGGCGGTTCCTTCCGGAGCCATTTTCGTTTAGTGCTGTAGGTCCGGTTGAACCCGCCACCCATTCCGGTCCTTCGACATCTACTCCCAAAACCGAACGTTGCACAGTACACGACCGCTCGGGCGCGGCCAATTTGAGCGTAAATATCGAGGTCCCGTTTACCTGGATCGTGTAATCGCGCAGAAAACCCCTAGCGCATTGATTGCCAGATGATTTGGGTGTTATAACGAGGTCTGACTATAAATGTATAATGAGACCCGGGGTCTCGTTAATACCACTGTTATGTATCATGAAAATATTTAGCTTTACCTTAGTTGGGATTCTTGCTTTGGCTATTAGCTTCTATGTGGGGTCACGGATAGGGGCGCGGGAGCATATATTAGCTGACTCACAATACCGGGCAGCACTTGCAGTGGCTAATTTGCACCGAATTGAAAAAGGCCAAATTGAAGATTTAAAGGATATATTTGAGATTGAGCTAAATGCGCACATGGCGAGACATGGCGATTACCTTGATAGCCAATTCAAATGGCTGTGGCCCCAATTGCAACCTGAAACACCCAGAGCAATTAAAACGGCAGTAGATTACCGTATTGAGCATCCATTTCAAGAGCCCGATCTAGCGGACCCAAAGAACCGAGAATCTCATGTTCCAGCTGACGATCCTTTTCTCCTAGAGGTTATTGAAGGACAAAAACAGAATCAGCGAAAAATAGAGAAAGTAATAAAAGAGTACTCAGAAGATGATGTATAACAAATCGCCCAACCAGACCGGCGCGCACAGCACGCCTCCTGGTTAGCTCAACCGTTTTGCGTAAAAGAAAGAACCGAGACCAATGAAGCCAAGAATCAGCATGATCACACTCGGCGTTAGAGATCTCGCGGCGGCAATCGAGTTCTATGAGCGCGGGCTGGGTTTTCCTCGAATGGAATCACCTCCCGAAGTTGCTTTCTTCACACTCAATGGTACGTGGTTGGGGTTGTATGGCCGAGAGGCATTGGCTGAGGACGCAACTATATCGTCCGAAGGTGAAGGGTTCGAATCTTTTTCGCTCGCCCACAATGTAGGTTCCGAAAATGAGGTGGATGAAGTGGTATCGCAAGCTTTGGGCGCTGGTGCGACCTTGGTCAAACAACCGCAGAAGGTATTCTGGGGCGGATATAGCGGCTACTTCAAAGATCTAGATGGCCATCTTTGGGAAGTGGCTCACAACCCGTTTTTCTGGGTAGGCCCTGTAGATGAAAACGCATAAAAATGTATAACGAGACCCGGGGTCTCGTTAATACCACCGTTATACGCAAAAGGAATAAACCTAAGGAATAGGAGAGACATCATGGAAGATGTTCTAGGTGCTGTAGAGGCAAAGCTGGTTAAGGAAGTATCAAAGGATGGAGTAGCGTTAACAGTTATCGCAAGTTGGGTCGAAAAAGGCCAATGGCAACTATCCGTGCAGAATGAATATGGATTAAGTTCTAATTGGCTGGAATTATTTCCAAGTGCTCGACTGGCAGTTGATGCGGGATTGGAAGCGATAGAAAAAGAAGAAATAGAGCCATTTGTGGATACTGAAGGATTCGAGTATTTATTTAATGAAAACGTATAACAAGTCAGCCAAATTCGCCCGCTACGCGTGCCCCGCTTGCTTCAATCGTTAGACGACTAAAACATTGTGTGTATTTCTAATAACCCATTTTCAATAATACAAGGACGATACGTAGTAGCCGCCTGGTTGTTGCCTCTTTTATATTTGCCAGGAGCTGACACGCTTCTGAGAACGATTGGAAAAGAGTGGCAGTGGTATTGGGGGGATATATTCTACTATTACTATGGCCATCTGCTTTTTATGATTGCGGTGTTAATTTTAGCTGCATACGGAAAATTGAGCTGGGCATCCCTGTTCGGAAGAAAGAAAGTGCTAGGTGAAATAGTTCCGGGGTTAAAACTGACGTTATTCATATTTCTATTCTCTATAGCAACAGCGTATTTATTATTCTTTCCTTTGTCTTATGTGGCGCCGAAATTCGTCGAATGGTGGTATATATATGCTGTGGAAGTTATCTATTCCGATGACAATACATATCCAATTGCCGCAAATGTACTTGGTTTCATATCTCTTGTATTTATTGCACCGATAATTGAAGAGATAGCATTCCGTGGCATGTTGCTTCACAGGTGGGCTCAAAAATGGGGGCTTATCAAAGCTATAATTATGTCATCGCTGTTGTTTGGAATCGTGCATCCAGATCCAATTGGTGCCATCGCATTTGGTATTGGTATGTGTATTCTATATTTAAGAACACAATCGCTACTGGTGCCTATTATCTGCCATGCAGCAAATAATTTGGGTGTCTGGTTGATAGAGGCAGGTTACAGCTTCTTCGAGGGTCCTAGTTACGCGTACACGTTAGAGGTGTTCCAGAAAGAATGGTATATCGGGTTAGTTTGTGGAATATTGGCTATCGTATGGGGTTTTTATTATTTTCGAAAACCAACGAACCTTAGGGAGTGGCGGTTGCCAGTCGTCTAACAATCGCGTCGAATGCACGCCCCTTCAGGGCGCCGGACCGCGCTTACGCTCGTCCGTTTATGCAAGTCGTCCAATGTCTGCTTTCGCTAGATTTCTATATTAATGAACGTCAACTTCTGGCCGTAAGCGGCGTCGGTAATCAATTGGTCTGGAGATTCCCCTAAAGTCCGCTTTCGGGTAGCTTCAATGAAGCCAAAGCGGACGTCTTTATTTCCGCTTGTGGCCGTAAGTCGTCGTTTAGCAGTCGCGAATATTAGCTCCAGGTAAAATTCCGCAAACGACCCGAAGTGGAAGTTAAGCACCTTCAAATATTCGTCAATGCAGAAGAGGTTTCAGTACGGCCAGCTCTGGTCATGCAATGCCGAGGCTCGGCTGCTCAAGTAATTGAGGATTCGGCCGCTAACCCATTTGCGACCGACCTTTCAGGCAGCGCCGAAGACCTGAAATAAATCGCAGATTTTCTTGTTCTTCTCCCGGTGCCAAGGTTCGGTCGGCCAATAAGAAAGGTATAACTCCATTCCTCTAGCAAGGAGGAACGACACGATGTCTGGACAATCAGCACCTGTCATCAGTTGCTGGCTTCAAAGCCTTATAGGTCATACCCCATGTTAGGGGCGAAGCGTCGTCTGCCTGTCGAGACGCGCCTGAAAGGCGTCCCACTCTCTTCTGGCATCGCGGTAGGCAGGGCCTGTTTCTATGCGCGACAGTGCGCCAAACCCGATTCAGCACCCCAGGCAGGCTCCCAACAGGAAATCCAACGTCTTCACCGCTCCTTAACGTGGCTTGCGCGTCAGCGTTCGGTACTAGCTCGTAAAGCGGAAGCAAAACTCGGTCACGAGCACGCAGAAATTTTCGAAGCACATCGTTTGATGCTGGTTGATGAATCCTTTCAGTCACAGCTAGCCGGAGTCATAGAAGAAAATGGTTACAGTGCTGAACAAGCCGTCAAGACAGCGCTGAATATGTACAAGGAACAATTCGCAACGGCTGATTCAGAGTATTTGCAACAGCGGGTCGCCGATATCAACGAAATTCAGCAGGACCTGCTGGGTTTCCTTAACAAGGTGGATGCCTGCCGGCGCTGCGCAGATGCGGTCGACTGCAGTCTGGGACAATGCAGACTGGGGAGTGATCACATTCTGGTTAGCGAAGAAATTACTGCCAGTTTGCCCATCGAAACGGACGACCATACCATCGGCTTCATCGTGGAAAAGGGCGGGCCGAACAGCCACGCCGTAATCCTGGCACGTGCCATGCGCCGCCCGGTTGTCGGCAACATCCAGAACCTCTTTTCGTTAATCCCCGTGGATACGCAAATCCTCATCGATGGGGATAATGGTGAAGTTATCCTCAATCCCACTGAAGAAACCCGAGTGCACTATCAGGTCACATCTGCAGGTCGCGGACATAACCTGGAAGTGTCCAAGCCAGTACCCGGACTGAAAGTTATGGCTAATATCGGGCAATCCACTGATGTTGGCGATGCGCTGGCTGCCGGTGCTGAGGGGGTCGGCCTGTACCGGACGGAGATGGAAATGCTGGTGGCTGGCAGACTGCTGAGTGAAGCTGAGCAGGCCGCGCGTTACAGCGAAGTGCTCAGGGCCATGGCGGGCAAGCCAGTCTGTATCCGGCTTCTGGATATTGGTAACGACAAGACCGCGGAATGGATGGAAACAACACCGCAAGGTGGCGCGCTTGCCGGACAGCGCGGCGCCCGATTACTGTTAGCCCGTCCAGAGCTCCTGCGCGAACAGGCACGGGCGCTCGCTCGCGCCAGTGTCCATGGACCGATTCACGTAATCTATCCCATGATCAGCAACATCGAGCAGTTTCTTGACCTGCGGCTCTTGTTCGATCAGGCCGTGGCTGACCTGCAGCCGGCCGGACTGCAGCATGGTGTGCTGTTCGAGGTACCAGCTGCATGTCTTGCGGCTCGGCAGCTTATGCAAGCGGCGGACTTCGGCTGTATTGGCACCAACGATCTGATCCAGTATTTGTTCGCCACGGATCGAAGCGAGGGCGACGCGGCTGCTCATGCCTCTTTCGAATCTGGCACCGTGCTCTGGGAGCTCATACAAAAACTATCCCGGACTGCTGCACAAGCAGGCAAGCCCATGGCAATCTGTGGCGAACTGGCTGGCAATCCCGAGTTAACCGGCAGAATCATACAGTCTGGGCTCACTGCCATCAGCACCAGCCCATCACATATTGCGAGGGTTCGCCGGGCGGTACAAAAGAGAGGCGTTTCAATCTAACAGTGCCTGAACTTCCGGGTTCGACTGCGGATTCAACCGATTGACCGCTGTCTTTGTCGCAGACATTTTTGACGATGCGACACTATGCCGCACCCAGTTTAAACCAAGCATTGACTGTTATCAGGGCCACCCCGCCGGTTATGGGGTACCGTATTCATGCAAAGGGTTCCATCAAGGTAGCAGGAGGTGCGACATGTTTAGACGCTTACTCACAATTATCTTGCTGGCAGTTGCCGTTACCATTGTGGGGCCGACATGGTCATACGATTCAGCAATGGCAGAAAGCTATGCAACTTTGTTCGCGCCGGTAAAGGGTGCGGGAGCAGGTAAGGCCTTGCATCTGATCCCGCCTGACGTTTTCTTAAACAAAGTGAAAGCAAAGGAGCCGGTTGTAGTTCTGGATATCCGAACACCCGCAGAGACCGGGGTCTACAGTGTGACATTGCCTGGTTCATTAGTTATCCCCGTAAGTGCACTGTTCACAAAAGCCAATCTGGCTAAGATCCCAACCGATAAGGCCGTTGTCGTAGTGTGTGTTTCTGGTGCGAGGGCATCTGCAGCTGGAACCGCCCTTCGTCATATCGGCTTTGAGAATGTCTATATTCTCAAAGGTGGGTTCAAGGCCTTGGCTGGTTATATGGGGCCGAAAGAGGCGAACGCGCCGCTTAAGACGAGTACAGAAAAGAAATAAGGAGACTATCCGCTTAAACCCCCGCCATAGTGCGGGGGATTTGTTAACTCTGGGTGGGTGGGAGAGCGAACTGATTTACATGAATCAGCCCCTCGAATGCATTGTACTGAATGACTGGAGGTGGCAGCCGAAACAAGCCCTTCAGGCAAACCAGTCCAGCACTTCGGAGTAACGCGCAACCGGCGTCACTTCGAGTCCCGGAATCGCTGATCTCGGTGCATTCGCTGCCGGTATTAACGCACGCTTGAAGCCCAGCTTCGCGGCTTCGCGAAGTCGCTCCTGGCCATTCGGGACAGGGCGTATTTCCCCCGCCAGCCCGACTTCACCAAACACTATCAGATCATTGGGCAACGTCCGGTCACGGAAGCTCGACAACACTGCCAGTAATACCGGCAAATCAGCCGCGGTTTCATTCACGCGCACACCACCCACTACGTTAGCGAATACATCCTGGTCACTCATGAACACACCACCGTGACGATGCTGGACTGCCAGCAGCATGGCCAGACGGTTATGTTCCAGACCAACAGTTACGCGCCGCGGACTGGACAACTGGCTGTCGTCCACCAGGGCCTGCACTTCCACCAGTAATGGACGGGTGCCTTCCATGGTAACCAGAATGACACTACCTGCCACAGGTTGTTGGTGACGCGAAAGAAAAATGGAGGAAGGGTTTTTTACTTCCTTCAGTCCCTTGTCAGTCATGGCGAACACACCCAGTTCGTTGACTGCGCCAAAACGGTTCTTGATGGCACGAATCACCCGGTAACGTTCGCCCGGTTCGCCCTCGAAATACAGCACCGTATCCACCATGTGCTCCAGTACGCGTGGACCTGCGAGCGTCCCTTCTTTGGTCACGTGCCCTACCAGAAATAACGCTGTGCGTGTCTGCTTGGCGAAACGCACCAGCTGAGCGGCACTTTCACGCACCTGTGCCACCGAACCTGGCGCCGACTGCAAGGCCTCGGTATACAGGGTCTGGATCGAGTCAATCACCATGACCTGCGGTGTTTCTACACGGGCGTGTTCAATAATGCGCTCGACTGATGTTTCCGCCAGCAACCGAACCTGGTCAGCCGCAACGCCCAGGCGCCGGGCACGCACTGAAACCTGCTCGGGTGATTCTTCACCAGTGACATAGAGCGCCTTCAGGCTATCTGCAAACGCTGCCATTGCCTGCAACAGCAAGGTCGATTTCCCTATCCCGGGATCGCCACCAATCAATACCACCGAACCGGCGACCAATCCGCCTCCGAGTACCCGGTCGAGCTCGTCAACACCAACCGAAACCCGTGCCTCCGAGCCGGATTTGACCTCCGAGAGCATCTGCACTTGTGTGCCGGCTTCACCGGTATAGCCGGCAAAGCGCGCCGTCCTGCTTGCCGGAGACACCACTGCCAGCACTTCGCTCAGGCTGTTCCAGGCACCGCAGTCTCCGCACTGTCCGGCCCACTTCGACGCCTGGGCACCGCAATCGTTACATTGATAGAGAGTTTTTGGCTTAGCCATTTACATACTCGCGAGACACCCGGGGGCTGACGCCGCAAAACAGCTCATAACTTATGGTACCGGCACGTGCCGCCACAGCCTCTACAGGCAGACAACTACCCCACAGTTGCACGCTGTCACCAGACACAGCTCCTGGCTGATTCCGCAGGTCGACATAGAGGGTGTCCATAGACACGCGCCCCACCAATGGTGCAATTTTTCCATTTACCAGCACGGGCATACCCGCTGGCGCCTGTCGAGGGTAGCCGTCACCATATCCGGCCGCAACAACGCCTATCGGCATATCAACCGGGCACTTCCAGGTCTGGCCATAGCCGATCGATTCTCCCTGTTTGCGCGGGTGCACCGCAATTAACTGCGATTCAAAATTCATCGCCGCCTGTAACTTTGCAGGCTGTGCAACGTCGACATCGAAAGGTGATGCACCGTATAACATAATGCCCGGACGCACCCAGTCAAAACACATGTCCGGCCGACTCAGCAACGCAGCAGAGTTTGCCAGTGAACGCTCGAGGCCCCGCTCTGGCAGGGCCTGGAATACAGCCAACTGCGCATCGTTGGCCGGGTTATCCGGTATATCCGCACACGCGAGGTGTGACATGAGACGAATACTGCCGCCACGCCGCTCAACCAGCTTTTCCAGGCGATCCAGCGCTGTTGCAGCATAGTCGGCCGGTACACCCAGGCGATGCATACCGGTATCCACTTTTAGCCAGACGTGTAATGGCGTACTGATCCGCGACTGCTCCAGCCAGTCAATCTGCTCACGAACATGCACTGCCACCTGCAGATCATAGTTAGCCGCGGCTTCAAGCTCATCTGCCGAAAACACCCCCTGCAGCAATAACAATGGCCGCTGCACTCCTGCCTCGCGCAACAGCAACGCCTCGTCGATACTGGCTACAGCAAAAGCATCAGCCTGCTTCAGTGCCCGCGCGACCGGCACTGCACCGTGACCATAAGCGTTTGCCTTAATCACCGCCATAACACGGCTGTCGGGTGCGGCCTGACGGGCCAGTGAAAGGTTATGTTGCAGGGCTGATAAGTCGATGCACGCCCGAACCGGACGTGTCATTCATCAGGCCCGCCGGGGTTGAAACCGGAATCATTGGAATAGCTGTTCATGGGAGTAAAGTTTTCGAACCGGGTATGCTTGCCGAGGAAGGTCAGTCGACGCATGCCGATAGGGCCGTTACGCTGCTTGCCAATTATTATCTCTGCCGTGCCCTTTTCGGGGCTGTCCTCATCGTAAACTTCATCGCGGTAGATGAACATGATGACATCAGCGTCCTGCTCGATAGCGCCGGATTCACGCAGGTCGGACATGACAGGCCGCTTGTTGGGGCGCTGCTCCAGACTGCGGTTCAACTGTGACAATGCAATGACCGGCACGTGAAGTTCTTTCGCCAGTGCTTTCAGCGAACGGGAGATCTCCGATATCTCACCGGTACGGTTTTCCTTGTGCCCCGGTACCTGCATCAACTGCAGATAGTCGATGACAATCAGGCCAAGGTCATGTTCGCGTTTCAGGCGGCGCGCACGGGCGCGCAATTCGGTAGGACTCATAGCCGGTGTATCGTCGATAAACAGCGGTGCTTCCGAGAGAATGCTCACCGCCGACGTCAGACGTGGCCAATCGTCATCCTCGAGCTTACCGGTACGCACCTTGGTCTGGTCGATGCGGCCCAGGGATGACATCAGACGCATTGCCAGCTGCTCGCCGGGCATTTCCATGCTGAAAACCGCAACCGGTTTACCATCTTTAATGGCCGCGTGTTCAGCGATGTTCATGGCAAAGGAGGTCTTGCCCATTGATGGGCGCCCGGCAATAATTATCAGGTCGGAGGGCTGCAGACCGGCGGTCATGTCATCAATGTCGGTAAAACCGGTCGGCACGCCAGTCAGCGGATTATCCTGGTGGAACAGGGTATCAATGCGGTCAACCGCCTTGGTCAACAGATCCTTGATATTGGTAAACCCGGAACCGCGACTGTCACCCTGATCGGCGATACGAAAGACAAGCTGTTCGGCATTGTCCAGCAGCGCCGCAGTATCACGACCTTCTGTGAAGTAAGCACTGTTAGCAATCTCGGTACCCACGTCTGCCAGCTGTCGCATTACAGAGTTACTTCGCACAATAGTCGCATAGGCGCGGATATTGGCTGCGCTGGGGGTATCCTTGGCCAGGGTGCCCAGGTAGGTCAGGCCACCAATGTCGTCAAGCCCCACCTGGCTGTCCAGCCATTCGGACAAGGTAATGACATCGCAGGGATCACCCTTTTCGATAAGATGCTGGATAGCATTGAATATCTCGCGGTGCTCACGGCGATAAAAGTCACCCTCGGTCACCAGGTCGGCGATTTGATCCCAGGCGCGATTATCGAGCAGCAGACCACCGAGCAGCGACTGCTCGGCCTGGACGGAATGCGGCGGTACTTTCTGGCGATCAGTGGCAAATTCAACTGTATTAGCCGATGGGGCCGACTCCGGCATTCGTCCTCCGTGGAACATTTGTTACTGAAGCGTGAAGCGTATCCAAGGCGCCATACTAAAGCGCGTGGGAGGACCACTCAAGCACGCAATTTGCGGGCCTTTCGGCCCTCATGTCTCGCGGCCAGTCTCCGCTTTTGCGTATGCACTCAAGATTAATTGACTTAGAACCGTCAGGCACCGGGAATGCCAGGTTTTCTCATTGATATTCAATCGGATTTATTCCTGGAACCTTCTGCGGCCAGGGCTTTCAGGACACTACAAACAAGAACGCCCTGCCACGCGAAACGTGACAGGGCATTTCGGGATCGGTGACGCAGCGTTTTATTCTGCTTCGACGACCAACGTTATTTCCGTGTTCACATCGGTGTGCAGGTGAATATCCACCTTGTATTCACCGATCTGCCGGAAGGCACCTTCCGGTAACCGCACTTCGTGACGCTCGATATTCACACCTGCCGCAACCACGGCTTCAGCAATATCGCTTGTTCCGACCGAACCGAACAACTTGCCTTCTTCACCCGCCTTGGCAGTAATTGTGATGGTCATGTCTGCCAACTGGTCACGGCGCGCTTCTGCAGACGCCAGTGAACCCGCAGCAGCTTGTTCCAGTTCAGCACGACGTTCCTCGAAGGCCTTGATGTGTTCCTCGGTGGCTGGTGTTGCCTTGCCACTGGGAATCAGGAAATTACGTCCATAACCTGGCTTGACGTTTACACGGTCACCCAGGTTGCCCAGGTTCTCAACTTTTTCCAACAGAATGACTTCCATCGCTCGACCCTACCCTTATGCACTCGGCTTCAATTCAATGTGTTTCCGTTTTAGCGGTACGTCGGCGCAGATCCACCCAGGGATCCAGCAAGCCGGTAACGACCACCATCAACAATGCCTGCGGTAACAGGCTCATCAATACATAAGCAGCGATAATCCAGCCCTTCGCCGCTTTCATATTTGCCAGCGTGGCATGCAACACTGCCAGACCGACAAACAAAAATACCACCATCACAATCAACGACCACTGCAGGGCGATACTGCTGACTATGCCCAGATTCACCGCCGCCAGGACACTCAATGCGATACCTGCCAGCGACAACCCGGCGTTCAATCGCAAGGCGTAAAACTCGGCGCGCAAAGCGCCGGGTTTCAGCAGCAGCGACTGCCACCAGCGGCCAAGCATGAGACAGGTCATTGCCGCAAAACCCAGACCGGCAGCCAGCGAACCTGTCATCAGTGGCGCCACCTGATCAACAAAACCGGTCAGTGTAGCGCTGTCCAGCTGCAGCTCAGGATTTGCTGCCAGTGCATCCGCCATTACCTGCAGCTGTTGCTGCCACCAGGGCGCCGGATCACCGTACAGCACATAGGCCAGTAATACACCCAGCATCCCCAAAGCACTCAGCGACAGCATGGCCATTGCCAGTGAGCGGGTGATCCGCAACACAACGGCGGCCAGCCATACCGGCAACCACAAAAACATCGAGGTCACCGCCACCGCTATACCCTGGTGCATCAGCAGCTCACTCAGTATTCCCGTAGCAAGCCCTGCACCAGCCAGCACAATCAGTCCCGGGCGCAAGCCGTTATGCAGGCTGTACAGCCCCAGTGCCGCAGCACCCGCGTAACTCAGCAATGACGTTATCGGTGGCGCCAGAAAACTCAGCGCAGTGCACAGTGAAATCACCAGCACTGCCTGCAGGGGACCCGCAATAATCAATCCGGCCAGTGCGCGCATCAATCAACATCGCAACGGTCGGACACGGGTCCGGCCGCACTTAACCCTTGTGGGAGTCGCAGTACGGCAACAGTGCCAAAAAGCGCGCACGCTTGATGGCGGTGGCAAGCTGACGCTGGTATTTCGCCTTGGTACCGGTAATACGGCTCGGTACGATCTTGCCGGTTTCACCCACGTAGTTCTTCAGTGTCTGAAGATCCTTGTAATCAATTTCTTTTACGCCTTCTGCGGTGAAACGGCAGAACTTGCGGCGACGAAAAAAGCGAGACATGTTTTTACCTCTCGTTTAACCGTTATTCTCAACGGTCTGAATATCCAATGCATGCAACTCAACACGGGTATCAGGGGCGCGGTAACCGGAACGGCTTACAAAGCCTGTCACCTTCAACCAGCTGCCTGCCGGCAGTTCCTGAACCTTACTGGCCAGTGGTTTGCCACTAGCCACCACAGTGAGTCGACACTCAACTTCGCGTATCTGTCCAGCCTCTTGTTGACGGGAACGATGCGCCATAACAAATCGGGCGATGATGATGCCGGCGGGAGTGGTGCGTAATTCTGCCACCTTGTGCAACTGGCCGGTTATGACCAGCTGATTTTCCGCCTGCTCCACGCCTCCCTGGCTAATCGCCGTTACTCGGCGCTGGCGCCTTCCTCGGCACCACCTTCGTCAGCAACAGGCGGCTGTTCGTCGGCAGCCGGGGCGTCTTCGTCAGCAGCACTACGGCGCGGACGGTCGTCCCGGTCATCCTTGTCATCACCGCGCTTGGCCAGCAGCGACGGATCTGTCTCAGCTTCCTTGCGGACAATAATCAGGTTACGCAGTACGGCATCGTTAAAACGAAACGCGCTTTCCAGTTCTTCCAGCTCTTCAGTGCCGCACTCGATATTCATCAGCACGTAATGAGCTTTGGCCAGCTTCTGGATGGGATAGGCGAGCTGACGGCGTCCCCAGTCTTCCAGGCGATGGATATTGCCACCCTTGGATTCGATGGTCGCGCGGTAACGCTCGATCATCGCAGGCACCTGCTCGCTCTGGTCCGGATGGACCATGAACACTACTTCATAATGACGCATTAAATGCTCCTTATGGATGAAAGCCCTCCGCCACTGCGAAGAGCAAGGAGAACGCGACCTCAGGCCGCGCAAAACGGGCGTATTCTACGTCATGGAAGCCTTTGCTGCAAGTAATCCCGAGTCTGACTAGGGAGTTGTGCCCGGGCAGCTGACATGCCGGCAGTCGCTCTGCCGGGCAGTTGACTGCCGGATTTCTTCTGCAGTTGTCTCCAGCACCGGGTTATCCGGCTGCTGTCTGAGGGCACAATCGACAGCCGCCAGCGCCTCGGCTCGACAGCCCTGCTCACCAAGCGCCACCGCCAGGTTATTCAATAACAATACATTATCCGGATCCAGCTCCAATGCCCGACGATAAGCGGCGTCAGCGGCGGCAAACGCGCCCAGGGCAAATGCACTGTTACCCGCCCCCGCCCAGGCCAGTGCATTGTCAGGCCAATGGTCGGCAGCCGCCAGATAGGCCCGGTGGGCTGACGGGTAACGCTGCAATCGCTCCAGCACATTCGCAGCCTGAAGGTAGGCCAGTGGCTCCACTGCAATCGGGACCTCTCCTGGCGGTACCACCACCATCGCCCAGTGGTCGGCACGTGCCCAGGTCTTCTCAAAGCGCCCAAAACGGTAACTGACCTTCGGATCAAGCCCCGATCGAAGCAAGATCCTGCGCCTCTCCAGGTTGTAGCCGATGACCACTGCATAATGCCAGACCGGCAGGGACTCCAGCCCCAGATTTTGCAACACCAGGACCGGATAGCCCGATGACACCAGTTCGAACAGCGCCTGCATCGAAGGCTTGATCTGCACACCCAGCAGGCCGTAGCGTGCCGGTGTAGCCAGCATTTCAAACTGCAGACTTCCCTTACGCCCGGGCAGGTAAACCAGCGGTTGCAGTGTCTCCGGTGACACATCGACACCGGCCTGTCCAACCACAGTCGCCAGGGCCGCAGGACCACACTGATAGGCTTCCTGGGGATAAAACGGTATATCACTCAGCTCAGCAGCTGGAGCGATGGGTAGGCTGTCGAGCTCCCTGTAAGGTGACGAAGCCGCACACGCCTGCAGCAATAGCAAAATACAAAGCGCCCCCGTAACCGGGGGCGCTTTGTACAATAGTAGCCGATGGATCAGCCTAGCGGCTGGATGGCGAATGAATGAACGAGAAGATATTGGTAACGCCGATGATATCAAGAATAATCAGCACCAGAAGCACCGCAATCAGAATCCCTACAACACCCGAGCCCGCCGGCAACTGATCGACCTCGGATTTAATCTGTTCGATCTGCGCATCGCTTAATGCTGCAATACGCTGCCTTGCATATTCGGGATCAACACCCCTGTCAACCAGCTGCTGCCGCACTTCACTTCGATCCAGCAACGAGACAAGCTCGTCCCTGTCCATGGATTCCAGCTGCTGCTGTATCAGCTGCTCGGTTGTTACCACGCCTGAGTAGGCTGGCAAAGAATACGTGTTCAACATTGCCAGAGACACCAGCAGCGCCATCACCCGTTTCATGGTTATATACATAAGCTATTATCCCTCCTGTTTACTAACTATCGACTCTAACGCAAATATCTGTGTGAAGGCTACTTCTGTCGCATGGCAGCGCGCTGTCGTCGCGCCTCGAACAGGCAAATCCCGGTAGCCACCGATACATTCAGGCTGCTCACCGAGCCAGCCAGAGGAATCGCTGCCAGGCCATCGCAGTGCTCGCGCGTCAACCGCCGCAAGCCCTTGCCTTCACCACCGAGCACCAGTGCCAGGGATCCGGACAGGTCAGTATCATATAAACCGGTCTCTGCTTCCCCGGCGGCGCCATATATCCAGATACCGGCGTCGCGCAATTGTCTCATGACACGTGCCAGATTGGTCACGCGCACAACCGGCACCACTTCAGCTGCGCCGCAAGCCACTTTGCGTACTGTGGCATTCATAGGAGCAGAACGATCCTTGGGGAGAATCACGGCATCCACACCGGCTGCATCCGCGCTGCGTATACAGGCACCAAGATTGTGGGGGTCCTGTATACCGTCCAGTATCAGCAGGAAAGCAGGATGCTCCAGCTGCTCTATAAAACCGGTCAGCTCGTGTTCACTAACGTTGTTTGCCTCGCCAGTCTCAGCCACAACCCCCTGATGACTGACACCCGGAACCAGTTCATCCAGCTCCCGCCTCGACACCCTTCGCACAGGCACATTGGCCTTTCCTGCCAGTTCCAGCACTCGCTGTATACGCGGGTCATCGCGGGATTCGAGCACCTGCAGCAATGACACCCGGGCAGGATCGCGTTCCAGCAGGCTGGTCACGGCGTGCAGGCCGAATACGCGTTCCGCTTTCTTCATGCGTCAGGATTTACGCCGTGAACGCCGCTTGTTTCGCGACTTCCCGCCGCTTTTCTTTTTGCTGCCCGGCTTGTCATCGCGTGGACGTTGTTTTGATGTTTCCTTGACGCTGTCTGGCAATTCAAAATCGATTTTCCGATCATCGAGGTTAACCCTGGCAACCTTTACGTGCACTTCGTCGCCGAGGCGATACTGTTTGCCGGTGCGTTCACCGCGCAAGCGATGGCCGGCCGGATCGAAGTGATAGTAATCATTCTGCAAGTGCGGTGATATGCACCAGGCCCTCGACATAAATGTCTTTCAACTCAACAAATAATACCAAACGAGGTCACGCTGGTGACAATACCGTCATAATCTTCGCCCACCTTGTCGAGCATGTGCTCGCATTTCAGCCAGTCGACCGCATCGCGGGTAGCATCGTCAGCACGCCGCTCGGTGACGGAACACTGCTCGCCGATTGTCACCATATCAGCTTCGGTGTAAGGGAATTTCGCAAGCCTGGCCTTGGCGCCGGACTGTCTTTTTGCGCGCTTCATTACGCAAGTGATGGCGAATGGCACGATGCACCAGCAGATCCGGGTAACGGCGAATGGGTGAGGTAAAGTGCAGGTACTCGGTGTGCGAAAGACCGAAGTGCCCGATATTCTCCGGACTGTATCGCGCCTGTGACAGGGAACGCAGCATGACTGTTTGTATCAGGTGTGCATCCGGACGCGACTGGACCTTCTTAAGCAGCTTGGCATAGTCACCGGCCTGCGGCTTCTCTCCGCCCCCCAGGGACAGACCGAGCTCGCCGAGGAATTCACGCAGATCGGATAATTTCTCGGCCTTCGGTCCCTCGTGCACACGGTACAGCGTTGGCAGCTTATGACGTTTCAAGAAACGTGCAGTACACACGTTGGCGGCGATCATGCACTCTTCAATAATCTTGTGCGCGTCGTTGCGCTGAATCGGCACAATGCGTTCAATCTTGCGATCCGCGCCAAACACAATGCGCGTTTCGGTCGTTTCGAAATCGATGGCACCGCGCTGGTTGCGCAGCTTGCGGAACACCTTGTAGAGACTGTAAAGCTCCTCAAGACTATCCACCAGTGACGAGTAGCGCTCGCGCACCTTCGGCTCGCGCTCGACCAGCATAGCTGCAACCTGGCTCATAGGTCAGGCGCGCATGCGAGCGCATAACAGCTTCCATAAAGCGCGAACGCGTCACCTTGCCCTGCTGGTCAATGGTCATTTCGCAGACCATGCACAAACGATCGACTTCAGGGTTCAGAGAACACAGACCGTTGGACAAGCATTTCCGGCAGCATGGGTATCACACGTTCCGGAAAATACACAGAGTTACCACGCACATGTGCTTCCGCATCCAGAGCCGTGCCGGGCTTCACATAGTGCGACACATCGGCAATCGCCACGATCAGCTTCCAGCCCTTTGGTGTCCGCTTGCAATACACGGCATCATCAAAGTCACGAGAATCGGCACCATCTATAGTGACCAGTGGCAGATCCCGTAAATCGACACGGTTACGTTTTGCTGCTGGCGACACTTGCTCCGCCAGCCCCTGAATTTCGTCCTCCACTGCGCCCGGCCATTCCAGCGGCACTTCGTGCGCGCGGATAGCCACATCGATTTCCATACCCGGCGCCATGTGATCGCCGATCACTTCGACAACCTTGCCAACCGGACCCGAGCGCTTGTTTGGCTGTTCGACGATCTGCGCAGACACAAACTGGCCATGCCGTGCACCACCGACAGCATCTGGCGGTATGCGGATATCCTGGGTCAGACGCTTGTGATCCGGCACCACAAAACTGATGCCGTTCTCGAAATAGATGCGACCGACAACGCGATGGGTATTTCTTTCCAGCACTTCAACGATCGCGCCTTCGCGACGCCCACGCCGGTCTATCCCGACCACCCGCGCCACCACGCGGTCGCCATTCATCGCCTGGCGCATCTGCCGCGGTCGACAGGAACAGGTCATCACCGCCCTCTTCCGGCACCAGGAAACCAAATCCGTCTGGGTGGCCAATAATACGCCCGCGCACCAGGTCCATGCGGTCTACCAGGCCATAGCCACCTTTACGGTTGCGTAACAGCTGACCGTCGCGCTCCATGGCGCGCAGGCGGCGACGCAGCGCCTCAAGGTCATCATCGCTGTGGAGACCCACAGCCGACGACAGTTCTTCCCGCGTCATCAAGCGTCCGGAATCCTCCAGCACCGACATAATAAATTCGCGGCTGGGGATCGGGGTTGCGTATTTTCCCGCTTCGCGCTCGGCGTGCGGATCCTGTGTAAAGCGCGGTTTCTTGCCGCGCTGCTTCTTGCGTCTCTGTGTCATGCGCGCATGCTAACGGCTTTGGTAGGGAATTGACAATACACTGGCCTGCCGGTAGAGTTCGCGCCTTGCTATTCGGGCGACCTGCCCGCCTAGTGATGCCGAGGTGGTGAAATTGGTAGACACGCTAGCTTCAGGTGCTAGTGGGGGCAACCCCGTGGAGGTTCAAGTCCTCTCCTCGGCACCATATCTTCACACGAATTTCCGCACAGAATCCCAAGCATTGTCACTGCACGTCGATGGTTCTGCCGTCCGAGAGCCTGCACACCCCTGTCCCGCTTGCCGGGCCCCATCTGCCCGGCTCCTGGAAACTGAGCTCGCAGCGCATCATATTCAGTCGATCACCGAACAGGATGCTGTCAGCATCATGGCCATCACTAATAACTGAACTGGACGATGTCACCTTTTGATAACGCGACACACAAAACGGATCCGCCTCCCCGTCGCTTTCGGTAGCTGAAATATAGCCAATAAAGGTTTCGCCGTCCGGCAGCGTAACCTGCAGGCTATCCAGGCAAAGACCACTGTAACGGGACACTGAAGCCTGTTCGCCACTGCCCCGGAGCACCCCGTTTATACTGCCTGAGCAGCCGACGCTCAAAACAACGACCGATATCATCGATATGAACCTGATCACCTGACCCTCCCGGGATCTGTAGCGACATTCATCACAGCCCAATCATATCAGACCAATAAAGCCCCTGGCAGCCCGATACCGGCTGGACGGCAGTCGGGATACATTCAACCCTGCGACAATCTGTCACATATTTGCCAGCAATTCTGAATGCTAGCATCCGCAAGTGGCTGCATTTATCTGCAGCAGCAGAATAATAAAACATGCAGTCCAAACTTTTTGCGGAGAAATACCACGATGTTGCGCCCTGCTCCAACCTGCCCGAGACGCCCTGGCATTACCAGCCTGGCAATACTAGCCTGTTTCAGCCCCTGCTCTTTTGCAGAAGATGCCAAACAACTGCCCGGAATAACTGTAGAAGGTGAATCTATCGACAGCGCCACCGTTTACTCGGTGGATCTTGAGCAGGCGCCGCTCACCACACCGGACACGGCCGCGCTACTGCAGCGTGCACCGGGTGCCAACGTCAACCGCAACGGACCGCTGACCGGGCTTGCCCAGTATCGTGGCATGTACGGCGACCGCGTCAACGTTCAGACCAACGGTATCCGCATCAATAGTGGCGGCCCGAATGGCATGGACCCGGCACTATCTTATATACCACGCTCACAGCTTGGCTCACTGGAAGTGATCCGTGGCATTGCGCCGGTCAGCTCGGGCGTGGAATCCATTGGTGGCACAATTATCGCCAACAACAAGACCAGTGAGTTTGCCAACAGTGATGACGTCACACCGGGACTCGATCTGAGCGCCGGTGGAGCAACCGTCGATTCGTCCTACTTCACCAGTGGTCTCGGCTCCGTGGCCAACCGAAACCACCGCTTGCACGCCTATGGTTCATACGAAAAAGGCGACGATACCGATATCCCCGACGGTAGCATCAAACCCACTGAGTACAAGCGCAAAAACTATGGCGCCGGTTACGGCTTCCAGGTGAACGGCCAGGAAATCGCATTCAACGCGCGTCGTAACCGCACTGACGATACCGGCACACCGTCATTACCCATGGATATCGTATCCATCGATACCGATATCTATGAAACTGAATATACCGGCAACCTTGGCAAGTACGGCCTGCATGGCAAGCTGTTCTACACCGACGTCAATCACGAGATGTCGAACTTCAAACTGCGCAATCCACCAATGCCGATGATGACCCGGCTCAACGAAGCCAACAGCAATGGCTACGGCTACCGCGTTGATGTCAGTTTTCCGCTTGCGTCCGGTAACCTGATGCTGGGCAGCGACGGCAATTTCGACAGCCACGACGCTACCGTCATCGATCCGGTCAACAACCCGGCATTCGAGGTTCAGGCTTTTAATAACGTGAATCGCAATGCATTTGGCTTCTTCACCGAATGGAATGGCAGTGTTGCTGAAAACACCAGCATGCAGCTCGGCGCCCGCTACAATCGCGTCGAAGGCAGCTCGGGCGACGTTTCGCACTTTATGGCTATGATGAACCCTGCCATTAATACGCTGCAGACCCGCTTCAATAGCGCTGACAAAGATAACAACCAGGACAACTTTGACCTGGTGGCAAAACTCAACCATGCCCTGACTCCAGCAGTTAATCTTCTGGCCGAAGCTGGCATGAAGTCACGCGCACCTTCCTACCAGGAACTCTACCTGTGGGTACCCCTGCAGGCTACCAACGGTCTGGCTGACGGACACAACTACGTGGGCGACCTCGACCTGGACTCGGAAACCGCCTACGAAGTCGGCCTGGGCGTGGACTGGCAGACCCGCCGGTTCTACGCCACGCCGAGAGTCTTTTACCGCTATGTCGATGATTATATCCAGGGCACACCGGCTACCGACCCCACGGTCATCATGGTCAGCACCGCCAATGGTGACGCGAACCCGCTGCAATGGACCAACGTTGACGCCAAGCTGTACGGTGCTGACATGGACTGGGGTGCCGGTATTGTCGGCAACTGGCGCCTGGACGGCATCGTCAGCTATGTACGCGGCGAACGCGACGACATAAACGACGATCTCTATCGCATCGCACCCC
>CAVWAK010000032.1:0-28030 GCA_963752745.1 uncultured Gammaproteobacteria bacterium
GGGTGAACACGGAGCGCTTTGAGTTCCGAGGCAAATAGAAAAGCATCACCACACCATCCATAGTACAGAGGCTTCTTGCCGACTCGATCCCGCGCCAGATACAGCTCCTGTTTATCCCGATCCCAGACAGCGAGCGCAAACATGCCATGCACCGATTTGATCGCCTGATGTACCCCCCAGCGCTCGATGGCTCCCAGCAAAACCTCGGTATCTGAATGCCCTTTGAAAGGGTAGCCGTCTGCTTCAAGCTGCCTGCGCACAACCTGGAAGTTATAGATCTCGCCATTATAGGTAATCACGTAGCGTTCGCTGGCCGAGCTCATTGGCTGGGCACCGGCCATGGAGAGATCGATTATCGAGAGGCGACGATGCCCCAATCCGACTCCAGCCTGATCATCGACCCATACACCACCGGCATCCGGCCCCCTGTGTATCAGCCGGGTCGCCATACTTTCGACACACCTGGACAGATCAGCCTTTCCGGGCCGCCTGGAACGATAGAGAAAACCGGTTATCCCACACATTATCGCAAGTGATATTCGAAGTTGGTTACTTTTCAGTTAACATGATCGACGTCACGCAATTGTACACGTAAATCCAGTGGCGGTTGCGTACATCGACAAATCACCCTGCCCACTAACGAGAGCAGCTGCGGAGCCTTGCAAGGCAACGCCCCCAAGGGTAAACAAAACTGGAAGCTTCGAAAGCACAACGGATTGCAATTCTGCTCCCATCCCTGGCGGGTGGTGGTGCCGAACGGTCAATGCTTCTTCTCTCGCGCTTCTTTTCCGAGCAGGGAAGGACTGTCGAACTTTTGCTGTTCAGACCCAGGGGCGCATATTCGAACAGCATACCCTCGTCGGTATCAATGATTGCTTTAGAGCCTTCATCGACTCTGAAGGGCCGCATGCTGGCATTAAAGGCCGATGTTTCGGCACTGCCAAATTTGCTCAACCCGGTACTACTACCTTTCAAGGCCGACTCAAATCTGCGCCATATCCAGGCACTGACGGACTACCTCAGTGATACGCCCCGATATACTGCTCAGCGCCATGACCTATACCAATCTGGTAGCTTTATGGGCTCGGCAGCTCTCAGGCAACAACACGCCCGTGGTCGTCAGCGAAAGGATTGCACTCACCACACATATTCAAAACGAGTCTGTAAAAAAAAGTGCCTGGCGTTGGAAATATCTGCTCCCCGCGGTCAGTTATGCTTATCAAAAGGCGAGCGGCATTGTTAGCGTATCTAATAGCGTGGCGAAGGATCTCCTCAACCACACCGGCCTTTCCCAAAACTTGGTAACGACTATCTATAACCCGGTTGTCGACAACCAGATCGCCGAACTCGCGAGGCAGCCGTTGCAGCATGCGTGGTTCTCAAAAACAGCGCCGCCGGTAATCCTCAGCGCAGGTCGGCTGACAGGCCAAAAGGACTTCCCTACGCTGCTGCGTGCATTTGCCATATTAAAAAAAGACAGACCTGCCAGACTTATAATTCTGGGCGAAGGCCGCTTGCGGCCAGAGCTTCAGCAACTTTCCAAACAACTCGGCATCGATAAAGATTTGGAATTACCCGGGTTTGTACAAAACCCATACCAGTACATGGCACGCTCAAACGCCTTCGTACTGTCCTCCCTTTACGAGGGTCTGCCCGGTGTACTCATCCAGGCGCTGGCCTGCGGATGCCCTGTCATCAGCACCGACTGCCCCGGGGGATCCGCTGAAATTCTTGATTACGGCAAGTACGGCGCGCTCACACCCATCGGCGACGCGGAAACCATGGCAGGTGCACTGAGAACCCTGCTTGACGCACACATCGATCGGGAGGCGCTGGTCCGGCGAGCGCAGCTGTTCTCTGTAGAGACCGCGGGAACCGCCTATTTGAACTACCTGGACGCGGTGTTCCAGGCGGAACAGCGAGATGGCCACTGAACGACCGCTATTCCGTTGTTCTCGATGGACTTATGTAAAAACGGCCAATCTGGTAGACTGAATCGCTCGATTATTCCGGAATTCGGTGCTGAAATGAACCACTGCGTCTTCATCCAGACCAACCACAAACAAATTGTCGGCGCCATCGTCGCCGAGTACGCACTGAAACGCAATTCAGCGCATGCCGACCAGTTCGACGTCAAGATCATGGATACGCGCGACTACCCTTCTTTCGAGGCGCGCGAGGGCCAGTTATACCTGCGCGATGGTGTCAAACGCACCTGGCTGAATGATGACCTGCAGTCCTTTACGCCTACCCGTTTTATGCCACCGGAACTGATGGGCTACCAGGGCCGCGCCGTAGTCATTGACCCTGACATTTTTGCCATTGGCGACATCTGGGAACTGCTGACGCGCGACATGCAGGGTAAAGCCATCATGTGCCGCATGCGCTCCGGCCCCAAGGGCCTGGTAGACCGTTGCATGGCCAGCAGTGTCATGCTGCTGGACTGCGAAAAGCTCAAGCACTGGCATGTTGAGGAAAAATTCAACGCCATGTTCGAATTCAAACAGGACTACATGCCCTGGATTTGCCTGAAGGACGAAAACAGGGACAGCATCGACTTCTTCGAGTCTGAGTGGAATGATTTCGACAAGCTGACCGCCAATACCAAAATGTTGCACGTCACGCGCCGCAAGACCCAACCCTGGAAGGCCGGCCTGCCGATCGACTGGCGGCCGGCAGAAAAATTCCGCCTGTTTCCACCACTGGCCTGGGCGATGCGTGCACGCCGCAAGTTGTTTGGTGAGTATGGACTGCTGGGTAATTATAAGGAACACCCCGACAGGAACCAGACCGACCTGTTCTTCGGAATGCTGAAAGAATGCGTCGATAAAGGCATTATCAGCGAAGACATGCTGCGCGAGGAAATGAAACAGAACCACGTGCGGCATGATGCCTTCGAAGTACTGGAGCGAACACCCGACCTGGCTCCGCCTGGAAATCCACCATTGAAATTATCAGCGGCCTGATCCCGGATATCCGGGCTTTTCTCTATAGTTATTTGCGCGCCTTTCCCTAGGGGCGAGCAAACAATGCGCGAACCCGGTCAGCCGCCCGCTGTACATCATCAGGTAACTTCACGCCGCCAGCTTCAGGAAAGCGGTCGCCCAGCCATACCGCCCGACCATCGAGTAACAGCTGTCGCTGGATCTTTCCCACATCACGATGCATCCGTTCTGGCCCAAAATGCATCGCGAAATGATGACTGAGCGGCTTAAAGCGGTAATTGTGCGGATAACGCCACCAGGCTCCTTCATCACCCGGATCAAAAATATATAACGGCTTGCCTGTATAACTGGCTTCGGTGAGCATGGACATGCTTTCGCCGGTAACAACCAGCTCATCCGCCAGCTGCATGTAGGCCAGATAAGGATTGTCAGACTGGGCTGGCTCCCAGTTATGTACGTAGGCCGGGACCTTTATCTCACCCAGAACTGCGCTGTAAACAGACATTGGCGTACGGGCACTGTTTGAAATCAGTAAAGCACCGTTTGCTCGTTGCGCCAGTTCATTCACAAGCTGACCCAGCCGCCGCCCTTTCTGCTCGGTAAACACGAACGGGCCGCTGTCACCACCAATTAATACGGCTGTCCATGGATGCGGCAATTCACTGAAACGCTCGTGCCAGATACTCGCTGCCTCTTCAAGCTGCCGGGTATTAATCCCGTGCAGAGGCAGATGGTTATGCAGAATATTCGCTTCATGCGGCAAAAAATACTGGGGTGTCGTAACAATCAGATCAAACACTGACAGCGTCGACCAGGGCCGCCCGATGTGCACCAGTCGCGTGGTCTGGCGACTGACGCCGGATCCAGCGAGCCACTGGTTCGTTCCGCCGCCCGGCGGTAATCACCAGCTCCGGCCAGGGCGCACAAAGCGGGCTTGAGGCACCACGGTCAATCCCTGCAAGGGTGGCGCCCAACAGTCGGTTAGTAATCAGCTCCCAGGGTTTATAGTAGAAGCGTTTCGCCTCGTACGGCCAGCCCAGCGCCTCGGCCAATGCCATCACCTGGCTGTTATCGCCAGCCTTGTGCCCAGTCAACACCCAGACGCGGGGATCCTGGCCGGATTGTACGCTCGACGCGTTTGACATGGATCAGCAACACCCTGTGAAAGCCGCAGCTTACCGAATTTAAATCAGCCCTGCAGCGGGACACAGCGGACTGAAATATTCGTTACAATAGCCATCAGCTTACCTTGCCACCGAACACACAAAGACAGGCCCTTGATAACCGTGGTTCTCAGCCGTCATATCACCGCCGAAATCATCAAGCCAATGTTCCTCGGCATTGGACTGCTTGTCGTTGTTTTTACCGGCTATAGCTTCGCTGTCAAGTTGTCCGAAGCCGCCGACGGCATGATCCCCATGGCTATTGTGTTTCGCCTGATTGGTCTGAACAGCCTGGTTGCCATGGAGGTGCTGCTGCCCACAGCACTTTATCTGTCTATCATCTCAACTCTGAGCCGCTTCTACCGCGACTCGGAAATGACTGCCATGAACGCTGCCGGTTTCGGAGAAGGGCATGTACTTCGTTCAGTAACCACGCTGACGCTGGTTATCGCCACCCTGGTCGGCGCCATCTCGCTGTATGCGCGCCCCTGGGCCTACCAGCAAAGCTACCAGCTCGAAGCCGATGCCCAGGCGGAATTCGACATTCGCAAGATAGAACCCGGACACTTTATCGAACTTCAGGATGCCAAATACGTGCTATTTGCCGATGACGTTGACCAGCAGAACGGCATCCTCAAGGAAATATTCCTGCAGAGCGAAAAAGGCCGCGGCAAATCCAGCAGGGTGCAGGTAATCTATGCCAGGGAAGCCAAAATGCCACCGGTCGTCTATGGCAAGCCACGTAATTTCCAATTTTACGACGGCTATAGCTACCTGCTGGATCCCGGCGGCCATCAGGACACTACGCTGAAATTCGGAGAATTGATTATCCCGGTCCCCGGCATAGAGAAAGACAACAGTTACCGGCGCAAAGCTGAGTCAACCTACAATCTGTCACAGTCGGATGCCACCAAGGACATTGCCGAATATCAGTGGCGACTCTCCACACCGCTGGCTACCCTGGCACTGGCACTGCTGGCGGTTCCTTTAAGCCGTAGTGCGCCCCGGCAAGGCCGGCATATCAGCTTCATCATCGCTATCGCCCTTTATATTGGCCTGTTCGTACTCACCAGCGCGGCGCGCAACTGGGTTGCGGATGGCAACATCCCGACAAACCCCGGCATCTGGTGGGTTTACTCGCTGCCGCTGTCACTGTTTGCCTGGCTTACCCTGGTGCCCAGGCTCCGCTGGAAACGTAGCTGAGATGAACTGCCTGGACCGCTATATTGCGCGTAAACTCCTGGCCGGCTGGTTACTGGTCTGGCTGACCATGTCGGCAATTTTCGGTTTACTGAGCACGATTGAAGAACTTGACCGCGTAACAGAACGCTACACGGTTATGGACGCACTCCAGTTTGTGCTTTACACCCTCCCGCAACGCTCACTGGAGCTGGCACCGGTTATTATCCTGCTGGGCTCGATACTCGCGCTCGCCGCACTCAACAAGCACAGTGAAATCATCGCCATCCGTGCCGCGGGCGTGTCGCTGCAACGGTTCATCCGCGCGGTAGCGATCCCCTCCAGTCTGCTGGTAACACTTCTCTATCTCGGCAGCGAGTATGTTGCTGCGCCGTTGTATCAACAGGCGGAAATCCAGAAAACACTGACACGTAGCGGCCAGCCAAATCTGCTAACCGGCAAGGGGCTCTGGTCTAACAACGATCGACGTTTCTTCAACGTGCGCACCCTGAAAAACAGCCAGATCCCGCGCAATATCTACCTTTACGAGTTTTCCCCGGAGGGCAAACTGCTGAATTTCATTTACGCTGACCGCGCCCAACTGACCACCAGTCGACGCTGGGACCTGCTAGGGGTTTCCCAGAAAACACTTGAGGACGGCATACTCCACACGCGCAAGCGGGATAACCTGGAGATGGGCCCCTTCTGGTCGGCTGACGAGCTACCAGCCCTGCCCATGTCGACCTCTGGCATGACACCCAGCAGTCTCTACGAATACTCGGATTACCTTAAGTCTACCAATCAGTTGTCAGACCGCATCGAACAACTGTTATGGCAACGTATTGCCCTGCCACTCACCACTGGCGCAATGGTGTTTCTGGCCATCCCCATCAGCGCCAGCCTCGGAACCGCACGCAGTGGCGCATTCGGCCGCAACCTGGCCATTGGTGCCGGCATAGGCATACTCTTCTACCTGATGTCCCAGCTGGTCCAGACAGGCGGTTCAATCGCAGGAATACCGCCCTACATCGCTGCATTTTTCCCCGCCACACTGGTGCTGATCATCGCTTCCGGCCTGATGCGGCGTATGCGTTGAATTTGTCTCGCAAGCTGACTACAGGCATAATTGGAGCTTGCCAGTCAGGCACTGCTTCACCCAGTTATACCCTCCGAGTTACTTTATGCGATTAATGCTGACATTCTTCCGGGCCTATCCCGGACAGACCCTGATCATGATGATCGCCCTGCTGCTGGCGGGTATTGCGGAAGGCATTGGACTCTCCGCATTTCTGCCATTCCTGAGCATCGCTATCAGAAATGACGCCGGCATAAACGCTTCCGGTACCGAACAAAGCCCACCCAGCGAGTTCGAACAGATTTTCATCAACATTCTGAGTGATCTTGGCATGTCGCCCAGTATTGGCACGTTGCTGATCATCATTGTCGCAGGAATCACGCTGAAGAGCGTGCTGCTACTGGTGGCGCAGAGACAGGTTGGCTATACCGCAGCACAGGTCGCCACTGACCTTCGCCTGGAAATGTTACGCGCTATTCTGCGTAGCAAATGGGAATTTTTCCTGCACCAGCCCATAGGGCGCCTGAGCAACAGTCTTGCAACCGAGGCACAACGCTCGTCAGAGTCTTTTGTCAATGGCGCTACCGTGATCACGCTGTTGTTACAGGCATTCATCTACGGCTCCTTCGCGCTTGTTGTTTCCTGGAAAGCCACGCTGATCAGCTTGAGCGCAGGATTCACGATCATCTTTATCTCGCACTTCCTGGTGCGCATGGCACGCAAGGCAGGCAAGCGTCAGACCAGCCTGCTGATTGCCCTGCTGGCGCGATTGACAGATACCCTGCAATCAGTCAAACCTCTAAAAGCCATGGCGCGCGAGCACCTGGCCGACAACGTGCTTGCGGATACCACTTCGAAATTAAACCGGGCCCTGCGGAAACAGGTGTTCAGCGCTGCTGTATTGAATTCAGCACAAGATGTTATGTTTGCCCTTGTGATTGTCGGAGGCATGTATGCCGCCCTGGTTAAATTCAGCATGCCGCTTGCTACTGTCATCGCACTGGCAGTTGCATTGGGGAAAATGCTGGGTCAGTTAGGCAAGGTGCAAAAACAGTATCAGAAGGTCGTGCTGGGCGAGAGCGCTTTCTGGTCCATGAAGAGTTCGATTAACGAAGCGACCACGGCAGAGGAACACCTGGGCAGCGGAATGCAACCCGTGCTTGAGCACAGCATAAAACTGGATAATATTACATTCACCTACGACCAACACCCTGTGCTTGCAAATGCTTCCCTGGTGATCCCGGTTGGAAGCCTGACTACACTGATTGGCCCTTCCGGCTCAGGTAAAACCACGGTTGTAGACCTGATAATTGGCCTTCTGAAACCTCAATCCGGCAGTGTTCTTCTGGATGATACCGCCCTGCCCAAACTCGATCTGAAAGCCTGGCGACGGATGATTGGCTACGTCCCGCAGGAAACCTTGCTGCTCCACGACTCGATATTGCATAACGTGACTCTGGGCGATCCGGAACTCAGCGAAGATGATGCCGTGCAGGCACTCAAGTCTGCCGGCGCATGGGAGTTTGTCGAGCGTATGCCGGCGGGGATTCACAGCACCGTCGGCGAACGTGGCACCAAAATATCCGGCGGCCAGCGCCAGCGCATTATGATTGCACGTGCGCTCGTCCATAAACCTGCATTGCTCATTCTGGACGAAGCCACCAGCGCCCTGGACCCTGAAAACGAGGCTGCAATTGGCAATACAATGCGGGCGCTGCGCGGCGATCTGACCATACTCGCCATTTCACATCAGACTGCTCTGGTTAAAGCTGCCGACTGCGTTTACCGCCTGGGGAACGGCACTATCGAGATTGAAAAAACCGTGTCAGCCTAGGCCAGGCTGAACAGGCTGCGCACACGCATTACCGCTCGTTGCATATCGCTCACCGCCGGCTGCACCGGCGCCTTGTCAAAATCGTCCCCGAGCCATACCACTTGCCCCTGCTCCAGCAGGGCTCGATGCACCAGGCGCAAATCACGACTCAGGCGCTGGTGACCAAAACGCATCATCCAACTGTAGGTCAGCGCTGACGGGCGAAAGTCTATGGGTATAGTGCTGCCTTCCCGCATGGGGTGGCCATAGCCACCCAACTCGGCCATATAGACTTCTCTACCGGTCGCGCAGGCTTCGCTTAGCATGGATACACTGTCGGCGGTTACTACCAGGGCATCACTCAACCCCAGAATGCCAAAATACGGGTTATCGCTACCGCCGGGATGCCAGCGATAGAGTTCATAGGGAACAGACAGGTTCTGCTCAAATGCTCGCAGCGCGCGGGTGAAGGTACGCGCACTGCTGGTCACAAGCAGCGCGGCATTTCTTTTTCGGGCCAACTCGCTTACCTGCTTTGCCATGCGTGCAGCTGCCTGTACTCCGAATGTATAGGGACCACTGTTGCCGCCTAATATGACCCCGATATACGGTGACGGCAAATGCTCGTAATGTGACCGCCAGCAGTCCGCTTCGGCAGCCAACCGATCCGCCGTGACACGGTGCAGCGTTGTCGCGTTATGCAGAATGTTGTCACGCTCAGGCAGCCTGTACTGCGGCGTGGTGATCAGCAGATCGAAATTTTCCGGCCGGGCCCAGGGCCGGCCAATATGGACCAGCCGGGTGCGCCCGCCTGACTGCTTGCGTATCCAGCGTCCAACGGGCTCGTTACGCATCCCCGCAGAAATCACCAGATCCGGCCAGGGGGGTTCCAGCGGGCTGGATTTGGCCAGCCGGATACCACGCAGGTCGCTACCGCGAAACAGGCTGGTGAGGAACTCGTTTTTTCGATAAAAGAGCTCCTTGAGCTCGAAAGGCCAGCCAAGCGCCTCGGCCAGCGCAATAATCTGGTTGCGCTCCCCGGCGCGATAACCGGTCACCAACCATACCCGTGGTGTGGAACCCGTCTCTCTGTCTGCGACGGTCGCTAATTCAGGATTTCCAGATTGAGTCATCAGGTATTTTGCCAGGCTGGCCGGTACCCGTGGCACCGTGCCGCAACTCCAAGTACAATTCAGCGTTTGGAATCTAACGACTTGAGCCATTCGGTGCAAGCTGATCGACACGTGAACGGACAACCGATTTTTCATGCCTGACTATAGCGAATTCCTCGAACGCATCTTCGAGATCCTCAAGCCGCTTGCCAAGAAAGGTCTGTTGCTCAACGAAGACACAGAACTGGTAACCGAACTTGGCCTGACCTCGCTGCAGGTTATGGAGCTGATCGAGCAGATCGAGGACCATTTTGACATGTCGATCCCGTTGAATATCCTGCCGGATATTCGCACTGTCCACGATCTGGCTGCCCAACTCGAAAAACTGGATCGTTGAGCCATGAGCCTGTTTGACAAGTTCCAGCCTATCATTGATATCCGCGCCGAGCTGGAACAGCTTGGTATAATGCCGTTTGGCGCTGTGACAGAAAAATTTCTCTCCCCGACCGAGGGTATCGTCAATGGACACAAGGTCATCCTGGCGGGCACCAACAACTATCTTGGTCTGACCTTCGATCCCGAATGTATCGCAGCTGCACAAAAGGCCGTGGCCGAACAGGGTACCGGTACCACCGGCTCGCGCATGGCCAACGGCACCTTTATTGAGCACGTAAAGCTGGAACAAGAGCTGTGCGCCTTTTTTAATAAAAAACATTCAATCGTCTTTTCCACCGGTTATGCCGCCACCATGGGTATGGCATCAACCCTGGCCGGCCCCGGTGATGTGATCGTGCTCGACGCCGATAGCCATGCCAGTATTTACGATGGTGTACGCCTGGGTGGTGCTGAAATCGTCCGCTTCAAACACAATGATGCCGCCGATCTGGAAAAACGCCTGCGCCGGCTGGGTGACCGCACGGCGAACACGCTGATTATTGTCGAAGGTATTTATTCCATGCTGGGTGACCAGGCACCGCTGGCGGACATTGCTGAAGTGAAAAACAAGTATGGCGGTTTGCTGCTGGTCGACGAAGCACACTCGCTTGGCATGCTGGGTGAACATGGCCGTGGCGTCGCCGAAGCAGCCGGCGTAGAAGACGACGTGGATTTTACCGTTGGGACTTTCAGTAAAAGCCTGAGCGCCATCGGCGGATACTGCGTCAGTGACCACGCCGAACTGGAGGCAATCCGTTTTGCCATCCGCTCCTATATTTTCACTGCCTCTCCTTCACCCTCTGTAATTGCCTCCACACGCGTTGCCCTGCGACTGATGCAGGAGCGCCCCGAGTTACGTGAGCGCCTGTGGTCAAACGCTCAACGGCTCTACGACGGCTTGAAAGAACTCGGATTCCAGGTCAGCCCACAGGTCAGTCCGGTAGTGGCTGTAACCATCGAGGAACGTGACCAGGCCATCGCCTGGTGGAACCAGCTCATGCATCATGGCGCTTACGTTAACCTGGTCATGCCGCCGGCCTCGCCAACCACCGACAGCCTGCTGCGTTGCAGCGTCAGCGCGGCGCATACGACAGAGCAAATTGACCGCATTATCGAAGCCTTTGCCACGCTGAACCCATCAACCGCAAAACAGGCCAGCAACTAGGCTAACCAGGGTATGGATAAACTAACTATCATTGGCAATGGGCCGCTTCAGGGTGATGTCACCATTTCAGGCGCAAAAAATGCCGCGCTACCTATCCTTGCCGCCACCATGCTGTCACCGGAACCGGTTACCCTGAGGAATGTTCCACACCTGCGGGATATCACTACCACGCTGGAACTGATGGGCCGCTTTGGCTCCCGCTTTGAACTGAGTGACAGCATGTTGCTGGTCGCAGATAACAGCAACATCACCGAGCTGCGCGCGCCCTATGAACTGGTCAAAACCATGCGCGCTTCCATACTGTTCCTTGGCCCACTGCTGACAAGGTTCGGCGAAGCTGAAGTATCGCTGCCGGGTGGTTGTGCCATTGGTTCGCGACCGGTCAACCTGCATATCGACGGCCTCAAAGCCATGGGCGCCGAAATCGACATCGAGGATGGATACATCAAGGCCAAAGCCGCACGCCTGCATGGCGCTCGCTTCGTGTTCGATGTTGTCTCGGTAACCGGCACCGAAAATCTGATGATGGCAGCCACTCTGGCCGAGGGCACCACGATACTGGAAAACGCCGCTCGCGAACCCGAAATCAGCGACCTGGCGATTTGCCTGAACGCCATGGGTGCGCGCATCAGTGGCGCTGGCAGCGACACCATTACCATCGACGGCGTTGAAAAACTTCACGCCTGCGAACACCATGTAGTTCCGGACCGCATTGAGACAGGAACCTTTCTGGTTGCTGCAGCAGCAACCGGGGGCAAGATACGGGCGTGCAGGACCAGCCCGGTATTCCTGGATGCAGTTTTACAAAAACTGGCCGATGCCGGCGCGCGCATTGAAACCGGTGCAGACTGGATTGAACTCGACATGCACGGCAAGCGCCCGGCGTCAGTCGGATTAACAACAGCCCCACACCCCGCGTTCCCCACCGACATGCAAGCCCAGTTCGTAGCACTAAACACGACTGCCGAAGGAACAGCAACCGTCAAAGAGACTATTTTCGAGAACCGTTTTATGCACGTGCAGGAACTGCAGCGCATGGGCGCAGACATCGAACTTCAGGGCAACACAGCCATCATTCGCGGGGTCGACACGCTACACGGCGCACCGGTCATGGCGACCGACCTGCGGGCCTCTGCCTGCCTGGTAATCGCCGGTCTGGCCGCGGAAGGTGAAACCCTGATCGAAAGAATCTACCACCTGGATCGCGGCTACGAACGAATTGAAGAAAAACTCGCCCAGCTTGGTGCCAGAATCAGCCGGATTTCCGGGCACACGGGAAGCACCGATGCTCCATCGGATATAAATCGCGCCACAGCCTGAGCAAATGAAACGGTTTGCAAAACACTGGCCGCTTTATGAGCACGGCGTTATTATTTCGGCAACGAGAATCACACTCCAGAGAAAAAGGACTGTCATATGCGACTAACAAAATCTCTTCAAAAATTTACTGCGTCAGGCATTTTTGCCATCACTGTTGCCGGCTGTGCTTCACAGGGTGGTGTCAGTCGTGACAGCCTCGACAGCACAATTGCTGTTAACTACGGCACTGTATCCAGCGTCACGCCTGTGCAACTCCAGTCTAATGCAACCCGAAATGCGACCATCGGTGGCCTGGCAGGTTTATTGACCCAGGCTCGCGGTAGCGGCACCGAGAGACTCGCCGGAGCGGCAATTGGTGCTGCCATTGGCGGTCTCGGGACCAAGGCCGCCGAAGGTGACAACAAGGCCAACTCTTTTGTTGTCGATCTGAACCGTGGCGGTACAGTCAAGGTGGTAACAGAGCAAACGAACATCGTGGTCGGTGACTGCGTTTCTGTGGAAACCGGGCGCCACACCAACCTGCGGCGAGTATCGCCCGTGCAGTGTAATCCGCCCAGACAACCACACCCAACTATTGACCAGCAGATCTCGGGTAATGAACAGGGTGAAGCGAACGCATGTCATCGTGCCAAGGAAGCGCTGCTGAATGCCACCGAGGAAAGCGAGGTCAATGCACGTATCCGCCAGGTGCAGGTCCTCTGCGATCACTAGCTGGTTGAGTCACCGGTAAAGAAGGGGACGCCTCGACAGTGGCGTGCAAAAGCACGCCACTGTGAGAACAAGGATTCTAGGCTTTCTTGCCAATCAATTCGATTGGATAACCATCGGGGTCTTCGACAAAAGAAATAATCGTTGTCCCGGCATTCATCGGGCCAGCATCGCGCAAAACCTTGCCACCACGCAGCTTGATGTCATCCGTCGCTTTATAAACATCGTCCACTTCGAGGGCAACGTGGCCATAGCCACTGCCGATATCATAACTGTCGGTATCCCAGTTATGGGTCAGTTCGATAACGGTGTTATCGGACTCATCACCATAACCGACAAACGCCAGTGTAAACTCGCCATCCGGGTAGTCCTTCTGACGCAACAACTTCATGCCCAGCACTTCAGTATAGAACTTGATAGAACGGTCGAGATCACCGACCCGCAGCATGGTGTGGAGAATTCGCATGGGTATTATGCTCCTGCCTGGCTTTTCTTCCGTGCTGCAATCCTGAGCCGCAGCGCATTCAGCTTGATAAAGCCCTCGGCGTCGGCCTGATTGTAGGCGCCCTCGTCGTCTTCGAACGTCGCAATACGCTCATCGAACAGGGAATCGCTATCAGACTTGCGTCCGACCACAATGACATTACCCTTGTACAGTTTGAGTCTCACTGAACCGTTCACCGTCTCCTGGGAAGCATCGATCATTTTCTGCAACATCTTTCGTTCCGGACTCCACCAGTAACCGTTATAGACCAGCTTGGCATAACGCGGCATCAGTTCATCTTTCAGATGTGTCACTTCCCGGTCGAGGGTCAGTGACTCCATGGCACGGTGGGCTTTCAGCATGATGGTACCTGCAGGCGTTTCATAACAGCCGCGGGATTTCATGCCTACATAACGGTTCTCGACAATATCATCACGCCCGATACCATTGTCACCACCCAGCTTGTTCAACTGTTCCATGACCTGCCCCGGGGTGACCGACTTTCCGTCGATGGACACGATATCACCCTTCTCAAATCCAAGTTCGATATACGTCGGTGTATCCGGCGCCTTTTCAGGCGACACCGACCAGCGCCACATATCTTCCTCAGGCTCAGCCCAGGGGTCTTCGAGAATGTCGCCCTCATAGGAAATATGCAGCGAGTTGGCATCCATCGAGTATGGCGACTTCTTGCCCTTGTTGAAGTCAACAGGTATGCCGTGTTTCTCGGCATAGGCCATCAGCGTTTCGCGCGAGGTGAGATCCCACTCACGCCATGGCGCAATAACTCTTACGTCCGGCTTAAGCGCATAGGCACCCAGCTCGAAGCGCACCTGGTCATTACCTTTGCCGGTCGCACCATGCGAAATAGCATCGGCACCGGTCTCGTTGGCAATTTCCACCAGGCGTTTTGCAATCAGAGGGCGGGCAATAGAGGTACCCAGCAGGTACTCACCTTCATATACGGTATTGGCACGGAACATCGGAAACACATAGTCGCGTGCAAACTCCTCGCGCAGGTCCTCGATATAAATTTCCTTCACGCCCATGGCTTCCGCCTTGGCGCGCGCCGGCTCGACTTCTTCACCCTGGCCAATATCAGCCGTGAATGTCACGACCTCGCAACCATAGGTATCTTCCAGCCACTTCAGAATAATGGAAGTATCGAGACCACCTGAATAGGCCAAAACGACCTTGTTAACCTTGGACATAGCTTATTAAACCTTTATTAAGAGACCTAAGACTGCCAGCTGGCATTCAGGTGTCGTAACGCCTTCCTATTTCGCCTTCATTTTTGCACTGCGCCGCAACCTTGAACCCAGTCGCCGTGCAAGTTCACCAAACAACTCGGTCTGTGTCGGGTGTGGGTGAATCGCATTACCCACCTGCTCCAGCGTCATGCTGGCCGAAACCATCAACACGGCTTCACCAATCAGCGTATCCGCATGATCGGCAAGCAAGTGCACACCAATGATGCGTTGCGTCTTTTTATCGGCAACAATCTTGATCATGCCATGCTGCTCATTGTTGATCATGGCCTTGGCGTCAATACTCATCGGCACCTTGGCCTCAACAGCATCTATCCCCTTGGCCTTGGCCTGTGCAACCGACAAGCCAACAAACGCTGCCTCAGGACGTGTAAAGATCACGCCACAATCCTTGTCCTGATCATATTTCATATCTTCGCCAAGGATGGTCGCAGCTGCTACGCGCCCCTGCTGGGCCGCCGTGTGGGCGAGCATGAAACCGGGAACAACGTCGCCTAAAGCAAAAATATGCGGCACGCTGGTCCGGCAACGTGCATCGATCTTTATAGCCGGGCCATCAGTGGCAACGTTCACCTTATCCAGGCCAAGACCATCCAGCACCGGTCGCTTGCCAGTACCCATAATGACGTAATCGGCCTTGATCTTGTGAGCCTTGCCATCACTGTCTTTATAGGCCACCTGCACATTGCCGGCACTACCGGAAATCTTGTCGATACTCACCGATGTATGGATGTCGAGGCGCGGGTCATCGTTCAGAACAGCGGTTAAGTGCTTTGCAATTTCCGGCTCAACTTCTGCGAGGATGCGCTCCTGTGCTTCCAGTAACGTCACCCTGGCTCCGAAGTCCTGCATCAGCTGCGCCATTTCGAGACCGATGGCACCGCCACCAATAACGACCAGCTTTTTAGGCTGCTCAGGCAGTGCCCATACCGTGTCCGAAGTCAGCACGCCACCGTCTTCGACAAGACCTTCAATCGCTCCGGGGATTGGCGGCACAAACGGCGGTGCACCGGTAGCAATCACGGCACAGCCAAAGGTCAGGTTCTCACCCTGGGGCTTATCACCAACAACGGCTCGCGTATGCGGATCATCACTGTTACCGGATGTATCAACAAACACTGTGTGATCATTCACAAACCGGCCGAAGCCCTGGACGTACTTGATCTTCACGCCCTTGTCGGTCTTCAGCGCCATGTCTCCGCGTGTTTCCAGCACGCTACGACGCGACGCCTCGAGTTTTTCCCAATTGAGTTTAGGTTTGCCCGGCGTAATACCCAGGTGCTCGTCCTGCAGGCGATCGCGAATACGATCGGCCGCAGCGCGCCAGGCCTTGGAGGGTATGCAACCGCGCCACAGACATTCACCACCCGGGAACGGGGCGTCATTGATGAGCGCGACTTTCATGCCGTGACTGGCGAGGTCACGTGCGCAGTCTTCGCCACCGGGGCCACCGCCAATAACAACAATGTCGTAATCCCAGTCACCCTCGGGAACCGCAGGACCGGTTGGCCCCATCCAACTGTCGGGTTGTTCAACCAGATCTTTCAGCGCCTTCAGGTACATGGCCACTTCAGCGCCATTGACGACGCGATGATCGGCGGTAATGGTAAAGGGACTGCCCTGTTCCGTATTTGCCGAGATAGCAAGGATTGCCGCAATCCCCGGCGTTGCTATAGCATCAAAATGACTGACGCCAAACATGCCCATATTGGAAATCTGGAAGGTAGAACCCGTGTATTCCACCGGCTTCAGGCGACGCTTGCGGGCACGCTCGACCAGATCCCTCCAGTCTTCGTTAAGCTCTTCGAGTTCGCGCGCCTCGCAGTTGCGAAGTACTGGCACAACCAGACCACCGCCGTCAGCGGACACCGCCATGCCAATATCAACATTGGGGCGTTCAACCAGCTTGTCCTGCGGCTGATAACACCAGTTCATTTTCGGGAACTGCTGCATCGCCAGTGCACAGGCCTTGGCAATAGTCACGGTAACGGATGAACCCTGCGCCTTGGAAGCCTTGATCATCGCGCCAAGTTTTACGTGCGTTGTGACATGGAACGTCGGCATACTCAGCGACGATGTCATGGCATCGGCGATGGCCTTTTCCAGCTTGTTCATGTCACGGCCATGGCCGGGCACATCGACTTGCGGGAAGCCCGCAACAGCTGGTGCCGAAGCGGCAGGTGCGGTGTTAACGTCCGCTGCCACGATCACGCCGGCAGGTCCGGTTCCGCGCAAACCGTTAAGATCGATACCACGCTGGCCCGCAATTGCCCGCGCATACGGTGTTGCGCCACGACCATGAGGCCGGGCAGCCATACTTGCACCCGCAACAGAAATTACCGGACTAGATGCAGTGACCGGAGCTACAGCTGAAGTCTGTACTAGCGGTGCAGAAGCTTCGGTACTTGCACCACTCGCAACTGGCGCTGCTTCTTCATCCACTACCTGGTCAGGGCCGTCAACCAGATAAGCCATGGCAGCACCAACGGGCACTGTAGAATCAATTGGTGCCAGGGGACCGGACAGATAACCTTCGCGGAAGACTTCAACATCCATGATCGCTTTGTCGGTTTCCACGGTCGCGACCACGGTACCGCGATCGATCTTGTCGCCGATCGCTTTTTCCCAGCTCACCACCACACCTTCAGTCATGGTGTCGGATAGCTGCTGCATGGCAATGGTGTAGCTGGCACCCTCCGGCGCGGCCGCGCTGGCGGTGGCGACTCCAGCTTCCGGTTCGGCAGCCGGCTCAGTTGATGCTTCAGGCGCAGAACCCGTCGCAACCGGCGGCGCACCATCCTGCTGTACATCGCCTTCAGTAGCTACCAGGTAAGCCATGGCCCCACCCACCGGTACCGTGCTGTCGACAGCAGACAACGGGCCCGACAAATACCCGTCACGGAATACTTCTACATCCATGATCGCCTTGTCGGTCTCAACCGTTGCGACAATATCGCCGCGCTCGATTTTGTCACCGATCGCTTTTTCCCAGCTCACCACCACACCTTCGGTCATGGTGTCAGACAACTGGGGCATTTTGATTACATATGGGTCAGCCATTTATCAATCCAGAATAATTAACCATTGAGACGCGCGGAATTTTGCATCAATTCCCTCAAAGCGTTTCCGCAGGCCTCAAATATAGTGCTACTTGCCAAACATTTTCCGAACAGCATCAACCACGTCGCTGGCGTTTGGAATGGCCGCCTTCTCCAGACCGTGGTTATACGGCATGGGCACATTGACTGCCGAGACGCGTACCGGTGCTGCGTCCAGTTCAAAGAAGCATTCTTCGTTAATGATTGCCATAACTTCAGAGCCGACGCCCACAGCCGGCTCGGCTTCCTCAACAATCACGGCACGATGCGTCTTGCGTACCGAGGCAGCTATGCCAGCACGATCCAGTGGGGTGAGCGCATAAAGATCGACAACCTCGGCGTTGATCCCATACTGCCTGGCAAGAATATCCGCCGCCTGCACGCACCAGTGCACGGAGATGTTGTATCCGAACAAAGTGATATCACTGCCTTCGCGGGCAACTTCCGAGCCCTCCAGCGGGTGAAAGTATTCGTCATCCGGTACTTCGCCCTTCATGTTGTACATCAACTCATGTTCGTTGATGTACACCGGGTCATCACAGCGTACCGCCGACTTCAACAGGCCATAGGCCTGCTTCGGGCTGGACGGCGTAACCACACGCAGACCGGCAATACCCATGAAAACCTTCTCCATGCGAGCTGAATGCTGTGCACCCAGCTGATGAGCAGTACCACCGGCAGAGCGCACGACCACTGGCGCAGTCAACTGTCCGCCGGACATGTACCGCACCTTGGCCGCACTGTTAAACAACTGGTCCATCGCCAGCCAGGCAAAGTTGACTGACATGATCTCGATAATCGGCCGCACCCCCAGGAATGATGCACCGACACCCAGGCCGGTATAACCGTTTTCCGAAATCGGCGTATCCATCACACGATCGGCCCCGTACTTGTCATACAGACCCTGAGTGGCTTTATAGGTACCACCGGCTACACCGATGTCTTCACCCATGCAAATTACCAATGGATCGCGTTCCATTTCCTCATCGTGGGCACGACGAATCGCTTCCCAGTACATGATCTCAGCCATTAGCGGCCACCTCCATGAACCCAGGGGTCGTTATCGGCAAGGACATATTTCTCCAGCTCATCCACGCGTGGTTCCGGCGAAGACTCTGCGAAAGCGATGATGTCATTCTCAATTTCATCCAGAATTTCTGTATCCATGGCCTTGTATTCATCCTTGCTCATCTGACCGGCCTCAATGAGACGGTCGCGCAACATGATGATCGGGTCCCGGTCTGACCACATGCGTTCTTCGCCCTTGGAACGGTAGGCATTGGAATCCGACATGGAATGGCCACGATAACGATAGGTCATCAGCTCTAGAAAATACGGGCCCTTGCCGGAACGCACATGATTAACCGCTTTGGTAGCGGCCTTGAATACCTTCTCGATATCCTGTCCATCTTCCTGTGCAGAAGGAATGTTATAGCCGGCGACACGCTTGTACTGGTCTACTACCGCTGTGGAACGGTCGATACGCGTACCAATACCGTAAAGGTTGTTTTCGCACACATACAAAACCGGCAGCTCCCAGAGCTTGGCCATGTTCATGGTCTCGTGGAAAGTTCCCTGGTTGTTGGCAGCATCACCGAGGAAACAAATGGCGATATCGTCGTCGCCTTTCATTTTTATGGCCTTGGCCATACCGGCCGCCAGCGGGAAAGGCCCACCGACGAGCGCATAACCACCCATGAAATGGTGCGCGGTGTCAAAGATATGCATGGAACCACCGCGGCCCTTAGAGGACCCGGTCTCCTTGGCATACAACTCAGCCATCACCTGCTTGGGATCAGCGCCACACTTGATGGCGTGAACGTGATCACGGTAACCGGTGATCACATAGTCCTGCCCCGGACGGGCGGCATCCAGCACACCGAAACAACAGGCTTCCTGACCCGGATAGAGGTGGAGGAATCCACCGATTTTTCGCTCTACGTACGCTTCGTAGCAGCGCTCCTCAAAGCGCCGCGCAAACAACATTTCACGCAGCAGCCGTTTTTTGTCGGCGTCTTTCATGAGGCTCCTTGCTGTTCCAGGGATCTGAACCAGACCCCGTGATTGAGTTGAAACTATTGAATTTTCACAGAAATTTAAGCATTCTGCAGGTTCATTGATGCATCATGCCGGCCTGGAAACAGGTGTTGCTCACGCAATCCGCTACCCGACCAAAATCAAGCGCGCTATGATCTTTGTTTTGGGTCATCAGGTCAAGGCAAAAGTCGCCAAAAACTGCGGCAAAAGCGCCGGAAAACCAATGATAATCAACAGGAATCTGGCAATATGAAATTGAAGTTACGACGCCCCGACGACTGGCACCTGCACTTGCGTGATGGCGACGCCATGCAATCCGTAGTTGGCCATACCGCCGCTCAATTCGGGCGAGCGATCGTTATGCCCAACCTTAAACCCCCCGTTACTACCACAGATGCCGCTCTTGCCTACCGGCAGCGAATCCTCGACGCCCTGCCCGATGGCAGTCGCTTCGAACCACTGATGACCCTGTACCTGACCGATAACACTTCGTCCGAGGAAATCCACAAGGCGCATGCCAGTGGACAGATACACGCGGTGAAATATTACCCTGCCGGCGCCACGACCAATTCAGATTCAGGTGTCACCGACATAAACAAACCCCGTGCGGCACTTGAAGCCCTGCAGGACGTTGGCATGCCCTTGCTGGTACACGGTGAAGTCACTGATCCGGATGTGGATATCTTCGACCGTGAAGCCGTTTTTATCGACACACTGTTGCGGCCCCTGATCGAGCGCATGCCAACGTTAAGAGTCGTTCTTGAACATATCACCACACAACAGGGTATTGAGTTTGTAGAACAGGGCCCGGATACGGTTGCCGGCACCCTGACAGCACACCACTTGCTGATGAACCGCAACGCTATCTTTCATGGTGGCATCCGCCCGCATAATTACTGCCTGCCAATCCTGAAACGCGAACTGCATCGCCAGGCGCTGGTTAATGCAGCCACCAGCGGTAATCCAAAATTCTTTCTGGGCACAGACAGCGCACCACACGCCCAGGATGTAAAAGAAAGCGCCTGCGGTTGCGCAGGACTTTATACAGCACATGCCGCAATCGAACTCTATGCAGAGGCGTTTGAGCAGGCAAACGCGCTGGACAAGCTGGAGGGCTTTGCCAGCGAGTTCGGACCACGTTTTTATGGCCTCCCGGAAAACCAGGAAAACATTGTGCTTGAAAGAACCGAATGGCAGATTCCTGATTATTATCCACTTGGAAATCAACGCGTGATCCCTATGCGAGCGGGAGAACAGGTGAAATGGAAGATGAGCTGATTTAAACCGCCAGGATACTTGATAGGCCTGCCAGATAGGCTATAAGTTCAGAACAGACAGCTCATTTCGGGCGCGCCCGGGGAGGTTGTCATGAATCAACGTCTGTATTTTCTGTTACCCGACCGGGAACACACGCTTGACGTCATCAAGCAGCTGGTAGAACACGGTTTCAACACCCGACAGATGCACACACTGACGGGCAAAGGCCTGTCCACTGACGGACTGCCCGGCAGCAACAACATGCTGCGCAGCGACCTTGCCGGGCGGCTCGAATTCTGGGGCTGGCACTCGAACCTGGCACTATTTTTTATCCTGACCGTGGCACTTGTAGCAATGGTCTTGATGAACGCTGGCCTGTGGATGCTGCTCCCACTGGGCCTGATGATTGTCACCTTTCTGCTCGGCGAACGCTTCACGCATCTTCCAAACACCCATCTCAGCGAGTTCACTGATGCAATGAAGCACGGTGAAATCCTGCTCATGGTTGATGCTTCGTCAGAACAGGCTAACGAGGTTGAACACTGTGTTCAGGACCATCACCCCGAAGCCGTAGCAGGCGGGTCAAGCTGGAACACACCGATGCTGGGCACCTAGTAAACGGCAGTAACGCTATAGCCCATCTCACTCAGGAGATTTAACAGCCCTTCTTCCCCGGGCAAATGTAATGCACCCACGGCAATGAACTGTCGCCCATTTTTCAATAGTGGCTGCATGCGTTCCACCATACGGTGGTTGCGTTCGACAACCAGTTTGCGATTGAATTCGTCGACCAGACTCGGGTTATTGTCTCGCATCGAGTCGTCACTCACCTTCACTAACCGTGCAAGGTCGCGATCCAGGTAGGCCGCCTTCAGATCGGCAAACATCCGGGGAATTTCATTCATATGATCAAGAGTGTCTTTTAGCAAGGCAATCTGCTCACTCTCGGAAAAACTGTCAAACAAGCTCATCTGTTCCATCGGCGTTTCCAGACCGAAGACTGACTTGCCTTGCGCGGTCGCCTCCTGGTACAGCATCAGATCCAGCACTACACCCGTTTCAGGTGGCGGCGTCATCAAGGTCACCGCGACCGCCCAGGGCTTCATACGCGCCACCATCATCTCTGGCATTCCATGCGCCGCCATGGCTTTAACCGAACGCTGGTAGAGTTGCGAACCAATATGCGACTCCAGAGTACTGCCGTCATTCAGCATAAAGGCTGTTGCCATGGCCAGTAGCGACCGGGGGTCAAGCACGACCTCGAGCGTCACGCTATCTGCCTTGTCGAACGCTTTCTGGACCGGTGCAGCCAATGTCACTACTTCCGGGTCTTCGATGTGCATAGTGCCGAACAGGTAGCTGGGCGGGCTCCCCGGCTTTTCGATCTGCCACAACAAACCGCGTTCAAAGGGTTTGCCGGCGACGTCCAGGGAGGCCAGCAGCCCCATCAGCAGCAGCAAGCCACTGGCGAAAATTATTTGCCGCGAGAGTTTCACGTTCATGAGAGGGTTCCGGTATCCTGTCGCTATGTCAGACGATACTGCTTCAGCCAAACTTGCCAACCGTTTTCGTGGTTTTCTGCCCGTGGTTGTCGACGTCGAGACCGGCGGCTTTAATCCCAAGCGTGACGCGCTACTGGAAATTGCCGCAGTTATCCTGGATTTCGATGACAATGGCCAGTTACAGCCGGTGGAAACGCATTCCTGTCACGTCGAGCCGTTTCCAGGCGCCAATCTCGATGAAAAGTCACTGGAATTCACAGGTATTGATCCCTACCACCCGTTTCGTTTTGCCAAACCGGAAGATGAAGCGCTGCGTACAATTTTTCAGCCGGTACGCCGCGCAGTCAAGGACAGCGCCTGCACCCGCGCCATCCTGGTAGGGCACAATCCGTCGTTTGACCTGAACTTTGTCAACGCAGCGGCAGACCGCTGCAAGATAAAGCGCAATCCCTTTCACCCCTTCAGCAGCTTTGACACCGCCACTATGGCCGGACTGGCGTTTGGTCAGACAGTGCTGGCCAGAGCTGCCATCGCCGCCGGCATGGATTGGGACCAGGAGCAGGCGCACTCCGCCAAATACGATACCGAGCGCACCGCCGAACTATTCTGCATTATTGTTAACCGCTGGGACCAACACTTCGGTTACAACAATCAGCCGGTCACTGCGGAAGCGGCGACCGGCCCTGAAAGTCCCGAATAAACGTCACTGACTATCGGTGATTGTCCACCCAGGCGTTGCCGGCAGACGCGGCATCGGCTGCTCAGGGAATTCACCGGTCAAACCGTTCAGGAAAGCCACGATGTCTTCAACCCGGGTTTCCTCCAGATCCTTGTTCAACTGAACCTTGGCCATCACACGTACCGCCTCGTCCAGCACCTTGACAGAGCCGTTATGGAAATACGGTGCAGTTAATGCCACGTTTCGCAATGTCGGCACCTTGAACATCTGCAAGTCGGCCTTGTTACCCGTCACATCGAAACGACCTTTATCCTTGATTAAATCGTACTTGCTGACGTAATCACTGTCTGCAAAGGTCGGAAACTTCATGAAGAAACCAGTACCAGCCGGCATCATCGGACCATTGAAAGCCGCTCCGGAGTGGCAACTCGTACAGCCAACTTCAGCAAAGAGATTCATGCCACGCTGCTGCTGCCCGGTGAGCGCTGTCTTGTCACCTTTAACGAAACGATCATAAGCGCTGTTGGGTGTAATCAGGGTGCGCTCGAAAGCGGCCACAGCTTTGGCGGCATTCTCGACCGTCATCGGCTCTTCGCTGCCAAAAGCTGCAATAAAGTAAGGCTCATAACCCGGAATGGCGCGTACCCTGCCCATGGCTTTTTCCAGATCGCTCATACCCATTTCAACAGGGTTCACGACCGGCCCCTTGGCCTGATCCTCCAGGCTGGCAGCCCGTCCATCCCAGAACTGGGTCGATGAAAACGCCGAGTTCCATACCGTAGGTGCACTTCGGCCGCCGGTCTTGCCGTGTACACCCATGGAAAAGGCGCGATTGTCATCACCCCCCAGCATCAGGTTGTGACAGGAATTACAGGAAACCGTGCCAGTCTCGGAAAACCGGGGGTCAAAATAAAGCATGCGGCCGAGCTCTACCTTTTCGGGAGTTGTCGGGTTATCCGCCGGCTCCGGGGCCTTGCCTGGTAAAGCCTGCCAGTCAGCCAACGCCACATTTGTCGCCAGAGCAGCAACGAGAGACAATACTGTCGTTTTAAATTTCATCGCACTCATACCTTTTAGTTAAGAATCTATATTAGAGAATAATTATTTAGAATTACTCTAAAGTAAAATCCTACAAATTAAAAGGGTAAGGACAGGTATACATATGGCTACTCTCCCAGCGAAAGACCAGCAGATCATCGAAGCCCACACCGGGCTGATTCACCGTGTAGTGATCGGTTGTCAGAACCCCGGCATGGTTCCCGATCTGGACGATATTCTAAAACAGGCCGAGCAGAATGGCTGGCTGCAGCTGGTCGCCACTATCCGCAGAATTTTGGCTGGATCCAGGGATAGCGCACTCCTGAACAGCCTGGACGAAGAGGATCAGGTGATCATCGGCTCGATTCTCCGTGGCTTGCAGAATCCCGAAACACTGCCCGACCTCGGAGAAGCCGTCAGCGGCGCCATGGCCGCACCGGGTATTGCCGCCATGGTGAACGGTGCACGCACGGGCAACCTGGAAACCCTGCAATTGCTTGGCACCATGGCGGAACAAATGCTGCAGGCCGGTGGTGATATGGCAAGACTGGCCGGAATACTGCGCCCCCTCGTCAAGGGCGAACGCGATGCGGACAAGCTGACAGAAGGGATGGGGCCTGAAGGCGAAAAACTGGTGTTGGGTATCCTGGCGGAACTGTCAATACTCGATGTTCCCTCTAACTAACAGCGTATATCGCGTAAAGGAGCAGGAAATCAGATGCTGCCTGGTAAGCGCAAGTTGCCCGAAACGGCACGATCACGCGCAGTTGCCTGCGCATATTCCCGGCCATCAGACTCACCGCGACAGACTGCAATTATCAGCACCTCGCGGTGCTGGAACGATTCTCCGCAGCGCTGTGACAATTGCGGCATATAACCCTTGATGGCCTCGCAAACAAATGCCCTGATGCGGCGACTGTAAGCGCTTTGTCCGTTGACAAGAAGTTCTCGCTCGAAGCGGGCTATCAGATCGAGCAGAGCTTCGCGGGCCGCCGCGCTGCACTCGTCCGCTGCGCGCGGGTAGTTAGTTTCGACAAACCACACGAGCGCCTGGACAATAATATCCCCAATTTCTCTAGCACATTGAATCTCAATTTGCCTTGCCACTTGAACACCAACCCAGGGGCCCTGGTAAACGGATCAGCCATCAACAGCCCGATGAGCTCATATGTCGACCTCCTCCCCCGGACGACACCACTCCGCCGGATCGTCCACACGCTACAGCCGGCTTTACCGCCGTATGAGTAAAGAGAATCGAAAACCCGCCACTATTATGACAGACCGCGACCTGATACCGATTAATAAAGCCTTTACCAGGCATAGAAACCCGGGCAAAACAGTGTCGCCTGATAAACTGCTTGCACAGACTGATGCAGCGGTTCGGATTGCCTCCAGTGTCGCGCGGCACGAATACAAAGGAATATTCGCATGAATCCAGCTACATCGCGTCGTTCAACGCTGTAGTGGTTTACCTTACTCCTGCTATGTCTGTCACCCGGCATCGCTTTCGCCGCTGGCAGTATTGAGCAACCAGATTTTACCGGGCACTGGGCTGCCTGGCTGGCGCTCGGACTGTTTGTCTTTGCCTACATGCTGGTGATTGGCGAAGAATTTCTGCATTTGCGCAAATCCAAGCCCACCATGGTGGCCGCCGGCCTGATCTGGACAATTGTCGCACTGGTATTCATGTCTACCGGCGACACCCACTCCGCCGAACAGATAATGAAACATAACCTGGAAGAATTTGGTGAACTGTTTCTGTTCCTGCTGGCGGCAATGACCTATATCAACACCATGGAAGAACGTGGTGTTTTCGACACCCTGCGTGCATGGCTCGTCAACCGGGGGTTCTCACTACGAACGATATTCTGGATTACAGGCGTACTGGCATTTTTCATCTCGCCGATCGCCGATAACCTGACCACAGCACTGCTGATGGCCACCGTCATCATGGCCGTCGGCGGCAGCAATCACCGCTTTGTCGCGGTAGCCTGTATTAACGTTGTGGTATCCGCCAATGCCGGCGGCGCGTTCAGTCCCTTCGGAGACATTACCACCCTGATGGTTTGGCAGAAGGGCATGGTGCAATTCCAGGAATTCTTTGCCCTGTTTATTCCCTCCGTAGTCAACTGGCTTATACCGGCCGTCATCCTTGGTTTCACGGTGCCCAACGAGAAGCCGGAGGCCTGCGAGGAAGAAGCCATGCTGAAACGCGGCGCGTTCGTGGTGGTTGGCCTGTTTATAGTGACCATCGCCATGGCTGTCTCAGCCCACAATTTCCTGCATCTACCCCCCGTCCTCGGCATGATGACGGGGCTCGGTCTGCTCAAGTTTTTTGACTACTATCTGCAACAGACCGCCTACGCACGTGCGAACGGTGAACCCCTGCGCGGTACTGCACTTGAACTTGAGGGACAAGAGTTGGCCGAGGCCCATGGCAGCTTTAATGTCTTCAAATCGATGCAGCGAGCCGAGTGGGACACGCTAATGTTTTTCTATGGAATTATTCTCTGCGTTGGCGGCCTGGGCGCACTTGGCTATCTTGCTATCGGCTCCCAGCTCATGTACGTGGACCTCGGCACCACCAATGCCAATATTCTCGTCGGCCTGCTATCAGCCATTATCGACAACATTCCGGTGATGTTTGCGGTACTCGCCATGCAGCCCAGCATGGATCAAGGGCAATGGTTGCTGGTGACGCTCACCGCCGGTGTCGGCGGCTCGTTACTATCAATCGGCTCGGCTGCAGGTGTAGCCGTCATGGGGCAGGCACGTGGTATCTACACTTTCTTTGCGCACCTCAAGTGGGCCTGGGCCATCGCACTCGGCTATGCCGCCAGTATCTGGGTGCACTTCCTGGTCAATGGCAACCTGTTCACCGTAACGAAATAATATCGGGCGGCAATAAAAAAGCGGGGGTTTAACCCCGCTTTTTTATTGCCTTATTGTTTAACCGACTACTCAGATGCCTGCTGGCCAACAGCCTCCTGCAACAGCGTCTTGAGCTCACCCTTCTGAAACATCTCAAGCGCGATATCATGACCACCGACCAACTCACCATTCACGTACAACTGCGGGAATGTCGGCCAATTGGCAAAGCGCGGCAGGTTTTCAAAAATTTCCGGGTCAGCCAGCACATTCACATGCGCAAACTCTACATCGCAGGCCTGCAACATCTGCGCAGTACGGCTGGAATAGCCACACATAGGCATCTGCGGCGTACCCTTCAAAAAAACCACAATGGTATTATCGTCCACGGTCTGTTTGATCCGGTCCATCACGTCCATTGCTAGCCACCTCTTGAATTCAGCCGATTACAAATACGGCCAGTCTACCTGTCAAAGCGTGTTACAAACAGTCAAAATCGGAGGGGTTTTAGGATGTTACGCCATCCACATTGCGCTGCAACCAGATTTCCAGGGCCGCCAGGTGCCAGAGTTTGCTGCCCTGGAGACGGGTAAACTGGTGCTCAGGGTCAGCCAGCAGGCGCTCAACATAACTGCGCTGGTACAACCCGCGTTCCCTGCAAGCCTGTGAATCCAGCAGGTCACGCATAAATTCGAGGAACGGCCCGCGCACGTACTTCAGTGCCGGCACAGGGAAATAGGCCTTGGGCCGGTCGATAATCGCGTCGGGAATGAGTCCACGAGCAATTTGCTTCAGCGGGTATTTCCCCTGCTGACGAATTTTCATCTCCGCCGGCATGGCGATGACCGACTCGACCAGCTCATGATCCAGAAACGGCACTCGTG
>CAVWAK010000033.1:0-50675 GCA_963752745.1 uncultured Gammaproteobacteria bacterium
AAGGCGAATACGACGGGTGTTAGCAATGTCATTGATGCACTGAATGAACTTGGGAGATTTGAGAAAGTAGTATTTGCCTCTTCCATGCTCGTATGTCGCCTCGGATACAAACCACAACATGACAGGGATTACTGTCCACCGAATGCATATGGTGAAAGCAAAGTGTTGGGCGAGGAGATGGTTCGGAGCCGAATGAGAGAGGGTTTGCCTTGGATTATTGTAAGGCCAACATCACTGTGGGGTCCTTGGTTTGATGTCCCTTACAAGAAATTTTTTACAGCGATTCAGAGAGGTATCTACGTACATCCTCGTGGAGCGAAGGTTCTCCGTAGCTATGGATTTGTTATGAATGCTGTTTATGAGCTGGAACGGATTATGGGTACGGATATAGATGACTTCCCGTCAAGAATTCTCTATATGGCTGATTATGAGCCTATTGACTTCAGGGTGTGGGGGGAAATGATTCGGTCAGAAATGGGTGTAAGGAAGATAAAGGAAGTCCCAATCCCGGTTTTAAAAGTGGCTGCAAAGATTGGCGATCTTCTTGCGTTGCTGGGCGTTTCAGATCCACCATTGTCAAGCCGGCGACTAGGTAATCTCTTAACCGACGCGGTTCTTGACTCGAGCGATTTGAGGCAGGTCTGTGGGGATCTACCTTACACCACGAAACGAGGAGTTTCAGTTAACCGTTAAATGGATGTGCACGCCTGGGGAGATAATGACAGAAGTGGGAGACAATATTGACATACATACTTGGATTGAATGCCTATCATGGCGATTCTTCTGCCTGTTTAATACAGAATGGCAAGCTTCTTGCTGGCAGAAGAGGAAAGGTTCAGAAGGGTCAAGCATTATGCCGGATTCCCATTCGACGCAATCGCTTATTGCCTGAATGAAGCAAATATAGGGCTGAAGGATGTCGAGCATGTCGCAATTAACAGTGACCCAGCAGCGAATCGCTGGAACAAGATAAAATATGTGTTGACACACCGACTGGATATCAATTTTATCAAGGAACGTCTAAGTACTTCAAAAAGACGGCGATCTGTTGCCGACGAGTTCGCAAATCGCTTTACCGGCGAAGAAGTACGTTTCCAGCTTCATCGGGTGGAACATCACCTTGCGCACTTATCTTCTGCTTTTCATGTTTCTCCCTACCAGAAGGCAGTGGTGGTCTCCGTAGATGGGCTGGGAGATTTTGCCAGTGCAGCATGGGGTGTGGGTGATGATGCGGCTATAACGATGGATGGGAAGGTTCTGTTTCCACACTCGCTTGGACTCTTTTATCAGGCATTAACGAAGTTTCTTGGCTTTCAGCATTATGGGGATGAATACAAAGTTATGGGCCTGGCTCCTTATGGAAAGCCAAGCTATATGGACAAAATGCGGCAGATTGTGCTGCTTGGGGACGACGGTACTTTTCGTCTTAATCTCGAATATTTTTGGCATCATCGCGAAAGTGTCGAATATAAATGGGTGAACGGGGTTCAGATGCCGGGCAGGTTGTTTAGTGACAAACTTGCTGGATTATTGGGTTTGGCTCCGAGAGGCGAAGGCGATGAGCTGACACAAGAGCACAAGGATCTGGCTCGGTCGATTCAGATGATGTACGAAGAAGCATTTTTCCACCTGCTCAATCGACAGTACATGGGCATGAGGTATTGTCGCGATTGCTGGTGGTTGCGGCATGAACTCGGTTGCCAACGGCCGGATACGACAGAACACACCCTTTAAGAAAGCATACATTCAGGCGGCTGCCGGTGATGCCGGTGGTGCCCTGGGTGCGGCATACACCGTCTGGCATCAACTGGGTAATGCAAGCGAAACTATGTCATGGACCATGCATTCTTGGGCCACATTCTAGTAATACCGAGATTGAGGACTGATATCTGTTGAAGATAAGAGGCTGAATGAACAGGGCTGCCTTGTACGGTATATCGAGGATAAAAATGAACTGTGCAGCAGGGTGGCTAGCCGCATAGCAGTGGGAAAGGTGGTCGGATGGTTTCAAGGAAGGATGGAATGGGGGCCGCGTGCTTTGGGAAACCGTTCGATACTTGGCGATCCTCGCCGCAAGGATATGAAGGATATTCTAAATATCAAGATTAAACGGCGAGAATCATTTCGGCCGTTTGCGCCTTCTATTTTGGGAGAACGCGTATCGGATTGGTTTGAGCAGGATGATGACGTTCCATTCATGATGAAAGTGTTTCAGATCCGGGAGGGGGAACGGGCTAAGATTCCGGCTGTGACGCATGCTGACGGTTCCGGGCGGTTGCAAACAGTCTATCAGCATACCAACCCACGTTATTATAATTTAATTAGTGTATTCGAGGAATTGACAGGTGTGCCAATTCTTCTTAATACATCCTTTAATGAAAACGAGCCAGTCGTGTGCATGCCAAAAGAGGCGCTGGAGTGTTTTCTGAGAACCAATATGGATGTGCTGGTACTGGAAAACTGGTACGTGGAGCGTAGTTAGTGAAAATTACCGTTGTCACGGTATGTAGGAATGCTGCGGCCACGATAGAAGATACTATACGATCAGTTGTGGATCAGACCTACCCCGATGTTGAGCATATAGTTATTGATGGGGCCTCCACGGATGGAACGCAGGAAATTCTCTGTAAACCCGAGTCAGGTATCACCAAGTGGGTATCGGAACCCGATGAGGGTATATACGACGCGATGAACAAGGGAATAGACATGGGGTCTGGTGACGTAGTCGGTTTCCTCAATGCAGATGATATCTATGCGCACCCAGAGGTTCTGGCGGAAGTAGCGCAGGCGCTTGAAGATGAAAGTATACAAGCTGTTTACGGTGATATTGTATTCGTGCGCGATGATTTGCAGACAATTGTTCGTTACTACCGTTCGCACGGGTTTACAACCGGTAAATTGGCCTGGGGTTGGATGCCGCCTCATCCATCGCTTTTTCTCAGGAAGCAGGTGTTCGAAAAATACGGCCTGTTTAGAACCGATTACCGGATAGCTGCAGATTATGAGCTTGTAACGCGCCTTTTTGGGAAGCACAAGGTGCGATATAGATATCTGCCCGGAGTATCAGTAAAGATGCGTCTCGGTGGTGTGAGTACCAGAGGTGTAAAAAGCAATTATATTCTAAGCAAGGAAATTGTAAGGGCATGCAGAGAGAATGGCATCAATACTAACTTACTAAAAGTAGCTCTCAAGTACCCATTTAAGGTGATGGAGCTTTTCGTTCGCCCATCAAGATCTTCTGGATATCGGTGAAACAGCTATTATCTGCTAAGCGGAGTGATAATTGTGTTTCGGCAAGAATTTAGACAGGAGGTGCTGGCATTTTCTCTCGAATGAACTGCCTTGTCACCGGGGCCAATGGTGTTATTGGACGCCCTCTCTGCTCGGCTTTGCAGGAACGCTCTTGCAAGGTTATTGCCGGTCTGCGTCGGGAAGCAGAAGGACCTTGGGATCGGCAGATATGCTTCGATCTGGCGAACAACACGGTATCTCCCTCTGACCTGCAAGATATATCCTGCCTCTTTCACCTCGCCGGTAAATCGCATGCATTAAGCGAAACACAGCAGAATGATATTGAATATCAAAGGATAAATACGGAAGGTACGCGTAAGTTATTGGAAGCATCGAAACAGGCGGGTGTAAGGCGCTTTGTCTTTTTTAGCAGTGTCAAAGCAATGAACGAAGGCGGAGAAACTGTTTTTGACGAAACGGCGAGGTGCCAACCGGAGACGCCTTATGGGCAAAGTAAGCTTGAGGCAGAGAGACTGGTTCTGGATGGTGGTTATGTGCCTGAGCCAGTGGTGTTGCGCCTGAGCATGGTATATGGACCGGTACAAAAAGGTAATCTGCCTCGTATGATAGAAGCGGTGGCAAGCAGGCGCTTCCTACCGTTGCCGGAATTCGATAACATGCGATCGATGGTGCATGTGGACGATGTGATTCAGGCGGCCTTGTTAGCAGCGGGGAGGCCAGAAGCAGTGGGAAAAACTTATATAATCTCGGATGGTCAGAAATATTCTACTCGTCGAACATACGAATGGATTTGCGAGGCACTGGATAGAACCGCTCCCAATTGGGCAATGCCTGTGAGTGCTCTGAAAATGTTAGCTAAAGCAGGGGATGGAATTGGTTTGTTGCTGGGGCGGCGCTTTATGTTTGACACAGATGCCTATGATAAATTGGCTGGATCCGCAATGTATTCATGTGAAAAAATTTCTAAGGAGTTGGGGTTTTCGCCAAAGCAGGATTTGCATTCGGCGTTGCCGGAGATAATTACGGCTCTGGATCTGAAATAATTACAGCTATGGCATCGGCATCCAATGTAGTATGGAAGCGTACCTTTGACATCGTATTCTCTGTCGTCTCGCTGCTGATATTTTTTCTTCCGATCATTTTGATCGCAGCTTCTATCCGGCTGACATCCGAGGGGCCTGTCATCTATTGGTCTGATCGTGTCGGAAGAAACAACGGGATCTTTCGTATGCCGAAGTTTCGTACCATGCGCGTGGATACACCGACTGTTGCATCTCACCTTATAGCTGACCCGGAAGCTTACGTCACACCCCTGGGAAGATTTCTCCGTAAAACCAGTCTAGATGAGTTGCCTCAACTGTGGAGCATTTTAGTCGGTAGCATGAGTATCGTAGGGCCCAGGCCTGCGCTGTTCAATCAGGACGACTTGATTGGGTTACGCTCTGCGGCCGGCGTGGATAAACTGGCTCCTGGCCTTACAGGCTGGGCGCAGATCAATGGCCGGGATGAGCTTCCTATTCCGGAAAAAGTAGAGCTGGATGTTGAATACATGCATCGTAGGTCGTTCCTTTTTGATCTTAAGATTATTTATCTCACTATTATCAATGTCTTGCGTCGACAAGGGGTGTCGCACTGACATAGCTGATGGTCGTCTTTTTTGGTTTGTTCCCATAATCTGGTAGTCTTCTGGCTGTGTTGTGAGTGAAAAGCAAACTCCAATGTGATTTTTTGACAGGGACTGCGCTATATCCCTGAAGAGAGTTAGATTACTTCTGTGACAAAAAGAATATTTGATAACAGGCTGTTAGCGATTCTCCATGACATGGCGATGATACCTGTTGCCTGGCTGGGAGCGTACTGGCTGCGTTTTAATCTTGACTCAATACCTGAGGCCGCATCTATCCGCTGCTTTTGAGAGTTTGCTGGTCGTGATTGTTATCCAATCAATTGCATTTAGATATTTTGGGCTGTATCGGGGCGTATGGAGATTTGCTTCCATACCCGATCTTATTCGTATCGGAAAGGCTGTTCTGATTGGTATGGCCTTTTCAGCGATTGTGATCTTTTTAATGTCACGAATGGAAGGTGTACCGCGATCCGTATTTCCCGTCTACGGTCTGTTGCTGGTGTCGCTTGCTTGGCAGCTTCTCGTCTGATTGTTCGTTACTCAAAGGATCGAACTATCTATGATGGAGCGGAAAGCAGAGTGCTGATTGTCGGCGCGGGTAAGGCAGGGGAAATGCTTGTCAGGGATTTGCTTCGAAGTCGGGATGGGAGCTATAAGATTGTTGGATTTGTTGATGATAAAATAAAAAATCAAGGGCGTGAAATACATGGTGTTCGTGTTCTCGGTTCTTGTAATGAAATGATTGATTTTGTCGAACGTCTCGGGGTCGATCTCATTGTGCTGGCAGTACCTTCGGCAAGCACACAAAAAATGCGCCGCCTTGTAGAGTTATGTGAAAAGACAGGGATACCCTTTAGAACGTTACCTCCATTGAATCGTTTGATGTCCGGCCAGGTTACGCTTAATCAACTGCGTGAGGTATCAATTGATGATTTGCTGGGTAGAGAGCCGGTTTCGCTTGACTGGAAAGCGATAGACCAGGAGCTCAGAGGTAAAACTGTGCTGGTGACGGGTGCGGGTGGATCTATCGGGTCTGAACTATGCCGGCAGATTGCCAGATTAGCACCTGCTCACCTGATTTTGCTGGATAGTAGTGAATTTAATCTTTACTCAATAGAGAAGGAGCTTTCTGACAGTTATTCTGAACTTACGGTTAGCCGCCATCTGTGTAGTGTGGTAGACAAAATCGGAGTAGAAAGAATATTCAGCGAAATGCATCCGGAGATTGTGTTTCATGCAGCCGCCTACAAGCATGTGCCGATGCTTGAAGATCAGATTCGTGAGGCGGTTACCAATAATATTCAAGGCACGCGGACGGTAGCGCAGCTGGCGGATCGCTTCGGTAGCGAGGCATTCGTCATGATTTCAACCGATAAGGCAGTTAATCCGGCGAATGTGATGGGGGCAAGCAAAAGGGCAGCCGAAATCTTTTGTCAGAATCTTAACCAGAGATCCAATACCCGCTTTGTCACTGTTCGCTTCGGGAATGTTCTGGGATCAGCAGGTAGCGTGGTTCCACTGTTCAGCGAACAGATCAAAAACGGCGGCCCCATTACTGTCACCCATCGTGAGATTACTCGCTACTTTATGACCATCCCTGAGGCCAGTCAGCTGATTCTTCAGGCTAGTGTGATGGGCGATGGTGGTGAGATATTTGTTCTGGATATGGGTGAGCCAATCAAGATTTCCTATCTGGCCGAACAGATGATTCGACTATCCGGCAAGGTGCCTGGAGAAGATATTGATATTGTCTATACTGGCCTGCGTCCGGGCGAAAAGCTGTACGAAGAACTTTTCCATGAAAAGGAAGCATTGCAGAGCACGCCTCACAGGAAAATCCTGTTGGCGAGGTACCGCACTTTTGATTGGGAGACGGCTCACCGGGATTCTGGATGGAATGCTAGCTGCTTGTAACACTTATAATGAAGACACAGTGCGGGGCCTTTTGGGCGAAATGGTTCCTGAGTGGAGTGGCTACAGTGTGGAAGACTATAAAATGGTTCCGGTGCAGGCTGAAGATGCCGTGGAGTCTGCCGAGAAACCGAACATATTGCACTAATTTTAATTCAGGGTGGAACCCATAATGAGTAGTAATAGAGTCCAGATTCGCAAAGCCGTTTTTCCAGTTGCTGGTTTGGGAACCCGTTTTCTCCCGGCTACCAAGGCTAACCCCAAGGAAATGCTCACTATTGTCGATAAGCCGCTAATTCAGTACGCCGCCGAGGAAGCAATTGCGGCGGGAGTTGAGGAGTTGATTTTTGTTACCAGCAGCAGCAAGCGCGCTATCGAGGACCACTTCGACAAGAACTTCGAAATGGAGACTGAACTAGAGCGTAAAGGGAAAACAGCGCTGCTCGAGCTGGTTCGAAATGTCGTCCCCAAAGGTGTTTCTTGTGTCTACGTGCGGCAGCCGGAGGCATTGGGTCTGGGCCATGCGGTGCTGTGTGCAAAACGGGTAGTAGGGAATGAACCGTTTGCCGTTATCCTGGCGGATGACCTGATTGATGGCGGTGCCGACGCGCCCTGTATGACACAGATGGCACGTGCGTTTGAGTACAATCGCTGCAGCGTGCTAGGTGTTGAAGAGGTACCGCACGAGGACACTGAGAAATACGGTATCGTCCAGTCGGATCTGGTGACAGAGGGGCTGAGCCGCGTGAGCAGTATTGTTGAGAAGCCGAAGCCGGAAGATGCGCCCACCAACCTGGCAGTAGTTGGTCGCTATATTCTGACGCCGAGGATTTTTGATCTACTGGAAAATATCCCCAAGGGTGCAGGGGGTGAAATGCAATTGACTGATGCGATTGCCGCCCTGCTGAAGGAAGAGCAGGTTCTGGCCTACCAGTTCAAGGGTGAGCGTTACGACTGTGGCAGTAAGCTCGGCTATCTGAAGGCGACTATTGAATATGCCTTGCAGCACCATGAGTTGAGCGAGGAATTCCGCAGTTATTTGCGCGATCGCTTCGGCGAGAATGGTTCCAAGATAGCGTCCCTGATCAAGAGCGCGTGATTGCCAGTATCCTATTGAATATGTAGTATTTTAATTGAAATTCGATTAGGTCATCCGGCCACTCTAGTCACCGACTGATCCCAACAAATCAAATTCAGTCGGCAAGTGCGTTAGACTAGCGGTTTTGTTAAACAAGGTGGTTGTACCTGAAAACCGCCGCTTTGGCTTACCGTTCGTTAAATGCTCCAAAATTGTCTTCTCCCTCGCTGGATCGTCATTGTTACTCTGGCAAGTATAGTCCTGCCGGGTCTGGCACGTTCCGAGCCAAGTACCACAGGCCAAACCGGCCTGATCAATATGCCTGATGCGCGTGTCGAGCAGGATGGTACGTTTCGGCTTGGTACCAGCCACTTCTCACCGTATACAACGATCTGGAGTAGTGTCACCCTGCTGCCACGCCTGGAACTGTCGGGGCGTTATACCATCATTCAGGGCTTGTCGAGCGGGCTTGGGCAGGGCTTTGGCGACTATAAGGACAAGGCCTTTGATGGCAAGGCACTGATCCTGAAAGAGGACGAGTGGTGGCCCGATTTTTCTCTCGGTTACCAGGATTTCACTGGCACTGGCGTCTTCAAGTCCAAATATGCGGTTGCGTCGAAACATTTTCGTGGTACCGACTATACCCTGGGTTACGGCAACGATCGTATCGACGGACTATTTGGTGGTATACGCCACCGTTTTTCGTGGCACAAAAATCTCTCCGTGGTGGCCGAATACGATGCCAACGATTATCAGAACGATTTCCGTGCGGAGGAATCGGGCGCCGCCAATCGCGACGGTGGATGGACCTACGGGATCGAATACCGGAAAGGCTGGTTCGGGGCACAGCTGGCTGCGCAGGGTGATGATTTTGGCGGCAATGCCTGGGTGTCAGTGCCCCTGATGAAGCCCGAATTCGTGCCCAAGCTGGATGAGCCGGCCCCGTATCCTGTCACTGAACCGGAGGCCGATATGCAGCAGTGGCTGGCGAGTACCGATTCGGCTGCGAAACTCGCGCATGCGCTTTACCAGCGGGATTTCAAGAATATCAAACTGGGATTTGACGGCAGCACTCTGGCGGTAAGCCTCACCAATACCCGAATCTCACAGATAGGCCGTGCCGTGGGCCGTGCCGCACGCATTATGTTGTCACTCGGGCCTGCGGACATGAGCGAGATGCAGATCACATACACTGACAGGGGCATGCCGGTGTTGACGTATAATTTTACCGATACCAGAAAGCTTCGTCGCTACTTTGACGGAATGCTCTCGCGTGCCCAGCTGGATCACTATCTGGAAATCACCTGGCCTGATGGTTTTCGAAACAGGCAGCTGGCGCTGGCAGACATCGAGTTGCCGGATGCAGATGCAGAAGATCTTTATCAGGATGTCCAGCGCACGGATGAGGGACACCTGCTGAGCTATCGTTTTGAGAACGAGGATCTCAGTACTTTCCAGATCATACCGGTTAACATGGCAGTATTTTTCAACGATCCGAATGGTGCCGCACGTTTTAATTTCTTCACGCGTGCTAACTATACAAGGCAGATCGGTAGTGGGCTTTTTTTTGAAGGCAGTTCCGATGTTTCATTATACGAGGACGTTAGTAATGTATCCCAGGAGTCCAACAGTACGCTGCCGCACGTCCGTTCAGATATTGGTCTGTACCTGAAGGGTGATAGCGGTCGTGTGAAGTTAACTCGCATGCTCGTCAACCAGTTTCTGCAACCGGCGGAGCGGGTGTACGCCCGGCTGAGCGGGGGAATATACGAAATGATGTATGCCGGCGCTGGTGGTCAGGTGTTATATCTGCCGGAAAAAGGTAACTGGGCGGCTGACCTGTCGGTAGACTGGTTGCAACAGCGTGCAACCGACAGGATGTTTGGATTTCGGAGCTACGATACCGTAACCGCGCTTGGTGCCGTTCACTACCGCATCCCCTCGTGGGGACTGACGGCAACAGCGCGTGCGGGCCGGTTTCTGGCGAAGGACAAGGGGGTGCGTTTCGAGCTCAAACGACGCTTTCGATCAGGAATCACCTTTGGCGCCTGGTACACACGAACCGACGGCGACGATATCACTTCACCGGGTAGCCCGGGTGATCCCTACTATGATAAGGGGATTTTCGTTTCCATCCCGCTGGAAACCATGCTGACCCGAGATACAAAATCGCGTAGTGAGCTGTCGCTGGCGCCCTGGACCCGTGATGTCGGACAAATGGTGGTTTCTCCCGGTGATCTGTACACTATCGCCGAACGCAATTTAATGCTGGATGACCCGGACAATGGCGTAGCCAGTCGCCTGGGTCAGTAGCCAGGAAAACCGGATATCACGATTACTTAAAGATGAGAAAGTGGACTAAAGCTCTAATAGCCTTTCTGTTGGGGGCGTGTGCCGTTAGCAATGGAGCGGTAGGTGATCCCTCCGCTGCTTATATCGAGCGCTTTCAGAACCTGTCGCCTGCGCAGCAGGAAGCGCTCCTTAAATCGGTCAAAAAGCAGGAGTCGTTATCATCGGGAACTGTCGAAGCGCCGGTTGAAGCCCCCTCGCTGATGATTCCAGTGCTGCCTCAGTCGAGTCAATCCGTGACTGTTGTGGATGAGAAGGAAATGCCTGATGAGCCAGTCGCTGACGATCAGGAACCAGAGGCGACCGGCGAACCACTGAAACAATTCGGATACGACTTGTTTTCTGATGCCCCTTCGACGTTTGCGCCGGCCGTTGATATCCCTGTTGACGTGAACTATGTCATGGGGCCGGGCGATACCATTCAGGTGCAATTATTTGGCAAGGAGCACGCTGAGTACAGCTTGCTGGTATCACGAGACGGAACCATACAGTTCCCGAGGATAGGACCTATTTCAGTTGCCGGATTGACGTTCGCAGAAATGCAGCAGACGCTAAAGGCAATGATAAACGAACAATTGATCGGCGAGAAGACGGTCATCACGCTGGGCAAGCTGAGGTCCATAAGGGTGTTCATACTGGGCGATGTTCAGCATCCAGGTTCTTATACGGTTAGCGCCCTGTCGACCATGACCAATGCGTTGTTTGTCGGTGGCGGGGTGAGCGAAATCGGTTCACTGCGCCAAATCCAGCTCAAGCGCCGCGGCAAGGTGGTGGCGCGTATGGATCTTTATGATCTACTGTTGCACGGAGACACCAGTCATGATGTACGCCTCCAGCCCGGGGATGTCATTTTTGTTCCGCCGGTCGGTTCAACCCTGAGCGTGGCAGGTGAAGTCCGGCGACCTGCAATCTACGAACTACGGGATGAACAATCGGTCGCTCAGGCGCTGACCCTGGCGGGTGGCTTGCTGCCCACGGCGTATCCGCAGGCGTCCCAGATTGAGCGCATAAACAAGCGTGGCGAACGCACACTTATAGACCTCGATGCCGGAAAAAAAGCCGGTCTGCGAACTCGCCGTTCAGGACGGGGATGTACTACATATCTTTTCTGTACTGGAAAAGATGGAGAGATATCGTGCTGCTCTCGGGGCATGTGCAACGTCCCGGTGGTTACCAGTGGCGGCAGGATATGCGCTTCACTGATCTTATTTCATCCATCGAAAGCGATTTGCTTCGCAGGCCGGATCTTGACTATGCGCTGGTCAAGCGCGAACTCAAACCGGATCACCGCATTGAGCTGTTTTCCGTGCGCCCCGGGGAGGTACTGCAAAATCCGGCGTCAGCAGAGAATATCCAGCTCAAACCGCGCGACGAGCTGATCCTGTTTGGCGCCATTAGCGATCGCAGCGAAATTGTCGAGCCGCTGGTGGAACAACTGAACCAGCAGGCAACCTACCGGCAGCCCGCCCGGGTGGTCAGGGCCGATGGCCTGTTGCGCCATCCTGGTGAGTACCCGCTTGAGACAGGCATGAAGGTCAGTGACCTGATCCGGGCCGGAGGCGGGCTCGCGGAAGCAGCCTATGCATTGAGTGCAGAGCTCACCCGCTATGTTGTCATCGACGGGAGCAACCGGGAGGTGGATCATATTAGCGTAGACCTCGCCGGGATACTCAAGGGCGTTGGGGGCGCCGACCTGACTCTACAACCTTTCGATGACTTTGCAGATCAAGCGACTGCCGGAATGGGAAACCGCGGCCAGGGTAGAATTAAAGGGTGAAGTGAGGTTCCCCGGAATTTACCCGATTGCACGGGGCGAACAACTCAGCAAGGTGCTGGAACGAGCCGGTGGGCTTGACAGATATTGCATTTCCTCGCGGCGCCGTGTTGCTGAGAGAGGAATTGCGCGAACGTGAGCGACTGCAGCTGGAGGAGCTGAGTCGGCGACTGGAAACAGACCTTGCCGCGCTGTCCTTGCAGCTGGCACAGGAAGAGGGCGGAAAAATACAGTCACTGGACTTTGTTCGGGAACTGGGCTCCCAGCTGCGTGCCGTAGAACCAGTAGGGCGACTGGTTATTAACCTGCCTGAACTGCTCGAGGAGACAAAGAAAGGGCGGCGCAGTGATCTGGATGTAACACTAGGGGATGGCGACAGGTTGTATATACCGGCGCTTACCCAGGAAGTGACAGTCACGGGAGAGGTGTTCTACCCGACGTCGCATCTTTACAAGAAGGGTACGGACCGCAAGAAGTATGTGGAGTGGAGCGGTGGTATGACACGCAAGGCAGACACCAAGCATATCTATGTTGTCCGCGCTGATGGCAGTGTTGATACCGGTGGCGGTTTGTTCAGTCTCTCTGACCAGCACGATATCCAGCCGGGGGATACCATTGTCGTACCGTTGAATGTAGACCTTGTGAGACCGATCGCCAGATTGGCAAGTATCAGCAAAATCATTTTCCAGCTTGCGGCCGCGGCCGTCGGTGCCAAAGCGGTTGGCGTTTTTTAGGGTATGTAAACAATATGTACGCAAAGAAGCCAACACGCAGGTCGCAACAGCAGCAGGTCAGCAAGGGCTACCCGCGCCCATTGGATGATGCTGTCTATGCAACACCATCTGACATCGATGATAGCGAAATCAGCCTTGTCGATATTTTCGGGGTCATCGCCCGTTACCGCTGGGTGATACTAGGCCTGATGCTTCTGGTTGCACTGGCGGCCACTACGATTGCTTTTTTGCTAACGCCGCAGTACCGCGCAGACATCCTGGTGCAGCCGGTGAGTGAGGCTGATGAGCAAGACCAGTATGCAGGCCTGCTCGGTCAGTTGGGGGGAATTGCCAACCTGACTGGTATAAAAATGGACTCGCGGGAGAATAAGTACAAATCCATCGCAACTCTGAAATCACGCCAGTTCACTGAACGATTTGTCGAACAGGAGAAGCTGCTGCCAATTTTGTTTGCGGACCTCTGGGACCAGGATGCCGAGAGCTGGCGGGTTGACGATAAGAGCGAGGTGCCGACCCTGCTCGATGCCTACGAGGTTTTTAACAAAAAAGTTCGTCGCGTCACTGAAGACCGGATGACCGGGATGGTGACATTGTCGATTTCCTGGAGTGATCCACAGTTAGCTGCAGACTGGGCTAACCGGATGATTCAGGCGGTCAATGCAACACTGCGCCGTCGAGGTGGTCGAGGATTCAAACAAGGCCATTGTCTACCTGCAGTCCCAACTCAAGCAAACCAGTGTCGTTGAATTGCAGGATGTCCTGCATCGCCTGATCGAATCTGAAATGAAAAAGGCTATCCTGGCGAATATCAACGAGGAATATGCGTTCAGGGTCATTGATCCAGCGGTCGTACCCGAAGAACCGTTCAGCCCCAAAATTCCTTCGTTGGCAGTGCTGGGTGTCGTGATTGGCGGTCTGGTGGGCCTGTTCGTGGCCCTGGTACTGAATTACCGCCGGGTCAGGCGTATAAATTTAAAGGAGCAGGGGCTGCCGGCTAGTGGCTAGGGGTGGCTAGGGGCCGAACCGCCACTGCCACCGCCTCCACCGCCACCCAGGGCTGCAAGGGCGCCTGCGACCAGAACGCCTATACCAATGGCCACGCCTAAGCCCCGTTTACTCTCTTTTGCGTCCGGCGTCCCGGTTTCTGACGGTGCTTGCGCCTGCTGCTCAGGTTCCGGCTCCGGTTGCTTCTGCGGTACGCGTGGCTTTTGAATCTCCACTTCTACAGGGGCACTATCGATCTCAATCTGTATGGCTTCCTGAGCGTAAACGGGTTGGCTCAGTAAAATAGACCATGCGATAAACTGTAAAATCGGGTTTCTGGACATTTCGCGGCACTCGCGGTTGGATAATTAATGCAGTAAGTGACTGGATTAGGGGTACAATCGTGAATTGGCAGCACGAAGTCAAGCATTTTCATCTCTCAGCGGGCTTCTGTATTGGCTTTCCTGGCCGATGTAACTATTTGCAATTTTTTGATGATTCAACCATAGGTTGCGATAATCTATTCTAGTAGAATGTTAGGCTGCGCGTTAATAGAATTACAGATCGGATTTGGCTCACGATAAATGCTGGACGTTTACAGAAAATTCTACCAATTCACCGGCGAACCTTTCCGGCTGGGACCTGACCACCGGTTCTCGCTGCATCACGCCAGTTATGCCAATGCCAAGTCATATCTCGATTACGCCATCTTTCAGGGAGAGGGGTTCGTCACCATTACCGGTGGCCCGGGGACCGGCAAGACCACACTGATCAGTGAAATACTGTCAGCCGTCGATAAAGACAAAATCGAAGTGTCCACGCTGACCAGCACCCAGCTGGAGTCGCGCGACCTGCTGCATATGGTCGCACACTCGTTTGGTATTGAGTCTGACGACAACAGCAAGGCCAATCTGCTGCTGGAGATTGAGTCGTTTCTGGTCAAGAAAATCCGCAATGGTCACCGGGCGATACTGATCGTCGATGAAGCACAGGGTCTTTCGGGAGGTGCTCTCGAAGAACTGCGCTTGCTGGCAAATCTCCAGTACGAGTACCAGTTGCTGCTGCAGATCGTTCTGGTTGGGCAGGAGCAGATACTGGAGTTAATCCAGCAGCCAGCTATGGAGCATTTGCGTCAGCGAATGGTGGCCGCTACATCGCTGGAGCCATTGGATCTTGACGAAACAATCAACTATATCGAGCACCGGCTCAGCCGGGTGGCCTGGAAAGGTGATCCAGGTATCGACGAAGGGGCTCTGCACCTGGTTTATCGTTACAGCGGTGGAGTACCCAGACGTATCAATTTGATAATGAACCGCCTGTTTCTCTATGGCGGTATGGAAGAGAAACACCAGTACGCCGCCATCGATGTGAAGGAAGTGATCAAGGGGCTGGTCGAAGAATTTCTATTACCGCCTGATCCACTAATTGATGAGGCTGATGTAGAGAAAAGACACACTACCCCGGATGCCGGAAAACGGCCTCGTTATCTACCGCGCGAGCCGGTGGAAAAGCCAAAGCCAGAGAAACCGGCGGAGGCTGCCGGGGCAGAACCTGCACCGAAGAAGCCCGCGGACAAACCGGAGCCACCCCGACAGAACACGGATGAAAAGTCGCGCATTCCCTCCCCCCACACCACTGGTGGCAGGAGGCCCTCGGCCAACAGGTCTGCGGCTGATATGGACGTCGGTTCTGCGAGGCGAAATGAAAAACAACAGCCAGCGCCGGAAGTTAAGACCACCAAATCGAACATCCCCAGCAAGCGGCAAGACAAGATAGAGCGTGCAGCTGTCCGGAAGGAACAGCACGAAGATGTCCAGGCTGATGATGACCTGAACAAGAAGAAGGGTGGCAAGGGGGTGTTCATGGTCCTGCTGCTGCTCGCTGGAGCCGGCTCGGCATACCTGTTGCGAGACGAATCTGTCGGCCTGGATAAGATGTTTTCGCTTGTGACAGAGATGAAAGGGCAGCACCAGTCTTCAATAGCCGAAGTTGATACGAAACAGGAGTCTGAGCAACCAATCCACATTGATGCTGCGCCGGTTAGTGAGAAAGGGCAGATCGACAGAGACGAAAGTATCGAAACGGCAGGTCTTCAACCGCTGGAGCCAGTAGCGTTGGCAGAAACTACCAAGCTGCCTACAGGGAGGGCAGCAGCAGACAAGGCAGCAGCAGACAAGGCAGCAGCAGACAAGGCAGCAGCAGACAAGGCAGCAGCAGACAAGGCAGCAGCAGACAAGGCAGCAGCAGACAAGGCAGCAGCAGACAAGGCAGCAGCAGACAAGGCAGCAGCAGACAAGGCAGCAGCAGACAAGGCAGCAGCAGACAAGGCAGCAGCAGACAAGGCAGCAGCAGACAAGGCAGCAGCAGACAAGGCAGCAAGGGACAGCAGCAAGGGACAGCAGCAAGGGAAGCAGCAAGGGAAGCAGCAAGGGAAGCAGCAGCAAGGGAAGCAGCAGCAAGGGAAGCAGCAGCAAAGCGGGCCGCAGTGGTCGTGGCTAAAGCCGATGTATCGAATACACAGCAAACTGAGAAGACTATTCTTACTGGAAGTCCGGTGGGATCGGTTGCAGCACCGGTAGTAACAGCAGCAGCTGGCACAGTGCCCAGCGGCGATGTTGCTGAAACTCGGCGCGTCCAGCTAAGGCAGGATGCCGAGCAGCGGTTTAAGGAGAAGCAGGCCAACGTGCTTGCAAAGGCCGCAGTTTCTTCACGTCAGGAGTCCCCGCCAACTGTTACCAAAACCGTCCCGCCCCAAAAAAAACTCCTCATCACGGCCAGTAAGGTAAAACAGACCCTGTTGCAAGGTCGGTGGAGCAGTGCGGGTAAACCGGCGTCACTACTGCCTTCGGAATCAACCTTCTGTAGTGAGCAGTCTGCGGGGTTAACTTGCAACAGTGTGCCGCAAAATGTAAAAACGCAGTACGGTTTGGCGCTCTACAAGGTGGAAACCAGGCTCACCGAATTTTCGCCTGAAGGTCATTTCGAGTTGGCGTACCGAACTCTGGTCAGGCTGGTTGACGGGGATTCTTCAAAGCAGCCTGCCAGCGATGATTCCGGTTGGCAGATCACGGAATATTCGATGAGTTGCACTCTCAAGGATAACAATAGGGTGTCTTGCCTGGATGGAAAAGGGATCACCAGAGAGTACCGTCGAGTGTTGCAGTGACAGTGGCAGCCTTCTTATAGCAAGGTGTCAGGAATAAAAAAGGGCCAGTAAAAACTGGCCCTTTCTGATATGGCTCCCCGGGACAGGCTCGAACTGCCGACCTAGTGATTAACAGTCACCCGCTCTACCGACTGAGCTACCGGGGAATCGCGATGTTCAGCGAAGGCGGGAATGATACGGAAGCTGCCGGAACCGGTCAACTGCCTCAGCTTTGGCTTCAGGACCTTTTCCATCCGTTTAATGGCGTCTTTCAGGGCGTCCAAGCGAGGTGGCAAACGACAATCGTATATAGCCGGGTGCGCCAAAGGCAGAGCCTGGTACCAGCTGCCACACCGGCTTCATTGCAGCAGAAATTCGGCCAGTCCGACATCGTCTTCGACGCCATCGAGCGAGGCAATAAGCTCGCTGACATCCGGAAAAGCGTAAAAAGTGCCGTCTGCCTCCGCACAGCGTACCCCCGGAAGATGTGTTCAGCGCGGCGACCAGATAAGCATGTCGCTCCTGAAATGCTGACAACATCGGTTGAATACAGGACTGATCACCGTTGAGCGCTTCTGTGGCGGCTGCCTGTGAGACTGCCGCCGGATTCGACGTGCTTTGAGACTGGATTTTTTTCATCGCCTTGATCAGTGATACCGGTCCGCCGGCATAGCCGATGCGCCAGCCTGTCATGGCGTAGGCTTTGGAGACGCCATTCAGGACAATAGTCCTGGGATACAGTTCTTCGCAGACATTGAGGATGTTGACGAAGGGATCATCTGTCCAGAGGATATGCTCGTACATATCGTCTGTCGCAATCAGCACGTGTGGGTGGCGCTGCAGCACCTCTGCCAGCGCTGTCAGCTCGCCGCGGGTGTAGGCCACACCTGTAGGGTTGGATGGACTGTTGATAACGAACAAGCGTGTATTCGGCGTAATTGCCGCTTCCAGTTGCTCCGGGCTGATTTTGAAATGCTGTTCCAGGCCCGCCTTGATGATCACCGGTTCGCCATCGGCAAGCCTGCACCATGTCCGGATAGGATACCCAGTAGGGTGCAGGGATGATGACCTCGTCGCCCGGATTCAGCAGCGCCTGAGCCAGGTTATAGAAGCTTTGCTTGCCGCCGCAGGAGACCAGAATCTGGTCCGGCTGGTACGACAGGCCATTATCCCGCTGGAACTTGTTTATAATGGCGCTTTTGAGCTCGGCAGTGCCGTCTACCGCCGTGTAGCGGGTAGCGCCGTTCTGAATGGCAACGATTGCTGCCTGTTTGATGTGCTCCGGTGTGTCAAAATCCGGTTCACCGGCGCCCAGGCCAATAATGTCCTTGCCGGCGGCACGCAGTTCGGCGGCACGTGCCGTGACTGCCAGGGTAGGGGAGGGTTTGACGCGCTGCACGCGCTGGGACAGGGTGATTTCGTTCACTCAAAGGTCCTTGATGGAATGTGTCGGTTAAACCACTTGCAATGATACTTAAACGAAGCTGATTACTTAATCCCTGTGAGCAAAGAATTTGAACTTATCTGTGATATGACGCCGGCCGGCGACCAGCCGGCGGCAATACAGCAGCTGGTGGAGGGTCTGGAGGATGGGTTGGCCCACCAGACACTCCTTGGGGTTACCGGTTCGGGCAAGACCTTCACTATTGCCAATGTCATGCAGCGTGTCCAGCGGCCGACCTTGATCCTGGCACACAACAAGACCCTTGCGGCACAGCTCTACGGCGAAATGAAAGAGTTCTTCCCGAATAATGCCGTCGAGTATTTTGTATCCTACTATGATTACTACCAGCCGGAAGCCTATGTTGCCTCGTCAGATACCTTTATCGAGAAAGATGCCTCGATAAACGAGCATATCGAGCAGATGCGCCTGTCCGCCACCAAAGCCTTGCTGGAACGCCGCGATACCGTCCTGGTTGCTACCGTATCGGCAATTTACGGCCTCGGTGACCCGCGTTCCTACCTGAGCATGGTGCTGCACCTGGTGCGCGGCGAGCGTATCGATCAGCGCGTCATACTGCGCCGTCTGGCCGAATTGCAGTATACCCGCAACGATGTTGAGCTCGGGCGTGCCAACTACCGGGTGCGCGGCGAAGTCATCGATATTTACCCGGCGGAATCAAGTCAGGAGGCGGTGCGCGTCGAGCTGTTTGACGATGAAATAGAGAATCTTTCCTATTTTGATCCTCTCACCGGCGAAATCCTGAAGCGTGTGCCCAGACTGACAATTTATCCCAAGAGCCACTACGTCACACCGCGCCAGACGTTGCTCGATTCCATTGACCTGATCAAGGAGGAACTTCAGGAGCGCCTGGAGCAGCTACGCAGCCAGGACAAGCTGGTCGAGGCGCAGCGGCTCGAGCAGCGGACCCGCTTTGATATCGAAATGATGGTCGAACTGGGTTACTGCTCGGGGATAGAAAACTATTCCCGCTACCTGTCCGGCCGGAAGGCCGGTGAGCCACCACCTACCTTGCTGGATTACTTGCCGGATGATGCACTGGTGGTGGTCGACGAATCGCACGCTACCATTCCACAGCTGGGTGGCATGTATAAGGGTGATCGGTCGCGCAAGGAAACGCTGGTGGAATACGGCTTCAGATTGCCCTCTGCGCTGGATAATCGGCCGTTGCGGTTCGATGAGTACGAAAGGCTGGTGCCGCAGAGCATTTTCGTTTCCGCTACTCCGGGTCCCTATGAGGCGGAGCATTCTGGTGCCGTGGCGGAGCAGGTGGTGCGGCCAACCGGTCTGATTGATCCCGAGCTGGAAGTCCGCCCGGCGGGTACCCAGGTCGATGATTTGCTCTCGGAGATCGGCAAGCGCGTGGCGGTACAGGACCGTGTACTGGTGACCACCCTCACCAAGCGTATGGCTGAGGATCTGACCGAGTACCTGGCTGAGCATGGTGTCCGGGTACGTTATCTGCACTCGGATATCGATACCGTGGAACGCGTAGAGATCATCCGTGACCTGCGTCTCGGTGAATTCGATGTGCTGGTGGGTATTAACCTGCTGCGCGAAGGGCTGGATATGCCGGAGGTATCGCTGGTGGCGATTCTGGATGCAGACAAGGAGGGGTTCCTGCGTTCCGAGCGCTCGCTTATCCAGACCATTGGGCGGGCAGCGCGTAACGTCAACGGTAAGGCTATTCTCTACGCCGATAGAATCACGGGTTCAATGGAAAAGGCCATCAGCGAAACCAGGCGGCGGCGCGTGAAACAGAGTGCCTACAACGAGGCTCACGGTATCACCCCCAGAACCGTCCGCAAGGCGGTTGCCGACATTCTCGAGGGGGCTTATGCGACCGGGGTGCCTGGCGTCAAGCGGTTCTCCAAAGTGGCGGAAGAGATTGCTGAATATGCGGCGCTATCGCCCGATGAGCTCGCCAAACGCGTCAAGCAGCTTGAAAAAGAGATGTACCAACATGCACAGAATCTGGAGTTTGAGGAGGCTGCGAAGCTTCGCGACCAGGTTAAACGTATGCAGGAAAGCAACCTGGGGCTGGCGAGTAACGCGTGAATTTGAAATCTGGCCCCATTGCCAGTATCTTACGCGCTCCTTAGGCGCGTAGCTCAGTTGGTTAGAGCACCACCTTGACATGGTGGGGGTCGTTGGTTCGAATCCAATCGCGCCTACCAAATTTTTGCCAATATCCCCGTTTTTTGCGGGGATATTTGTTTCTGGTTAAACATGTGGCCTCTCGTAATGGTCACCACTGGGGATTTAAACCATGCCTGTAGTTACTCTCCCTGACGGTAGTCAACGTAGTTTCGACCAGTCGGTTTCCGTATACGATGTGGCGGCTGATATTGGTCCGGGCCTGGCTAAGGCTGCTCTGGCCGGTAAGGTTAATGGTGAAATGGTGGACACCAGCTTCGCTATTGATGAAGACGTTGAACTGGCGATTGTTACCAACAAGGATGACGATGCCGTAGAACTGATTCGTCACGATGCAGCTCATGTCATGGCCCAGGCGGTGCAGGAGTTGTATCCGGGCACCCAGGTCACTATCGGGCCGGCGATCGAAAATGGTTTTTACTACGACTTCGCAAGAGCAGAACCGTTTACGCCCGACGATCTTAACAAGATAGAAAAGCGCATGACGGAGATCATCAAGCGCAACCTGCCCATCGAGCGGGAAGTCTGGACACGGGAGCAGGCGATTAAGACCTTCGGTGATCTTGGTGAGTCCTACAAGGTAGAGATCATTGAGGACATCATTCCGGAAGGTGAGGAGCTGTCGATTTATCGCCAGGGCGAATGGTTCGATGTCTGTCGTGGGCCACACTTGCCCAGTACCAGCAAGTTGCCGAAAGCTTTCAAGCTGATGAGCGTGGCTGGCGCTTACTGGCGAGGCGATTCCAACAATCCCATGCTGCAGCGTATTTACGGTACAGCATGGCGGAACAAGGACGAACTCAAGGCCTATCTGCATCGCCTGGAGGAAGCGGAAAAACGCGACCACCGCAAGCTTGGCAAGGCGATGAACCTGTTTCATTCACAGGAAGAAGCGCCGGGTATGGTGTTCTGGCACGACAAGGGCTGGCGCGTCTACCTGCAGATCCAGGACTATATCCGTGACAAATTGCGTGACCATGGTTACCAGGAAGTGCACACACCGACGGTGATCGACCGCTCTCTCTGGGAGAAGTCCGGTCACTGGGAAAAGTTTCAGGATGACATGTTCATCACCGAGTCGGAAAAGCGCACTTTTGCTATCAAGCCGATGAACTGCCCGGCGCATATCCAGATCTATAACCAGGGTCTGAAGAGCTATCGCGATTTACCCCTGCGTCTCGCCGAATTCGGATCCTGTCATCGTAACGAGCCGTCGGGTACGTTGCATGGGTTGATGCGCGTGCGCGGTTTTGTCCAGGATGATGCGCACATTTTTTGCAGTGAAGACCAGATCATCGATGAAGTATCAAGCTTCATTGATCTGCTGTTCGAGGTGTATCACGATTTCGGCTTCGATGACGTGATCATCAAGTTTTCGACGCGTCCGGAAAAACGGGTTGGAGACGATGCAGTTTGGGATCGTGCAGAAAAAGCGCTGGAAGAAGCACTGAATCACAAGCAGCTGGAATGGGAGCTGCAACCGGGTGAGGGCGCTTTCTATGGACCGAAGATTGAATTCTCGTTAAAGGACTGCCTGGATCGTGTCTGGCAACTGGGTACCATCCAGCTGGATTTCTCTATGCCCGATCGGCTGGGCGCGACCTACGTGGCCGAGGACGGTAGCAAGCAGACCCCGGTGATGTTGCACCGGGCTATTCTTGGTTCGCTTGAGCGTTTTATCGGAATTCTCATCGAACATTATGCCGGCGCGCTGCCCACCTGGCTGGCGCCGGAGCAGGCTGTAGTGCTGAATATTACCGATAAACATGCCGAATATGCCCGAAAAGTTGAAGAATCCCTGAAAAATCAGGGAGTGAGGGTAAAATCGGACTTGAGAAATGAGAAGATCGGCTTTAAAATCCGCGAGCACACAATTCAGCGTGTCCCGTATCTGCTGGTCGTTGGTGACCGGGAAGCTGAAACTGATACCGTGGCTGTTCGCACGCGTAGCGGCAAGGACCTGGGTAGTATGTCCTTGCAAGCCCTGTCAGAAGGGCTGACCGCAGAAATCGCGAGTCGGGGCCGCACAATTTTGGAGACATAAAACATCGCTGCAGCAAACAAACTAAAACACCGGCTTAATCAGAATATCGATGCCGCTGAAGTTCGCCTCGTAGGCGCAGAAGGTGAACAGTTGGGCGTAGTGCCATTAGCAGAGGCCCAGGAAACCGCAGACAAAGCCAGTTTGGATCTGGTGGAGATTTCGCCGCAGGCGGAGCCACCGGTCTGTAAGGTGATGGACTACGGCAAGTTCAAGTTCGAGGAACAGAAAAAGCGCCAGGCTGCACGTAAAAAGCAGAAACAAACCCAGGTCAAGGAAATCAAGTTCCGCCCGGGTACGGATATTGGCGATTACAATGTCAAGTTAAGGAACCTGACCAAGTTCCTGACTGAAGGCGACAAGGTTAAAGTCACGTTGCGTTTTCGCGGACGTGAAATGGCCCACCAGGAACTGGGCCGCGATCTGCTCAAGCGTGTCGAGACAGATTTAGAGGAATTGGGTGCTGTAGAACAGTACCCGAAGATGGAAGGGCGCCAGATGGTCATGGTCATCGCCCCGAAAAGAAAGTAGGCCGGTAACGGCCAGCATCGCCCCGGGCTTACCGCGCCTAGGTGGCGATTGTAGACAGGACAGTGTTCGCAGCTGTCCCTAACCAAGCGGGAGAGTAAGTATGCCAAAGATGAAAACCAATCGCGGCGCTGCCAAGCGGTTTCGCCGTACAGCCAATGGTGGCTTCAAGCGTGGCCAGTCACACCGTCGCCACATCCTCACCAAGAAAAGCAGCAAGCGCAAGCGCCATCTGAGTATGCCGGCAGCTGTTAATGACAGTGATCAGCGTATGGTTCGCCGTATGCTGCCCTTTGTATAAGAGTGAGGTTGTAAGTCATGCCAAGAGTAAAACGTGGAGTGCAGGCTCACGCCCGCCACAAGAAAGTTCTCGACGAAGCCAAAGGCTATTATGGCGCGCGTCGTAAAGTCTACCGTGTCGCCAAGCAGGCGGTTATAAAGGCCGGCCAGTATGCGTACCGTGACCGTCGTCAACGCAAACGTCAGTTCCGTGCGCTGTGGATCGCCCGTATTAACGCGGCTGCCCGCGAGAACGGAATGTCCTACAGTCGTTTCATTAACGGTCTTGGCAAGGCTGGTATCGAAGTCGACCGTAAGGTATTGGCTGACCTGGCGGTATTTGATGCCGCTGCGTTTAGCGCGCTGGCAGAAAAATCCAAGGCCAGCCTGGCAGGTTAACAGCAAGGCGCGTCGCAACTGCGGCGAACTCAAGACAAGCAAACCTGTACTGGGGGAAAGGCCGCAAACCTTTCCCCTTTTTATTGTTTAGGAGAAATAAGTGGAGGCTCTAGCCACACTGGAACAACAAGCCCGGCAAGCCATTGCCGCTGCTACTGATCTGAAAATACTGGACGATATTCGCGTTCAATATATGGGTAAAAAGGGCTTGTTGACCGAACAACTCAAGCAGTTGGGTAAACTGCCCGCGGATGAACGGCCGCAGGCGGGTCAGGCTATCAATGTTGCCAAGAAGCAGGTGCAGGCGGCGATTGAAGCGCGTAAAACCGAATTGCAAACTGCTGCCCTGGCGGAACAGCTGGCGTCCGAGCGCATTGATGTTACGTTGCCCGGTCGTGGACAGCAGTCAGGTGGTTTGCACCCGGTTACGCGGACCCTGCAGAGAATCGAGCGGCTGTTCGCTGGCATGGGCTTCGAATCTGTAAGCGGGCCGGAAATCGAAGACGATTATCACAACTTCGAAGCATTGAATATTCCCGCACATCATCCGGCTCGTGCCATGCACGATACTTTCTACGTTGATGCGCACCGGGTTTTGCGTACCCACACATCACCGGTACAGATCCGGGTCATGGAAACGCAGAAACCGCCGTTCCGGGTTATCGCGCCCGGTCGTGTGTACCGTTGTGATTCTGATCTGACGCATACGCCGATGTTCCACCAGGTCGAGGGCTTGCTGGTAGACGAGAACGTGAGCTTCGCCGATTTGAAAGGGTTGCTTGATGAATTTTTGAAGCACTTCTTCGAGCGGGATGATCTCAGCGTGCGCTTCCGCCCATCGTATTTCCCTTTTACCGAGCCGTCAGCTGAAGTCGATATAGAGTGCGTAATGTGTGCCGGCGAAGGTTGCCGGGTCTGCAGCCACACAGGTTGGCTGGAAGTGCTGGGTTGCGGCATGGTACATCCGAACGTATTTGAACATGTGGGTGTCGATAATGAGCAATATACCGGCCTGGCGTTCGGTATGGGCGTCGAGCGGTTGACCATGCTCAAGTATGGCGTTAATGACCTGCGTTTGTTTTTCGAGAACGACCTGCGTTTTCTGCAGCAGTTTCGATAGGAAAGAATAATGAAATTCAGTGAAGCCTGGTTGAGAGAGTGGGTTAGTCCTGATCTGGAGACTGCCGCCCTTGCGGAGCAGCTGACCATGGCCGGGCTCGAAGTGGATTCTGTCGAGCCGGTTGCCGCAGATTTTGAAGGTGTGCGAGTGGCAGAGGTGATGTCAGTTGAGCCGCATCCGGATGCAGACAAACTGCGCATCTGCAGTGTCTCTATTGGTGACGCCGAACCCCTGCAAATAGTTTGCGGTGCACCGAATGTCCGTGCCGGTATGAAGGCGCCACTGGCAACCGTCGGCGGGCGGATCGGCGATATGAAATTGAAAAAGGCGAAACTGCGCGGCATGCCTTCTCACGGTATGTTGTGTTCGGCGCGTGAACTGGGCCTCAGTGATGAGCATCAGGGGCTGATGGATCTGCCTGTGAATGCGCCTGTTGGAGAGGATCTTCGCACTTATCTGAAACTGGACGACATCTCTATCGATGTTGATCTGACACCGAACCGGGGTGACTGTCTGGGCGTGGAGGGTATTGCCAGGGAAGTTGGTACGCTAACAGGTACTGACCTGACACCACCACCGTTTAAATCTGTGGGCGCTGAAATTACCGATGCATTTAATATCTCGGTAGAAGTCCCGGAGGCTTGCCCGCGCTATCTGGGGCGAATCATCCGTGGCATTGATCCGTCTGTTGAAACACCGTTGTGGATGCAGGAGCGATTGCGGCGCAGTGGTCTTCGCAGCCTGGGACCGGTTGTGGATGTGACAAACTATGTGCTGCTCGAGTTGGGTCAGCCAATGCACGCATTCGATCGCGACCAGCTGGTTGATGGAATTGTGGTGCGTTATGCAAGCCCGGGTGAAAAACTCACACTGCTGGATGAGCGCGAGATTGAAGTTGATTCCAGTACGCTGCTGATTTGTGACCAGGATAAGCCGCTGGCGCTGGCCGGCATCATGGGTGGGATTGACTCGGGCATTTCAGGTGATACCCGCAACCTGTTACTCGAAGTGGCCTATTTTGCACCAGAGAAAATCGCCGGGAAGGCGCGTGCTTACGGACTGACGACGGATTCCTCTCATCGCTTCGAACGGGGTGTTGATCCAGAATTACAGTGGCGCGCGATGGAGCGGGCAACCAGCTTGTTGCTCGAGCTGGTCGGCGGCGAGGCTGGACCGGTGGTCGAAGTCGTCTCCCAGCCGCACCTGCCGGTGAAGCAGGCCGTTCTGTTGCGTCGTTCACGTATTCAGAGACTGCTGGGTTTTGTACCGGATGATGCGCAGGTGAGTGACATGCTGGAACGCCTCGGTATCCGGCTGGAGGCGGATCCGGAAGGCTGGCTGGCGACGCCGCCCAGTTATCGTTTTGACCTGTCCATTGAGGCCGATCTGATCGAAGAGGTAGGTCGAATCTTCGGTTACGACAATTTGCCAAGTGCAAATAACCAGGGGGACCTGGTCATGCGTTCGGTATCCGAAACGGTTACGCCGCTGTCGCGCATGCGGTCGCTGCTGGTTGATCGAGGCTACCAGGAAGCCATTACCTATAGCTTTGTCGACGCAGAGCAATTGCAGATGTTTGAGCCCTCGCTATCGGCGATCGAACTCACTAATCCGATCTCCTCGGAAATGTCGGTGATGCGAACCAGTCTCTGGGGTGGTCTTGTCAGTGCCCTCCAATACAACGTTGCCCGCCAGCAAAGTCGCATCCAGTTGTTCGAGACAGGTCTTAAGTATATCTCTCAAGATAATGAAATAAAACAGAATAATTGTATTTCTGGCGTGGTTTGCGGCGAGCGTCTCCCCGAGCAATGGGGTGCACAGAAAGAGGTGATCGATTTCTACGATGCCAAGGGCGATGTCGAGGCGTTGCTGTCCTGCTGTGGTGTCAGTGCCGAGTTCCGGGAGGAGCACCATCCCGCCTTGCATCCGGGGCAGAGCGCAATGATTATGGTCGCCGGTAAGCCTGTTGGCTGGCTGGGATGCATCCATCCCCAGTTGGCCCAGAAACTCGAAATACCAAGGAAAACCTACCTGTTTGAGCTTGATTTGCAGATTCTGCATCAAGGCAAATTGCCAAGTTTCCAAAATCTCTCAAGATTTCCGTCAATCCGCCGTGATCTAGCTATAGTTGTGGATGTGGGGACGCCAGCTGGCGCTCTGTGTAACAGCATCACCGAGCAGGCGGGTAGTTTGCTTACTGACCTGACGGTGTTCGATGTTTACCAGGGTAAAGGTGTAGAAACCGGGCGAAAAAGCGTCGCTTTAGGCTTGATTCTACAGGATTCTTCACGCACACTTACTGACGATGATGTTGACACGGTAATGACTGGCATTACCGGCCAACTAGAAAAACAATTCGGGGCAACATTGAGAGAGTGACACCATGGCGCTAACCAAAGCCGACATGGCAGAAAAGCTGTTCGAAGATCTGGGGCTAAACAAACGCGAAGCCAAAGAGCTGGTCGAGATGTTCTTCGAGGAGATCCGCCACGCACTTGAAAATGGCAAGCAGGTAAAGCTGTCCGGATTCGGGAATTTTGATCTGCGTGATAAAAATCAACGTCCGGGACGTAATCCCAAGACGGGTGAGGAAATTCCTATTTCCGCTCGTCGGGTAGTAACATTCCGTCCTGGTCAAAAACTAAAAGCACGCGTAGAGGCATATGCTGGAAGCCAGCAATAACAACGAATTACCCGCCATTCCTGGTAAACGCTACTTCACCATCGGTGAGGTATCAGAGCTGTGTGGTGTAAAACCGCACGTGCTGCGTTACTGGGAACAGGAATTTCCCCAGCTCAAGCCGGTAAAGCGGCGTGGCAACAGGCGCTACTATCAGCGTCATGACGTGATCATGATTCGTCAGATCCGTAGTTTGCTGTACGAGCAGGGATTCACCATTGGCGGTGCGCGTCAGCGCCTGTCGGGTGAGGAAGCCAAGGAAGACGTCAGCCAGCGTCAGCAGATCGTGCGGCAGATGCGCGTCGAGCTGGAAGAGCTGCTGCAAATTCTCAAACGCTGAATGGCATAATCGCACATGCAGCGGGGACAGATTTTAAATCTGTCCCCGCTTTTTTCATTGCTGTATGATGTGCGGCTGTTCGGGGCGTAGCGCAGCCTGGTAGCGCACCTGCATGGGGTGCAGGTGGTCGGAGGTTCAAATCCTCTCGCCCCGACCATATTTTCAAAGAGTTACAAGTCATCTGAGAATGACTCCTGCCTTAAATAATCGCTCTGACAAAATAACGGCCTGACGGTATTCACTTCGCGGGCCTTCACATCAGGTTTCTGCCGTTTCGACACCCGCATGATTTTCAAAAAACCTGGGAGCGTCTCAGGGCAAATTTCTATAGAGCATCAGAAGCAACCGTCGCCAGTCAAACGACTCAAACCAGAGGGATATATCCTGTCGTTTATCGGCGCTTGAAAAGGTTTCTCTGATCTGCGAGTAGAAGAATCTTATCCCTGCGATTACAGATCTCCCTGGCGCAGAGCCGTATCTGCCTGTTGGTAAAAACAAGGCCTTCATTAATGGACATTCACCAGGCCTTGTCTCTGTGATCCGACCCGTCAGCTTTAAAGGGTGATGGACTTTTCCTGCAATAGTGCGCTACGTTCCGAAGCTGTGTACTATAATTTGTCGGTGGATTACGTATAGGTAATTGATGATGACGACATTTCTGGGCCGCATTCTCAGCGTCCATGCAAGTCTGCCGGTCTTCGTTGGACTTGTGCTTTTCGTTACCAGCACTGCATGGGGTGATGACGCGGGAACCAACAAGGAGATCCGGGTTTTCATCGATCGGCAAACCCTGGTTGCCCTTGAAAATGGCGAAGAGGTCTATAATTTCGATATCGTCACCGGACAGGACGGGAAGGAAACTACCGCTGGCCGCTATCATGTTTTCCGCAAGCACGAAAAATACACGAGCAAGACCTACGGATCCGAAATGCCATACACCATGTTCTTCACAGAAGACGGCAAAGCGATCCACGGGACACAAATGGCAACCCTGCGCTCATACCTGCATTCCTACCTGAGCGAATCGGTGGGCTCACAAGGCTGCGTCGGTCTGACCGATGATAATGCAATGGCGTTGTTTGAATGGGCGCCCGTTGGCACCCCGGTTATCGTAATGTCAGAAGAAAAAGAAAAATAAGACGATGGATTTCTGCACCGTACTAACCGCCGAGAGCCCCTGATGACAGCCAAAGAACTTTCGGAAACACCGGAAAAAGTTGTTACTGCGGTAAAAATGCTTTATTTCCTGATTGCCATCGGAGTTATTCGAACCTCCATGACCGTGATACGGCATGCTGATGTAAGATCTCCGTATTTCCTGATCTTTATCAAGTTAGCGGTCTACGCGGCAGCCCTGTTCATAATCTACAAAATCAGCAAAGGCAAAAACTGGGCAAGGTGGCTTTTACTGGTGGTAGTTACCATCGCCTTTCCGCTGAGCATTCTGCCGATTTTCGATTCGATCGCTCATAATCCATTTGACACGCTACTGGGTTTCCTGCAACTGGCGTTATATATCGTCGCGATGGTGTTCCTGTTTCAGAAAAGAGCTTCAAGCTGGTTTTCTGTCAGTTAGATACCCGGTTTAAGGCGTGTTGATGACACCGTAGCTCGAACCATAATTTCCGACCACAAAATCAATATCCCTGTCGCCTCTGCCAGAAAGACTAACCAATATACGGCCCTTTTCGCCATCACGCCCCATACGAAGAACATACGCCGCGGCATGTGATGACTCAATTGCGGGAATAATCCCTTCCAATCTTGAAAGCTCGGAGAATGCACCGATAGTCTCGTGGTCACTTACGGTCACGTCTAAAAGCCGGCCTTCGCACTTTGTAGACCTGATCACGTAACCGAAAATTCGGCTGTGCTATCTATATAGCCTGTCGTTAACTACTCAGTTGACTAGAGAAAGCTGGATGTCAGATGTCAGATATTGCGAACAATAATGTGATCAGCCTCAATGAATACGAATCGTCACGCCGCAAATCCGGGGACGGGGCGATTATCAGGGCCCTGGAAGATGTGCGCGACCTATGCCGTCAGAGAATCACTGAAAACGTCAGATATATGATGACAAAATGTGACGATACTCTGTATGGCCATGCACAGTTGGCTGAAAGCAGCACAGTTGAGAATTTGTATCTCGATGCCATAAATGAGCTAAAAGCTATCAGCAGTGATTTGGAAAAGCTGTTTGCTGATCGTTTTGTCGAGCAATTCAACCTTGGAATTCCCAGATACACTCAGCCGTTGGGTGCTTCTGAACCCGGCGTAGAACAAGATTGTCCTGACATCCCCTATCTCAAAAAAGAACGAGCCAGTGAAGATCTTGCCGTTTGCAAATTGATCGAGAAAACCCGGGTCGCTTGCGCAGAGATACTCGTATCCCTGGACCGGCGCATCGGGTTCCTGGTGGGCGACCCGGATCTTGAACTTTGGAAGAATCCGGTCAGCCCGGAGCCGATCTGCGAAGCTTTCCGCGCGGCAGTTACCGAAACTATCCGCCAGTTGAAGCATGGCTTTGAGATGCGCCCTGTATTGTTCAGTCTGTTCGAAGAATATGTGCTGGGCGACATGGACGCAATCTACAACGAGTTGAATCTTCACCTTGTCAAGCTCGGTGTACAACCTCAACTACATACAAATGCGCAGATACCTGATTACAACGCAGGCATGCCGGGACACCAGGACTTGCTGTTTTCAGATAACCCTGTGCCCTATCCGGAACTTGGCGCCCGTTGTTCGCAAGAGCCAGTCACTATCCAGGCGGATTCCGGATTTGTCGATAAGGGGGCCGAAAACGGCGAGCAGCAACCATCGAACAACCTTCCCCTGCAGCAGTATGGTTCCTGAGGAACCACAGCTGAACCAGAACGCGGGCAAGCCGGGCGACATCACCATTGACGTAGTTGCCATGATGTTTGAGCGTATATTGGAAAACAAGAGTATTGCGGACTCGATGAGGGCCGTGCTTGGCCGTCTCCAGATTCCGTTTATCAAGGTTGCCATCCAGGAGCAGCGTTTCTTTTCCGACAAGAAGCATCCTGCGAGGTTACTGCTCGATCGCCTCGCCGACAGCGTGATAGGCTGGGATGAGAATCTTGGGCATGAAGACCTCTTGTACAGAAAGATCGACGCCATCGTCCAGACCATTCTTAACGGGTTTGACCAGGACACGACCTTGTTCGGAACATTGCTGGAGGATCTGGATAACTTCCTTGGTAACAGAGAAGCGCAAGCCGAAATCAATGTCCAACGCTCGATTAAAGTGCTGGAAGGGGAAGAACAGCTTGAGGACGCCAGGTCCAGGGCGATGGATCAGGTTGAGAAGCACACCCGCAGCGGATTAAACGTTGATTTTATCAATGACTTCATAGCGACGCGCTGGAGGGATCTTCTCTTTCTGATATATGCGCGCCAGGGCAACGACAGCGAAGAATGGACGCAGGCGCTGTCGACCATGAACGATCTTGTCTGGAGCGTAAAACCCAAAAACTCAACGGACGAGCATCAACGCCTGATGAGCATGCAACCGCTGCTATTGAATAGCCTTCGCGAGGGAATGTGCCGGCTCTCGGTTCCAGTGACCGAGCAGGATGACTTTTTTGCCAAACTCGCGCACGCACATGCATGTACATTCCCGGGGGATAAGCCGGCAGAACAAAGCGTGGAGACCGAATACAAGGACGCGAAAACAGAGAAGATCAACGTTGTTGCTGAAGATGAAGCAGGCAAATCCAATACACAAAATCGATCCTCAAGGGGCTACGAGGTCGGCATCGATGATATCTTTATTACTCAGGCAAGACAGCTGCAACCAGGGACATGGATAGAAATACAGGGCAATGACGGGAAGACCAAACGTGTCAAGCTGAGCTGGGTGAGCCCCATTACCAAGACTTGCCTGCTTACAGATCAGATGGGCCTGAAAGTTGGTAACTATAGTATCGAAGAGCTGGCCAGATTATTGCGCGCCGCTCGGGCCGGTAGCTGGCTTCGGAAGCCGATACGGTAGCGAAAACACTCGACAGGCCGCGACTGCAGGAAGTGAGATCCTGGGCGCTGCTGCCACCTGTACATTGGAATATTTTCAGCTCGTTTAATTGGATGTGGCCAACTGGCCGCATCCCTTTGTTGACTGGCGTTATTCAGAGTAATACGTTGGTTTAACCCAGCACTTTGGGCTGATAAAACAATTGCTTACAAGTCGTGTATAATGGCATTTAAGATTTTGCCATGACGCATTAAATTTATAGTAATCAATGTATTAGGGCGATTACATAAAGCTGACCGAGAGGCGTGTGATCGCTGAATTTGCGGAAATCGTTAGACAGCCGCGTTCACCACAGGACCGGCGAGCCATCCAAAATGTCATATAAAACCGACGACCTTAGAATTGCCGAAATTCGCGAAGTGGTTCCCTATGCGGAGGTACAGGCCGAGTTCCCGGTTTCTGCGGAAGCTGCCAGAACAACCTGTGAGACACGAGAGGCGATTCACCATATTCTTCGCCGTGAAGATGATCGTATGCTGGTCATTGTCGGTCCATGCTCGATACACGATCCCGAGGCGGCACTTGACTATGCCCGGCGGCTGAAAACTGTGCGTGAGCAATTGTCTGATGACCTGCTAATTGTCATGCGTGTCTACTTCGAAAAGCCAAGAACTACGGTTGGCTGGAAAGGTTTGATCAATGATCCTGATCTGGATGGTAGTTTCCATATCAATAAGGGACTGAGGCTGGCGCGCAAGCTGTTACTGGATATCAATGAGACAGGTGTACCGGCGGCAACAGAGTACCTGGATTTGATGTCACCCCAATATGTTTCTGATTTGATTAGCTGGGGTGCAATCGGGGCACGTACTGCGGAAAGTCAGGTTCACCGGGAGCTGGCTTCAGGGCTGTCCTGTGCGGTCGGGTTCAAGAATGGTACCGACGGGACCCTGAAAATTGCGATTGATGCAATACGTTCCGCGTCACAACCTCATCACTTCCTGTCACTGACCAAGGCTGGCCATTCGGCAATTTTTTCGACGGCAGGGAATGAGGATTGCCACATTATTCTGCGCGGTGGAAATGCGCCGAACTATGATGCGGCCGGGGTGGCTGCTGCGGCTGAACAACTTGAATCGGCTGGTCTGGATGCGCGCATCATGATTGATTTCAGTCACGGCAATAGCTCAAAGGAATTCCAGCGCCAAATCGATGTGGGTGACGATGTGGCCAGCCAGATTGCCGCAGGAGACGCGCGCATCATGGGGGCCATGATTGAAAGCCACCTGCAGGAAGGGCGTCAGGATTGCGAGTCTGGTAGTGCGACGCTTGAATACGGCAAGAGCATTACCGATGCCTGTATCAGTTGGGATAACACTGTGCCGTTACTCGAGAAGCTGGCGGCTGCGGTACGCCAGCGTCGCGAAGAGACAGTTCAGGCCTCTGCCTGACGGCTTGTACTGTTCAGCCCAGACTTATTGCCTGGCCAGTAATTTCCGCTCCCAGTCGAGCGATGTCTTCACAATAAAGTCCAGATCGTCGTATCGCGGCTCCCATTTCAATAACGAGCGAGCCTTTTCGGCTTTGGCGATCAGTGCCGGCGGGTCACCAGCGCGGCGCGGTTCTTCCTGTACCTTGATAGGAGTGCCATTTACGCGGTTCACGGCATCGATGACCTCTCGTACACTGAATCCATGTCCGTAGCCACAATTCAGGGTGGCGGAGTCCCCGCCCTGTTGCAGGTATTCAAGCGCTTTGATATGTGCATCAGCCAGGTCATCGACATGAATGTAGTCGCGGACACCCGTACCGTCAGGAGTAGGGTAGTCGGTTCCGAATACGTAGAGCTGCTCGCGCTTGCCAACGGCAACTTCTGCGGCCACCTTTATCAGCAGGGTGGCATGTTCAGTTGACTGGCCAATCTGGGCGTCCGGGTCTGAGCCGGCAACATTGAAGTAGCGAAGAATAACGTGTCGCATGTCGGTGGCCAGTCCAAGGTCGCGCAACATCATCTCGCTCATCAATTTGGAAGTGCCGTAGGGGTTGATGGGTGACAGCGGACTCTCCTCGGTACACTCCGGGCCGTCGGGTATACCGTAGACAGCTGCCGTAGACGAGAAGATGAAGTGTTTTACTTCTGCTGCCGAGCAGCACTCGAGCAGGCTGCGCGTGCAACAGGTGTTGTTACCGTAGTATTTGAGCGGATTTTCTACCGACTCCGGTACTATGGTGTGGGCGGCGAAATGTATTACCGTCTCCACCTCATGTTCCTTGAGGAGCTTGCTCACCAGCACCTGGTCGCCAGTGTCGCCAACAATCAGTTCCGCACCCTTGACGGCATCAGAAAAACCGGTGGACAGGTTGTCGAGTACCACGACTGATTGTCCTGCGCTGGTCAACATGCGAACCACGTGGCTGCCGATGTAGCCGGCGCCACCGGTTACCAGAATTTTGTTCCCCATACTCTTTACCCTTGCTGGTGCAATTAATATTCGTTTTATGATACCAGTATGCCCAGTTTAAAGCAGGTGTCAGGCAGAGCTGGCACGTTTTTTAAGCAGAGACTTGATGGCATTTGAACTGTACATTTCTTCAAGCGAGATCGAGCGGCCATTCTCGCACACGATGCGTGCGTGGAAACGTTTTAGCTCCCGCGGTTCCCGTACTCCGCAGGAGTGCGCAATGACGCCTACTTCGTAAATCATATTTTGCACATAGTTTGCGACGCGCTCGGCTTTTACCGAGGGCACCAGGCCCTTCTGTAGCCGCAGGTTATGTGTGGTGATACCGGTCGGGCAGGTGTCTTTATTACAGTGCAGCGCCTGGATACAACCGAGAGAGAACATGAACCCACGCGCTGATGTTATGAAGTCTGCGCCCACACAGAGTGCCCAGGCGACGTCTGCCGGGGTGATCAGTTTGCCTGAAGCGATAAGCTTTACGCGGTCTTTCAGTCCGAACTCGGTGAGCTTGTCGGCAACCAGGGGCAAACTTTCCTTTATCGGCAGGCCCATATAGTCCATCAGTGCCATGGGCGCTGCACCGGTGCCGCCTTCGCTACTGTCGATGGTGATAAAGTCCGGCGCACTTTGCTGGCCGCGGTTGTTGACTTCGTTGAACAGGTCTTCCAGCCAGCCGTAGGCGCCAACGACGGCTTTGAAGCCTACCGGTTTCCCGGTTACCGTGCGGATACGCTCAATCATGTCGAGCAGATCCCCAATGGAGTTGATGTCCGGGTGTCGATTGGGACTGATAGAGTCTTCGCCAACAGGAATGCCGCGTATTGCAGCGATTTCCCGGGTCACTTTTTTGCCCGGCAATATGCCGCCCTTGCCGGGCTTGGCTCCCTGACTCAGCTTGATCTCAAACATTTTCACCTGGTCAAGTGCAGCCGCTTCCCGAAGCTTTTCATCACTCAGGTTGCCTTGCGCATCGCGTACACCATACTTCGCCGTGCCAATTTGAAAAACAATGTCAGCGCCACCTTCGAGATGATAAGGCGACAGACCGCCTTCACCGGTATTCATCCAGCATCCACTCCTGGCAGCCCCGGCTGACAATGCCTGCACAGCCGGTTTTGACAGCGCGCCAAAACTCATGCCGGAAATATTGAACAGTGAGTCTGTGATGTAGGGCTTTTCACAGCCAGAGCCGATAGTCACAGTTCCGACTTTGGCGGCATCTGTTCCCAGGGTCGGAAACGGACAATTGACGAAAAGAATTGATCCCGCCGGTGAGATATTACGCGTCGAACCAAAAGCCGTGGTGTTGTCCAGGCCCTTGGCTGCTCTGTAGACCCACGAGCGTTCTGCCCGGTTAAAAGGCATTTCCTCCCGGTCCATGGCAAAGAAATACTGACGAAAAAACCCGCCCAGCGTTTCGAAAAAATACCGGAAATGACCTATGACAGGATAGTTACGCCGGATGGCTTGTTTGGTCTGGGTGATGTCGATGAAATAGACCACCACGATGGCGACAAAACAGAGCCCCACGAAAATCACGAAGAAACTGGCAAAAAACTCCAGTGATCTGAGCATAAACCCTATTTCTTGTGCGGGCATAATGGCGGCTCCCTGTCCTTGGTTATGATTGGTTTTTGTTTATCTTTAACGGCTTATGCCAATGAGAGTGTAGTTTCTATTAAAATGTTCCGCCATGAGAAATGAATACTCGTTCAACAGTCCGGTGAAACGATTTCAATGCGTGTGGTGACTGAAATACCGGTGAGTGTTGCCCCGATGATGGACTGGACAGACCGTCATTGCCGCTATTTTTTGCGTTTGATCTCGCCAAGGGTGCGTTTGTATACAGAAATGGTTACTTCGGCAGCCGTGTTGCATGGTGATCGTGACCGCTTGCTGGGATATCACCCGGACGAACATCCGCTGGCGCTGCAGCTCGGAGGGAGCGAGCCGGAAGCACTGGCGGCTTGCGCTATTGAGGCGCAGGAACGTGGATATGATGAAGTCAATCTCAATGTTGGCTGTCCCAGTGACCGCGTACAGTCAGGCCGGTTCGGTGCCTGTTTGATGCTGGAACCAGGACGCGTTGCCGACTGTGTAGCAGCGATGCGCAATGCGGTGTCAGTACCGGTAACGGTTAAATGTCGAATCGGTGTGGACGAACGGGACAGTGATGCCGACCTGGACGCTTTTATAGAACGACTGCTGGAGGTTGGCCTTGAACGGGTTATTGTCCATGCGCGCAAGGCCTGGCTTCAGGGGCTGAGTCCGAAACAGAACCGGGAAGTCCCACCGCTGGAATATGATCGGGTGTACCGAATCAAGCAGCGTTACCCGCGTTTAAATGTATATATCAATGGCGGTATTACGGAGCTTGATGATATTGATAGCCATCTTATGCAGGTAGATGGTGTCATGATTGGACGCGAGGCCTATCACAACCCCTGGTTGCTGGCCGAACTGGAGTCGCATTTTGACGATACCCCGGTATTGCGCAGTCGTCATGCTATTGTCGAGGCCATGTTTCCCTACATCGAGGAGGCGCTTTCGCAAGGTGTGCGATTGCAGCAGATCAGCCGGCATATGCTGGGTCTCTTTCAGGCGCAGGCGGGCGCCCGAGCCTGGCGCAGACATATCAGCGAACAGGCACATTTGCCGGGCGCCGGAATTGAAGTGCTTGAGCAGGCGCTGAAATACGTGCCGCAGCTGGACGCAGAGCAGGCTAGAGTTGTGACTGTATCCAGTTAGTCAGCGTGCGGGCATCCATGGCGCCAGCCTGTCGGCTGATTTCGCGGCCATTCCTGAACAGGGCAACGGTGGGTATGCTGCGAATATTATATTGTGCGGCTGTCCGCTGGGCCTGTTCGGTATTCAATTTGGCTAATCGCACCCGGGGTTCAAGCTGCGCTGTTGCGGTTTTGAAGTGTGGCGCCATCATCTTGCAGGGGCCACACCAGGGTGCCCAGAAATCGACAACCAGTGGCAAGTCATTGCGTTTCAGATGTTTGTCGAATGTCTGGTCGCTTAGCTCGATCGGCTGGCCGGTAAACAGCCGTTCCTTGCAGCGACCGCACGTCGGGTTGGCAGAAAGCTTGTCGTCAGGAATACGGTTTACCGATTCACAATGCGGACAAACTACATGTCTCAGCTGGCTCACTCGAGTTACTCCACGTCAATTCTCTTTGTTAAGAGATAAGGGCGGTGTGGAGATATTTCAAGGTCTGGCAGTGCGCTTACTGATCCAGACTTTTTGACACAATTTCGAAAACATCTTTCGATATTTTGGCAAGGCTTGCTATCCGTTTCAGTTCATCCTGCATCAGCGCCTGGCGATCGGCATCGAAGCGATTCCAGCGGCTGAGGGCGCTCACCAGACGGGCCGCCATTTGTGGATTGATGGCATCCAGCTCTATGACCTGGTCGGCGAGGAAGCGGTAGCCACTCCCTTCCCGGCTATGGAAACGTACCTGGTTACCCATGCTGAAACGACCAATAAGGGCTCTGACCTTGTTGGGGTTGGTAAGCCGGAATGCCGGGTGTGTGGTTAATGACCTGACCTTGTCCAGGGCATCGGGCAAAGGGGAGGCTGCCTGAATCGCAAACCACTTGTCGACAACCTGTGTGTCGTGTTGCCACTTCTCATAGAAACGATCCAGCTGCAGTTGCCGCTGCGGTAAATCATGTTGTGCAAGCGCCGACAGTGCCGCCAGCGAATCAGTCATGTTGCGGGCTGTGTCCAGTTGCTGCAGGCATCGGCCAATTTCGTGATCATCCCCGGTCTCGAGCAGGTAAGACAGACAAAGATTTTTCAGCGAACGTTGGGCCATGTGTTCTGCGTCGAAACGATATTCTGAATCCAGATGGTGCTTGTCGTAGGTAGCGGAAAATTCTGCATGTAATCGGGTAGCCAGCTGTTGGCGGACAAATTCACGTGCCTGGTGGATGGCTTCGACGTCTACGATTTGGCATTGATCGGCTATGTAGGATTCTGAAGGGAGCGTCAGTGCCTGGCTGATCAGTGCCGGGTCAAGACCCTCCTGATTCAAGGTGGTGCGGAAGGCGTTTATAAACGCATCATCAAGTTGCAGTGGGAGTCCTTGCTGTATGCCATCAATCAGTGCCAGGAGAATGTTGAGCGACAGTGTTTGTCCGGCATCCCAGCGGTTGAAAGCATCCGGGTCAGAAGCAAACAGGAACGCAAGTTCTTCGTTGCTGCGTTCGATATCGATTTTGACCGGTGCAGAAAAGCCGCGCAACAGTGACGCCCTGGGCTTCTGTGGTAATGACTCAAATGTAAAAATTTGAGTGGGTTCCCTCAGCTCCAGCATGTGGTGCGAGGCGGATCCGGTATCTGTCCCAACGAGCCGTAGTGGCTAGCGGTGAACCGTTTGCGTCCAGCAAGGCAACTTCGACCGGGATATGGAAGGGTAACTTGGCTTCCTGACCCGGTGTGGCCGGACAATGCTGTTTCAGGGTTAGCTGGAACTGCTGCGTATCGGCATTGTAGTCTGTGATTGCCTGCACGACCGGTGTGCCGGCCTGGCTGTACCAGTGGCGGAACTGTGTCAGGTCAAGGTTGTTTGCATCTTCCATGGCTTTGACAAAGTCGTCGGTGGTGACGGCCTGTCCATCGTGGCGCTCAAAATACAGGTCACAACCCTTGCGGAACCCGTCACCGCCACACAGATTCCGGATCATCCGGACAACTTCGGCTCCCTTGTTATACACGGTTACCGTATAGAAGTTGCTGATCTCGATGTAGGAATCCGGGCGCACTGGATGGGCCATGGGGCTGGCGTCCTGGGCAAACTGATGACTGCGCAACACGTTGACGTCGGCAATGCGTTTCACCGGGCGTGAATTGAGATCGGCGCTGAATTCCTGATCGCGAAATACCGTGAAGCCTTCTTTTAAACTCAGCTGAAACCAGTCACGGCAGGTGACGCGATTGCCGGACCAGTTGTGGAAGTACTCGTGGCCGATAATACTTTGTATGTTGTAATAATCTGCATCGGTTGCGGTTTCCGGGCTCGCCAACACACAGGACGAGTTGAAAATGTTCAGCCCCTTGTTTTCCATGGCGCCCATGTTGAAGTCGTTTACGGCGACAATCATGAAAATGTCCAGGTCATACTCTCGGCCATACGTCTCTTCATCCCATCGCATTGCCTGTTTCAGGGAGTGCAGGGCATGGTCACATTTGCGGCTGTTTTCATGCTCGACATAGATTTCCAGGGCGACTTTGCGTCCCGAATGCGTTGTGAAACTATCCTGTTTGCAATACAGGTTTCCGGCGACCAGGGCGAACAGGTAGCTGGGTTTCGGAAAAGGGTCCTGCCAGGTGATCCAGTGACGGCCATCATCCAGTTGGCCTTTATCTACCGGGTTACCATTGGACAGCAGTACCGGGTAACGATCTTTGTCAGCCACCAGCGTGGTGGTGTAGCGAGCCATTACATCCGGGCGATCCGGAAAATAGGTGATGCGGCGGAAGCCTTCAGCTTCGCACTGCGTGCAGAACATGCCACTGGAGACATAAAGACCTTCTAGCGTGGTGTTCTGGTTCGGCGCGATCTGCGTTTCGATTTCCAGTAATGCGCCATCGTCGATATTCTCGAGTATCAGGGTATCGTCGTCGAGCGTGTAGTCCGCGTCCGACAGCAAATTGCCGTCGATGCGAATCTCGATGAGTGCCAGCTCCTGGCCGTGTAACACCAGCTGTCGATTGTCTTTGTGCACGTCCGGATGAAAACGAACTGTCAATCGGCTGGAGACGCGGGTTTCAGCCGGCTCAAGCTCGAAACGGAGTTCCACAGTGTCGATCAGATAGTCAGGGAGCTGATAGTCCTTCAGGTATATGGTGCGCGGTGTGGATGCCGCTGAGTCTTTGGCGATGTCGGCCATACTGAGTAATTCCAGAGTAACTAGAAATAGTAGCTGCTATTGTAGTCAGCCTGTCATCCGCCGCCTAGATAAATCACCCAAGCTCTTTCAGAGCATCGACAATCGCCGCAGGTTCCATGCGTTTTGTATAGTCTTTCTCTATGTAAGCCGCGCGAACGGTGCCAGTTGTGTCGATAACGTAAGTAGCTGGTACTGGCAATTCGTAGCTGTCATCGCCGTTAGCGGCGGGGACGTCCAGGCCCCATTGCAGGTACAAAGGTCTGAGAGTCTCATGAATTGCCATGATCAGCCCGTAATCGCGCGCCACTTTATTACCCAGGTCAGTCAGTACATCAAATTTCAGCCCAAGCTTCCCGGCATGACTTAGTGAGTTGTCCGGCAGCTCAGGAGATACGGCTATCAGGCGGGCTCCGCAAGCTTTGATCTCCGGTAGCATGGCCTGTAACGCGTTAAGTTCCAGATTGCAGAACGGACACCAGGACCCCCGGTAGAAACTTAAGACAACGGGCCCATCCTGCAGTGCTGCGCTCAGGGACAGGCTGCCGCCCCGGACATTGGGTAATTCGAATGCGCTGGCCTGATCATCGATGTTTATAGCGTTCGATGCGACTGTCGACGCCATGAGTTCCTGAAATGCATTGGCGACGGTGGCTTGCTGTTCACCCGGTAGTGAGGCCATAAACTCGTTCAGTGCCTGCTCTGTCTGGTCCGAGAGTCTCATTTCATTCATGTTTTGCTCCTCAATTAGTTAGAATACAAACTAAATATAAGATTACAAAAAATATCTGATATTTCAGATAGATTCAATCCACTTGCGGGTTCGCGCAACCATGATATCAATGGCCTCAGTCTGCTGGAGAGTGTTGGCAACCAGGCTCATCCCCTGAAGATTGCAGATAAACTGCAGTCCCAATGCTTGCGGGTCCGGGTCTCCCATCTCGGAAAATTGAGCTGTGCTCCAGTCGAGCAGCGTTCTGATTAACTCGCTGGACGCATCTCGCAAATAGGTATCGTTGCGCGATAGTTCATAAGAAAGTGTACCCAAAGGGCAGCCATTGTTAACAAGTGTGGTCCTGATATCGGCGGGGTAGTCCAGAAATGCCAGCAGTCGGTTCCTGGGAGAGGGGGCCTCCGAACATTTCGCCAGAAATTTCTGCAGGTTGCCCAGGCGTGTATCAATGACGGTCTTGCCAATATCTTCTTTGGTTTTGAAGTAGTAATAGACATTACCCAGGGGTACACCGGAGTCCTCGGCAATATCTGCCAGCGTAGTCTGTTTGAATCCACGCTGAAGAATCAGGTTGTCCGCGGATCGGATGAGCCGCTCTCGCTTGTCACTGGTACGGGGCATAGTAGAGCTATTCTAAGTTAAGTAACTAACAACGTCCAGGCATCTTTTTCAAAGAAGCACAGAATAAAACTCCCAAATCTATTCTCTAATGGATTCAAACTACCAATCAGTTTGCATATACTTCTGTCTACACCCCGTCCAAGGAGGCGAGTAGTCCAACAAACATAAAAAGGGCTACGGAAAGGAGATCAGGCATGAATTCGGACAACTGTTTCGAACTGATCGAAGCTGTTTCACAAGCTGATACAGTCGAAGCGCTTCACGCGGTTTGCGCAGATGCCTGCCAGCAGAGCGGATTTGCGCGGTTTATTTATGGTGCACGAATACCCACTTCGTTTGTCAAACCGTACTTTATTTTCATTAGCGGTTACCCCAAAGCCTGGCGTGAACATTACGCGGCCAACAATTACATGGTGGTTGACCCCACTGTGCAGTATTGCTCGCAGAACGTAACGCCCCTGACCTGGGATGGTGACAGTTACAGGCGTCAGGATGACACGTCACCTGAAATCCGCCGTTTTATGAGCGAAGCGCGCGATTTTGGTTTGCGCAGTGGCATCAGTTTTCCATTGCACACCGCTCAGGGCGACTTCGCAATGTTGAGTTTTGCCCGTGAGCAAAGTGTTGCATCAAATGACAGTCGAATACAGCGGATTATGCCCATGGGGCAGTTATTTACGGCCTATCTCCATGAAGCGGTGCGCAGTGTGTTCAACAAGGACGTACTGGCAGTGTCGAAAGTAGATCTGACGCGCCGGGAAAAGGAATGCCTGTTGTGGGCAACCGAGGGCAAGACCGCCTGGGAGACGTCACAGATTCTGAGCATTGCCGAACGTACAGTGACGTTCCACCTGCAGAATGTTCAAGGCAAGCTCGGAGTGAATAATCGCCAGCAGGCAGTTGCCAGGGCAGTATCGTTGGGTCTAATTGAGCCTCAATTTAACCAGTAAAAATAATATCTGATTCTCCCCCTGTCACATCTGACAGTTACCTTTCAGGCCAGGTGCGCGCTTTACTGTCCGTGGTTGTTAACACGGAGGGCAGATCATGAGCGCGATAGAGCTTGGTGGTGGTAATTTTCAGGGGTTCGATGCAGAGACATTGCGTCGCATGTTTGCTTTCAGGCGTCAGGTGTTTTCCGACCGTCTCGGCTGGGAGGTTGGTACACATGACGATCTGGAATTTGACTTGTTCGACACTATGAATCCGGTGTACATGGTTGCACGTGATAACCATGGAGATATTGAAGGTTGCTGGAGGATGATGCCGACAACAGATATCTACATGTTGAAAGATACGTTTCCTCAGTTGCTGCGTGGTGAATCTGTACCGAGTGATTCGCGTGTCTGGGAGCTAAGCCGATTTGCTGTCGATGCGTGCGAGAGTGCCGGGCCCGTGCAAGCACCACTAAATGCAGTGACCTACGAGATGATTCGGCGTTTGTACGAATTTGCCCGGACTTGCGGAGTTGAGCGATTTGTAACTGTCACCAGCGTCGCCCTGGAACGGCTGTTGAAACGTACGGGTTTGCCTATCACGCGTTTAGGTGATGGCAAAGCGCAAAAGGTCGGGCGTGTGCTGTCAGTAGCCTGTTGGGTAGAAGTCAATCAGCAGTTTGCCGATGTTGTCTATTCCGGGCAAAGTCAATCAATAGGCCAGGCTGCATAAAGGGCCGGTAGTGAGCAAACCGCAACGTATTCTGGTTGTCGGCGATTGTGAACAGGCTGTCAGTGAACTTCCGCTTGTCGACGCTGACAATTACCGGTTTAGCTATTGTGCGGGAGACAGCCATGCCAGTGAATTGATTACTAACGGGCGTCCATTTGACTGGATACTGCTCGATGGTAATTCGCTGCATGGGGATCAGATGGATCTGATCCGGTCTCTTTGCGCAATTGGCTTTTTTTATTCCGGGGAAAAGGTGTCCGGAAAATCGGCATGCCAGCTCGAGTGGACTGATCAGGGGGTTTTGGAGCTGCATTGCTGCATGCAGGCGGGTCTGCGGAGCGCTGCAGCGCGGCCATCGGACGAAGAACAGGATAGCTGTGTTTTTGAGTTTCATGGACCGATGACGCGAACAGGTTGAATCTGGCATATGAATATCAGGGATGCCGGATTCTGGCGTGACATCGAACAGCTGTTTTCGAACGTTGGTAAAGCAGTGGCGGGTCCGGAACGGTGCCTGTGTACCCTTGAGGAGTTGCTGTCCCGGTTACGGGCTTCCCGCCATCGAGCTGAACGTAACCAAACCTACGTGTTACTGGTATTGATACAACCAACACAGGTTGATCGGCAAAGGGCTGTTCAGATCAACCGGCTTAGCACCTGCTTGCGGGCCAGCGACAGTCTGTGTGAGCTGGATACCGGGCAGCTGGCGTTATTAATGGATGATGTGCGTGATACGGCGATCATCCCATTGATTGTAGAACGGCTTATAGCGACGTTTGCCGGTGCTACGGCGAATTGCTGTGCAGCGCGTTATTCGAGGCCATATGTCGGTGCCACAGTGTTCCCGGTAGAAGGGTTGTCGGATGAGCAAATATTGGCATCAAGCGAGGCGGCACTTGTGAAGGCGTCGGAAATGGAGCCTGGCGCCTATAGTCTTTCACCAATGGTCACAGGACGGGCCGCAATGGAACGATTTGAGCTCAGCAAGGATCTGCACAAGGCTTACAGGAATAATGAGTTTGCGGTTGTGTATCAACCGATTGTTGATCTGGTCGACCAGCGTATTCATGCCGTAGAAGTTTTCTTGCGCTGGCAACATCCAGTGCATGGCAGTCTGGCGCCGGAGTTGTTTCTGCCACTGCTCGAGGAAAGTGGGCTTATTGTACCGGTTGGTGAGCGGGTGCTTGCTAGCGCCTGTCAGTTCCTGGCCGGTATGCCGGAAAGTCGTGAGGGTTTCCGTGCCTGCATCAATATTTCGCCACGCCAGCTGGAAGATAGCGGTTTTCTGCTTTCCGTGCTTGACGCCTTATACGATGCTGATCTTGCCCCGGCGTGCCTGCAGCTCGAGTTTCAGGAGAATATTATGGCAAGCCGCACCAGGCTGGTGCAGCGGATGCTGCCGGAGTTACACCATGTGGGTGTTCGACTCGCTTTGGACCACTTCGGAACGGGTGATGCCCCACTGGCAGATCTGGCGCGCTTACCCATCGATTTGATCAAGCTGGATCGCTCCCTCGTAGAGAACATTGCGGATGACACTGTTTCCCAGGCCATTGCGACCGGCACACTGGCGCTAGCCAGTGCTGCCGGGATGAAGGTCGCTGCTGTGGGTGTTGAGCAACGTCTGCAAACCAGCATGCTGGAGCGCCTGGGTTGCCGTGAAGCCCAGGGACGTTATTATTCCCACCCGCTATCAAGCGCTGAAGTCAGTTCCATGCTGACGGATGCGACACATTAAAAAAGCCCCGCAAAGCGGGGCTTTTTCCGGGCTATCCTGGTTATATTCAGTCATCACCACCGAAAGCACCCAGCAAATGCAGCAGGCTGACAAACAGGTTGTAGATACTGATATACAGGGTAACAGTCGCCATGATGTAGTTGGTTTCACCACCATGTACCAGTGCGCTGGTCTGGTACAGGATCAGGCCAGACATGAGCAATACAAACATGGCTGATACAGCCAGTGAGAGCCCCGGCATGGTGAAGAACACTGATGCCAGCCCGGCAAGGAATGCGACCAATATGCCTACCATGAGGAAGGCACCCATGAAGCTGAAATCCTTGCGGCTGCTCAGTGCATAGCCCGACAGGCTGAGGAAAATCACGCCGGTAGCGCCGAGTGCTGTCATGACAAGTTGATCGCCGTTAGGCAGGCTCAGATACATGTTGAGCAAAGGCCCAAGTGTTACACCCATAAAACCTGTCAGGGCGAAGACAAAAACCAGTCCCATGCTACTGTTGCGGAACTTGTTGGTCAGGAACAGCAAGCCAAAATATCCGACCATCGTCAGTAACAGTCCTGGATGGGGCAGATTGAGAGCCATAGACAGGCCGGCAGTTACCGCGCTGAACAGCAACGTCATCGACAGCAGGATGTAGGTATTACGTATAACCTTGTTGGTTGCCAGTACTGACGGCTGGCTACGGGTTACCGTGTTGGCCAATCGATTCATGTGTTTTTCGTCCTTCAGTTGAATAGGATGTTTCAGGATTATACTTGAGTTCATCGGTTTGACGAGAACTATGGCTAATAAGTTCCCGTTAAAAAACCTGATTGGGTCTTTTGTTTTTGGTGTAACTTCGTTTATCCTTAACAACTTATCCGCCGGAGAGGTGACTGAGCGGTTGAAAGTACCAGTCTTGAAAACTGGCGAGGATTCACGTCCTCCGTGGGTTCAAATCCCACCCTCTCCGCCATATGCCATAAAAACAGATCCGGAGAGATCTGTAGGTAGTAATCATGTCCAGGATGGACAGCCATTTGTCATTAGTTCTACTCCAAGCATTCAAAACCACAAGGAACGAGGGTTATGAAACAGTCAGAAATCAACATTCTTCTAGTCGATAATCAGGTGCTGGTGCGCAGTGGATTGCGCCGCCTGCTTGACGATATTGATGGCCTCAAGGTTATCGGTGAGGCCGGTAGTGGCGAGCAGGCGGTCGCGCTCTGCCGGGAACTGAGTCCACAGGTAGTATTGATGGATGCCCAGATTCAGGGAATCGGCGGCCTTGAGGCCACTCGCCGGATTGTTCGCGCCGATCTGGACATAAATATTGTCATTGTGACCTTGCAGGTTGATGATCCGGTTCAGCCCCAGTTTCTTGAGGCCGGAGCGTCCGGCTGCCTTACCAAGCACTGTAGTGTTGAAGAGATTGCGGATGCTGTGCGCGCGGTGGTCCTGGGCGAGCGTTATATCAGCGCCGATATTGCCAGGCAAATGGCGTTGTCCATGCTGCCGGGCAGTGTGCAGTCTCCATTTGACCTGCTGTCACAACGTGAAGTCCAGGTCTTGATGATGGTCGCACAGGGGCAGGGCGTGCACGATATTTCAGAGCGCCTGTGCCTGAGTTCCAAGACCGTAAGCACTTATCGTTACCGGCTGTTCGAGAAACTCGGTGTCGAAAATGATGTGGAACTGACGCGTTTGGCGATCAGGCATGGCATAGTTGGCATTGCTGCTGAAGCCTAGGTGTTTGAACTCATGTGAAAATATGCTCGCCACAGGTTAAGGAACCCGGCTATCCGCCGTTATTCCGCTATAGACAAATAGCAAGATAGTGGTGGTTATGGCGGTTTCTCCATCCTGTGCACATGCGGCAACTGACCCCGTTGATATTCTGTTGGTGGATTCTCGCCAGATGGTGCGAGCGGGTATAGAGCGAGTACTAAATGATTCAGGTTATCTGACAGTTAGTGCTGGAGTGGCAAATTTTGACGAGGCGATAAGACTGGCCCGCAGTCAGGCGCCCCAGGTCATATTGGTGAATTTGCCGGGTATGGCTGTCGATGTGCTTGATGGCACGCGTAAAATCCAGCGGCAATTTGCCGAAATTCGTTTGGTGGTGTTAATTGACGAAGCGGATTTTATTGTTCAGGAGCGCCTGCTACAAGCAGGCGTAGCAGGCATCGTCAGTAGTATCTGCTCTGTCGAAGAGCTGTATTCAGCATTGGATACAGTCGCCCGGCGGCAGCGATATATTAGCGACACACTGGCGCAGAAGCTCGCTGAACGCCGCATGCCCGGAGGCAAGGGCTCTCCGTTTGACAAACTAACGCACCGTGAATTGCAGATATTGCTGCTGGTGGCGAGTGGGAAAAGCACCGGCGATATAGCCCGGGATTTGTGCCTGACGCAAAAGACGGTCAATAGTTATCGCAACCGCTTGCTGGAGAAATTGCAGGCCAGGACCGAGGTCGAGTTGATGCATCTGGCATTACGCCACGGGCTGGTATCCATACCAAGCTATACTGCAATCTGACCGCAATCGTAAAACATGAACCAGGTCCGGGATTTGCGGTCTGATGGTGTTAGAATTCGGCCTGATTACTTCAGGCACCTTAAGGATGGGGAAGCAGGCTAAAATGAATGATGCGACGCGAATTCGGGCACCAGAACTGCCTGCATCACTCGACTGGTTTAACACCGAACAGCCGCTGAACCTGGCCAGCCAGCGGGGCAAAGTGGTATTGCTGGATTTCTGGAGCTACTGCTGCATCAATTGCATGCACGTGTTGCCTGATCTCAGATATCTCGAAAACAAGTACCCCCAGAATCTCACTGTTATCGGCATACACTCACCAAAATTCGAAAATGAGCGGATTTCGGCGCAGGTACAAAAAGCTATTAACCGGAATCATATCCGCCACCCGGTCGCTAACGACCCCCAGTTTCAGCTATGGCGCGCGTATGGCATCAAGGCCTGGCCGTCGATTATTTTTATCGATCCTGAAGGTTATGTGGTTGGCATATTACGCGGCGAAGGTCGGCGCAAGCAGCTCGATGAGCTTATTAGCAAGCACATTGCTGCAGCGGAAGAAAAAGGCGTTTTGAAACACTCCCCCATGCCGGTCAAACTGCAGCCGGAGAAGGCGTCTACACTGAGCTTTCCGGGCAAGGTTCTGGCAACACGGAATAATCTGTATATCGCTGACAGTGGCCGCAATCGCATACTCGAGACTTATCATGACGGCAAGATCAAGCGGGTCTTCGGGGGCGGTACCGGTGGTATGCTGGATGGTAAAGAAGATGCTGCAATGTTTGATAATCCCCAGGGCATGCTTATTGTCGGGGATTTTCTATACGTGGCGGATACCGGCAATCACTCAATCCGGCGCATACACCTGAAGTCGGGGGAGGTGATGACCCTGGCGGGTAACGGTAAACAGGGGCGCTATGTGTCAGATACCTTCAGGGAGCCGCTGGATGCTGAACTGAATTCGCCCTGGGACCTGAGTTACTATGAAGGTAACCTCTATATCGCCATGGCCGGTCAGCATCAGATCTGGAAGATGAACCTGAATCACCTTGCCATAGAACGCTATGCAGGTAGTGGCAGGGAAGATATTGTCGACGGCGCTCTGGAGCATGCCTGCTTCGCCCAGCCCTCCGGAATCGTCACCCTGGGTAGCCATGTGTTTGTCGTCGATGCAGAGACATCTGCGGTCCGCGACATCGAGATTAACAGGGGTGTAGTGAGTACCGTCGTTGGTAAGGGGCTGTTCGATTTTGGTGATCGTGGTGGAATCGGGCGTGAGGCGCGTTTGCAACATCCCATGGGTATTACCGTGGATGACGAGCGTAACGCGTTATGGATCGCAGATACCTATAATTCAAAAATAAAACGCATAGACGTGCAGACCAGTGAAGTCAGTGCGTTCAAGTTCAGCTACCAGTTGAATGAACCGGGTGGTCTCAGCCTGTTCCGCGACAAACTGTTTATTGCCAACACTAATGATCACCAGATCATCGCGCTCGATCTTAAGTCGCGTATCGCCGAGGTTGTGGATGTCCGCGAGTGAAACCGGTGTCGCGTTCGACCCCGCATGTAGAAATTGTTCGCGATTAAGCGATTTTCTTGACCAGGTATCGGTCGACCATCCAGACTATTTTGCGCGACCAGTGCCGCCATTCGGTGATCCTCAAGCGAACTTGCTGATCGTAGGTCTGGCGCCCGGTATGCACGGTGCTAACCGGACCGGACGGCCATTTACCGGGGATTATGCCGGCGTTTTGCTGTATCAGACGCTGTTCGAATTTGGTTTTTCGAGTGCGCCCGAGTCCATATCCGCCGATGACGGCCTGGTGTTGCATGACTGTCGTATATCCAATGCAGTTAAGTGCCTGCCGCCGCAGAACAAGCCGCTCACCGAAGAGATTCGAAACTGTAACCCGTTTCTGGGTGCGGAATTAGTCGGTCTACCCGAAGGCGCGGTTGTTCTTGCGCTTGGCAAGATAGCTCATGACTCTGTTCTAAGGGCCTTTGCGCTACCGTTATCACACCATCGATTTGCACACGCGGCCGAGCATCGTCTGGGGCACCTTACGCTGCTTGATTCCTATCACTGTAGCCGCTACAACACGCAGACGCGACGTTTGACTGAAGACATGTTTCGAGCGGTTGTAGGGCGCGCCCGGGAGATGCTGAACAGCGGGCCATAAGGTATGGTGTAAAACCTATGGCCGATCCCGAAAACCAGCCGGTATTCGATGCACAATCATTTCTGCGCGCACTCACGACGCGTCCGGGCGTTTACAGGATGCTCGATGCTCAAGGTGACATTCTGTATGTCGGTAAAGCCAGGAATTTAAAAAACCGGGTCTCAAGCTATTTTCGCAAATCCGGGTTGCCACCAAAAACACTGGTGATGATGCAACAGATGGCCGGTGTCGAAGTGACCGTCACTCACACTGAAGCGGAAGCCCTGATCCTTGAAAATACACTGATCAAGACGCATCTTCCACGCTACAATATTCTGCTGCGTGATGACAAAAGTTATCCGTATATCTTCCTTAGTACTGAGGATCAGTTCCCCCGGCTCAGTCTGCATCGTGGTGCGAAGCGGCGTAAAGGACGCTATTTTGGCCCCTATCCCAGTGCCGGCGCTGTGAGGGACAGTCTCCACTTGCTGCAAAAGACTTTTCGTGTCCGGCAGTGTGAGGACAGCTTCTTCGCCAATCGCAGTCGCCCGTGTTTGCAGTATCAGATTAAACGCTGTACGGCACCCTGTGTCGGTCTTGTAGATATTGAAAAGTATAGCGAAGATGTCAGGCATACAATCCGGTTCCTCGAGGGCGGCAGCTCAACACTGCGTGAGGAGCTGGCTGAAAAAATGGAGGCGGCCGCCCGGGCACTTGACTATGAGTCTGCTGCAACTTACAGGGATCAGATTGCCAGCCTGAGTCGGGTACAGGAACGCCAGTATGTTAGTGGCGAGACTGGCGATCTGGATATTCTCGCCTGTGCAGTACATGCCGGCAGCGCATGCGTTCAGGTGTTTTTTGTCCGGCAAGGTGTGAATCTGGGTAGCAAGCTGTTTTTCCCGAAATTACCCCGGGACAGTGAAGCGGAAGACGTATTGTCTGCGTTCCTTCCCCAGTACTATCTGACACGCCCGGTGCCCGCAACTATTCTGACCAGTGGTCAAATCA
>CAVWAK010000034.1:0-99772 GCA_963752745.1 uncultured Gammaproteobacteria bacterium
TCACTAATTGCCGGTAGGCGCCCTTGCGCTTGCCGAGACCATAGTTGTATTCGTCGTCGAACTCGGCTGCTACTGCTGTGCCGCATTCGCCGCAGGCAGTGCAGTTTTCGTTAACATAGCGTGGACGGGTGTTTAGTGTGACGCTGTAGTTACCGGCATCGCCTTCGATCTTGCTGACTTCGGTCATGGCCATAACACGCAGGTTACGGTTGGCCTTGATCCGGCGAAGGTTGATCTCCAGGCCGCACTTCGGGTGGCAAAGTTTGGGGAAATACTTATAAAGCTGGCTGACACGGCCGCCAAGCGATGGGTTCTTCTCCACCAGAATGACCTGTTTGCCGCATTCTGCGGCTTCCAGTGCGGCTGTCATGCCGCTGATGCCGCCACCCACTACCAGAATAGTCTGGTTGGTTGCGATAACCTCTGACATGGATACTCCTCCGTCCAGAGTTACTGTGACAAATAGTTGGAAATTTTTCCGGTGTCGGGACATATCCCGGACCGGGGCTGAAAAGCGGCCACCACGATACCCCAGCACCCGGGGGTTCGCCAGACTATGTATATATAAAAGAGTATCGAATCTTTCGATAGCAAAATAGAAGGCGTATATATCACGCTGAAAAAGTGCGTGTTGTTGCCGGGCGTGGTGTGACGCGGTAACGTCTCCCTGCAGGAGCGGCCAGGGCTGCTCCTACGTCACCACTACGGGAAAACTGATGACTGCGCAAGTCCTTAAGCCAGAAGAATATTTTATAAAAGATGAGCCCTATTACGAAGCCGTTGGCAACGAAATAGAGGTTTTCGAAGCGGCCTATAAAAATCAGCTGCCGGTGCTGCTCAAGGGGCCCACAGGCTGCGGCAAGACGCGTTTCATGGAACACATGGCCTGGCGTCTGAAGCGGCCATTGATCACGGTCTCCTGCCATGATGATCTGACCGCTTCGGATCTGGTGGGTCGATTCCTGATCCGGGGTGGTGAAACCGTCTGGGTCGATGGTCCGCTGTCGCGTGCGGTGCGGGCCGGAGGCATTTGTTATCTCGACGAAATAGTCGAGGCTCGCAAGGACACCACTGTTGTAATCCATCCGCTGGCTGACGATCGTCGGGTGCTGCCGATGGAAAAGCTTGGCGAGTTGCTGGAGGCCGGCAACGATTTCTGCATGGCCATCTCTTACAACCCGGGTTACCAGAGTGTGCTCAAGGATCTGAAACAGTCCACCAGGCAGCGTTTCGTGGCGCTGAATTTCGACTACCCTGCTGCAGAGCTGGAGACCAGAATTATCGTCAATGAGACAAGTATCGAAGCCGGTATGGCCAGTCAGCTGGTTAAATTTGCGCAAATGACCCGTAACCTCAAAGGCAGTGGGCTGGAGGAGGGCGCCAGTACCCGCCTGTTGGTGCATGCGGCGAAGCTGATGAAAACCGGTATCAGTCCGGTAGTGGCATGCCGGTCCAGTATTGCCGAGGCGTTGACCGACGATGATGAGATGCTTATTGCGGTTAATGAGCTGAGCGCGTCGGTATTTTAATGGCCGGAGCTGTGGTCCGCGAACAGGGCTGGTGCCGCCTTTGTAGGGCCAAGACTTTGTTGGTGGCCCTGGCGCCTTCGCGGTTAGGAAAATTAAAAAGCCCTTACTAATGGTTCAGCTTCCCACCATCCCTGAAACAGATACCCACGAATCATTCGTCGAAACCCCGGTTGATGACTATGAGCTGATTGATTTCGGTCATGGCCGCAAGCTGGAGCGCTGGGGTGAATACCTGATAGAGCGCCCTGATCGGGCGGCCCGCGATGAGCCGCAACTTCACGACTGGCAGCCCGATTGGGTGTATGTAGACGATGTGGGCCGCGATGGCCACTGGGAACCTACGCATAGCGGCCTGAAACGTGAATGGACTGTTCAGGTTGCGGGGCATAGCGTCGTTTGCCGACTGGGAACCGGTGGCCGGGTTGGTCTGCATGCGCGTGACTGGATATGCGGGGACTGGCTGCGCCAGCGCATAGACGGTTGTTACGATCTCGAAGAGCTCTCCGTATTGAATCTGTTTGGCGGTAACGGTTTCGTTACAGCGCAAGCTTTGGCTGCGGGTGCTTCCGTTGTACACGTGGAAGCCAGTGAAGAAGTTATGGAGCTGGCGCGTGGTAATGCCGGTGAGGAAAACGTTGAATACATCCATGACAACGTTATGGACTACGTTGAGGATTTGCTGCGCCGTCAGCGTCGTTTCGACATGCTGGTGCTGCCGTGCCCGGCGCTTGGACATGGCCCGAAGGGGCAGTTGTGGGACCGGGAAGTCGACCTGCCCAAACTGATCAAGTACTTGCCGCGTCTGGTGAGCGATAATTGTCTCGGTATCTGGTTGTCGACCGATGGTGGTGCCATTACCTGGAAAGCGGAAAGCCTGGGACAGTTGTTCCGGGAAGTGCTTCCAGGTTGCACGGTCGAGCCAATGCGGCTGGGCATCAAGAGCCGCGACGGCCGGGTGCTCCCCGGTGGTATCGCAGCGCGCTGGTTCGATGAAACCGAATTTTTGCAAACCGGCGGTATACCGCTGACAGCAAAGCAAATGGAAGAGCGGCTGGATTCCTACATGGTGTCGCTGGGGGCGGCGGAGGAGCCGTCACGCGCGCTGGCCGAGTTTCCGCGTGAAACGCAGGATTTTGTTTTGCGATGTGCCGCCATGGTCAGTCGCACCAGCGCAGGTATGGCGTTCAATTTTGTTGATCATGTATGTGGCGCGCTGCGCCTGATGAATGAGGAGGGTGTCGAAGCCTGGCTGCTGCACTGCATGGATATCTACGACACCAGAGGGCTGCACCCCGCCGTGGTGGCTTTCAAGGACGTCGAGACTTTTGCCCGTGAACACAAGGCTCGCAGTACCGGCCTGGCACTCGATGACGTGGTCAATGTGCTCGAAGGTTATGTGTGTGGACTAAACGGTCGGCGCCTGAAGATTGAGGCGGGCGAACAGGTTTACACCGATACCGAAACGTTGTTTCTGCCCGCGACGATCAGCTGCTCTGCCGACCGGGATACCAATTTCCAGCTTTACAAGGCAATGGTGGTGCACCTCTGGGCACAGACCTGGTATGGCACCTGGCGTGAAAATATTCCTGCCCGGTTATCCAGGTATGCAGAGTATGAAAAGGCGCTTGCCTGTTTTCATGCGCTGGAAACAGTGCGGCTGGATGCGTTGATTGAGCGTACGTTGCCTGGTGTTTACCGGCAGCTGGTCGTGTTGCGTGAGGGACATGATTTGCCTGACGAGCCGGAGTGGCGAGAAACCAGGTCGATTCTGTCTGCAGTTGATGCCAGTGTGCAGGATAGCCTGGCGCTGGTAGAAAAACTCATTGAGCTGGAGCAGGCTGATATCACGCCATACCAGGGTGTGTTGAAGCCGGTTGAGGTCGCCAAGACACGCGAGGCGCGAATCGAAGCTGACAAGCAGGCGTTTCGTCTCGGACTGCTAAGCATGAACAAGGAGCTGGAAAAGGCAGTTCCTGAAGAAGAGGTGGATGCAGAGGAAACCGCCGAGTCTTCAGAGGAACGTAACAAAGATTTCTCCCTGCGTCAGGTTAAATCAGAAGAAACCGCCGAGGGTTTCGCCTACGAGATTGAGCTCGATGGACGTCCCCTGCCTGCACCTGACAATGTGAAAGGTACCATGGCTTCCATACTGCAGGATCTTGGTGAGATACCCGAGGATTATCTGCAAGCCGCAGGTGACGGTGTTTACTTTGCGGGCGACATCAGAGAGCGCAGTGCCGAAGATGTCTGGAAGGGTACCTATCATGAGGAAGGTGCCTTTATCTACAATGAATGGGACTACGAACGCCAGCACTACCGCAAGAACTGGGCTGTACTGCGCGAACTGGACGTTCATCCGAATCATGACCATTTTGTTGACAGGACACTGTACAAGTATCGCGGCCTGGCCATGGATCTGCGCCGGACATTTGAAGCCTTGCGTGGTGAGGACAGGCTGTTGAAGAAGCAACCCTACGGCGATGATATCGATATAGATGCTCTGGTCGAAGCGGTGGCGGATACCTACAATGGCGAAGAAATGACCGAGCGTCTGTTTACCAAGCTGCACAAGCTGGAGCGCAATATCGCAGTTATGTTCATGGTCGACATGAGTGGTTCGACCAAGGGCTGGATTAACGATGCAGAACGCGAAGCGCTGGCGCTGTTGTGCGAGTCGCTGGAAACGCTGGGTGATCGCTATGCGATTTACGGTTTTTCAGGCATGACGCGCAAGCGTTGCGAGGTGTATCGAATCAAGTCATTCGATGATGTCTACGATGAAGAAATCAAGGCGCGTATCAGTGGTATCCGTCCAAAGGATTACACCCGTATGGGCGTCACTATTCGCCACCTGACCCGGTTGTTGAATGAGGTTGAGGCGCGTACCAAGTTGCTGATTACGCTCTCGGATGGAAAGCCGGACGATTACGATACTTATCGTGGCGCATATGGCATCGAGGATACGCGTATGGCATTGATTGAAGCCAAGCGTAGCGGCATTCATCCGTTCTGTATAACCATTGATAGCGAGGCAAAGGATTACTTGCCGCATATGTATGGCGCGGTCAACTATGCTGTTATCGACGAAGTTCGTAAATTGCCTCTGAAGGTGTCCGATATCTACCGGCGATTGACGACCTAGAGGTGGGTCAGGCTTGCGTATGTCACAAAGCACCGGATGCGCATAAATTAGTTATTTAAAAAACGTCGGGTGTTTCATGGGGTGCCTTGAATTTTACCGGGCCGGCAAGCGCATAATTGTGTTCAGGCATAGAGTGTCGGTAACGTATTTTCGCTAGTTGGCGAAAAATAGCAGCATAATCCCGCGGATTTTCGAGTATATCAGTGACACAATATATAGTGTTTTACTGTTTGAAAGGAAAATCCCGATATAAGTATGTTGCGAGCTCACTTGCGAGCTAAGATGTATAAAGTAACTACATGTAATCTATTAAGAATATAAATATATAATTTTTGCGGGCACGAGCTTGACAGAGGTCGGGGAGCGGCCTAATCTTCACGCTCGTACACACAATATCTTGTGGTTGCCACTAGACGAAGCTCAATATCTCGTTGTTCGACCGAATATCCACTGGCAATCGCAGTCAAAAACAGAATTAAGGGAGTCAGGAAACGTAATGAAATCAGTTCAGCTGAAGTCCGTTCCTACTGGTGTTGCCGATATTCCTCTGCAGGATGCGTCGATGGATATCTGGGACAAGAAATACCGGTTAAAGCGCAAGGATGGCGTACCTGTCGATGCTGTTATCGATGATACCTATCAGCGTGTGGCACGCGCCCTCTCTGAGGTTGAGGTAACACCGGAAAAGCAGGCGTACTGGTATGAGCAGTTTCTCTGGGCCTTGCGACACGGAGCCATTCCGGCTGGCCGTATTACATCGAATGCCGGCGCACTTGAGCACAAGCCTGCGACTTCCACAATAAACTGTACCGTTTCCGGCACGATCCAGGACTCAATGGACAATATTCTTGAGCGTGTCCATGAAGCTGGCCTGACATTGAAGGCGGGCTGCGGCATTGGTTATGAATTCTCTACGTTGCGACCAAAGGGCGCCTATGTATCGGGCGCTGGTGCCTACACATCGGGCCCGCTGTCGTTTATGGATATATACGACAAGATGTGTTTCACCGTCTCTTCCGCTGGTGGGCGCCGCGGTGCACAGATGGCCACTTTTGATGTAGGGCACCCGGATGTCATGGATTTCATACGCGCCAAACGGGAAGATGGCCGGCTGCGCCAATTTAACCTGTCACTGTTGATCACACAGGAATTCATGGATGCGGTAAATCGCGATTCCGAGTGGAAACTGGCGTTTCCGCTGAATGAGCAGGAAGTCGAAGAAGAAGGCCTGGATTTATACGATGCTAACCAGGTGGTCTGGCGCGAATGGCCCAACAAGAATGGCTATGTCGCTAATGAAGCCGGCCTGGTTGCCTGCAAGGTCTACAAGACCATACGTGCGCAGCGTCTGTGGGACATGATCATGACCTCCACTTACGACTTTGCAGAGCCCGGCTTCATTCTCATCGACAAGGTCAATGAGATGAACAACAACTGGTTCGCCGAGAATGTGCGTGCTACCAACCCCTGTGGTGAGCAGCCTCTACCACCCTACGGGTCCTGTCTGCTGGGCTCGGTTAATCTCACCAAGTTTGTGCGTAGCCCATTCACCGACGAGGCTTTCTTTGATTGGGACGAGTTCAACAAGGTGGTTGCCATCTTTACTCGCATGCTCGACAACGTGGTTGAAATCAATGGCCTGCCACTGGAGCAGCAGCGCAATGAGATCATGAGCAAGCGTCGTCACGGTATGGGTTTCCTGGGTCTGGGCTCGACGCTCACCATGTTGCGTATGAAGTATGGTTCGGATACTTCGATTGAATTTACCGAAAAAGTCAGTCGTGAACTCGCGTTGAGCGGTTGGCGAGTAGCTCTGGATCTGGCGAAGGAGAAGGGCCCTGCGCCTATTCTGGAAGAAGATTTCGAAGTCACCGCAGAAATGCTGCGCAAACGCCCGGAAATGAAACGCGATGGTTATCAGGTTGGTGACAGCATCAAGGGCAAGGTGTTGCATGCGCGTTACAGCCGATATATGCAGCAGTTGGCGGATGTGGCGCCGGAACTGGTTGACCACCTGGCCGAAACTGGCGCGCGTTTCACTCATCACTCGTCGATTGCGCCGACTGGTACCATTTCGTTATCGCTGGCCAATAATGCCAGTAACGGTATCGAGCCGAGCTTTGCACACCATTATTTTCGCAATGTTATTCGGGAAGGCCGCAAGACCAAGGAGAAGGTCGGGGTGTACTCCTTTGAATTGCTGGCCTACCGCGGCCTGATAAATACAGACGCTGCGCCAAATGCTGAAGATGAAAGTCAGCAATTGCCGGACTATTTTATTTCTGCAGACGATATCAGCCCAAAGGAACACGTGGATATCCAGGCTGCTGCACAGAAGTGGGTGGATTCGTCGATTTCAAAGACGGCCAATGTACCTACTGACTATCCATTCGAGGAATTCAAGGATATCTACCGTTACGCTTACGACCAGGGGTTGAAAGGGTGTACCACTTTCCGTTTCAACCCGGAAGCCTTCCAGGGCGTGTTGGTCAAGGAAAAGGATCTCGAGAGCACTACCTATCAGTTTACGCTGGAAGATGGCACTAGCGTGCAGCTGAAAGGTAACGAGGAAGTTGAATACGATGGGGAAACCCATACTGCTGCCAATTTATATGATGCCCTGAAAGAAGGCTACTACGGAAAATTTTGAGCGGCGGAGCGTCTGAGGAGTTAGGCATATGGTAAAGAAGATCGGACATAAAATTGTTGGCTACGAGGTGCTCAAAGAAGATAAGGCAACCGTTGAGCCTGCAGTAGTTGAAAAAGAACCGGAAGAAAAGGTTGTCCAGCTACATGAAAAGCTGAAGCGGCCGGAAATGCTGCTGGGCTCCACCTATAAGGTGAAGACTCCGCTGTCGGAGCATGCGCTGTACATCACCATTAACGATGTGGTGTTGAACCCCGGCACCAAGCACGAGTTGCGGCGACCCTTTGAGATTTTCATCAATTCCAAGAATATGGATCATTTCCAGTGGATTGTGGCGTTGACGCGCATTATATCCGCAGTGTTCCGTAAAGGTGGCGACGTGACCTTCCTGGTGGAAGAGCTGCGTTCAGTGTTTGACCCGCGTGGCGGTTATTTCAAGAAAGGTGGCAGGTACATGCCGTCTCTGGTAGCGGAGATCGGCGATGCGATTGAATGTCATCTGCGCATGATCGGTATGTTGCTGGATGATGGGCTGGACGAGCATCAGAAAAAGATACTGGCCGAGAAACGGGCCCAGTTCGAGAGCGCCGTAGAGTCAACAAAGCCGGCTGAATCGAGTGAGTTCCCCGACGGCGCTCAGTTATGTATCAAGTGTAATACCAAGGCTGCAATACAGATGGACGGTTGTCTGACGTGTCTCAATTGCGGCGAGTCAAAGTGCGGGTGAATCTTCTGGATAACAAATTGATGAGAAAAAACATGCTGGCACACCAACCTATGCCCGGTTACTGGTACACCAATATTGTCGGTCAGTTGCAGCAGGTACGTGTTGTCCTGCATGAGGGGCGGCGGCAACGCTATATTGTTCTGGAAAATATCAATGGCAAACGCCAGGTGGTCGATCTCGACGGTTGGTACCGGCTCGATCTCACTTTGCATTCTCCCGGCATTGAGCATCGTCGACAGCGTCGTGACGATTCCGGTCAGCGCACTTCCTGAGTCAGTTTACGGGGTAGTCGGTTATTGGGCTCGGCTTACCCCTGGTTATGAAAACTGAAACCATTCCCGGGCCGGTTGGCGCTTTGCAGGTTCTGGTTGAGCAGCCTGATGCTGAGCCACTCGCGTTGGCGGTCATTTGCCATCCTCACCCGCTGCACGGTGGAAGCCTGAGCAACAAGATTGTTCACCAGTTGGCGCGAACCTTTGCCGGTATGGGCGCTATCAGTGTGCGTTTTAACTTTCGTGGTGTCGGAGATAGTGGCGGAGAATACGACGAAGGGCGTGGTGAGCTCGATGATCTGTTTGCAGTAGTTGCCTGGGCCTCGCAGCGCTGGCCTGGTTTACCGCTCTGGCTGGGCGGTTTCTCATTCGGTGGTTTCATCGCCATTCAGGCCGCAGCTGAGCTGGATCCAGAGCGTCTGGTAGTTGTAGCGCCTGCGGTAAACTATTTTCCTGACCAGGCCGTTGACCTGCCGGATACTGACTGGTTACTTATACAGGGCGATGGTGACGATGTGGTCCCGCTGTCAAAAGTAAAGGCCTGGGAGCTGCAACTGAACACGCCGCCAGTGTTGACGATAATCAGTGGCGCTGGCCACTTTTTCCATGGACGCCTGAATGAGCTGAAGCAGGCGATACTTGATCATTATCCAGAGACTTAATGAACTTTCAGGCCTTCGGCGAAGCGGAATACTTCGCTGGCAGAACTGAAGGTCTTTGGGATCATGCGGTCGTTAATTGCGCAAGCCCAGTAAGCCGGCAATACGCCACCTTTGAATATGGGATTGGCGCTAACAGCAAGGCCATTAATCGTTTTCTCTACTTTGGCATTCAATGTAAATTCCCCATTGTTGTTCTTTTACTACGGATACTCAGCAAGCGTTATGCCAGCTGTGTTAATCCATTGAAAATAAAGGGCACATCACAACAAGGCATTGTTCCGGATGCAGTCAAAATCACAATTGCGTAAATAATACCAACAGCCTGGGAGTATGATTCCCGAGTGGTTAACCTTCTAACTAACGGGAAATGCGGGTATTTCGCTAGCCGCCGCCGGTGGCTGCCGGGGTAAAGAGTTTCGACGGGTATATAAACAGACGCTAATGCTTGGGTCAAGATTCAAAACAGGAATAAAATTATGGACTTTGGTTACTATTTGAGTTAGTTGGGAGGCTGGGCCGGGTTATTAAAATCCTGATTTTAGTGGCGCGTCTGGCAGTATGTTTACAGATGGAAAAGGACGAGTTCAAGCAATCTGTCTACATCCAGCGGACACTGGTGGGGACGTCGGAACCCAGAACGGGCATAATGCGAGTTTCGCCGGTTGGGCGGCAATTATTTCTATGTATCAGAAACACTTCGGACTGACAGAGCGGCCATTCTCAATAGCTCCCGACCCGCGCTTTCTCTATATGAGTCAGCAACACCGCGAGGCGTTGGCGCATCTGCTCTATGGAGTGGGTGAAGGTGGCGGTTTCGTGCAGCTGACCGGTGAAGTCGGTACCGGTAAAACAACTATCTGCCGCTGTCTGCTCGAACAATTACCGGAGCATGTGAATCTGGCGCTGATTTTGAATCCGCGCGTGACCGCGCAGGAGCTGCTGGCCAGCCTGTGCGACGAACTACAGATTCAGTACGCCAAGGATACCACCAGTATCAAAGTGTTGACCGACGTGCTCAATGCTTACCTGCTCGACGGACATTCGCGTGGACAGCGCACTGTGCTGATGATCGACGAAGCACAGAATCTTAGCGCCGAAGCTCTGGAACAGGTGCGTTTACTGACCAATCTCGAGACTACCCGTGAAAAGTTGTTGCAGATTATTCTGGTTGGACAGCCAGAATTACGCAGCTTGCTGGCACGCGATGACCTTCGTCAGTTGTCACAACGCATTACCGCGCGTTATCACCTTGAGCCGATCAGTCGTGTTGAAACGGCCGCTTATATTCGGCACCGGCTGCAGGTCTGTGGTGCCGGTGAATCTATCTTCTCTGAAGACGCTATTGATTTGATTCAGAAACTGTCTGACGGTGTTCCGCGCCTGATAAACGTTCTTTGTGACCGGGCCATGCTGGGAGCCTTTGTTGAAGGTAAGCGCAAGGTGGACGCGATAATTGTTCGGCGAGCCGCCAGCGAGGTGATGCCAGAAGAGGGCCTGTCAGCACCAGCAGGCCGGGTTTGGCTGTGGATGGCTGCCGCCGTTGGCATAATGGCAGTTGGATTGTCCGCGTTTCTCATCTTTAATGGGGGGGCAACAGCGCCAGTGGTGTCACCCGTTGCCAGCCTGGAAGCGCCGGTGTCGCAACGGGGGTCTCTGGAGTACAGCGCACGCCCTGAAACGAGTGAATCACCAGCATCTGCCAAGATTATTGCGCGCGATGAGTATCGAACTGCAGCTGAGCCGCTAGTGGAAGCATCCGGGGAGCCGGAGGCATTCGATCAGGCGGCGGTTATGAGGACGCCGACGCCGGTAATGCAGGCGGCTCTACCAGCACCTGTCTTGAAACTGGATCAAATGATCGCAGAAGCCAGCCCCGACGCCGCCGCCAGCGCATGGGCGGGTCTTTATCGGCTGTGGGGTGTGCAGGCTTCGGTACGCTCTGACGAGCAAGCGTGTGCACAGGCGCCAGGAGTTGGTTTGCGTTGCCTGCAGGGCGGGGGTAGTTGGACAATTTTGATGCACTACGACAGGCCAGCGTTGCTATTGCTGGTGGCTAGTGAGGGTCGGCGCGTACCAGTACTGTTGTACGAGATTCTGGGCTCCGATGCGCGCGTACAGGTTGATGGCAAGGAAGTGGTGGTGCCTGTTATCGAGCTTGAAAAATACTGGTTTGGTGAATACCGCCTGTTGTGGCGTACGCCACCCGGTGGCCGGTCCGTATTGCGCCCAGGCGACCGTGGGGCGGGTGTCGCCTGGCTGCGTGAGCGTCTGCAGGCGGTCACTGGCATGACATCAATTACAGCGGATCAGAGTTTTTATGATGCCGGCCTTAAGGAGCTGGTGGAGTCTTTCCAGCGGGATCGGGAACTGACGGCTGATGGTGTTGCCGGTGCGCGTACATTGATCAACCTGAATAACCTTGAAAAACAACCCGATGTCCCGCGACTTGGCGTGCCTCGTGGTTAATCGATAGAAGCCATGTCCTATATTCTCGAAGCGCTGAAAAAGGTTGAGCAGGAACGAGCGATCGGGCAAGTGCCGGGAATCGCCAGTAGTCACGAACAGGATAGTCGGACCAGTTTCAGTCGTTGGCTATGGGTGATAATAGGTGCGCTGGTGATTAATGCCGTGTTGCTGGGGATAGCGCTGTGGCCGCAGCCGGATACCCGTACGGTCACTAAACAGGCAGAGCATCGGTCTGAGGTCCAGCCTCTGGTTACACCGGTGCCTTCGGCGCCAGCACCACAACGTAACGTGCCAGTTATCAGACCGGTTAAACCAGTCGTGCCAGTCAAGCCGGTGGCAAAAAGCGCAGTTGAACCACCTGGGGCATTGCGGCCACTGCCGCCTTTGCCGGAAATGCCGCCCGCAGCAAAACTCGAGGCTCCCGCAGCGCCTGCTAGCGTGACTGGCTCCCTGGCGGCGTCTCGACCAGTGGCGGGGACGGTGCCGCCCAATAATAATCTGCCCGTCTGGCCCCAGGTATCCAGCCAGCTGTTCCAGCAGATCAACAGTAGCCTGCACCTTGATGTGCATGTTTACAGTGAGTTACCGGAGCAACGCTTCGTACTGATCAATATGCAGAAATACCACCAGGGCGGGCAGCTTCAGGAAGGTCCTGTGGTGGACGAAATAACACCAAACGACGTGATACTCTCATTCCGCGGCCAGCGCTTCCGGGTGCAGTCGCAATGAATCTAAACAAGGGATATAAATGTTGAATTACAGGGGGTTGGTGGTTACGGGGCTGTGTCTGGCAATCGCTCAGGCGGGTAGCACTGCGTGCGCTGACGGGTCCACCGCACGTTCACGCACCAAGCAGTTGATCATTCAGCTGGATAACGTCGGTCAGCGACAGGCGCAGGCAACAGGAGCCGACCAGGCTGCAACCAGCCTGAGCCTTCCCGATGGACGGCAGGTTAGAGTCCTGCGCAGCTTTTCCAGTAACGGACTGGTGGTTGAGCTTCCGGATGAGGTCAGTCTCGATGAAGCAAATCGAATTGCGGCGGAGATGGCATCGCGTGCAGGTGTTGTTTCAGTGCAACCGGACAAGCGATTTTACCCAACGTTTACGCCGAATGATCCCGATTATCCAGCGGGTGCTGATCCCGTGAATAATCCTTTTGGGCAATGGCACTTGTTTGAGGCAACGGCAGGCATTGGTATGCCAACGGCCTGGGACCTGTCTACGGGTTCTGCAGGTGTTGCCGTAGCGGTTATTGATACCGGCATCGTTTCACACAGAGACCTGAACGCTGGCCGGATTCTCACTGGCTATGATTTTTACAGTGATGTTGTAAACGACAATGACGGTACGCCGGGGCGCGATAGCGATCCGACTGATCCGGGTGATGCGGTGGCTGCGGGAGACTGTGGCGCCGGTGAACCTGCCGAAAACAGCTCTTGGCATGGTCTTTCGGTGACTGGCGTGATCGTGGCGAGCTCGGACAACAGCACCGATATTGCCGGTATCGATTTTGCTGCCCGATTATTGCCCATACGTGTACTAGGCCGTTGCGGCGGTAATCTTTCGGATGTGGCAGATGCTATTCGTTGGGCGGCGGGTTATTCAGTGACCGGTGTACCCAATAATCCTACCCCCGCTGATGTGATCAATCTCAGTCTCAGCGGTGAAGGGCCATGTTCTCTGGCAGAGCAGTTGGCCATTAACGACGCCGTTACCGCGGGTTCAGTCGTCGTCGTTTCTGCGGGTAATGAAGACGGCACGAATGTCACCGATATCAGCCCCGCCAACTGTGACAATGTGATTGTTGCCGGTGCCATTGCCAGAGATGGAAGTCTTGCGTCTTATGCCAATGTGGGGCTGGCTGTGGATGTGACGGCACCTGGTGGTGACGGTCCGAATCCTGAGAGTAACATCCTGACGCTGTACAATACTGGAACGACAGTGGCGGTCGCGGATACGCTGGCCTTTGTAGCAGGTACCAGCTTTACCTCGGCACAGGTGTCAGGTGTTGCCTCGCTTATGATTTCGCTTAATGGAGCCTTGACCCCTGAGGTAGTGGAGGATGTTATCAAGGCGACAGCCCGGCGGCCTTTCCCTGATGCAAGTTGCAATCAGGCGCTGTGCGGGACCGGAGTGTTAGACGCTGCAGCCGCGCTGTTAGCAGCGCAGAACCCCGTTGCCATAGCTGACATAGTGGCAAACCAGGCGCCGGTTGCCTCGGCGGGTGGGCCATATAGTGGCTCAAGCAGTGCTGCTGTTATTTTTGATGGTTCCGGATCATTTGACCCGGACGGGGGGCTACTGACGTATGCCTGGGACTTTGGCGATGGCAGTTTCGGCGCGGGGGTGGCGCCAAGTCATAGCTATGGCGTTGCCGGCATCTATCCGGTATTGCTGACTGTGAGCGACGGCATTAAGGAGTCAGCGATATCCAGCACGACCGCTACCATCGATGGAGGTCAAAAAGTTGTCGATACGAATGGTGGCGGTGGCGGCTGTGCAATGGTGGCCGACGGCGACAGGAAAATCGATATGTTCTGGTGGCTTGCGCTCGCGGTGCTCCTAGGCAGGTTGAAAGTATCGCGTAAAATGCTCAAGCGCGTGGCTTGATTACTTATGCTTCGAGCCATCCAGGAGTTTTTTCAATCCCAAATAGAACCGGACGTTAAGGCTGGGCCTGACAAGCATGGCTTGCACCTGGCGACTGCCGCCTTGTTGTTTGAAATGCTGCGCGCGGATGATAACGAGCATCCGCAAGAACGCGCGGAACTGGAACGTGTGTTACAGGAACAGTTTGATCTGTCCGGGGATGAGACCTGGGAATTGGCTAAACTCGCGGATCAGGAAGCGGCCGAAGCAGCTTCTCTTTACCAGTTTACCGGTCTGATCAACGAGCATTTTACAGCTGAACAAAAAGTCAGCGTTGTAGAGATGCTCTGGCAGGTAGCCTATGCTGATGGCCGGCTGGACCCCTATGAAGAAGCGCTGGTGCGCAAGATTGCCGATCTGATTTACGTGCCGCACCGTGAATTTATTCAGGCCAAACATCGAATTCAGGAAAGCGGTTAATAAAAAAGGCAGCCGTATGCGGGCTGCCTTTCAAAGCGTAATGCTGTGTTATTGGTGTTGGCCGTCCTGGCCTGACTTTATTACCCTTTAAACCATGTCTTTCAAGGCTTTAAGTGCAAGCACTTTGACTACATTACGAGCCGGTTTAGCCTTGAATGTCATGGCTTCACCGGTGAAGGGGTTAACGCCTTTACGTGCCTTGGTGGCAGGTTTGCGAACAACTTTGATTTTCATCAGTCCGGGTACAGTGTAAACGCCAGGACCAGTGCGACGCAGGTCGCGTTTGATCAGACCGCTGAGGGAATCAAACACAGCGCCAACATCTTTCTTGGTCAGGCCGGTTTTATCCGCGATGTAAGTGTAGGTTTCAGCTTTGGTGGTAGGCTTCTTAACCGCTCTTGCGGCAACCTTCTTTTTGGCGGTCTTCTTGGCAGTCTTCTTCTTCACGGCCATTCAATGTGCTCCTTAAAAAGTTGTTGACTGGGACAGTGACGGCGCAAAGATAGCACAAAGAAAAAAAAGTAAAAGTTTTTTTTAGTTTTTTGCTGCTATTTTAGTCTCAAATGGAGGTGGCTTTGTTTATGCATAGTAAATAGCAGTACTAAACGGAGGTGACCTTCAGTGCAAACGACTCGGTTCCTGTTGTTCGGGAAACTGTTCGGCGCTACCAAATTCATCTTGCGGAGTTGGCGATGCGTGATGCAGTACCATGTGCCAGCCACCATCGATCAACTGGTAGATATTGGTGGCAATGACTGGAGGATGCCGGCGATCATCTCCGGGGCTGCGGAAGTGTTCGTAAACAGTGTGGATGGCCAGCAAGGCATCCTGGGTACGGTGGACGTTGCTGAGCTCGAGTTCGACTTTCAGACCGCCGTCGAAAATGCGCCGCCAACTTTCCTCGACTGCGACCCGTCCCCGGTCACGGTCCGACATCGGGTGTATACATTCGATAAATTCCCGGTCCGCCCAGGTCTTCATCATGGCCTCCAGATTTGAAGCCCTGAAGGCATCATAAAAGGCCGTCTCTGCTTCGTCCGGCGTCGCAAACCCTGTTTCAGTCATAGTATTCAGCCTGGTTTATCGCGCGCTATGGTACCAGTCCTCCAGAGGCCTGCAACATGCTGTTTTCGTGCAGCTGTTCACGTTTTCGAAGTGCAGTATTGGGTTAATTTTCCGGTCACATCGGCCGTTATAACAGGAACTTGGTGCAGATCTGCGCCTGCCCTGCTGAAGGGTATTCAGGATCGCTAACATACTGACAAGACTGGATGGCTCGACAAACCATGGGAGCGGCAAAAAAGCTTATTGATAAGAAGGTGTTGCGGACGTTCGTTCCGATTAATGCACTATCTTCTGTCCACCTTGAAGAAGTTTCCAAAAAAGCCATTATTGAAGATGTCCGATCTGGAACGTACGTTTTCAAGCGCGGCGACCGTGATTACCAGACATTTTTTCTGCTCGACGGCAAACTGGAGTTCGTTGACGAAAAACGCCAAGTAGTCAGCAGCATTGTGGCCGGTTCGGAGAATGCCCGGCACCCATTGGCCCACAAACAACCGCGTCAGCTGGGTGCGCGCGCCGCCGGGAAGGTGACCGTGGCGCGAATTGATTCCAGCTTGCTGGATGTGTTGTTGACCTGGGATGAATCATCCGGGTATGACGTCAAGGAAATCGATGCTCAGGACGACGGCGACTGGATGACGCGTATGTTGCAGTCGCAAGCCTTCCTGCAGCTGCCACCATCCAATATTCACCAGCTGTTGATGCGTCTTGAGGCTGTATCAGTCAGTGCCGGCGATGTAATTGTCCGCCAGGGTGAGGACGGAGATTATTTCTATATTGTCAAAACTGGCCGTATGGCTGTGACTCGCAAGGCCTCGGCGCGTAGCAAGGAAGTGTTGCTGGCCGAGCTGGGCGAGGGTGCCTGTTTTGGCGAAGAAGCCCTGGTTTCCGGAACCAAGCGTAATGCATCGGTGATGATGATCACCGACGGTTCCCTGATGAGGCTATCGAAAGCGGATTTCAATGAGCTGCTGTGTGCTTCACTGGTGCATGAGGCAGATTATGAAGGTGCGCAGAAGCTGGTTGCCAAAGGCGCTCAATGGCTGGACGTTCGCCTGCCCGGTGAGTTTGAAAACCAGGCGATCAAGGGCAGTATCAATGTCCCATTGTCGGCGCTGCGTGAACAGTGCGAGGATCTTGATGCCGATACTGACTATATAATCTGCTGTGATACCGGTCGTCGAAGTGCCGCAGGTGCTTTTGTGCTGAGTCAGCGCGGCTTCAATGTCTATACATTGAAAAACGGTCTTATGGATGTTCCCGATAATGTTTTGACGGTGCAGAACCTTCCGGAGGAGCCTGCGCCTGCTAAAGATGCAGATATCATCCCGTTCGAGTCCGAGGCCAGAGCAGGCAATGGCACCGATTCCGGTAAAGCAAGTGCGTCGAATGATGGCGAGCAGGAAGTGGACGCCTTATTAATCGACAAACTCGCAGCATCGGAAGCCGACAAGCTGGCGCTGGAGAAACAGTTTGAGGAAGTGGTTGCTGAGCGCGATGTCGCACGCCAGGAATTAACGGAGCTGGGTTCAGAGCAGCAGGCACACAAGGCAGATCTGGGAAAGATTCAGTTGGACGTTGAGGAGCTGCGCAAGCAGCTTGCAGAAGCGGAACAACAATTGACTGCTGGCAGTAAGGAAAAGCAGGCCTTACAGGATAAGCTGGATGAGCGTAATGCCGGGATTAAGGCTGAAAAGCAAAAATTAACATCAGTTGAGACCGATAAGCAGTGCCTGCAGGAGGAACTGGCCGGTCTTCAGCAGACACTTACGCATATCCAGTCGTCGTCGGAAGGGCGTGACGATGCACTGCACAAGGAGCTGGAACGAATGTCCGGCCGTCTTGCCGAAGAGCGGCAGGTGCACAGCCGGCAATCGGGCGAACTCCAGGATGAGTTGGCCAAAATTCGGGCTGACTATACACAACTGGGGCAGCGTACCAGTCAGGTTGCGGGTGAGCGTGATGCTGCAGTTGTTTCGCTTGATGAACTTCATAGTGATCTTTCCGAGGCCCGGAAGCAGCTTGAGGCGGCTGGTGAAGAGCGACAGCTGCTGGAGCAGCGGTTAAAAGACGCCGACGAACAGGTCGGTACAGAACAATCAAATGCCAGCGAACTGCAGGAACAATTGCAGCAAGCAAAACAAAAGGCGGATGAGCAGCTCGAACAAGTCCGTGCCGAGCTGGGTAAAGAGACTGATAACCTCGAGCAACAGATCGGCATCCTCGAAGAACGGCTGGAGGATACGCACAAGACCTCCGGAAGCGACCAGGAGGCATTAAGCCAGCGCCTGGAGTCTGTGCAGCAGGAGCTGGAGGCAGAGCAGAACCATCATCGCGATCAGGTGGAAAAACGTGAACAACTCGAACAACAGCTGAGTGAACTACAGCAGCAGCTGGACGTTGCCGGGCAGGAATCTGGTCAGCAGCTGGAACAAATTCGCAGTGAAGCGGCGCTCGAGAAAGCGGGCCTGGATCAATGCCTGGAGAGTTTGCAGCAGGAGCTGGATGGCAGGCAGCAGCAGGCCGAACAGCTGCAGGAAAGTCACAGTTTGCTGGAAGATCAACTGGCTGAGCTGCAGCAGCAAGTCCAGGAAAAGGACAAACAGCTACAGCAGGTCGATGCTACTTTGCAGCAGCGCGAACAAGGCGAGTCTGACAATGATGCGTTGCGCACCAGGCTTGATGAAAGTGAGGCGCGGAGCGCAACGCTGGATTCAGAGCTGGATGCCGAACGTACACGCTACGCAGAGGCTGAGCAACGCATTGCCGAGCTTAATGACAAGTTGGTAGCCACAGACAAGGATCACGAAGCTGATATCGCCAGTACCCGAGAGGCCATGAGTCGGGCGCAGAATGAAGCTGATAATATCAAGCGAGAGCAGACTCGCCTGATGGAAGCGAATCGCAAGCTTGAGCGTAACCTTGAGCGTGAGCGCCATGAGCATGAGTCAGAGGTGCATCGTCTGCGAAAAGAGCTCAAGAATATGGCGGGTGAGTCGAGCGCCGGGTTGGAGGCGGAACTGGACGCATTGCAGGATAAAATCAAGCAGGATATGCGGGCGCGAGATGATCTCGAAATCAAGCTTGGTGAACGTAGTGCACAGGTATATGATTTCAAGGCGGATATAGAAAAACTGGCACTGCAACTTACGCAGGCGCAAGAGAGTGCGCGTCAGGCCGAGCAGCAACTGCTGGAAACATCACAACTGGCCAATGAGGAAATGGCGGTACGTATCGAGGCAGAGGAAAAAGCGCAGGCTGCATTGCGTGATGAGCTGGCTTCAGTAATTACTGAGCGCAACCAGAGTCAGGAACTGCTAACCGTACAGCAGCATGAGCTTGAAGAATTGCACACCGGCCTGGAATCTGCGAGTCAGGCACTATCTGAAAGCAACAGTTCAGCGAATACTTTAGAAGCACAGGTCAGCAAGTTGTCTGCCGAGCGGGATTCGGCGCTGGAGAACCAGGAGCGCATCCAGCAGGACCTTGATCAGTTGCGCGCGGAAGCCGAGGTAACGCGTGGTCTGGTGGATATGCAGTTGCCTGCAGGTGAAGTCGATTCGGTACTGCGTGAAGAGCTGGAGCAGGCAAAGAAAAATGTTGATGTGGCCGTCCGTCTTCGTGGCCAGGCAGAGGACAGAACTTATGCGCTTGAGTCCGAGCTGGAAGAGTTACGTGGCCGGCTGAGCGAGGTTGAGAAAGAATCTACTGAGTCATTGCCAGAGGGGCATATCCCCTCTCTGGATGATGGTGATCCTTCCGCTGCTGCGCTATTGGTTACAGAATATCCTGTTGATGCTGATAACGATAGTCCAGCTGCAACGGTTCTTCTGGAAGATGAGGAAAATGTTGCCCAAATATCTATTGGTTCGGAAACTGTATCGAGCCAGTCTGGCGGACGAAAAGGGCTTGTATATGGTGTACTGATAGCAGTAATGGTAGCTGTGGGCAGCGGTGTTTGGTGGTTTTACAATCGGCCGTTAACGTCTACCGGCGTAAAGACGTCTGATCTACCGGTCGCCGACGCCAGCACACCAGCTTATCCTGAAGCGGTTGCTGACAACGATACGGATGATAAGCAGGCCGAAAGTAATGCCGAAGTGCAGACGCCAGCTTTTCCCGGGAAGGATTCGCGGTCACTGGTAGAGTCTACGAATTTACCCGTCCCTGCATCCAGGCAGGAAATGAAAACTGAATCGCCGCAGCAGGATAAGCCGGAGATGAGCAAAGTTCCGGCTGAGGCAGAGGACGCTGAAAAGAAGACGGCGAAACCGCGAGTTATTCCGAGTTTCGCCAAAGGCGGGGTTGACCGAATGATTGGTAAGATGTCGTCCGGTAAAGAGGAAGTTTCTGGTGCGAGTGGGCTTTCCGAAGCAATCCCGAAAGTTGCTGCCGGAACCGAACCTGAAGATGCAGTGCCGGCGCCGGCAAAGCCGCAGCCCGTCAGAACATATAGCCAGCCGTTGTCAATTGGTGGTAGAGGGCCAACGATAGTGGAGCTTCGGGCGGATTCATTTGACATGGGAAGCAGCTCGACTTCGGCTAATTTTGACGAGCGACCGCGGCATAAAGTCGATTTGCGGTCGTTCGCTATCAGCAAGCGCGAAATCACCTTCGACGAGTACAGCAAGTTTGCTAATGCCACGGGACGCAGGCGGCCGGCTGATGAAGGCTGGGGTCGCGGGCAGCGGCCGGTTATTAATGTCAGTTGGCAGGATGCAGTGGCTTATACCGAGTGGTTATCGGAGCAAACTGGCAGTTACTATCGTTTGCCCACGGAGGCTGAATGGGAGTTTGCCGCAAGTGCCGGTAGCGAAGCGCGTTTCTGGTGGGGGAACGATGTCGGTAGCCGGAATGCCAATTGCTTTGACTGTGGTAGTGAATGGTCCGGCGTAAAAACAGCGCCGGTCGGCAGCTTCAGTGCAAGTGACTATGCTGTTCAGGATATGCTGGGGAATGTAATGGAATGGGTGCAGGACTGTTATCAGAAAAGCTATAATCCGGCTCCAGCAGATGGCAGCGCGGTCATTACTGCAGGCGACTGTAAGCAACGCGTTGTCAGGGGCGGTGGGTTCGATAGTCCGGCTGACAGTGTGCGCTCCGCGAGTCGTGATTCCCGCGTCGAGACATCACGGCTGGATAATCTTGGTTTTCGGGTTGTCAAGGCGGCTCATTAGTGACGCTTCTGAAAGGCAGGCTGCTGTCATAATTGCATTTCCGATGCCAGGGACATAACCTGCGCATCCATGCCACGTATACTCGCTGTCGGTATTGCTACCCTTGATATCATCAATGAAGTCGCCGCTTATCCGTTGGAGGACGCGGAGCTGCGGGCGTTTTCACAGGTTGTTCGGCGTGGCGGTAATGCGACCAATACCCTGGTCGTGCTAAGCCAGCTGGGCCATCAGTGTGTCTGGGGTGGTGTACTGGTCGATGAACCCGACACGCATGTTGTACTGGATGATCTCGAGCGGTATGGCATCAACATTGACTACTGTGAAAGACTGGGGGCCGGAAAATTACCAACGTCGTATATTACCCTCAGCCGTTCCAGCGGCTCCCGCACGATTGTTCATTTCCGTGATTTGCCAGAGTACAGCAGCACCGCTTTCGAGCAAATACCGTTGGAATCCTTTGATTGGGTACATTTTGAAGGCCGAAATGTTGCTGAAACCCTGTTGATGATGCAGCGTGTCCATAGACGAGCTCCGCATCTGCCTGTATCCCTGGAGATTGAAAAAGCGCGTGAGGGTATAGAACGACTGTTTCCATTGGCACGTTTGCTATTGGTGTCGTCAGACTATATGCGCGAAAGTGAACCCGCAGACCGGCTTCAGATAATAAGGCAGCAGGCGCCACAGGCAGACCTGGTGTGTACGCTCGGCGGAAAAGGTGCCATTGGGCTAACCCGGCAAGGTCAGTGCTGCAGCGTACCCGCCTGTTTTCCGGCGAAGGTGTTGGATACGCTTGCTGCAGGTGACACCTTTAATGCAGGCATGATTGACAGTCTGTGTCGGCGGCATGATCTGGAGCATGCCATGCGGTTTGCTTCGAAACTGGCTGGAAAGAAGTGTGGCCAGTCGGGTTTGCACGGGCTGCAGATTCCCCGACATGTAGGTGGGGACGACTGTGGCAAGCATTGATCTCTGCGCGCTGTCGGAGATTAGTACGCCCGGTAGCCGTGGATTCAGCATTGATGCGCTGCAAGGGTGTGTTGAAGTATTCGTTGTACACAGTGGCAATTCCGTGGTCGCCTACCGCAACAGCTGCCCACACACAGGCGGCCCGCTCGACTGGGTGCCGGATCAGTTTCTCAGTATCGATAATGACAGGATTCAGTGTGCGACACACGACGCGCTGTTTAGAATCGAGGATGGTGTCTGTATCAAAGGGCCGTGTGCCGGTCAGTCACTGGTGCCGGTGGCAGTTGAGGTTATTGCCGGGCGTGTAATGCTGAATCCTGATGAGTCAGGCTGCGAGTAACTGGCGAATCATCTGCTTTACCGAGATGGTGTCAAATGGCTTATCGCAAATGCCGGATATCCCGGCTTGTTGTACCGCAGATAGTCGACTTTGATCGCCTTCGCTGGTGACCATAAGAATGGGGATTGATCGCTGCGAGCTTTGTTCGCGGATAAACCGCGTCAGGGCTTCACCATCCATTTCTGGCATGTTGTAATCGGTGACTACCAGATCAAAGAAGCTGGATTCAATTTTACTGATTGCATCGACGCCGTTTTCTGCGGTCGTGATATCACTGATGCCCAGGTTTCCCAGAACCCGGCTGATGTGTTTGCGTGCCAGCGGACTGTCGTCGACCACCAGTGTTTTTAAATCATCCAGAATGATGTCTGCCAGGGCATTTTCGTCGGGCGCAATAAACTCGACAGTGGAGTAAAGTGCCTTGCGCAGGTCGTCTGGATCGAAAGGTTTTGGCAAGATCGCGATAACGCCGGCCTGGCGGATCGGGTCCAGCATGGAGAACTTGGTTTCACTGGAGATCAGCATGAACGGAACCGCTTCGAGCCGAGCGTCCTCACGCATACTTTCTACCAGTTCGGCACCGGTCATGTCCGGCAGGTACATGGCGCTAACCACCAGATCAGGCGTGTCGTGCTGCATCTGCTCCAGCGCATGTTTGCCACAAGCCTGGTAGAGGATGTTGACTATCCCGAGTTTCTTTAATTCAGCTTCGATTAGTTTGCCTTGCACAGCCGAGGGTTCGACAATGGCAAGCGTAAGCTCTGAAATATCCATAACAGCCTAGCGGCCGTAGCTGGCGGGTTCTTTACGAGTTGAACAAGGGCTGGCCCTGTTTCCAGCACCAGCCCTTTGTTTGAAATTCGATTTCAGTCTTCGATGGCGCCAATCAGTGCGCTCAGATCGACACTGGCCGGGTTAATAGACCTGCTTGGGGAGGGTGTGATTTCAACTTCTGCCAGTCGCAGCTCCACCTGGTATTCGGGGTGTGCTCCCTGCTTCCGGGTTTCTAGCGGATGAGGGCAGCTCAGCTCTTCACCCTGGTATTCCGTACCGCCAGCCATATCAAATATATAGGTCATGGCACACCTCCTTAAGGTGTAGGCCGCTGCGTGTGCAGCTTTCACTAATGCTATCGGCGTGACAGGATAAACATTAACCTGCCGCTTGATTGTCACATTGTCCTGTACAGCAAATTGTGTGCCGACGCACAAAAACTCCAGGGCGTCCAATTGGACGCCCTTGATTGTTAGAGAGTTTTAGTGAGCTGGTTTTAAGGGAATGCTGGTATGGTGGGTTCAATACCGTGCATGTCTGCTTCAGGATGGTGCCTTCTAATCATCTTTGTGACGGTTTCGACCTTGCCTTTGGGCACATCGACCATCATCAGCACGTGGCCCTCATTCACGGCCGACTGAAACTCTTTCAGCTGGCTATTGGGAATGTCGGTGCCAACCATGCCGGCGACCCATGCGCCGATAACCGCGCCTGCAATGGCTGTGACAAGCAGCGTCCAGCCGCCAAGCGCCAGGCCCTCAGGCGGAAAGGCAAGCGCAACCAGTCCGGCCAGAATACCGGTAGCTCCGCCGACGCTGAGTCCAACCTCCATTCCGTGTACCAGATCGCTGCGTTGCAATAAATTGGCCTCTGGCAGGTCGCCAAGCGGGGTACCTTCACGAGCCATGACGTGGATGTGGTGATCATCAATGCGTGCCAGCAGCAACTCGTCGACGACCTGACGTGCGCGCGGTACATTGGGCAACAGGAAATAGAGTCTGCGTCTCATGATCTTCCTCCTCATCCACAATCCGGATTGTTTCGGGAACCGCCTGCTAATTAGACCCTCATTTTGAGTATAGTTGCTTCACAGGGCTGTCAACCCTTGGTGTTATCGAGACGCTCCAGTTGGCGCATCCAGTCTTCGGTTTCAGTCCAGATTTCAGGGGTTTGACTGTCCTCGCGATCGACGTCCATGGAGCCGGTCCAGTCTTCCGGTGGTGCAATGGGTACCGGGTGCATGTATTCCCAGGTCTCGGCATCCAGCTCCTCGAGGGTGCCGTCGTAGTACTGCAACTCCAGGGTATCGTCGTCGAGGTCCTGGGCAACCACTTCAAAGGTGTCTCCAATGGTGTTCTTGTACCAATCGCCGATCCGCGGGGTGGGCTCTAAAGTCATAGCGGGTTTACCTCCATGAATAAACTGCTGATACTTGGCAGCCGGGAGGCTTTCTCGATGTGTGTTGAGCGAGCCACCCTGCCTGTTACGACCTTTTTTGGTTATAGGCGTATAAATCTGCTTTTGCAAGCAGGCAGTTTTCGTTCCAGACGAGAGGTTGTTAATGGCTATAAAAATTGTGGTATTAGACAGCAGACTCCTGCCGACGGGTGTCGATTTTCCGCCCTTGGATGCGGATAAATACGGTTGGGAGCAATACCCGCAATTACAGGGGAATGACATCGCTGAGCGATGCTGGCGGGCCGATATCGTTGTCTCGCTCGATTCAGCTATCAGCGCTTCGGAACTCGAGAAAATGATCAAAATCGGTTTGCTGGTCTGTGCCGGCCCGGCCTGTGAGCGAGTCGACCAGGCAGCAGTGGCGGCGCGTGGGGTCGAGCTTTTGGCTTTTCCAGAGGTTCAGTATGGCACCAGGGCCGACGCACAGGATCTGTGTAACCGGGTGGCAGCGGCGATTAATCACTATATTCGTAACTATGAAACGGGTGGGTCAATAGTTTGAACTGGTGGGGAAAGCTCCTTGGGGGCACATTTGGTTATTTGCTCGCGGGTCCTCTCGGTGCTCTGATCGGCGCCGCACTCGGGCACAATTTCGACAAGGGCCTGGGTCGTACACTGCGTGAGCAGTTTGAACCCGGTGCGCAGGAGCGTGTTCAGACAGCATTCTTTACGACGTTATTCTCAATTATGGGGCATCTCGCGAAAGCGGATGGTCGGGTCACCGAACATGAAATAGAACTGGCGCGCGATGTCATGCAACGCATGAATCTGGGCGAAGACATGCGACGCACGGCGATCAACCTGTTTAATCAGGGTAAGCAGCCAGAGTTCTCACTGGACACCGTGTTGCGGCAGTTTAGGTCCGAGTGTCATCGCCGCCGCAACCTGATGCAGATGTTCGTCGAGATCCTGATGCATGCGGCCTATGCTGATGGCAATGTGCATCCTGCTGAACACGCCGTTCTGGAGCAGGTGCGGATAGGGCTGGGATTCAGTCGCCAGGAGTTTAATCACATTGAAGCGCTGGTGCGCAATGCGCAGCACTTTGGCGGCGGCGGTTTCAATGAAGGCGCATCAGTGTCGCCACAGGCCGCGCTACGCGAGGCGTATGAAATACTCGGTGTAGAAGAAGGGGCATCCGATGCCGATATCAAAAAAGCATACCGGCGACTGATGAATCAGCACCATCCGGATAAGCTGGTAGCCAAGGGTTTGCCTGAGGAAATGCTGAAAATAGCCACCGAGAAGACCCAGGAAATCAAGCAGGCTTACGAACTGATTAAAAGTAGGCGCGCAAACGGGTAGGCTAAGGTTAACTGCAGCCTTACCCGGGGGTTTTATCTTTTCAGTTTGTTGCTGGAGTCGGTCTGGCTATCTAAAGGTCCTGTAGTTTCCGGAATCAGAAAACGTAGCGGCCGCCTGCGGCGATAGTAACAACCAGCAAGCCCAGCCCCAGGTTGATGCCAACCATGCTCCTGATCTGGTTCAACTGTTTACCGGCCTCGGGCCACTGTTCGGTAATCACTGCCTCTTTAAACCGTTTGAACGGCGCAAAGAACAGGTGCATATAGATGAGAATCATCACCCAGCCGAGTCCTTGCATAATGTGGATGTGCAGGCCGGCCGAGCCCATGCCGCCGTACAGTTTGAAGATCAGCCAGTAGCCGGTCAGTGGCAGTAATAGTACGAACAGCCAGACCCATGGGAAGAAACGACTGAATACACCCGCCCACTGCTTAAGGCGTGCCGGTGGCTCGAGCTGTGCAGCGGCGACAGGACGCAGGACCTGGTGAGCGAAGAACATGCCACCAACCCAAAGGACAGCGGATATTACATGAAGCGTGATAGCCAGAGCGTTCAGGTTCATATTCACTTTCCGTTGGGTTTTTCGTAATGGCTTTTCAGCCAGCCGTAAATGCGGCGCACCAGGTCATCTTCCACGCCGACAAAGAAATGGTCACCACCTTCGATGGGGATCTGACGGTAGTCAGCATTTTGTGCTTTGCGTGCCGCGGCCTTTCCGCGTTCACTGCGGGTCGCAAGCACGTTTTCCAGGTCCCGGCTGCCGTAAATATCCAGCACCGGTAGTTTGATGTTCTCCAGTGCCAGGGCACCGTTCATTTTGGGGTCGATTTCAATGACGCCCATGCTGATGAGAATCAGTCCCTTGACACCAGCCTTTGGATTGTCAGCGACAAAACGTGCTGCCATCGATGCGCCCAGACTATGGGCAATGACGACAATGGTTTTATTGCCCTGCTCGCGAAGGTAGCTGACAGCTGCATTCATTCGTGGTGCTATCTCATCAAATAGCGGTAGATATTCTTTCACGGCGGCATCGTTGGCCAGTATTGGCATCTGGATGGAAAGCGTTGACCAGCCGTGTTCCGGTAACTCGCTGCGCAGCGGGTAGATCACCTCAGGCCAGTCGGGATGCACGCCCACGCCGTGCACGATGATCGCTGCGCGGTCAGCGGAGCCATTGCTGGCGGCGGTAAAAATACCCAGGAAGGGTGTATCACCGGCTTTCAATTCGACAGGGTCGCCAACGAGCAGGCTGTCGACAATTTGTTCGGACCAGCGTTTTTCCTTGGCCAGGTCCGAAGCTAGTGCCGGCATTTGCCAAAAAGACATAATAACTATAAAATACAATAACTTGTTAGTATGCAGGGTATACCTTTTCAGAGCTGTCATCGCGTCTCCTCTGTGTGCCATATATATATCCATTTGCGCAGGCTGAAATCCGCTCCCGCTTCCGGTAAAGTGCGCGGTCTTGATTTTTCGCCAGCCCGATACACCTTGAAGAGGTTTGGATTATGCCAGATTACAAGATTGCACCGTCTATTCTGTCAGCTGACTTTGCCCGTCTGGGTGAGGAAGTCGACAATGTTCTCAAATCCGGTGCTGATATTGTCCACTTTGATGTTATGGACAACCACTATGTTCCTAACCTGACCATCGGACCGCTGGTGTGTGATGCTCTGCGGAAACATGGTGTTACCGCAGAAATCGATGTCCACCTGATGGTCAAGCCGGTCGATCGTATTATCCCCGATTTTGCCAAGGCCGGTGCCAGCTACATCACCTTCCATCCGGAAGGTAGCGAGCATATCGACCGAAGCCTGCAGCTGATCAAGAACGAAGGTTGCAAGGCAGGGCTGGTGTTTAATCCGGCTACGTCCCTGGACTACCTGACCTATGTACTCGACAAGGTTGATATGGTGCTGCTGATGTCGGTGAACCCCGGTTTTGGTGGGCAAAGCTTCATTCCTGCAACCCTGGACAAGCTTAAAGAAGCGCGCAAAATCATTGATGCTTCCGGTCGCGATATTCGTCTGGAAATTGATGGTGGTGTGAAAGTCGATAACATCCGCGAAATTGCCGCTGCTGGTGCTGACACCTTCGTGGCAGGGTCAGCGATATTTGGTGCCGTTAGCGAAAGTGATCCTAACGATTACGATACTGTCGTCAAAGCCATGCGCGACGAACTGGCCAAGGCCTGACAACGCCAGACCAGGCAGATTACTACAGATTACAAACTATGTTGCCCGCAAAACCGGAAATGATCCTGATTGATGTCGACGGCACGCTGGTTGACAGTGTGCCGGATCTGGCATTTTGTGTAGATGAAATGATGCAGCAGCTCGGTCGCGAACCCTGGGGTGAAACCCGGGTGCGGGACTGGGTGGGTAATGGTGTCGAACGGCTGGTGCGTCGCGCGCTGATCGGCAAGCTCGATGGTGAGCCGGCGGACGACGAGTTTGAAAAGGCATACCCGATATTCCTCGATCTCTACGCTGACAATACCTCCAAGCGTTCGCTGCTATACCCGGGTGTGCGTGAGGGGCTGGATTACCTGAAGGCCGCTGGTTATGCGCTGGGCTGTGTTACTAACAAAGCGGCGCAGTTTACCATTCCATTGCTAAAAGACCTTGGCGTGTATGATGACTTCAGCATTGTTGTCAGTGGCGACACGCTTGAACACAAGAAACCGCATCCTGCACCATTGCTGCATGCTGCCGAATTCTTTAAGGTGGATCCTGCAAATGCTCTAATGGTGGGAGACTCTATTAGCGATGTGAAAGCCGCGCGCGCCGCCGGCTTCAGTATCGCATGTGTGCCTTATGGTTATAATCATGGCGAGGATATTCGTGTGGCCAAGCCAGACCTGGTGATTGAAAGCATCGCCGCACTGAGAAACGAGCTCGAACAGGCAGCATGATGTTTATCGTTGAGATCAAAGAGCACAGCTATAACGGGCGATGGTGGCGCTGATTCGCACCTGCTCATGTATTTGTGTATTTAGACAGTCTCAACGGTGAGGACCATGACACCTGAACAATTTCAGCAACTGGCCAGCGAGGGCTACAACCGGATCCCGGTGACCCGCGAAGTACTGGCCGATCTCGATACCCCGCTAAGTACCTATGTGAAACTGGCCAGCGGGCCATACTCCTATCTGTTCGAGTCCGTCCAGGGCGGTGAAAAGTGGGGGCGTTACTCGATCATTGGTTTGCCTTGCCAGCAAGTCGTGCGTATCTATGGCGAGTCGATTGAAATCTGGAAAGACGGTGAGTGTCACGAGACACTGACCAGTAGCGACCCGCTGCAATGGCTGGAAGACTTTCAGAAGCAGTTCCGTGTACCCGAGATCGATGGAATGCCTCGCTTTGGCGGTGGACTGGTCGGTTATTTCGGTTATGACGCGGTGCGCTATATTGAAAGCCGTCTGCGGGGTGTTGAAAAACCTGACCCGTTGCAGACACCGGATATCCTGTTGATGGTGTCCGAGGAAGTTATTGTGTTTGATAATCTCGGCGGCAAGCTGCTAATGGTAGTTCATGTCGATGCGAGCCAGGCTAATGCCTGGGAGGCCGGTCAGTCCCGGCTCGGCCAGCTGCTCGATCAAATACGCCGCCCGGTACGTATTCCCGGGGCTCTGAAAGAGCCGGATAAAATCAGCGAAAAAGATTTTGTTTCAGGCTTTACCGAGGATGGCTTCAAGGCAGCCGTCAAGCGAATCAAGGAATATATTGTTGATGGTGATGCCATGCAGGTGGTGTTATCCCAGCGCCTTTCAGTGCCTTACAAGGCGCCGCCACTGGATCTTTATCGCGCGCTGCGCAGCCTCAATCCCTCGCCTTACATGTTCTATCTGGATCTGGATGATTTTCATATTGTCGGGTCTTCACCGGAGATCCTGGTGCGTCTTGAAGACGATATTGTTACTGTCCGCCCTATCGCGGGAACGCGGCCGCGTGGCGCGGACGAAGCCGAAGATCTCGAGTTGGAAGCTGATCTGCTGGACGATCCCAAAGAGCTCGCAGAGCATCTCATGCTAATCGACCTCGGGCGTAATGATGCAGGTCGGGTCAGCAAAACTGGTACTGTCGAGCTCACCGAGAAAATGCTGATAGAGCGTTACTCGCACGTCATGCACATTGTTTCCAATGTTGTCGGCCAGATTAAAGAAGGTATGTCGGCTATTGATGTGCTGCGTGCGACGTTTCCTGCAGGTACGGTCAGCGGGGCGCCGAAAATTCGCGCTATGGAGATCATCGACGAGCTCGAGCCGGTCAAGCGTGGTGTTTATGCCGGCGCTGTAGGTTATCTGTCCTGGAACGGTAACATGGATACCGCTATCGCAATCCGGACGGCGGTTATCAAAGATGACACGCTGACGATTCAGGCTGGTGCCGGGATTGTCGCTGACTCCGTGCCGGAGAATGAATGGGCGGAGACCATGAACAAGGGGCGTGCGATTTTCCGCGCGGTGTCACTGGCAGTGGCTGGCCTGGATGGGGCTCACCAGTGAGGGCGGAACTATGCTGTTAATGATCGATAATTACGATTCCTTCACTTACAACCTGGTGCAGTATCTTGGTGAGCTGGGTGCCGATGTGCGCGTATACAGGAATGACCAGATCAGCGTGGCCGATATCGAGAAGCTGGCGCCTGAGAAGCTGGTGATCTCGCCTGGTCCCTGTACTCCTAACGAGGCGGGTATTTCGGTAGAAGTAATCAAAACATTTGCCGGGCGCATTCCGCTGCTCGGAGTATGTCTCGGGCATCAGAGTATAGGGCAGGCATTTGGTGGCAAAATTGTCCATGCCAGCGAAATCATGCACGGCAAGACATCCATGATTCATCATAAGGATATTGGTGTTTTCAAAGGGCTGAGCAATCCGCTGGAAGCGACGCGCTACCATTCTTTGGTCATTGAGAAAGACAGCCTGCCGGACTGCCTGGAAGTGACGGCCTGGACCGGCGATGCCGATGGCAGGATCGACGAAATAATGGGTGTGCGGCACAAGGAACTGGCGGTTGAAGGTGTTCAGTTTCACCCGGAGTCGATTCTTACCGAGCACGGCCACGACATGCTGAAAAACTTTCTGGAGGGTTAATCCGTGGATATGCAAGCCGCCATCCGCAGCGTCACTGAGCGCCGCGATCTTTCTGAAGAGGACATGATCGAGGTCATGCGTCTCATTATGACAGGCGAGGCCACACCTGCGCAGATCGGTGGTTTTTTGATAGGTCTGCGGATGAAAGGTGAAACTGTCGATGAGATTACCGCGGCAGCCCGTGTCATGCGTGAGCTTGCTACTCAGGTGCCTGTTAGCGGAGAGCACCTTGTAGACACTTGTGGTACCGGCGGTGATGGTGCTTCGACTTTCAATATTTCCACGGCCAGCGCTATTGTCTCTGCGGCTGCAGGGGCGCGTGTGGCCAAGCATGGTAATCGCTCGGTATCTTCAAGTTGCGGTAGCGCAGATGTGTTGGAAGCGGCCGGTGTCAACCTGGACCTGGGTGCGGAGCAGGTGGCCAGGTGTGTTGATGAGATAGGTGTCGGATTTCTGTTTGCGCCCAAACATCACAGCGCTATGAAGCACGCCATTGGGCCACGCAAGGAAATGGGTGTGCGCACTTTGTTCAATCTTCTGGGCCCCTTGACGAATCCTGCCAGCGCACCTAATCAGGTGCTGGGAGTTTTCAGTGCCGACTGGTTGGAGCCGCTGGCGCAGGTACTGGGCAAGCTTGGCAGTCGACATGTGTTGGTGGTGCATGCTGATGATGGGCTCGACGAAATCAGTATTGGTGGCTCGACGCAGATAGCGGAACTTGAAGACGGTGAGGTCAGCACTTACCGCGTATCGCCCGAGCAGTTCGGAATGTCGGTTGGCAAGATCAAGGATTTGGCCGTGCCGGATGCGGCGGCAAGTCTGGCAATGATCAATGCGGTTTTCGACGGCGCTGAGGGCGCGGCGCGGGATATTGTTTTGCTGAACGCCGGTGCGGCCATCTATGTATCTGGTGTGGCCAGTAGTTTGAAAAACGGTATTGAGCTGGCGCGCCAGACTGTAGCATCGGGTGCTGCAAAGCAGAAGTTTAAACAACTCATTGAAACGAGCACGCATTGCTGATGGCGGATACACCCGATATTTTGAGAAGGATTCTTGCCCGCAAAGCCGAGGAAGTGGCCGAACATGAAGCAGGTGTACCGTTGGCGGAAATCCAGGCGCGAGCTGATGGAGCTGATGCGCCGCGCGGATTCCTGAGGGCGCTGCAGGGCCGTGTGAAGTCCGGGGATGCTGCGGTGATCGCCGAAATCAAGAAGGCGTCGCCCAGCAAAGGTGTATTGCGTGACCCCTTCGACCCGCCGGCAATAGCTGCCAGTTACGAGCAGGGCGGTGCCACTTGCCTGTCGGTATTGACCGACATAGATTTTTTTCAGGGCTCTGATGCCTACCTTCAACAGGCGCGTGCGGCCTGCTCATTGCCTGTGTTACGCAAGGATTTCGTTACCGATCCTTATCAGGTCTACGAGGCTCGGGCATTGGGGGCTGACTGTATCCTGCTGATTGTTGCCGCACTTGAAGATGCTTTATTGAAGGATTTGTTGGTGCTTGCGGATGAGCTCCAGTTGGACGCTCTTGTCGAAGTCCATGACGCTGATGAGATGGCGCGTGCTCTGGCAACGTCGGCTCCCCTGATCGGTGTGAATAACCGGGATCTGCGAACTTTCGAGACCTCCCTGGAAACGACCTTCGAGCTGATGACTGATTTTCCGGACGACCGTCTGCTGGTGACCGAGAGCGGCATCCATACCGCGAACGATGTGAGTCTGATGAGGGAGCGAGGCGTGCACACCTTCCTGGTGGGCGAAGCCTTCATGAGGGCCGAACAGCCCGGGGAAAAGCTGTCCGAGTTGTTTGCCTAGCGGGCGCCGAAAACCACCATGGTCTTGCCCCTGGCGGTGATCAGTCCCTGTTCTTCCAGAGACTTCAGTACGCGGCCAACCATTTCACGTGAGCAGCCGACAATTCGGCCGATTTCCTGACGGGTGATCTTGATCTGCATACCATCCGGGTGGGTCATGGCATCAGGCTGTTTGCAGAGATCCAGCAGGGCACGGGCAACACGGCCGGTGACATCCAGAAAGGCCAGGTCACTGACTTTGCGGCTGGTATTGCGCAGACGGGTGGCCATCTGACCGGCTAGCGCAAACAGAATATCGGTATCTTCCGCGGCCAGCTGCCGGTAGCGGCTATAGCTTATTTCCGCCAGTTCACACTGGCTCTTGGTCCGGATCCAGGCGCTGCGGTTGCTTTCTTCACCAAACAGGCCCATTTCGCCGAAAAAATCGCCGGGGTTCAGGTAGGCGAGTACGATTTCGTGACCGTCCTCATCTTCGATCAGTACGGTCACCGAGCCCTCGACAATATAGTAGAGGACGTCCGAGTGATCACCGGCGTAGATAATCACGCTCTTGGCCGGGTAACGCCGGCGGTGGCAGTGTTCCAGGAATTTGTCGATGGACGACGCGCTTTCTGTTGGCGCTGGTGCGGGTATTGTATTTGGCATCATCAATCTGTACCTTCGCGGGCCCTTGTCCTAGTAATAGCGTTTACTTCACGGGTTTCATTAGTGTATGCAAGCCACGGGCCATGCTATTTGTGTGACGTAATTCACAAACCTCGAAAGAACAGGAGTGAGCTATGCAGGCGCGCGTAAAGTGGGTCCAGGACGCAACTTTTATCGGCGAGTCTGGCAGCGGCCATGCCGTGGTGATGGATGGCCCTCCGGATCATGGGGGACGGAATCTTGGCGTCAGGCCTATGGAAATGCTGCTTTTGGGCATGGGCGGCTGCACTGCTTTTGACGTTGTACACATTCTGAAGAAATCCCGTCAGCCGGTGACCGATGTGGTGACCGAGATTGAAGCCGAACGTGCCGACGAGGAACCCAAGATATTCACCAAAATTCATGTGCATTTTATCGTCACAGGTAATGGCCTGGATGAGAAGCGCGTGAGCCGTGCTGTGTCGTTGTCCGCCGACAAATATTGTTCGGCTTCCATTATGCTTGCTAAAACCGCCGATATCAGCCACGACTACGAAATTCGGGAAGCCTGATGCAGCGTCCGGCGCCCACCGCAGGTATGCGGCATATCGCTCTTAACGTACAGGATCTGGAGGCCGCAGAACATTTCTATGTGAGCTTGTTGGGTATGGAGATCGAGTGGCGCCCTGATGTAGATAATGTATACCTGACGTCAGGCAACGACAATCTGGCGCTGCACCGGTCAATGCATGGCGGCGACAGTGGTGCACAGCTGCTGGACCATATTGGCTTTATTCTCAAAACGCCTGATGACGTTGATGCCTGGTATCGGTTCCTGAAGGCAAATGATGTTGAAATGAAGTCAGAGCCGCGCACTCATCGCGATGGGGCGCGCAGTTTTTACTGTGTAGGTCCAGAGAGCGTAATCGTGCAAATGATTTATCATCCGCCGATCGCGGCTTGTTGAAATTCCGATTAACCGCCAGAGGCTTCAGGGTTAGAATGCCTGCCAGGCAAAGGCGATATTAACTTTTTGGTTTTCCTGCCCTCCCGGCGAATTAAAGTCTATGAAAAAACTTAAACTGGAAGGTTTCAATAATCTTACCAAGACGCTGAGCTTCAATATTTACGATATAACTTATGCAGAGACCGCGGCACAACGACGCGAGTATATTGAGTATATCGATGAGGAATATAACGCTAAACGGCTCACCCAGATCCTCACTGATGTCTGTAATATCATTGGCGCGAGCATTCTGAATATTGCGCACCAGGACTACGATCCTCAGGGTGCCAGCGTCACTATGCTGATTGCCGAAGAGGAAGTTGGCTCACCGGACATATCCAACACGGCCCAGCCTGGTCCATTGCCGGACGCAGTAGTTGGGCATCTGGACAAGAGTCATGTGACGGTGCATACCTATCCGGAGAGCCACCCGGACAATGGCGTGAGTACTTTTCGTGCTGATATTGACGTTTCAACCTGTGGTGTTGTTTCGCCGTTGAAGGCATTGAATTACCTGATTCACTCGTTCGAGTCAGACATCGTGATCATGGACTACCGGGTCCGGGGGTTTACCCGCGATGTGCGTGGCCGCAAACATTTTATCGATCACAAGATCAATTCGATTCAGAATTTTCTTTCCAGGGACACGCGAGAGCGCTATCAGATGATTGATGTCAACGTGTACCAGGAAAATATTTTTCATACCAAAATGCGACTCAAGAACCTGTCGCTTGATGACTATTTGTTTGGCGGCGGCAAGGAGACACTGACTCTCACGGAACAGCGCAGAGTCAGTAAACAGGTGGAGCATGAGATTATGGAAATATTTTCTGGCCGCAATGTGCCGCGGCGTTAGGTTTGATACTGGATGGCGCTGTGCGGAAGTTAAGGCGATTGTTCTTGCTGTTCGCGATGGCAATGCTGCTTGTTGCCTGTGCTTCGTTAAGCGGTAGGGCGCCGGAAATCACGGGCTCCGGTCATAAGACGGCCAGTACCTTCTTTTTCGAATGCGAAGACCGGTCCAGTTTTGTTGCCCGGGCTGAGGACGGGCATGTGTGGCTGTTTCTGGAGGATGTGACAGTCAATCTACCGCGGCGCCCCTCGGCGTCGGGGGAGAAGTATCAAAGTACTGAATACCTCTTCTGGAACAAGGGCAGCGGGGCGCTGCTGGAAACTACCGGCGGGAAGCGCCGGCAGTGTGCAAACAACCCGGCAAGAGCCATTTGGGAAGCGGCCAGGCTGAACGGTGTGGATTTCAGGGCGGTGGGTAATGAGCCGGGGTGGTCACTGGAGCTTGGTGAGGATTTGCTGGCGCTGGAAACCGATTACGGCGCTTCACGCTATGAGTTTCGGACCCCGCAGGCCGATGTTAATGTGGACGCGAAGCTGACGCGATATCAGGTTACCGAGAACGGGCAGAAGCTCTTGCTGGAGCTAAAAGGTCAACGGTGCACGGACACGATGAGCGGGGAGACATTTCCGACGCGAGTCAGCGCGACTCTGAACGGGCGGGTTTTACGCGGCTGTGGCCGTGCCCTGCACTGAGCGCATTGTTGTAACGGTCAGTTGAATCCGGGCCTCAATTTGCGCACACTGTCTCGATGAGAAACCGCAGCTACAGTCCAATTGACCACCTGATTGTGAATTTTGACCAGGCCTTGCGCACGCTGGCTGGCCGCCCTCTGGTGACAGGCCGTCCCAACCCCGCCGATGATCGTGAAGAAGCAGAACTCAGTGAGGCAGAGAAGGCTGAATCTGCTCGCCTCATGCGTGTCAATCATGCCGGTGAAGTGGCGGCGCAGGCGCTCTACCAGGGGCAGGCGCTGACGGCGCGCCTCGAGAATGTCCGGGACCGCATGGAGCGTGCTGCTGAAGAAGAAAATGACCATCTCGACTGGTGTGAAAAACGCATTAATGAGTTGAATGGACATGTCAGTTACCTGAATCCACTCTGGTATGCGGGTTCTTTCGCCATCGGTGCTGTTGCAGGCGTCCTTGGCGACAAGTGGAGTCTGGGTTTTGTGGCCGAGACCGAGAAGCAGGTCATTAAACATCTTGATGGCCATCTGCAGACTTTGTCTGCCAGCGATCAGAAGAGCCGTGCAATCATCGAGCAGATGAAAATAGATGAGGCCCATCACGGTGCCGAAGCCAAACGTGCCGGGGGTGTCGAGTTGCCACAGCCGGCAAAAGAGTTAATGAAAGTCGTGTCAAAGGTCATGACCGGTAGCGCTTACTGGCTTTAGAGCGCAGACATGTCTATTCGCCGTTTTGAAGGGTATTCGCCCGCTATTCATCCCAGTGCCTATATTGACGAGCAAGCCATGGTCGGTGGCCAGGTGACGATTGGTGCTGAAAGCTCTGTCTGGCCAATGTGTGTGTTGCGAGGTGATATCAATAGCATCGTAGTTGGTGAGCGCACCAATATTCAGGATGGCTCGGTGCTGCATGTAACTCACGATAGCGAGTTTGCCGAGGGTGGTATGCCGCTGCTGGTTGGTAGCGATGTCACGGTCGGGCATAAAGTGATTTTGCACGCGTGTACGATAGAAGACCTGTGTCTGATCGGTATGGGTTCAGTGGTGCTGGATGGTGCACTGGTTCGCAGCGGAGCAATGATCGGCGCGGGTTCGCTGGTGCCGCCAAACAAGGACCTGGAGGGCGGCTATCTCTATGTCGGCTCGCCGGTGAAGAGAGTGCGCGAACTCACTGAAAAGGAGCGGCGCTTCCTGAAGTATTCGGCAGAACACTATGCCAGATTGAAAGACCGACATCGTAGCTGATATAAAAAAGGCGAAGGGGTTGCCTTCGCCTTTCCAGGCAAATGCCGGGCTACCTGATTCAGCGTTTCATTGAATCAAAAAACTCATTGTTGGTCTTGGTACCCTTGAGACGGTCCAGCAGGAATTCCATAGCTGCGAGATCTTCCATTGGGTGCAATAACTTTCTCAGAATCCACACTTTCTGAAGTTCGTCGGGCTTGGTCAGCAGTTCCTCACGGCGAGTGCCGGAACGGTTGATGTTGATCGACGGGAAGACGCGCTTTTCAGCAATCTTGCGGTCCAGGTGAATCTCCATGTTGCCGGTTCCCTTGAACTCCTCGTAGATAACATCATCCATGCGTGAGCCGGTATCGACCAGCGCAGTGGCAATGATTGTCAGCGAGCCACCTTCTTCGATGTTACGTGCAGCACCGAAGAAGCGTTTCGGACGGTGCAGTGCGTTGGCATCTACACCACCTGTCAGTACCTTGCCTGAGGAAGGTACAACCGTGTTGTAGGCGCGGCCGAGGCGGGTAATGGAGTCCAGCAGGATGACTACGTCGTGCTTGTGTTCAACCAGCCGCTTGGCTTTCTCGATAACCATTTCGGCAACCTGGACGTGACGACTGGCCGGCTCGTCGAATGTGGATGACACCACTTCGCCGCGCACTGAGCGTGACATTTCTGTCACTTCTTCAGGGCGTTCGTCAATCAGCAGGACAATGAGATAACACTCTGGGTGATTGGCGCTAATCGACTGTGCCACGTTCTGCAGCAGCATGGTCTTGCCGGCCTTCGGTGGTGAGACGATGAGGCCGCGCTGGCCTTTGCCGATGGGCGAGGCCAGATCGATTACGCGTGCCGTAATGTCTTCCGTGCTGCCATTGCCTATCTCCAGAGTCATGCGCTCATTGGGATGCAATGGAGTGAGGTTTTCGAAAAGCACCTTGCTCTTGGCATTTTCGGGCTTGTCGAAATTAATCTCGTTAACCTTGAGCAACGCAAAGTAACGCTCCCCTTCTTTTGGAGGACGGATTTTGCCGGATACGGTGTCCCCGGTGCGCAGGCTAAAGCGGCGTATCTGGCTGGGGGAAACGTAGATGTCGTCGGGGCCGGCAAGGTAAGAGCTGTCTGCCGAGCGTAGAAATCCAAAGCCGTCCTGCAGGATTTCCAGCACACCGTCACCGAAAATGTCTTCACCGCTCTTGGCGTGGGATTTGAGGATTGAAAATACGACGTCCTGCTTGCGAGATCGAGCGCCTTCAATGCCCATATCCCGGGCAATATTGATCAATTCGGATGCCGGTTTTTGTTTCAGTTCGGTCAGATTCATAAGCTTTTAGTGTCGTTAAGGTTATAGGAAACGGCGCCACCAGGCGGCGGCGGTTCGGGGTGCGGTGCTATTGCAGCAGCGCATGTCAGTTTATCAGTGCAGAATCGCTCTCTGCCTCCTGAATAAGCGGTCTGCCATCGGACAGGCTGCTAAATGTTGGTATCAATAAAGGCTGTCAATTGTGACTTGGACAGCGCACCCACCTTGGTGGCTTCTACATTGCCGTCTTTGAACAACATCAGAGTGGGGATGCCGCGGATGCCATATTTCGGTGGCGTCTGCGGGTTTTCATCAATGTTCAGTTTGGCGACCTTGATTTTGCCCTGATACTCGGCAGCAATCTCGGTCAGTATGGGAGCGATCATTTTGCAGGGGCCGCACCATTCGGCCCAGTAATCGACCAGCACCGGTTCGTTGGATTCCAGTACTTCATTTTGAAAAGAGTCATCGGTTAAATAAACGATCGTATCGCTCACGCTTTGGGCCTCCTGACCACATTGACTGAATACTGTTTGATTCAAAAACGGGAATGTTGGATTTAAATTGGGGGTCTTGTCAGACGGAACCGCTTTACTTCCAATTCTCTGTTGGCCGGATGCTATCTGACCCGTGGACGACAAAGCAGTGGGCTAATTTCAGCCCAAAAAGGCTCGGAATGCAAGTCCTAAAGCTGAGATAAATATACATAAATTCGTTATGCTTAACAGTTATGGATAATAAACCGATAACAAATTGCACATTTGACAGCTTTAATCTGCCGGATTCTATCGCTCAAGGTATTGAGGAAGCAGGGTTTTTAGCCTGCACCCCCATACAGGAAAAGACTTTGCCTCTTACGCTTGAAGGCAAGGATGTGGCGGGTCAGGCTCAAACCGGAACGGGCAAAACAGCCGCTTTTCTGGTTGCCGTCTTTAATCATTTGCTGCGTAACCCGGCCGATGACAAGCGTAAACAGAGCCAGGTGAGGGCATTAATTCTTGCTCCGACCCGTGAACTGGCGATACAGATTCATCGCGATGCGACCAAACTCGGGCAGCACACCGGTCTGGTGCTGGGGTTAGCCTACGGCGGCACAGACTACGACAAGCAGCGCCAGCAACTGGTCGATGGTGTGGATATTCTGATTGGTACGCCGGGCCGCATAATCGATTACTTCAAACAGCATGTATTCGACCTGCGTGCCGCACAGGCGGTGGTGCTGGATGAAGCGGATCGGATGTTTGACCTGGGTTTTATCAAGGACGTGCGCTACCTGTTGCGACGCTGCCCACCGCCAGAGCAGCGCCTGGGATTGCTGTTTTCGGCCACCATGTCACTGCGCGTGAACGAACTGGCCTATGAGCATATGAATAATCCCCAGCATGTTCAGGTCGAACCGGAACAGGTCACGGCGCGCCACGTGCGCCAGGCGCTCTACCATACGGCTAACGAGGACAAGATCCCGCTGCTGCTTGGCCTGATGAAGCGAATCGATGCCAAGCGCAGTATTGTGTTTGTTAATACCAAGAGGGATGCCGAAAAAGTCTGGAGTTACCTGGAGGGTAACGGCTTCAGTTCGGCCATTCTCTCCGGTGATGTGCCTCAGAAGAAGCGTCAAACCTTGTTGAAGCGTTTTCAGGATGGCGAGTTGGCCATCCTGGTGGCTACTGATGTGGCAGCCCGGGGTTTGCATATTCCGGATGTAAGCCATGTTTTCAACTATGACCTGCCGCAGGATGCCGAAGACTATGTCCACCGTATCGGTCGCACAGCACGTCTGGGCGCCGAGGGTGACGCGATCAGCTTCGCCTGCGAACGATTTGTCTACTCCCTGCCAGAGATTGAGGAATATATTGGTGAGTCTATCCCCGTTGAGCCGGTCACAGATGACTTGATGGTCAAGCCCAAGCCGCCGGTAGCACGTCCAAAGCGGGAGGGACCGCCCAGGAGAGGCTCTGGAGGTGGAGGGCAGCGCGGGGGCGGTTCACGCGGTGGCCCCAGGAGACGTCAGTCGACCTCTTGAGATGCCTGTCGGGCAGGAGTGTGGAACAGACGGGCGACGCCGCGGTCAAAATGGGCTAGAATAACAACATTCAACAAATTAATAGATTAGCTTCAGGCGTTTAAGTTATTTGCCAGGCAGCCGCGTTTAGTGGTTCAGGGACATAGTGAATTTAGATAATTGTATCCATGGTCAGTCTTGCCTTACCACAATCTGCGTTGCAGAACTGGCTGCAGCCAGAGCGCAGCGGACAGCTTGCCAAGCTGGTAAACCTGCTGCTGGTTATCTGGCTGGCATGGCTTCTGGCTCGTCTGAGCTGGTTTATACTGCCCGAACCGGAAGTTGAGCCTATCCCCCAGTCTGCTGTCGTAGCAGCGCCGGTGCAGCGCCAACAGGCGCGTATTGACGAGCGCCAGATTGCCTCATGGCATCTGTTCGGTGTTGCCGGCGAGGAAAAGCCCGTTAAGGTGGTGGTAGCGGACGCTCCGGAAACCCGTCTGAAGTTGACTTTGCGAGGGCTGTTCGCCAGCGATGACAGCGCCGGTGGACGCGCCATCATTGGTGATCCCAAAGGCAAAGAAGAATCGTATGCTGTGGGAGACCCGGTGCCGGGTGGGGCCAAACTTTCTGAAATTTATCCTGACAGGGTAATACTGGAACGCAACGGCCGCTATGAGACCCTGCGTTTGCCGAAAGACCGCTCCAGCGCGAGTAGCCGTGCCGGAAGAACAGCTGCCAGTACCTCAACAGGTGGTTCAGGTGCCGGACAGGCTGCAGCTTTCACGAAATACCGTAACGAGATTAAGCAAAACCCGGCGGCGTTTTTGAATTATGTACGAGCTACCCCGGCACGCAAAAATGGAAAATTTATCGGCTTCCGCTTGCAGGCCGGTAAAAAGCGTGGTGCGCTGAAAGAACTGGGCCTCGAGCCAGGAGATATTGTGACCTCTATCAATAGCGTAAAGATTGATTCGCCGGCCAAGGGTATGAAAGCCATGCAAGCCCTGGGCGAGGGTGAAAGCGTCAATGTGACTTTGCTGCGCGGCGGGCAGGAAGTTTCGAAAAGTCTGACTTTGCCGTCAGCCGCCGAATAAAAAGATAAGGTAGTCAGGAGTAGAAAGACAGTGAATCCCCGGACCAATAGTCACAGGCACTGGTTATATGGCATATGGCTGATGTGCCTGGTCTGGGCTATGCCGCTGTTGGCACAGACCATCACGCTGAACCTTAAGGATGCCGATATTAATGCCCTTATCGGCACGGTGGCCGAGGTAACCGGCAAGAATTTCATCGTTGATCCGCGCGTCAAAGGCAAAGTCACGGTAATTTCCTCGCGACCAATGGACTCTGAAGAAGTCTACCAGGTGTTTCTGTCCATTCTTAAGGTCCATGGTTTCGCGGCGGTACCCAGTGGCCAGGTTATCAAGATACTGCCAGATGTCAGTGCCAAGCAGGACAGTATTCCCAACGTTTCCGATGACGCACCCGGGCGGGGCGACGAAATGGTGACCCGGGTCATCCAGGTCGATAATGTCGCAGCGGCGCAGCTGGTGCCGATCTTGCGGCCGTTGGTGCCGCAGCAGGGTCATCTGGCCGCCTATCCGACAACCAATGTACTGATTATTTCCGACCGCGCGGAGAATGCATCGCGTCTGGTCAGCATTATTCGTCGAATTGATACCGTCAGTGACAGCGAGATCGAGGTTATCCGTCTGGAGTTTGCCTCTGCAGCGGAAGTGGTGCGTATCCTGAACGCCATTAGCCGTTCACAGCCAGCTGCCGGTAAAACACCCGCTACCGGTGGCCAGGCTCTGGTCGCGGATGAGCGCACCAATAGCGTTCTGCTGGGCGGTGATCGCGCGGACAGGCTGCGCATGCGTGCAATTATCTCCCATCTGGATACGCCGCTGGAATCCGAGGGTAATACCAAGGTGATTTACCTCAAATATGCCAAGGCCGCCGATCTGGTCGAGGTGTTGCAGGGTGTTGGCAAGACTCAGGGTGAGGAAATCAAGAAGGGCAAGGCGACAGCCGCCTCTATCGACAAACAACTGGATATTCATGCCGATGAATCGACCAATGCACTGGTGCTAACGGCACCACCGTCGCTGATGCGATCGCTGGAAAGTGTTATTCGTCAGCTGGATATTCGCCGTTCACAGGTGCTGGTTGACGCGATTATTGCCGAGGTCGGTGAGCGTAAAGCGCGTGAACTGGGCGTCCAGTGGACCATCTTCGATCTCAGTGGCGATGCTGCGCCGGTAGGCGGTACTAATTTCACCAACACCGGCACCAACCTGGTTGATATTGCCCAGGGTGTTATTAATCAGCAGTTGGTAGGTCTGACGCCGGGTATGTTGTTTGGTGCCGGCAAGTTCGACAGGGACGGTACCAGCTTTGCAGCAGTGGTCCAGGCGCTGGCTGCTGACGGTGACTCGAATATACTGTCGACGCCGTCGCTGGTGACCCTGGATAATGAAGAGGCCGAGATTGTTGTTGGTCAGAACGTGCCTTTTGTCACTGGTTCGTTCACCAGTACCGGTGCTTCATCGGGGTCAGTAGATCCCTTCCAGACCATCCAGCGAGAGGATGTTGGTATAACGCTCAAGATCAAGCCGCAAATCAATGAAGGTGATGCGGTCATAATGCAGATAGAGCAGGAAGTGTCCTCGATCTCGAATGACGCCCAGGCTGCTGACCTGATTACCGACAAGCGCTCCATCAAGACCAACGTACTGGCGCGCGACGGGCAAATTATTGTGCTGGGCGGCCTGATCGAAGACCGGACCCGTGAATCAGAGCAGAAAGTTCCTCTGCTTGGCGATATTCCTTACCTTGGGGCATTGTTCCGCTCAAAGTCGAGTAATGTGGATAAAATTAATCTGATGGTCTTTATTCACCCGACCATTCTGCGTGATCAGGAAACAGCTGACCGATATACGGCGACCAAGTATAACTATATACGTGCACAGCAAGCGGATGCCTTTAAAGAAGGTGTTTTCATGACACCTGAAATACCGGCGCCCATGTTGCCGGATATGCGCGATCTGCTTGAGTTGCCTCCCCCCTTTGAGTCTGGCCAGGAAGATGCCGCGCCATCCGGAGTTACCGAGCAGGATGGCTGAGGCCGAGTACGAAGTAAGCAGCGATGAGTCAGTGGCTGACGATAGCGGGCAAACACGCGGGCGTCGGCCGTCGTTCATGTTCGCCAAGCGCCATGGGTTGCTGGTTACGGAAATCGGTGATTCTTCCGCTCAGGTTGTTATGAGCCCGGATGCAGACCCGCAGGCGTTGTTGGAGCTGCGCCGTTTTAGCGGCTGCCATCTGCACCTTAAGCAGATTTCGGCAGAAGAGTTCGAGAGTTTGCTGGCATCGACCTACGAACAAGGTTCGAATGAAGCCATGCAGATGATGGAAGGGATCAGTGATGACCTGGACCTCTTCCAGGTTGCGCAGGGACTTCCGGAAACAGAGGACCTGCTGGAAAGTGAGGACGATGCCCCCATTATCCGGCTTATCAACGCGCTGTTGACCGAAGCGGTCAAGGAGAATGCTTCGGATATCCATATAGAGCCGTTTGAAAATCGCCTGGTAGTGCGGTTTCGTGTTGACGGTGTGCTGCGCGAAGTTCTGGAGCCGCAACGTGTGCTGGCGCCCTTGCTGGTATCGCGCATCAAAGTTATGGCCAAGCTGGATATTGCCGAGAAGCGATTGCCGCAGGATGGGCGTATCTCACTGCGGGTCGCCGGTCGCGCGGTAGACGTACGTGTTTCCACATTGCCGTCGGGTCACGGCGAGCGTGTGGTATTGCGTCTGCTGGACAAGCAAGCGGGGCGACTCGATCTGGCACATCTCGGCATGGCGCCAGAAGGCCAGCAGCTTATGGATATCCTGATCGAGAAGCCGCATGGCATTGTTCTGGTGACCGGTCCGACAGGTTCAGGAAAGACAACCACCTTGTATGCTGCGCTGGAGCGCCTGAATAACAAGCGGCGCAACATAATGACTGTCGAAGATCCGATAGAGTATTACCTCGATGGTATCGGGCAGACCCAGGTTAACACCAAGGTCGAGATGAGCTTTGCCCGGGGATTGCGTGCTATCTTGCGCCAGGATCCTGATGTGGTGATGGTCGGTGAGATTCGTGACCTTGAGACCGCCGAGATAGCCGTACAGGCCAGTTTGACAGGTCATCTGGTTTTTTCGACCTTGCATACCAATAGTGCAGTTGGCGCTGTCACCCGATTGCGTGATATGGGTGTTGAGCCTTTCCTGTTGTCATCCAGCTTGATAGGTGTGCTGGCCCAGCGTCTGGTGCGCGTGCTCTGTGATAATTGCAAGGAACCCTATACCGCTTCCGCCGGCGACTGCGACATGCTTGGTGTCGATGCCGGTAATCCACCTACCCTGTATCGCGCTGTCGGTTGCAGTGAATGCAACCAGTTGGGTTACCGTGGCCGGACTGGCATCTACGAACTGATCGAGATCGACGACGAAATGCGCACCCGTATCCACGATGGTGCCGGCGAGCATCAACTCGAGGCGCATGCCCGCCAGCGCGGACCGAGTATGCGACACGATGGTTGGCGCCGGGCGCTGGCGGGCACGACGACGCTTGAAGAAGTCCTGCGTGTAAGCCAGGAAGACTAGGTGACAAGCTCTCATGAGCGCATTTGAATACGTTGCGCTGGACACCAGCGGCAAGGAAAAAAAGGGTGTACTGGAGGGGGATACCGCTCGTCAGGTGCGCCAGCAATTGCGTGACAAGGGCTGGACGCCGGTCGAGGTGCAGGAAACCAGCGAGCGTCAGTCGGAGACCACCAGGAGCAGTATAAAAATAAGGCGCGGTGTCAGCGCCACAGATCTTTCGCTGATCACGCGTCAGCTGGCAACGCTGGTGCGTTCCGGTCTGCCGCTGGAAGAATCCCTGCAAGCCGTGTCGCAGCAGACGGAAAAAGCACGACTCAAAAGCATGCTGCTAGCGGTTCGCTCCAGGGTGATGGAAGGGCACACCCTGGCGACGGGGCTGGGCGATTATCCCCACGTTTTTCCAGAGCTCTACCGCACAACTGTGTCTGCCGGTGAGCAATCCGGACACCTCGAGGTAGTGCTTGAGCGCCTGGCCGATTACACCGAAAACCGGCAGCAGATGCAGCAAAAGCTGCAGCTCGCACTGTTTTATCCGGCCCTGCTGACGCTGGTGGCGATTGGTGTTGTGGTCGGGCTTATGACATTCGTTGTACCCCAGGTTGTTCAGGTGTTTGACAATATCGGGCAGGAGCTGCCAGTACTGACACGTACGCTGATTGCCATGAGCGATTTCCTGCGTAGCTACGGACTGTTAATGCTGGTGCTGCTGGCGATTGCCGGTGGTGTGGTTGGCTGGGTGTTGAGCAAGGAAGGGCCGAAGCGCCGTTATCATGCATTTTTATTGCACCTGCCCTTGATTGGGCGTCTCGAAAGAGGCGTGAATGCCGGTCGTTTTGCGCGTACCTTCAGCATAGTTACAGCGAGTGGTGTGCCGGTGCTGGACGGCTTGCGCATTGCTTCGGAAGTTATGTCGAACTTGCCCATGCGTGAAGCGGTTGAGGAAGCGTCGCGCATGGTTCGTGAGGGTGCAAGTATTCATGGATCGCTTGAGAAAAGTGGTTACTTCCCGCCGATGACTGTTCATCTTATCGCCAGTGGTGAGGCCAGTGGCAAGCTGGAAGAAATGCTGGAGCGCGCCGCAGTCAATCAGGAGCGTGAAATAGAAACATTGATCTCTGCGGTTATGGGCCTGTTCGAGCCTGTTCTTATACTGGTAATGGGCGGGTTGGTGCTTGTAATCGTTTTGGCGATTCTGCTGCCGATTTTCAATCTAAACCAGCTGGTCGGGTAGCTTTCTTTGCCGGCTAGTATCCTGCTCTCCTGATAGCCGATATGGTGCTATAGCGTTGTACGACCGTGGCCAGGTGGCAATTGTTGACGCCGACGAAAAAGCAATCGTCAAGGTACTGGATGCCGGACGCAGGCCCAAGAGAAATGTGATTATTGATCGCGCAATAGCGTATGAAAAGACTGCTCAGTGAAAGTCCCTCGATTGTGTAACAAGCCTGCCCAGCAGGTGGCTGTGGTCTTCCAGTCGTTTAGCGATCAGATGAAGGACCTCGCCTTCACGTTGTATCTCGCCATCCACGATGATTAGTCTGGCCTGCAACAATATTTTGCGTTGCTGTTGAGCGAGGTCCGGCCAGACGATTACCTGGACAAGTCCGGTTTCATCTTCCAGCGTTAGAAAAATCACCCCCGCGGCGCTGCCCGGGCTTTGTCGGTTAGTGACAATGCCGCCGGTACGTGCGCTTGATCCGTGTTCGCGGGAATGAATATGCATGACACTGTGCAGCCGTAGCCGGTCGAGTTGTTTCCTCAGCAGGGCCAGCGGATGGCGTCCCAGGCTAAGCCCGGTGCTGGCATAGTCGGCAACCAGGTTTTCGCCTTCAGTGGGTGCTTTTAAAAGTGGTGTGGCCTCCTGCATGGCAGTATTTTGTAGCAGCGGGTGCTCGGTTTTGATGCCTGCGCAGGCCCAGCGAGCGCGGTAGCGGTGGCCAGCCAGTGAGCGAAGCGCATCGGCAGCTGCCAGCGCCTCGAGGTCGCCCCGGTTAAGCTGTGCGCGGCGAGCCAGATCGGCAACATTGAGGAAGGCACGATGTTTGCGGGCTATTAGCAACTGTTCGGCACCGTTTCGTGACAGACCTTTAACGAGGTGCAGGCCCAGGCGCAGGGCATCGCCTTCAAGTGTGCTTTCCTGACTGCTGAAGCAAACATCAATTTCATACACTTTTCCCTGGTGACGGCGCAGATCCTCAATCAGCTGGCGAGGCGTGTAAAAGCCCATTGGCTGGCTGTTAAGCAGGGCACAGGTGAAAGCAGTCGGGTAATAGTGTTTCAGCCAGGCCGATACATAGACCAGCAGTGCAAAGCTGGCAGCATGGGATTCAGGAAAGCCATATTCGCCAAAGCCGAGAATCTGTTGGAACACCTGGTGTGCAAATTGTTCGGGGTAGCCGCGTTGCGACATGCCGTCTATCAGTCGTTGCTCGAAGTCCTGCAGATCGCCATGCCGCCGCCAGGCAGCCATGGAGCGGCGCAGCTGGTCGGCTTCCCCGGGTGAGAAGCCGGCAGCAACCATTGCCAGTTTGATGACCTGTTCCTGAAAAATGGGAATGCCGAGAGTGCGCTCCAGTGTCTCGCGCACTGCCTCGGACGGGTAAGTGACCGGTTCCAGTCCCTGACGGCGGCGCAGGTACGGGTGCACCATGTCGCCCTGTATAGGGCCAGGCCGGACGATGGCGACTTCAATGACAAGGTCATAGAAAGTTGCCGGCCTCAGGCGCGGCAGCATGGACATCTGGGCGCGTGATTCAATCTGGAATACACCGATGGTATCGGCCCGGGAGATCATGGTATAGACCGCGGAATCATCGGCAGGCAGGTTATGCATACCCAGTGTCTTGCCGTAATGCCGATTGACAAGATCAAAGCAGCGGTGGATGGCACTCAGCATGCCGAGAGACAGACAATCGATTTTTAAAAGCCCCAGGGCATCAAGGTCATCCTTGTCCCACTGGATGACGGTGCGGTCTGGCATGGCGGCGTTCTCGATTGGCACCAGCTGGTCGAGTGCATCCTGGGAGATAACAAAGCCGCCGACATGCTGTGACAGGTGGCGAGGGAAGCCAATCAATTGTTGAATCAGTTGTAACAGGTGTCGGATCACCGGGTTGTCAGGATTGAAGCCGGCCTCCAGTAGTCGTTCCGCTGCGATTTCGTGGCCATCTCGCCAGTGTAGCGTCCTGTTCAGACGTTCTATCTGGTCAAGATCCAGACCCAGCGCCTTGCCGACATCGCGCACGGCACTTTTGGGTCGGTAGCTGATGATAGTGGCGGCCAGTGCAGCGCGGTTACGACCGTACCTGGTGTAAATGTACTGAATGACCTCCTCGCGCCGCTGGTGCTCGAAATCGACATCGATGTCCGGCGGTTCGTTACGTTGCCGGGAGATGAATCGCTCGAACAGCATATTAATCCGGGCCGGGTCGACCTCGGTGATGCCCAGGCAGTAACACACGGCAGAATTGGCGGCCGAGCCACGGCCCTGGCAGAGAATATTCCGCGAGCGGGCAAAACGAACAATATCGTATACGGTGAGAAAATAGGGCTCGTAGCCCAGTTCGGCAATCAGAGCCAGTTCATGTTCTATCAGTTTGTGCACTTTGCCTGGCGTACCGTCAGGCCAGCGTTGTGTCTGTCCTGCTTCGGTAAGCTGGCGTAGATAAGTCGTGGGTGTGAGCTGTGGCGGTGTCAGTTCGCGCGGGTACTCGTAGCGCAATTCATCCAGCGAAAAATGGCAGCGGCTGGCGACAAGCAGGGTTTCTTTGAGCAGTTCGGGTGGATAAATCAGTGCCAGCTGTGTCCGGCTGCGTAAATACCGTTCGGCGTTGGCATGCAGTGCAAAACCTGCGTCACTGATACGCGTACCCAGGCGAATTGCGGTGAGCGTGTTGTGTAGCTGGCGGCGCTTACAGCTGTGCATCTGCACAGCGCCACAGGCAAGCAGGGGTAGCCGGAAATGTTTTCCGAATGCTCGCAGTAATTTCAGGCGTTGTGAATCACGGCCGTCCAGCTTGCAGTTGAAGCCCAGCCAGGAACTTTTGGGGAAGTATTGCTGAAGCCAGCTACCGGTTCGAAGAGCAATATCCTCCTGGCAGGTGTCGGCATTTGTCCAGATCAGCAGGCAGCCGTGAGCATCCGTCATATCGTCCATTTGCAGGCGGTAATGCCCCTTGCCGGAGCGGCGTCGTGCTTTACTGATGAGTGCGGACAATTGACCGTAACTGGTGCGGTCTGTGGCCAGAAGAACCATTTGTACCTGGTCAACCAGGCGGAGCTGAGTGCCAATAATCAGCTCCAGTGAACATTCTCGAGCAGCCAGGTGAGCACGTACCACGCCGGAAAGCGAGCATTCATCGCTAAGTGCCAGTGCGCGATAGCCAAGCTGGCTGGCGCGTTTTACCAGTTCTTCCGGGTGCGAGGCGCCATGCAGAAAGCTGAAATTACTGATGCAGTGCAGTTCGGCGTAGCCTGGTGGTGGAGAGGGTTGCATGATAAATCCATAATACTGTAAATATATACAGTATAGTGGGTCGGCCAGGTGTCTGGAAAGTCAGCGCGAGGATTGATAAGGTGGGGTGGTCACGATGATAAGGCTATAGTGGTGTGGGCCTTGTTGGTGCGCCACTGGGTAAGGCAGTGATCTGGACTTAGAATAAATATAAATTAAGGAGGGATAAATGACGGCTGGTGAAGCCAGGGTATGGCTGGATGAAGACGGTATTCTGCACGTCCAGTATCCGCAGGACTTTAATCTCACTTTGGACGTCATGGAGAGAGTGCATGAGCGGCGCCTGGAAGTCATTAGCGAACCATGTCCAGTGCTTGTTTATGCGGATACTGTTGCCTCCGCCGAGTACGAGGCGCAGCAGTTTGCTTCGCGCGAAGATGTCGCAGCGCTGGTGCTCGGGATGGCCATTATCGTCAAGTCAGTGTTTACTCGTGCGATGGCTGACCTGTTTATGCGATTCCACAAACCACCTTATCCAGTCCGGTTATTCAAGAACGATGAGAGTGCTATGTTGTGGTTGAGGCAGTATTTGCCTGGTCAGTCGGCATCCTCTGGTACCGACGACAAGCCCGTCTAGTCTATGCAGTGAGGCCCGCCACATGCAGTGCCGTCTGGATGCCCTGTTGAGCGAAGTGCGCGCCTGCCGGGCGTGCGCAGAGTTCCTTCCCTTTGAGCCTCGACCGGTGCTCCGGGCCAATAGTATGGCGCGTTTACTGATTGTCGGACAGGCGCCGGGGACTCGTGTACACGAGACAGGGATCCCGTGGAATGACCCCAGTGGAGACCGCCTGCGTCAATGGCTGGATATGGAGAAAAAGGTATTCTACGATGAAAGTATCGTTGCTATTTTGCCAATGGGTTTTTGTTATCCAGGCAGGGGTAAATCGGGTGATTTGCCGCCGCGCCCTGAGTGCGCGCAACTGTGGCGAGAGCAGTTATTGGCGTGCCTGCCGAACATCGAATTAACGTTGCTGATCGGCCAGTATGCGCAACGCTATCACGCTCCGCAGGCAGGGAAGTCAGTGACAGAAGTCGTGCAACGCTGGCGGGAGTTGTTGCCAGCCTTTTTTCCGACGCCGCATCCGTCACCACGCAACCAGCTATGGTTGAGGCGTAATGCCTGGTTTGAACGCGATGCCGTGCCGGTACTGCGTCAAACCGTAAAAGAACTGATTCCACGCGTGTAGTTATTCGGGATCGATCGGGGCGCTGTTGAGTCTGCCCGGCCGAGAGCGCTGCGTTTGCCGGGCCCGAGGGGCAGGATCGGGCTGAGATTCGCTGATTTCCCCGATCACTTGGCGGGGTAAATTTCGCTCACATGCTCTATCATGGAGCAATGAGTGAAAAAGACAGTCTGCTGGAGTTTCCATGTGATTTCCCTATTAAGGCCATGGGTCGCTGCGAAACGGGCTTCGAGGCGAAAGCATTGGAGATTGTGCGGCGACACGCCCCTGACTTCGATGCTGACTGTATAAAGATTGTTGCCAGTCAGAAAGGTAATTACCTCTCTGTGACCTTTACAGTCCCGGCAACCAGCCAGGAGCAACTGGATAACCTCTATCGCGAACTGACAGCGTGCGAAGAGTTATTGATGGTCTTCTGATGTCGGCAAGCTGTAGCCAGGAGGTGGTGGGTACCGAGCTGCATATCAGGCATCTGGGATTGTGTGACTACGAGCCTGTATGGCGTGACATGCAAGCATTCACGCAGCAACGGACCGCGCAGGCTGCGGACGAACTATGGCTTCTCCAGCATCAGTCGGTATATACACTGGGTATGAACGGCAAGCGCGAGCACCTGTTGATGCCGGGTGATATTCCTGTTGTGGAGATAGATCGGGGTGGGCAAGTGACCTACCATGGACCGGGGCAAATGGTGGCCTATACGCTGTTTGATCTGAAGCGCCTCAACATCGGCATACGCGCTCTGGTCGAAGCCTTGGAGTCGTCTGTCATCGACTGGTTGGGTGCGCAAGGAGTTGTTGCGGTAGCGCGCCGGGATGCGCCTGGCGTTTATGTGGAAGGTGCGAAAGTTGCGGCGCTGGGCCTGCGTGTCAAGCGCGGCTGCAGTTATCATGGCCTGGCTCTCAACGTAGACACAGATCTTGAGCCGTTTGCGGGCATCAATCCCTGTGGTTATGAGGGCATGGCAGTGACGCGTACCAGAGACCTGGGCATTGAACAGGGTGTTGAAGAGGTGGCTGCTCAGTGGTTGCCGTATCTGGTAGAGCGTCTCGGTTATCAGCTGACAAAGAATTGAAAAGGGTAATGAGCTAAGTGACGTCCAACAAGCAGGAAAAACACCAGCGTGGCGCGGCCAAGACGGCGCGTATCCCGATCAAGATTGAAGTGACGGATAAGCCAATGCGCAAGCCGGCATGGATCCGTGCCAAGTCGCCTGCCGGCCCGGAGGTGCAGCGGCTGAAAACTGTGTTACGCGAAAATCAGTTGTACACAGTGTGTGAAGAAGCATCCTGTCCAAACCTGGGCGAATGTTTCGCGCATGGTACTGCCACCTTCATGATCATGGGTGATATTTGCACCCGGCGGTGCCCGTTCTGCGATGTTGCGCACGGCCGTCCCGATCCGCTGGATGAAAATGAGCCGCACAACCTGGCGCAGACTATCAAGGCAATGGGGTTACGTTATGTGGTTGTGACATCTGTTGACAGGGATGACTTGCGCGATGGCGGGGCAGGCCACTTTGTAGCATGTATTCAGGCCGTGCGCGAAGCCAGTCCGGATATCCGGATCGAAATTCTGGTGCCTGATTTCCGTGGTCGCAAGGACCGGGCGCTGAATATATTGCGTACAGCTCCCCCTGATGTATTCAACCATAACCTGGAAACAGTGCCCCGCTTATACAAGCAGGCTCGTCCTGGTTCTGATTACGCCTGGTCGCTGGATCTACTCAGGCAATTCAAGCAGGAGCATCCAGGTGTGCCATCAAAATCCGGCTTGATGCTGGGGCTTGGCGAGACTCTGGATGAAGTCGAGCAAGTGATGCGTGACATGCGTGAGCACAATGTGGAAATGCTGACCCTGGGGCAATATCTGCAGCCCAGCAAACATCACCTACCGGTTAATCGTTACGTCCATCCCGATGAGTTTGAACAGTTGCGTGTGCTCGGGGAGTCGCTGGGCTTTAGTCAGGTGGCCAGCGGGCCAATGGTGCGTTCGTCCTATCACGCTGACCAGCAGGCTGCCGGTCTGGTCTAGCCGTAGTACAGGTTGTGCATCTACTGACGGCGATTACATCGCATGGCTTTGGCCATGCAGCGCAGGTGGCGCCGGTCCTCAATGCGTTACGTGAGCTGCGGCCGGGTATGAATTTTACGGTGCAGAGCAGTCTGCCGGAAGCGTTCTTGCGTGAACGCATAAGAGGCGACTTCGAGCGTATCGATGAAGCGCCGGACTTCGGGCTGGTGATGCACTCGGCGCTTGAAATTGATCTTGATGCCAGTGCTGAAGCCTACCGCAAGTTGCATGCACAATGGTCTGAAAAGGTCGCTCAGTCTGCGCGCAGCCTGCAGACGCTGGCACCGGATCTGGTGTTGGCTGATGTGCCCTATCTGACGCTGGCCGCAGCTGCCTATGCAGGTATCCCCGCTGTGGCGCTTTGTTCGCTCAACTGGGCCGACATCTACCGTTATTACTTTATCGAAAGACCGGAAGCTGGCGCGGTGCTCAGTGATATGGAATCGGCTTACTGCAGTGCGCCTTTGTTCCTGTGTCCGGAGCCGTCTATGCCGATGCCGTTTCTGGACAATCGTCGAGAGATTGCGCCGATTGCTGCCCGGCGTGAGAACCGTCGTGCCGCGTTGAGCCGCCAGCTGGGTATCGGTGAAGATCAGATGCTGATACTGGTGGCGCCCGGTGGTGTAAAGACCCGCTTCCCGATGGAAGGCTGGCCGGTTGGGCGGGGTATTCGCTGGCTGGTCAGTGCAGAGTGGCGCATCAACCATCCGGATGTCAGCGATTATCAGCAGGCTGGTTTCAGCTTCACCGATCTGGTGGCATCCTGCGACGCAGTGTTGGGCAAGTGTGGTTACGGTACGGTGGCCGAGTGCGTGACTAACGGCACACCTTTGCTATACATTCCGCGTCCCGACTGGCCCGAAGAGCAAACCCTGCTGGACTGGCTGCATGCACACTGTGCCGCACTGGAGGTACCTGGCACAGCGCTGGACGATGGGGATTTCCAGTACATAATTCCGCAACTGGGCAAGTTGGATGTCAGGCGTTGTGAACCTGCAGGTGCTGCACAGGCAGCAGAGTATTTGCTTAAGCTTTTGGATGAGACAAGCCATGCAAAATAATCAGAATCAGGTGGAGCTGTTCAGTTCATCGTCAGCCTTCCGGCAGTCTTTTGAAGCGGGGTTGGCGCGCTTGCTGGAGCAAGGTGGTCTCAACCTGTTTATTCTCGTAGCAGCGAATGCCAGTTTTGAGCAATCATTGTATGCCCATTTGCGTGACCGGCTGGGCAATACCTACCGGGGCTTGCTGGCGAATTTGCAGGAAGCTTATACGCAGGGGGGCAGTGTTAACGAAGCCGACGATGATTTGCTGGTATTTCTGAAGATGGCGGCTATCGGGTTAGATGCACTGGCACTGACCGAATTGCGCCAGGTCGGAAGCTGGGAGGTGCAATTCAATCACCTGCGTTCTTTTCGGCCAATGCGCAACAGCCAGCGGCCGATGACATCGATTCGTGCACCGTTTGACCCGCAGGGCTTTAATTTTAATAAGCCGTTTATACAGCAGGAAAGCCTCTGGTCCGGGACACTCTGCGGGCAGGCATTTGATCTTTACTATAATAAATATCCATTTGTCGACCAGCATTGCCTGCTGGTTCCTGCACGCGAAGAATGCCTGCCTCAGTACCACATCGATGATATGCATGGCTTTGTCTGGAGATTGGTGGAAATGTTGTCGCCGGCCCTGCCGGGATTGCATATTGGCTACAATGCGCTGGGTGCTTTCGCATCGGTGAATCATCTGCATTATCAGTTATTTGTACGAGATCAGGCGCTTCCGGTTGAGAGTGAAAACTGGGCGCACAATGGAGGGCGGGATGGTTACCCGGTTGATTGCAGCTGCTATGAAGATCCCGCGTCTGCCTGGCAGGCCATCGAACAGCTGCATAACAGTAATCAGGCTTATAATCTGTTATACACGCCGCGGGGCATGTACTGCATGCCAAGGAAAAAGCAGGGGGAATTTCAGTTGGCCGCATGGTCAAACGGATTTTCCTGGTACGAGCTGTGTGGCGGCATGATTACGTTCAATCGCCAGGATTATGCGGCGCTGCAGGCGGATCAGATCTGTGCCGATTTGTCGCTGGCGCGACTGGCAAAAGCATGATCAGGCTGACTGGTATCACGATATCGGGCGTGCCTCGGCCATGCTTCCGGGTTTTAAGTCCGGTACCAGTGTGGATAATGGTGACGCTATGAGTGATGCAGACACCAAGCAGCTGGAAGCTGGTTTGACCATCCTGGTCAACGGTGAGCCTCATCTTGAATACGATCGAGATAAACCATTGCCTGAGCAGCAGCGTGTATATCTTGATCGTATGGATGCCCGCATGGATGGTGGTATAGAGCTGGGTGGTGCGCAAGTTGATAGTCCGAACACGCTGCAGCGTGCACAGTTTGTGGCTATCCAGGTGATAGAAGGATTGCAGGAGGGTAACGAGCCGGTAGTCGCTGCATCCTGCGCCTACCTGGCCAGTCGTATGCCCGATCTTACCCAGGTTAAGGCGCAGCTGGTCGATGAAGGGTACTCGGTAGAGCTGGTGTTCGGTGAGCCGTATGTAAAAGAAGTTGCGGTTCAGTTTAGTCCGCGATTGTCATGAAGGCGCGCCAATGAAATGCACGGTTTACAAAAGCCTCAGGCAGTTCGACTATTATTTGTACGTGCCGAGTGAAGCAGGTTTATCGGGTCTGCCGGAAGGCTTGTTGTCACTGCTGGGTGATTTGAACAAGGTGATAGAACTGGAGCTGCATGTGCAGCGCAAGTTGGCACAGGCAGATGTCGTTGAAGTGATGCGACAGATTAACGAGACTGGCTACTTCCTGCAAATGCCGCCGTGTTCAGAGTCTGCACCATTGGTCTCGTAGTCGACAGCATAGCGCAAGGCCCGATAAAGGGTGAAGGAATCAGGCGCCTGGTCAGCGCTGGTTGGATATTGTACCGCGCGTACAGCCCGCTCGAGTGTAACAATAGGGGTGGCGCGAATAATCAGTCCACGAGCCCGTTCCCACAGGCTGTTATCCGGCGCTTCAAGCAATTGTGCCAGCAATTCGCGGCGACAGCTGGAGAGTCTGCCGTAGGGATCACGGCATTGGTCGATAATACACATTTTTCAGGCCTCCCGGTTTTTCTGAACCAGTAGCAGAAAAAAAGCATAAATCGGGCCAATAATGAGTTATTCGGGTGTGACGGAATCCGGTAGCTCGACGTCACCGCGTCGATTCCGCTCGGCAAGATCGGTGATCAAATTATCAAGCCCGTTGCGCTTGATTTGTTCACCAAAACTGGATCGGTAAGTGATCGCGAGGCTGATTCCCTCAATACGGATATCATAGATTTTCCATTCGTCGAGAAAATACAGCTGATAATCCACCTCGGCGGACTGCCCTCCACCGAGGGCGATATTGGCGCGTACCGACGCCTTGCGGTCACCCTGCTTGAAGCGCGAGGGCAGGAAATCAATAACATTCGCGTCAGATACCAGGTCATCGATATAGCGGGTCATGGCGGTTACATAGGAGCGCACCAGCAGGCTTTCTATTTCCTCTACCAGTTGTGCTCGCTGTGCCTCGCTGGCACCTCTCCAGTATTTGCCAATAACCAGTCGGGCGATACGGGGAAAATCGATGTACGGATTGATCAACTCGTTACTGATTTCGTAGGCGACGGCCTGATTCTGGCGAATTTTGTCAGAGTTGTCGCGCAAGCGTACCAGTAAATCACTTAGACGCTTTGAAACCAGGGGTTGAGGGTCTTCGTTGATGACGCTCTCGGTGGCCGTTGCGAGAACGCAGGGCGGGGCGGCCATAGCCAGAATCAGGCTGACGAGTAACATCCATGTCAATCGAAACTTTTGCAGAGTCATTTGCATAGTTTGAATTCTACCGCTGTACTGGTTTAGTGAATAGCCCCGGCAGTGTCGATCAGACGTCGAAATCGGCCCAAATGGGGCAGTGGTCTGACGGCTTTTCCATGGCACGGATAGCATAGTCAATATCGGCATCCCGGCAGATTTCTGCAAGTGGCTGGGTTGCCAGAATAAAATCAATGCGCAATCCGCGGCGTGGTTCGCGGTCGAAACCACGGCTACGGTAGTCGAACCAGCTGAAGTGATCATCGCTATCGGCATGGTGCTGCCGATAGGTGTCTACCAGCCCCCAGTCGGTGAGCTGCTTCAGCCACTCGCGTTCTTCGGGGAGGAAGCTGCATTTGCCGGTTTTCAGCCAGCGTTTGGCGTTATCAGCACCGATACCGATATCTGCATCAAGCGGTGCGACATTCATGTCGCCGAGCACGATTACCAGCTGCGACGGATCATGCTGTTGTTGCAGCTGTTCCAGAAGATCGCTGTAGAACTTGCGCTTGGCGGGGAACTTGGTTTCGTGGTCACGGCTTTCACCTTGTGGGAAGTAGCCATTGATGATTGTTAATTCACGACCATCAGTCAGCTTGAAGCATGCGCTGATGAGTCGCCTCTGGGCATCTTCAGTATCGTGCGTGAAGCCTTTGCTGACGCTCTGTGGTTTGGTGCGGGAGAGGATTGCTACCCCGTAGTGGGCTTTCTGCCCGTGGTACGCCACCTCGTAGCCCAGCGCATCGATCATCTCCAGCGGAAAATCCGGATCCTGCACCTTGGTTTCCTGTATGCCGATAATATCCGGCTGCTGGCTGTCAACCAGCGCCTGCAGCTGATGTGGGCGGGCACGGATGCCGTTGGTATTGAATGACACTATTTTCATAAGGGTAGAAGCGCTGGTCGGGGCTAAAGCCGGCATTCTAGCGGCTGTATGCCTGGCCTGCCAGAGCAGCATGGCAGAAGGTTGGTATAGCGAGTTACAATGCCCGGGTAGACCACCGTACCGCAGGTAACGATATCAATGAGCAGTGTAATTGCCGGCCAGGCAGCCAATCCACTTCAGCCCGCTGAGGTGCACCCCGCTTTTGAGTGGAAGCGCAGTGAACGAATCGAGTCACTTAACCTGGTGGTCGAGGAATACCGCCACACAAAAACAGGTGCCTTGTACTATCACCTTGCGGCTGATAATCCGGAGAACGTATTTCTGGTTGCGTTAAGGACTGTGCCTGCGGATTCCACCGGGGTAGCGCATATACTTGAACATACCGCATTGTGTGGCAGTGAACGTTACCCGGTGCGCGATCCGTTTTTCATGATGATACGGCGTTCACTAAATACTTTCATGAACGCGTTCACCAGCAGTGACTGGACCGCCTATCCGTTCGCCAGCCAGAACCGAAAAGATTTCAATAACCTTCTGGATGTTTACCTGGATGCGGTGTTTTTCTCGAGGCTGCATGAACTGGATTTTTCCCAGGAAGGTCACCGCGTGGAATTCGCCGAGGCGGATAACCCGGATTCCGATCTGGTTTTCAAGGGTGTAGTGTTCAATGAAATGAAGGGCGCCATGAGTTCGCCGTCCAGCATTCTCTGGCAGACATTGACCAGGTATCTTTTCCCGACCACTACCTATCATTACAACAGTGGTGGTGATCCGGAGCATATTCCGGATTTAAGCTACCGGGAACTGAAAGAGTTTTACCAGACCCATTACCATCCTTCCAACGCTGTGTTTATGACCTATGGCGATATTCCTGCCATCCAGCATCAGCAGCGTATTCATGACCAGGCCCTGTCACGCTTCGAGCGCCTGGATATGCAGATCGATGTTGCGGATGAGAAACGCTACCACGCACCACTTAGAGTGCAGGAAAACTATCCATACGATGAACCTGGTGAAGTGGGCGACAAGACACATATTGTCGTCGGATGGCTGCTGGGTCCGAGCATTAACCTGAAAGAGCAGCTGGAAGCGCACCTGCTCGAAGGCATTCTTCTGGATGACGGTGCATCGCCGCTGCGCTACGCGCTGGAGACAACTGACCTCGGTAGTGCTCCCTCACCGCTGTGTGGTCTGGAGGCATCAAACCGCGAGATGAGTTTCGTCTGTGGTCTGGAAGGTAGCCGGCCAGAAAATGCCGATGCGCTTGAGAAGCTGGTGCTTGATGTTCTGCAGAAAGTGGTTGACGAAGGCGTGCCGACAGAGCGTGTTGAAGCTGTCCTGCATCAGCTGGAACTCAGTCAGCGGGAGGTATCCGGTGACGGTTATCCCTACGGTCTACAGCTCATTCTAGAGGGGTTATCCAGTGCGGTTCACCGGGGTGATCCGGTTGCGCTGCTAAATCTTGACCCGGTACTGGAAGAGCTGAGAGAGCTCGTCCGCGATCCAGACTATGTGCGCGATCTTGTCAGGACCCGTCTGCTGGAAAACTCGCATCGAGTACGCCTCACAATGGTGCCGGATACCGAATTGTCGGCACGCCGGGAAAAAGCCGAAGCTCAGCGGCTTGCAAAGATCAAGCAGGGCATGGAACAGCGCCAAAGGCTGGAAGTGGTTAAGTTGGCCGGAGAACTGGCCAGGCGCCAGGAGGAAGCTGATGACCCCGCTTTATTGCCCAAGGTTGGTTTGGAGGATATTCCGGCCGAAATGCATATCGCCAGTGGCGATGCAGGCGAACTTTGCGGGCGCCCGGCAAGTTTCTATGCCCAGGGTACGAATGGCCTGGTTTATCAGCAGGTGGTGGCGGATCTGCCAGATCTGGATGATGAGCTGCTGGAAACCTTGCCCTACTATACCAATGCGCTGACGCAACTTGGCTGTGCAGGGCGCGACTATCTCGATGTGCAGGCGTTGCAGACCAGTGTCTCAGGTGGTGTTCATGCCAGTAGCAGTATGCGTGGCAGCGTTGAGGATGTGCAGCGAATGAGTGGCTACTTTGTGCTCTCCGGGAAGGCGTTGGTGCGTAATCATGTGGCCTTGTCGGCATTGATGCGCGATAGTTTGCTGGAGGCTCGCTTCGATGAGTCGGCTCGTATCCGTGAACTCATGGCGCAACAGCGTGCCCGTAGAGAGCAGAGCGTGACAGGCAACGGTCATGGACTGGCTATGTTGGCAGCGATGTCTGGATTAAGTAGTGGAGCAGCACTAAGCCACAGGCTGCGCGGTCTGGCAGGGATTCGTCATTTGAAAGTGCTCGATGACGCCCTGGATTCTGAAGATGAACTTGATCAGCTGGCCGGGCGGTTTGAAAAGATCCACCAGCAGATTGTTGCGGCGCCCCGGCAGTTTTTGCTGGTTGCCGAAGCCGAACGGCTGTCGCAGGCGCGCGAGGAAGTACAGCAGGCCTGGAACGGTTCTGATAGTAAAGTGTCGGCATTTTCAGCATTTAGCCCGGCACCCGTTAACCAGCAGGTGCGTGATGCCTGGTTAACCAATACCCAGGTGAATTTCTGCGCCAAGGCTTACCCTACGGTACCCGCAGAACATGAAGATGCTGCGGCACTAAGTGTTTTGGCGGGCTTCCTGCGCAACGGTTATTTACACCGGGTTGTGCGTGAGCAGGGCGGTGCCTATGGTGGTGGTGCAAGCCACGACAGTGATAATGCGGCGTTCCGCTTTTTCTCCTATCGTGATCCGCGGTTGGAAGAAACACTTGACGATTTTGATAAATCGATTGCCTGGTTGCTTGATGACAAGCACGAGTGGCGCCTGGTGGAAGAGGCGATCCTTGGTGTTATCAGCAGCATTGATCGTCCCGGTTCTCCCGCAGGCGAAGCCAAGGATGCATTTTTCAGCAACCTCTACGGCCGTACCCCCGAGCGCCGACAGGCATTCCGTCAGTGTGTTCTCGAGGTAACCCTTGCTGATTTGCAGAGGGTCGGTGAGACCTACCTCAGGCCTGAGGTCGCCAGTGTAGCAGTGATAAGTGCGCCGGCCGAAGAACAGCGTTGCCGGGATCTGGGGTTAACAATTCAAATGCTCTAGTGCATACCCGCCGATAGGTTGGACATGACACCCCTGGAACGCTACAAGGCTGACCTGGCGCGCGACGGATTTCACCATGATGTTGTGCAGCTGCAGGCTATTGAGCGGCTGCAGAGTCTTTACAATAGGCTGGTTTCTCCGGTTGCGGTAGCGCCTGTCTGGTCAAGGTTGTTCGGCAAAAAAACACCGACCCTGCAGGGGCTGTATCTCTGGGGTGGGCCCGGTCGCGGCAAGACCTACCTGATGGACTGTTTTTATGAATGTCTGCCGGAAAATATGGGGCGTCGGGTGCACTTTCACCGTTATATGCTTGAGGTGCATGAGGCACTCGATGGCCTGTATCGAACCAGGGATCCGCTGGATGTGGTGGCTGGGCAGCAGGCTAGCCAGTGCCGCGTGTTGTGTCTGGACGAGTTTCACGTCACTGACGTTGCCGATGCCATGTTGCTGGCGGGGTTGCTGACCGGCCTGTTTCGACGCGGCGTTGCCCTGGTGGCGACTTCCAATACTGCACCTGACGCTCTGTACCCTGATGGTTTGCAGCGCCAGCGCTTTCTGCCCGCCATTGATCAGTTGAAAACCCATTGCCAGGTTTTCGAGTTGGATGGGAAACAGGATTTCCGCCTGGAACACTTGCAGCACGCCAGCATCTACCAGATCATTAGCGGTCAACCGGCCGGAGACTGGCTTTCCGGTCGCTTGCAGGATCTGGCGCCCTTGTCCGGGGGGCACGGACAGACAAGCGTTCACCTGGCGGGCAGATCAGTAGCGGTTCGAGCGCTTGCGGGAGACGTGTTATGGGTGGAGTTTTCCGAACTTTGTGAGCAATCTCATTCGGTTCGGGATTATCTTGAGCTGGCCAGGGAGTTTCATACCCTGTTGCTCGAGGCTGTACCCTTGATGACTGAGGAGCAGGATGAGGCAGCGCGGCGCTTTATCCATCTGGTCGATGCACTTTACGACCATAACGTGACCTTGATAGTCACTGCCGAAGTGCCGCCGGAGCAGTTGTATACCGGGCATCGGTTGCAACAGGCATTTGCCAGAACTGCGAGTCGACTGACCGAAATGTCTGGTCAGGCTTATCTGACGAAGCCGCATCGATCGAACTAGACGCAATTACGGAGGAATAATAATGTATCGATGGGCCTGGGTATTTCTGATTCTGGGTGTGTCAGTGCAGGCTGAAGACACCGCGATTCCTGATCCGGACTGGGAGGTTGCGCGTGCCCAGTTTGCAACCACCATTAGTGATCGTGAGCCGGTAGATGATGTTGTGTTGCTGGCGAGACCGGCAAATCATGTATACTTTTTTACAGATCTGCGGCACCTGCAGGAGCGCACTGTCACACACCGGTGGGAATACGGAGGGCGGGCAGTTTCTATTGTGCCCTTCAAGGTAGGCGGGCCACGCTGGCGAGTATATTCAAGGGTTGAGATCGAGCCTGATCAGCTGGGTGAGTGGTCGGTAACAGTGGTCGATGAGAGTGGCTGGCCACTGTATACCGAGCTATTCCACTATGTCGAAGCGGCTCCGGTGGCGCCGTCCCGGGTTTCTTTACCTGCGGCCGGGTCAGGCTCTGGCCAGCGTATTCCTGATGTTCAACCTCAATCAACGGTTGCGCCAGAGAGGGACGGTTCTGCTATCTCAGAATAGTCCTGTAGCGCCTTCCTGGGGCGGTGTGTCAACGGCAGGTGTGGACGGAGCGTTTTCGTCCCTGAGCTGATCGGTTGGTTCGGCATTAGTGGCAGGAGCCTGATCTTCAATCAGTTCGCCGGGATTGCTTGCTTCGAAGCTTGGTGTTTCAGCTGTCTGCAGCGGCTCATCCACTGGTTCACTCGCCAGACTTGCTGTCGGAATATCGATGTCTTCGACCAGTATTTCGTCTTCAGCAACAGTCTCGGACTTTACAGCGGTCACGCCAGTTGTCATCACTTCAGGTGAATCAGTAGTTACCGCCTCAGGTTCCCCGCTAGTTACCAACGCAGGCTCGTCAGTGACTACTGTCTCAGGCTTAACATGTGTAACTACTTCTTCAGCTTGTGTTGGTGTTACAACGGGTACCGCCGCGATCGGTGGTGCCGGTACTGCTCGCTTCAGGCGCTGATCCAGGCGCTGTTTTGCCTCGTCACGGAGGTGTTTCTCCCGGGCTTCAATAGTCGCGAGCCACGCGGGGTCATTTTTCGCAGCGGATGGTGGTGTTGATTTTGCCGTGGGGGCGGGTGTTTTGGTCGCCGGCTTGCGTGGTGCGCTGGTAACGGGACTGCGACTTACCTTGTTCGTAGCAGGTGCTGCTGCTGTGGTTGCGGCGCCATGTTCCGGCTGCGTCCAGAACAGGTAGGCAGATACCGCGATGCCACAGACCAAACCTGCGGCAAGAGCTGGCACCCATAAACCGCGGCGACTTTTTGAATTCCCCTGCTTTCTGGCGTGTTCATACTCACGCTGTCTGTGTGTCGACCGTGCTGATCGTGTCTGGCTGGCAGCCGGCTCAGGTTCTGAGCGCGCCGGTTCTTCCGGGGCTAGTGTGGTGCTGGCGCCGGGAGATGCAGTTGTCTGTTGCACAGGAGCAGGTTGCGACCGTTTCTGCTTGCGGATTTTTTTGCTTTCCAGTCCCAGCAGCCTGATGAGTTGTTCTGGCGGTAGCTCCATCGACGGATGCAACGGATTAAAACTCGAGCAGACGTTGGCCGCACGTGGCTTGTCTGTGGCACGGCGTTGTTTCTTCTGCGTTTGCCCAGAGTCAATGGTTGTAGAGTCCGTCATAACTGCCTGCTTCCGTCGTGTTTGTGTCACTGTGTTCCGCGACAGGCTGTCGATTTGTTCTGCCAGTCGCCGTGCCTGCACCGCTTCGCTGCGGATTTGGGCCGTATATGCTTGTATTTTGTCTTGCTCGTGCCCTGTGCCTGAGATCCGGTTTAAATTAATGCTATTTTTATCAGTAGCTTGGTGTGCATCCCCGACGTTTCGCCGTGCTTCTTCAGGATCGTCGCGACCGCCACCCTTCCGCGCTGTCAGGTTCGCTGACTGTTTCGGCTTGTGTCTAAAAAATCCCATGACTGGCAATAGTTTGTTTCATAGTTGATATCGTCATCCAGGGCTATTTGTTGAGAGACAAGAGGATTAAATCATGCTATTTGTCACATATTAGGGAAACCGAGTGAGTCAAAACGGGATTCAGTAGGCATTTCCTGGTTTCCTGCGAAAGTATCGAGACAGGGCCAAGTGTTGCTGAAACAGCTACAATTGTGCGGGTAGGAGTGAATTCGCCGGGATGCGACGGGTCGGAGGTTGGGTATGCGCAGTTACATACGCCATCCGTCGGATATTCCCCTTGAATATCAGGCAGATGAATATGCGGAAAGTGTCAGCCAGGAGCACCTGAATGACATCAGTGCCGGTGGCCTGTCATTCACTTCCACGCATGCGCTGACGGCTGGCAGCCTGATCACCATTCGCATTAGCAATGTCGAACCGGATTTCGTCGCCCGGGCACAGGTGGTCTGGTGCCAGTCCGAAGGCGACAGTTTTGTGATTGGCGTAGCCTTCACTGAGTCAAGTGACCTGTTTCGTGCCAGAATGGTGGAACAGGTCTGCCATATTGAGCAATACAAAGCCGAAGTGTTGGCCGCAGAGGGGCGGATAATCGATGGTGAAGAGGCGGCGCGAGAGTGGATCCAGAAGTTTGCGCGGGCATTTCCCCGGCTTGACGAAGATTCGTAACTCACATCGGTGCCCGGCCAATACGTGTATTTATACTTAAAAATAAAACTGAAAACTGCAGGAATAATAATGATGAAAATAATATTGAAACATGCCCTCTGGGCTGCCACTGTTGTCGCGATGATGACAGGTTCCGCTACAAGTCTGGCCGTTTCCTCCGGCCCCCACTGGTTGGAGGCTCACACCTTTGATAAACAAACAGGTAAGCCGCTTGCCGATGTTGCCATATGCCTGGGAACTTCTGCACGTGCAGACCAGTTTGGCGCACTCCGCACTGATCGCAATGGTGTAGTGCGTTTTAAAGATGTGCGGCCTGTGCCGCTGGTGCTCACGGCTTCGCGCGGTGGCTATAAGGGACGTGAGCAGCAACTGGAACCTCTGTACCAGAGTCGTGTACTGGTGTTGAAACTGGCGACAGGCGGCGGTGGGCCGGTATGTAATGCCGAGCATTCTGCCAAGGAAGCTGATGAGGCTAGAGGTCTGGCGATTAACGCCGTCAATGTTCGGCGCGATATCAACGTCGAAAACGGAGTGCTTGTTTCAGTGGCAGCGTCCGGAAAAATCAATCAGATCCGGGTAAGCGAACAGGATGATCTCAGCGCTGTCGCCTGGCAACCATACAAGAGTGCCGTGCCCTACACTTTAACTGCGGGCACTGGCGGCAAGCGTCTTTTTGTACAAGTGCGCCGGGCGTCCGAGGTTCAGGGGGCGAGCATTTCCGTGGAGTCGCCGGTCAAACAGGTGAACTACCGGGTGCCGTAATCAGGCGTCCAGATCGGGTATCAAGCGGCTTTCGACTTGTTGAATCAGGTCTTTAAGGCGGAGTTTGCGTTTCTTGAGGCGTTTTAGCTGCAGCTGGTCCGGGTAATCGGAATGAATCAGATGGTCGATAACGTCGTTAAGATCACGGTGCTCCAGGCGCAGCCCGTCAAGCTTGCTTCTTAGCGCCCGAATTTCTTCGTTTGTCAGCTGATTGTTGATGGCCGGGGCTCCTCGTTGGTTGAGCCGCCCCGGCCTTCACGGGTGCGACTAGTTGGCGTTGGCCGCCTGTGGTGCATCTTCCGGGGCTTCTGCGGCAAGGTCTTCCACGGATGCCGTTTCAAACGGCCAATCGCGTATGCCGCCTTCCAGACTGACCACGTCGAACTGGTTCTGATTAAGCACCAGCGTGGCAACAGCGCTGCGACCGCCCGCATGGCAGTAGACAATATAACGATCATTCTTGTCCAGTTCATCCATCCGGTTGCGTAGTTCATACAGAGGCATGAGGGTGGCGCCGGGGATGTGGTGGTCGTCAAACTCTTCGGCATAGCGTACATCCAGAAGTTTATATCCGGTTTCCACCATTGTTCTGGCAACGCTGGGATGAACAGTCTTGATCAGTGGATTCTTGATCAGGTCCTCAAAAGCTTCGTGATTCAGGACCAGTAGCGTGCAGTCGCTGGTTGCGCGTACTGTTTCACAGCGTCGGTTGCCTGAAATCAGTGCTTCGCAGCCAAACGCATCACCTTCCTGCAGGTCGGCGACCTTGGTGGGTTCGTCATCGTACAGACCGATCTGGTAGCTTTCAGCAGTGCCTTCGCTGATGATGAAATACGCATCACCTTCATCGCCCATGCGGATAATGTCTTCGCCGGCCTTGACGGTTTTAACGTCCATTCTCTTGAAGGCTGCTTCAACCTGTTCGAGCGGCAGGCGGCGGAAGACCAGTGAGTTACGCACCAGTTCCAGACGGTCGTGTAACTCTCTGTCGGTATCCTCCGTAAAATGAACCATTTCGTCCCAGGCGATCAGGTTGTCCAGCATCTCGCGGTCAGCGTGACAGATAATCGAATTCTGGCGGGCGACAATCGTTGCCGTTGCAGGTGCGGCAGGCAAGATAAACGGATGGCTGCGGGTATCTTCCGGCCCGGTGAAGGAGCGAATCGAACCGCGCTGAATGATCTCCAGGTGACCTTCCACTACATAGAGGTAGTCATTGGCTTCGCTGCCGCGAATCTGCATGATTTCGCCTTCGCGAAGTTCCACAAAACGAATCACGTTCACGAGTTCCGTGACACGCTCCTTCGACAGAAGAGTGAAAGGCATGTAGTGCGTCGACAGATTGTCGAGTACGTGTTCCAGTTTGACGCTCATCATAGTAATTTTCTCCGTGCAGCAATTCCTGAAGTCCTATCCGGCTTATAGAAAGTTCAGCGGTACCTTAAGGTAGGCGACTTCGTTGTTTTCGGGTTTCGGCAGTTCGCCGGCATTGATATTGACCTGCAGGCTGGGGAACAATAGCCGTGGCGCCGGTAGCGTGCTGTCACGCTTATCAATTTTGGCGACGAACTCTTCCTCGCTGATACTGTTTGGCAGGTCGCAATTAAACGCTTTGCTTTGCCCGATAGTAGTCTGGTACTGGAATTCGCGTTGGTCAGGGTAATCGTGGCCAACAAATACCCGGGTGCTGTTGGCGTACTCGTACAGGCGGTTTTTCACAGAGTTGTAGAGGTTTTTCGGGCTGCCATCGGGAAAGTCGCAGCGCGCCACGCCGATGTCCGGCATAAACAGCACGTCGCCGCTAAACAGGGCGTCCTCAATGCTGAAGGTGCAACAGGCCGGTGTATGTCCAGGGGTATGCAGTATATTGAATGCCAGGGTTCCAGCCTGCAGTGTGTCGCCATCATTCAGCAGGCGGTCGAACTGCCGGCCGTCAGTGGGGAAACCATCTCCCAGGTTAAATGCCTGTTTGAAAATTTCCTGTACGCGGCAGATATGGGAGCCAATTGCCATCGGTGCGCCCAGGCGCCGCTTTAGTTCGCCAGCTCCAGTGATGTGGTCGGCGTGCACGTGAGTGTCCATTACCCAGTGAACTTTAAGGTCATTATTTTCAATAAACTCAATAACCTGGTTGATTGAGTCTGTTGAGGTCCGCCACGGCGTAGTGTCCAGATCCAGGATTGGATCGATAACTACAGCATCTTTGCTATCTGGGTCGAAGACCACATAAGTGACGGTCCAGGTGCGCCCCTCGTCGGCAAACGCCTGAATTTCCATGGATACCCTGCCTTGCAGCGGTTGCTGCGGTTAAGTCGGTAAATCTGTTCTGACATATGTCGGACGACAGGAGGCGGTCTTTAATTGACAGGCTTTCGACAGCTATGGATGCCTGTCTATATTTGGCGGATGGGTTCAGCGTTTGGAAGGCGGTCTGCGGCGACCCTCAAAACTTACAATAGATTTGACAATTTCGCGGAATGGAAAGGTTTCCAGTGCGCCGTAGGTGCGTTCGCCGAGTCTCGTGAGACCGGCAATATCAACGACACTGCCGGTGGTCAGGTCGGGCCGTAAAACCCGCTGCAGGCCCAATAAGCCACCATTTTGTACCTTGATTTCCTTGGCATGCGGCAGTTCACCCTCCAGACTGGTGAGTTTGAGGGAAAATTTGGCATTTTCGCGCAATAGATGGATCAGTCTTTCACAGCGGGCATGCGCGTTGCCGGAGTCGCATGCGATACCTTCTCGATCCGCCAGGTAGAACCGGGCGGAGCATGAGCAGCTGCAGCGACGGCTGAGCACTGCTTTTTCAAATACGCAACGACGTTCGTTCAGTTGCTTGTAGGTCGAGCGATACTGATCTTCTTCAACCATGCAGGATGCTTACTTCTCCCATTCGCGCAGGATTGGCTGTTCGCGCTTTTCCATCAGCATTTCCTCGGCCTGCAGTTCTGACTCGGCAAAAACCACTTTTATCAGGCGGTTATCATTGCTGTCCAGTTCGGCGCGCATCTCGCGTGCGCGGTTTTTGGCGGCTTTGAAGGCATCGTGGTGTTCAAGCTTTTCCAGCGCCTTGGTAAGAGCAGTGGGGCCAGGAGTAATTCTGTAGACGTAATAGGGCATGGGTTTGTCGCATTGGCTGTTTATGAGGCGTGGCAAGTATAGCAATTCAGCCCGGGTTACTCACAAGCCCACCTGATCAATACGGTTTCCGGTCATAAGAATAAAGCCGGTGCGGCGATTCTCGCCGGTGTCACTGTAGTTGAACTGGAACGTGCGCATTAGCTGTAGCCGGCCATTTTCGCCACGCCGGAGTCGCAGGTTTTGCAGGGTCACAGTAGCGTCCAGTAGCTGTAACTGCTGGTGCTGGCAAAGCTCTCGCGCTGCATGCAGAGCACTTTCGCGCGCACGCAGGGTATTTTGCCAGAACCAGACCAGTAGCCCGAGCAGAAGCAGTAAAACCAGTCCGCTGTTGCCCATCCAGTATTATCCTCATCGTTTACATGCAGTTGACGCGGGCATCCCCAAAATTACTGGGGGATAGGCCTGCAGAGCAATTGGCTGCGCATGGTACACTTTCGTGACTGAATTTATGAGGTGTACGGCCAATGACCGGTATGAACGAGGCAGATCGGCTGGAGTTGACCAGGGGAATCCTGAGCATGCTGGATGACTGGGATATTGCAGCAAAAGATCAACTGGTTCTTCTGGGCATGGCAGATGCGCCCGCCCGGGAAGTAAACCGCTTGCGTGACAGCAGGCCGCTCCCTGACGAACCAGATGTTATGCAGCGTGTAGAACACCTGATCGCCATTGCCGATGCCTTGCGAACCACTTATCCCTTCAGCAAGCGCATGGGTAAATTGTGGATGCACAAAGCGAATCGTAAATTCCGCCAACGTACCCCGGTGGCGACCATGGTTGAAGACGGTATCGTCGGACTGGTTTCGGTTCGCTCCTACCTCGATTGCTCTTACAGTTGGGATTTATCCGGTTCCAAGGGTTAGCGCACCCCAATTGCCTTCTCTGTTTTTGCATGCTCAGGATCCGCACTGGTCGCCTGATGAGCTCACTGAGCTGATCACGCCATTGCACGAGCTGGGGCTTATTTCGACATCCTCCGACGAGGGGCAAAACAGCACTTACTGGGCAGGAGAGGGCTTTTTAGCCCTGGTCATGTTTCTTGGCTGCTCGCCGCAGGTTCAACTGGACCCCCGGTCAGCGGCCGATGGTCAAACCGTCTGTTCGATCCATTTTCATACTTACCCGGAAGTTATGTTCATGTCTGCAGCGAAAAAGCCTGCGGCACGCTGCAAGCATTGTCGTGCGCAGGTAAGAGATGAACGGCAAACAACCATGGAGATGAAGTTTACCTGTGAGCAGTGCGGTGAAGTGTCGGAGGCGATTGATCTGGACTGGCGCCAGTCGGCGGGTTTTGGGCGTTGTTTTGTCGAGATCGCCGGTATATATCCGCAGGAAGCTATTCCCTCAGACAAGTTATTGAATGCACTGGCCAGCTGTTCGGGTGGCAGCTGGCATTATTTTTTCGTTTGATCTGCCGGCGTGCTTTCTCACTAGTTGCGCCTTAGTCGATCCGAAACTGCTATCGGCGTCGGGTAACGCATCACAATATAATAGGACGATACGATAAAGCTGATCAGTGTGGCCAGCTGGATCAGGTAGGAAGCCTGTGATCCAATAATATTTGAGTGTGTGGCCAGCAGTGCGATCAGAAGAGAGAATTCGCTTATTTGTCCCAGGCGGGCCCCGATTTCCAGGGATCGTTCGGGGGATTCACCTTCGTAAACCCACAATCGCTTAAAGACAACGGGTTTCACTACCAGGCTGATGATGGCCAGTATAGAAGCGGGTATCAGTACGTCCTGCATCATCGACAGATCGAAGCCGGCACCGAGGCTGAAAAAGAACACCACGAGGAAAAAGTCCCGCAGCGGCTTCAGGCTTTCTGCGATGAAGCGCGATATTGGTTCCGTGGCAACAGCAATGCCTGCGATAAAGGCGCCGATTTCAGGCGACAGCCCCACAGCTTCTGACAACTGTGCCATGCCCAGGCACCAGCCAATGGCGAGTAGAAAAATATACTCCTGGATAGTATCGAAGCGTGCCAGCAACCGGGCCAGTACATAGCGCGCAAAGGCGAAGGCGAACAGCATAAATGCCGGCAGTGCCAGTGCCAGTAGTGTGAAGCCCTGCCAGCCAGTATTGTTTCCACCAACACCATGCAGCGCCAGCAGGATCGCGATGGCAATTAAATCCTGCAGCAGCAATACACTAATTATTATTTCGCCGGTATGCTGATGGTGGAGTACGGTGCTGGGTAACAGCTTGAGGCCGATAATAGTGCTGGAAAACATCATCGCTGCACCGATAATGGCAGACTCTACAAGGTCGTAGCCAAATGCCAGCGCAGTGGCACCGCCGAGCGCGGCAAACAGCACTGAGCTGACCAGTGTTACCAGGGTTGCTTTGCGGAACAGGTGCCAGAGATCCTGCGGATGCAGATTAAGGCCGAGCAAAAACAGCAGAAAAACAATGCCAACGTGCGAGAGTTCCTGTAGCAGGTGTACATCATTGACCAGGCCAAGTGCCGAGGGCCCCATGGCCATGCCGAGCAGGATATAGGCCACCAGCATGGACTGACGGGCGTAAAGTGCCAGGGTTGCCAGTACGGCTGCGCCGGTAAAAATCAGGAATACCGAGAATACGATCGACTGGTCCAAGTAATGCTCCTGCGGCTTTATTGTCCAAGCTCTGTGACTTACCGGGTACACTAACATACCTTGCGCAGCGGCTACTTTGAGTCGTTGCAAGTGAAACGGTATGCTGCATACATCTTACCGACTGACAATACACTTATGCAAGACGTGTTGACGCTATTTTTCCGATGCCGGCTGCTGCCAGGCCTGCTTTTGATGCTTGCCCTGGTGCCAGTGTCGGCCATCGCTGCCCCTGAAGCCAAACCGGTGGTGGTTGCGGAAGCTACCCTGCGCGAGCTGGCGCCAGTCAACTGGTACACCGGTACCGTGATCAGTCGTGAGCAGGCACGTCTTGCGGCCGAGGTATCCGGACGCATGTTATGGGTCGCCGAAGTGGGCGGTGAGATTGAGAAAGACGACGTCGTCGCACGCATTGATGATACCTTGCTGCAGCAGGAGCATGCTGAGCGCAAGGCTGATATCGGACGTATCAATGCACGACTGGGGTTTCTCAAGCAAGAGGCTTCGCGTCTGCAACGCCTGGCCAAACAGAACAATGCTGCGAAAAGTCAGCTGGAAAAAACTGTTTCTGAACGGTTGGCGGCACAGAGTGAGCTTATGGCGTCGCAGGCACGCGAGCAGCGTACCAATGAGGAGTTGAAGCGCAGCAAGTTACGTGCGCCCTTTTCGGGTGTGGTGACAGAGCGTTTGCTTAACGCGGGAGAGTGGGCGGATAGCGGGACAGCTGTGGTTGCAATGACCGACCCACACAATCTTGAAGCGCAGAGCTGGGTATCTGTATCGGCACTGCCTTTCATCACAGTCGGCGACACGATAGCCATCAAGATTGACGACAGGGTCTACCGGGGGCTGGTGCGAACTTTAGTGCCGGTCAGCGATTTGCGCTCGCGCCTCTACGAGTTACGCGTCGAAATGCCTCCTGGTAACTGGAGCGTTGGCCAGAGTGTGCGAATCGCTGTTCCGACGCAGAAGCCGCGCAAAGTGCTTGCGGTGCCGCGAGATGCGCTGGTCTTGCGTCGCGGTTCCATCAGCCTCTACAAAGTCGACACTGATAACATGGCCAGGCGGGTTGCTGTTACAACCGGTATTGCCAGTGGCCCTTATATCGAAGTGTCTGGTGATCTTGAAGCTGGTGATCAAATTATTATACGTGGCGGCGAACGCATCAGGCCGGGTCAGGCTGTCAGCATTCAGCAGCCGGACCAGCCATTGTGAATCTGACGCGTCTGGCGCTGTCCAACCGGGTTGCGGCTCTGGTCGCCGCCCTGCTGGTAATGTTATTCGGTTTTCTCAGCCTGGAGCGACTCCCGGTTCAGCTGACACCGGAAGTTGAACGCCCCTCGATCACTGTTACCACTGCGTGGCGTGCCGCAGCACCCGAAGAAATCGAATCCGAAATTATTGAACCCCAGGAAAAAGCACTGCGTGGAACACCAGGTATGGATGAGATGCTTTCCAGGGCGCAGCGTGGTCGTGCCAGGGTTACGCTTCGGTTTAAGGTTGGCTCCGATCTTCAGCGGGCGCTGATCGATGTGCTGAACAGGCTTAATCGGGTAAGAGGATACCCGGAAGATGCTGACGAACCACGTTTGTCCACCGTCGGCGAGCGTACCCGTCCTATTGCCTGGTTCATAATCAGGGCCTTGCCGGGAAACAATAACGCATTATCTGATTACCACCATCTTGTTGAAGATATTGTCCAGACTCGCTTTGAACGTGTTGAAGGAGTTTCGCAGTCCGAGGTCCGAGGTGGTCGAGCCAAGGAACTACGCATCAGCTTTGATCCCTACAAGATGGCGGCACTTGATGTTGATTTGCCCACGGTTGCCTCGCGTGTTGGTCGAAATGAAGATACATCGGCCGGTCAGGTCGATATTGGCAAGCGTCGTTATACGGTGCGTTTCGCAGGCACTTACCCGATTGACCAGTTTGGAGAGCTGGTTGTCGATTGGCGTGAAGGCCGTCCGGTGCTGCTGCGAGATATCGCCAGCATTGAGCTGCAGCCAGTAGATCGCGAAAGTCTTGTTATCAATCAGGGGGGCTCGGTGATCGCCGTTAATGCCTACCGGGAATCGGGTGTTAATGTTCTGGAGGTAATGGAGGGTTTACAGCAGGTAGTCGCCGAGCTCGAGGTTCCGCTCGAGCAGGCGGGGTTGAGCATCCAGCAGGTCTACGACGAAACTATCTATATCCACAACTCCGTTTCCATGTTGACCGGTAATCTCGTGGCAGGGGTTTTTCTTGCAGTTGGCGTTCTATGGTGGTTTTTACGGCGCCTGCGTGCCACCTTGATTGTGGCAGCGGCGATTCCGCTGTGCCTCGCATTTGCTTTTTTTGTTCTCGATATCAGCGGGCATACGTTGAACATTATTTCACTGGCCGGCCTGGCGTTCGCAGTAGGTATGGTCCTGGATTCCGGCATCGTTGTGCTGGAAAATATTGTGCGTTTGCGTGAAGCGGGCCAGCCTCCGGAGCAGGCAGCGCTGGAGGGCTCAGACCAGGTATGGGGTGCGCTCCTGGCATCAACGGCAACTACTGTTGCTGTTTTTCTGCCCGTCGTATTTCTGCAGGATGAGGCAGGTCAGTTATTTGCCGATCTGGCGATAGCGATTACCGCTGCGATCATAGCGTCGATGCTGGTTGCCACCTCTCTGGTTCCGGCGGCAGCACGCCAATGGCTGACTGACTATCATGTGCAAGACCGTCACGCGCACTGGTGGTCTTCTGCCAGTCGCTGGATTATGCAACTGACCGAGACCCGACAGCGTCGCTGGAGCTTGATTCTGTCGCTGACTGTATTGCCCGCACTGCTGAGTTGGACACTGGTACCTGAAATGGATTATCTGCCTACCGGTAATCGTAACCGGGTATCGGCCACTATCAGCGTGGCGCCGGGTGTGAATCTGGACACCATCGAACGGGAAATGGGACGTGTGGTGGCAGAGCGCATGCAGCCCTACCTGGATGGCGAAAAGTTGCCACGGGTCAAACACTATTTCTTCGTGGTGCATCGAAGTGGTGCATTTATGGGCGTGCGGGCGGAACGTGCAGAGGATGTCGAAGCGTTGCTGCCGGTGCTGAACGAAATCGTACGTGGCTTCCCTGATACGTTGGCGTATGCGCGCAGAGACTCGTTGTTTCGTGGTTTTGGCGGTGGCGGCAACGTTAATGTGAACTTGCAGTCACGACATCTGGAAGCCTTGCTGGATGCCGCCAGAATTGGTTATGACCTGATTGAAGAAACAATCCCCGGAGTATCGGTATCCCCGCAGCCGGCACTGGAAATGGCGGAGCCCGAGATCCTGCTCAAGCCAGACGAGCGACGTATCGCAGAAGCTGGCTGGAACCGCGAAACAGTGGCGAGAGTGGCCAGGGCACTGGGTTCCGGCCTGTTTGTTGGTGAGTATTTTGATGGCGAGCGACGGCGCGATATTGTGTTACGCAGTGATGCCTGGGAGACCCCCGAAGAGCTCGAAGCAATACCGGTGGTTACACCACAGGCTGGTGTACTGCCGCTTGGTGAACTGGTTGCCGTCGAGCGTACCGCGGGCCCGGATCAGATCAGGCGGCTCGATCGACGCAGGACGGTAAACCTGTCAGTGCGTGCACCCGAAGGCATGTCGCTGGAGCAGTTGATGAAGACCTTGCGCACGGAGGTGGAGCCCCGCTTGTTGGAGATGCTTCCCGAGGACGGGAGCATCCGCTATGCGGGTACAGCGGAAAAGCTGGATGAGGCGCTGGCCAGTTTGAGTGGCAGTTTTCTGTTGGCAGTCGCGATATTGTATCTGTTGATGAGCGCTCTGTTCCGCTCGTTCCTGGACAGTTTACTGGTATTGATTGTATTGCCGCTTGCGACAGTTGGTGGTGTTATTGGTTTGCAACTTGTTAACCTGTTTGTTTTTCAGTCCATGGACCTGTTGACCATGATAGGTTTTATCATTTTGCTTGGCCTGGTGGTGAATAATGCCATCCTGCTCGTTTATCAGACACGTCGAGCAGAGCGTGAAGGAAGTGCAAGACGCGCAGCGGTACAGCAGGCAGTCCAGTTGCGCTTGCGGCCGATACTGATGAGTACGCTGACAAGCCTGTTCGGTATGTTGCCGCTGCTGCTGGTTCCGGGGGCCGGTACCGAACTCTATCGTGGGCTGGCAGCTGTGATTGTCGGCGGGCTTGCGATCAGCACGGTTTTTACGCTGCTTCTGTTACCTGGCATGTTGAGGTTGGGTGAATCTGTTTCGGTTCAGCCGCAGCCAGGTGGTACTATCGCTCCATGAACTGGAAAGCTGAAGCAAGCACGACTGCGTGGAAACTCAGCGAATGGCTGAAAGGTCTGTTGTGGCGTCTGCGTGATTTGTATCATCCGGAAAATCTTAAACAGAAGGGTTTGATCGGTTCGGCTGTGCTGTTGTTGGTGACGGCGCTGTTAATTGCCGTCGTTGTCGGCATGTACTGGAGCAGGGAACCAGAACCATTCGACGTGCGTAAGGCTGCATTGAAGTATGTCGATGGTGATGAGAATCGCCTCGTTACCGGTGTCGTTTACACAAGTGCGTTAATGCATGTCGGTGATGCGTTGCTCGACAAACCCGGCGGCTATATTTCCAACGATATGCTGCCACCGGGACTATGGCTCGATAATATTCGCAACTGGGAATATGGTGCACTTGTCATGTTGCGCGATGGCGCTTCTGCATTGCGCAACCATATTTCCCGCTCCCAGTCACAATCGGTGGAAGACAAGGCGCTTGCCGAGGCAGAGCCAAAGTTTAATTTCAGTAATGACTCCTGGATATTTCCGGCAACCGAAAGCCAATACCGCAACGGCCTGCACTGGCTGATGGATTATCTGCAGCGTCTCAGTGATACCGAAAATCAGCAGGCCCAGTTTTTTGCGCGTTCTGACAATCTTCGGCAGTATCTTGAGATTGTCGAGAAGCGCCTTGGTAGTCTGTCGCAAAGACTAAGTGCCAGTGTTGGCCAGGTGCGGGTTAATACCGATCTTGCCGGTGATACAGATGCAAGACAGTCGACGCAGGCCTCTGATGTTGTAGTGGTGCAGACGCCCTGGCTTGAGCTTGATGATGTGTTTTATGAAGCGCGCGGTGCGACATGGGCGCTTCGCGCCATTTTGCAGTCTGTCGAATATGACTTCAGGGAAATACTGAAAAAGAAGAATGCCTTGATATCCCTGCGCCAGATTATTCGTGAACTGGACGAGAGCCAGCAGTCTGCATTCAGCCCCGTAATTCTGAATGGTAGCGGCTTTGGTATCTTTGCCAACTACTCGTTGACCATGGCAAATTATATTGCGCGTGCCAACGCAGCGATAATCGACTTGAGAAATCTGTTACAGCAGGGTTGATGGTAACGGAGTGGTTAAGGTTTACGATGCAGGCAACATAACCGAGGCGCATATTGTTCGTGGCATGCTGGAGGCGCACGGTATTGAAGCGCACGTTGGCGGGCACTATTTGCAGGGAGGGATCGGTGAGCTGGCGGTGCAGGGGTTTGCCGCTGTTTATGTTGAAGATACTGAGGTGGTAGCAGCACGTTCTCTAATCAGTGCCTATGAGCGTGGAGAGCTCTGAGGCCCGTGTAATATGCGCTCAAGTTGCGGATGAAGCCCGCTCATCAGCAACTTAGTCGTCCTTCTTGCCCAGTCCCCGGGTCATTTTTGAAATATCCAGTGGCACCACAACTTCCGACGGTGGTTCGTCGACAAAACGAGGTCGTGCACTTGTATCGCGACCATGTTCCCTGGCCAGTTCCTGCTCGCGCCCCGTAATTACCATCAGGCACTCACGGATGTCGCGAATTGTTTGTTCCGACAGCGGGTGCTTGAGACCGGGTTCGGTGGCCGTGTCTTTTGCGACGCTGGTCAGCACGCTTTTCACCATGCGCAATACGCGCTCTTCTTTGCTCAGCTCGGGTTCGCTCATAAGTACAGTACCGTTGTTTGATCGGCTATTATGCCACACCGGGCAGGATTAACTCCAAACACGCGAATTTCCGGCGGGTTTTATAATGATGGGTCACTCTGGTGGTCAAGTTCTTCCCAGCGCTGGTAGGCAAGTGCCAGCTCGTCTTCTGCAGCCGCAAGGCGATTTTTCTCGCCAGTGATGTGCTCCCCGGGCGATTGGTAGAATGCAGGATTCGCCATGGCGCGGTGTATAGCTTCAATAGTGGTTTCCAGGTTCTCGATGCGCTGCGGAAGCTGATCCAGCTCGCGCTGATCTTTATAACTCAGTTTTCTAGCTTCCGATTTCGAGGGCTCGGAGTTGGTTACCGATCTCTCTTCCGTCCCGGGGTTTTTTTTGGTTTCGGTTTTGCGCTGTCGCAACCAGTCGGTGTAACCGCCGACGTATTCATTCACACAGGCATTTCCTTCGAATACCAATGAACTGGTTACCACACTGTCTATGAATGAGCGGTCATGGCTGACCAGTAAAACGGTACCCGTGTATTCGAGCAAGCGTTCTTCGAGCAGATCCAGTGTGTCCATATCCAGGTCGTTGGTGGGTTCGTCGAGCACCAGCAGGTTGCTGGGTTTGCTAAACAGCTTGGCGAGCAGCAAACGGTTGCGTTCGCCACCAGACAGCGCTGACAGCGGCGTGTGGCATCGGTCGGGCGTAAACAGAAAGTCCTGAAGGTAACTGATGACGTGGCGCTGTTGCCCGCTAATATCGATAAACTGCCTTCCATCGGCGAGGTTATCGATAACTGATTGCTGTTCATCAAGTTGGGCGCGACGTTGGTCAAAGTAGGCAACTTCAAGTTTGGCGCCGCGCCGAAGGCTGCCACTTTCAGGCTCCAGATCACCCAATAGAAGGCGCAGCAACGTCGTTTTACCAACGCCGTTGGGACCGATAATGCCGACTTTGTCACCTCTCAGTATCAGCGTGGAGAGGTTCTTGATGAGTGGCTGGTTGTTAAAGCCGTAACTGACATCTTTACATTCAAAAACCAGCTTGCCGGATTGTTCGGCTGCATCTACGCGGATATTGGCCTTGCCGGTACGCTGGCGGCGGGCGTTGCGTTCATTACGCATTTTTTCCAGGGCTCGTACCCGGCCTTCATTGCGGGTGCGGCGGGCCTTGATACCCTGCCGGATCCAGCGTTCTTCCTCAGCCAGTTTTTTGTCAAAGGCGGCCTGGTGACTGGCCTCGGTATCTAGCCAGTCCTGCTTTCGCTTAAGGTAGTTCGGGTAATTGCCGGGCCAGTCGGTGAGTATGCCGCGATCCAGGTCGATGATACGTGTTGCCAGTCGGGTCAGGAAGCTGCGGTCGTGAGTGATGAACAACAGCGTGCCATTAAATTCCAGCAGAAAATTCTCCAGCCACTCGATGGACTGGATATCCAGATGGTTGGTGGGTTCATCCAGTAGCAGCAGGTCAGGTGTCGAGACCAGCGCACGTCCCAGCAACACCCGGCGCTGAACGCCCCCGGACAGGGTATCGAAGGCAGCATCCGCGTCCAGGTCGAGGCGTGAGAGCACGGTTTCCACCTGTTGCTCGAGGTTCCAGCCACCGCGGGTTTCAAGCTCGTGCTGTGTGGTCGCCAGTTGTTCAAGGAGCCGGGCATCTGTGCTTTCCGCCAGCTCGGCACTGAGTTGGTGAAAGCGCTTGATGACGTCACCCAGTGACCCTAACCCGCTGGCAATGCAGTCAAAAACGCTGCCAGACAGTTCGCCGGGAAGATTCTGTTCGAGCGAAGCAATGCGCAGGCCCTGGCGGAGTTCGATGCCCCCCTCGTCGGGCTTGAGCGTGCCTTCGAGGACTTTTAACAGTGTGGATTTTCCACAGCCATTGCGTCCCACCAGGCAAACGCGTTCGCCTGGCTCAATACTCAGGTTGATGTGATCAAGCAGGGTATCGGGGCCAAAGCTGAGTGACAGGTCGCGGGTACGTAGTAGTGGCATGGGGCGCAGAGCATAAGCGGGTCGGGGGGATGGCTCAACAGATTTTCGTCTGTGCCGATAACCTTCTCAGATGGCCAGGGTCAATCCGGAAATGTGACCTGCGTCACGGTCCGGGTAATATCGACTGGGCAGACTGGTCATCCGGATAAAGTCACGGGGAAACAGGCACATGTCTGATCACGAGTTCTACGCGCAACCAACAGTATTCGATCAATGGCATGCCAGTATTGGCAGCTGGGTATGCGCGCGCTTCAATGGCCTGTGTCCTTATAGCTGGGTAATTGGTTTTAGCGTGCTCGGCTGCATTTCCTTTATCACCGCGATGGCGGTACTTGCGGTGACCCTGGGCAGCAGTGCAGGCAGTACGACTTTGCTTTGGAACGATTCCATGGCCCAAGGGCTTACTGTCCTGGTTGGTTTGATTGCAGCCCAGATCCTGTTCCGCCAGGCGCTCGATGCCTGGCCGGCACACATCGAGTTACCAATGGCCTGGCAGCGTGTTGGCCGCTACGTAGGATGGCAGCCGCCGGCTCAGCCGCGGTTGGTTTCGAAGCAAACTGCTGTAGTTGTCAGCTTGCCCGGACCGGTTCCAGCCCCATCTTCGGCTGCAGATGACCAGCAGGCTGTGCAGGCATTTTTCTCCGGTGTGCGTGCTGCCGGGATCAACGTGGCGATTGCCAAGGCTCTGTTCGGCGCCGGTATTCGTTCGCCGCAGCATCTGTTGAAGGCGCGCGATGAGCAGCTATTTGCAATCCGCGGCGTAGGTCCCGCTACCGTTCGTAAGCTGCGTTCCCAGTTCAAGGGGCAATAATTTAGTCTGTGTTAATTACTTCTTCCAGCTGCTGATAGCAGTCTGGTGTGAAACGCGGTGTACAGATAGCGTAAAATACCAGATCGGAGTTTCCGGAATTCCGGATCCGCTGGCGCAAGCCCGCTGGAATAATGACAACATCACCGTTACCTACTGATGTCGGGTTCTCTTCGCCAATCTCAACAATGCCGTTTCCCTCCACAATCAGATAACGCTCCGTAACTCCGCTCAGTTGATGCCAGGCAGTCTGTTGCCCCGGTTCCACACGGGCACGGGCTATGGACACATCCGGATCATTCGGGTGGTTGGCAATTTCCATAATATGGCAGCCTTCGTGGAACCAGTATTCCTCGATGCTGCGGGCATGAATAATCTTTTCCTGCATGGGTATAACAGGCCGGTTCAATGGTTGGGTGCTCTATGTTACCAGTGGGTACAGGGCTTGTGGTCTATAGTTGGGTTCCGGCTGATTGATTTCATCTGCGTCCAGTAACTGCAAGACTGCCGGAACCGGGAAAACAGTTGTCGCGAAAGTCGCAGGAATGGCATCGCGCAGTCGGTGGCGTTTGTCCGGGTTATGTTGATGCCTCTTAACAAGAACCTTCGTCAAAATTACCAGAATAGTTCTAAAAGTATAAATTTTTACTCGAATGCCGCTTTTATTTGTCTTAGTGAAAGTGTGATGGCTTCGATCTGCTTTGTATCAAGGCGGTCAAAACGCTGCTTGAGATGGGCAATGTGCTTTGGGAAGGCGTCTTCGAATAGCGCGCTGCCAGTTTCGGTCAGCGTGACGCGAATACTGCGGCGGTCCTCTGATGAAAGCTGGCGCCGCACCAGGCCGCGTTCTTCGAGTCGGTCGACCACGCCGGTCAAAGTGCCTTTGGTGATCAGGGTATTTATACCAATCTCCTTGCAGCTCATGGGTGGCTGATTACCCAGGGTAAACAGTACCTCGGCCTGTGATGCCGTCAGGCCAAGTGTCCGTAAATGCCGCTGGTCGTAGAACGAAAACGCCTGATAGGCCGCGCTGAATATCTGCAACAGAGGTAAAAACGGTTGCTGTGCAGCGATGCTGGTGCTGGACTCGGTCATGTGGGCGTGTCTATCGGCTAAATGTTCGAGTTACAATGGTACTAAGTAGAACCAATGTCAAGCGGTTGCTTTTCGGTTCGAGCGAGAACTGGTTTTGCGTTCAATCGGGCTTTGGGGTTTCATACCTGTAACGGTAGCGACGGAATAAGCTTATGTCTGATACAGCGCCATTCACAATCCACGCCCTTGAACTGGGGCCGATGGAAAATTTTGTCTATCTTATCGAAGATCGAGCCAGCGGGCGGGCAGCAGTGGTCGATCCCGCCTGGGATGTTCCCGAGGTCCTGGCGTTAGCCGAACAGCATGGCGTGGGTATTACCGATATTCTGCTTACTCACAGTCATCATGATCATATCAACGGGATCGAGGATGTATTGCAGCAGTACGATGCGCAGCTGCATCTTCTTAAAGAAGAAGCAGGCTTCTGGGGTGCGAATCTGGATATGCCTACCCTGCACCATGGTGGTGACCGTATCAAGCTTGGTGAAACCGAGATCGAAGTACTGCATACGCCGGGGCATACGCCCGGGTCAGCCTGCTACCGTATTGCGGACCAGTTAATTACCGGAGACACGTTATTTGTATTTGGCTGCGGCCGCTGTGATTTACGCGGTGGCGACCCGGAACAGATGTATCACACCCTCAACAATATGCAGCACAAGTTGCCGGAAGATACGCTGATACTGCCGGGGCACAACTATGCTGAAAAAGAAACCTCGTCACTGGGCGAGCAGATTGAGGGGAATCCATTTATGCACTTTGATGACCTCGATCGCTTTGTACACTATCGCATGCATTACCATGACAAACATCGGGACGGTCCCTACGGGCCGGTTTGTAAGGGTGATGAAATGCCGGACTGACACAATTAATCTCTGATGGAGACATTGCCGGACCTGTTGGCCCCTGGTATGCGGTTATTATCCATTGGGTTGAATCCGTCGCTACCTTCAGTGGCGGCAGGATTCTATTTCGCAAACCCGCGCAACCGCTTCTGGAAGGCGCTGAACGCCAGCCGGTTGATACAGGCTCCGGTTCAACCGGGGCCGAAGGCCATGCGGTTGCTGCTGGAGAACGAAGGTATGGGCTTTACCGATGTAGTAAAGCGACCAACCCGTGGCGTTGCCGACCTGAAAGCTGCCGATTACCGTCAGGGTGCGCCGCGCCTGCTTGGCCTGCTTGAAACCTTTTGCCCGGACTATGCCTGGTTCCATGGCAAGGTCGCCTTCAAGCAGTTCGTGCGCCATGCCGGGCTGGTGTGTGACGAGGATGTCTGGGGACGACAGGTGCTAACCGCAGGCGATACGCGGTTTTTCGTGACGCCAAATCCCAGTCCGGCCAATGCAGCTTATTCGCTGGAAACGTTGATTGGCTGGTTCAACGCACTGGCAGATGATTCCGGTATACATCCCGACCAGGATTTGCAAGAATAGTTGAGCTGATTGCTAGGTTATTTTCTCATGTTCAATGCAAGCCACATCATGCGTGTTGCCGACCGTTTCGCGCTTAAGCGCGGCGGAGAACTTGCGGAAGTTCAACTGGCCTACGAGACCTGGGGGCAGCGCAATGCCTCGGATACCAATACCATCCTTTTGTTTGGTGGGTTGTCGCCCAGTGCTCACGTTTGTGCCTCGGAAGAGGATCCTTCAGCGGGCTGGTGGGAATGGATGGTAGGTGCCGGCAAGCCTCTGGATACCGATGCCTATCATGTGATCTGTGTGAATCCGTTAGGAAGTTGTTTTGGGTCGACGAGTCCGGCATCAATTAACCCGGCAACGGGAAAACCTTACGGGTCCGATTTTCCCGAGCTTTCAATTGAAGACATGGCTCGCAGCGCTCGTGCGCTGGTGAATATGCTCGGTATACAGAAGTTGCATACTGTGATGGGGGTCTCGCTGGGCGGAATGACGGCGCTGGCCTATGCCATCGAGTTTGCTGATGAAGTCGAACAGCTGGTGAGTGTATCTTCGGCTATGCGTGCCGAGGCCACGGCAATTGCAATCCGGTCGTTGCAGCGCGAAATCATTCGCAATGATCCTGCCTGGCAGCAGGGCTACTACTTGTCCGGTAGTGGCCCACACGACGGCATGCGCATGGCGCGCAAGCTGGGCCTGATTTCATACCGTTCCGCAGACGAGTGGCGTCAGAGGTTTGGGCACGAGAGAGTCGCTGTCGGTGTAACTCCGGGCGAAGAATTTAGTCCTGAATTCCAGGTTGAGTCCTACCTGGATGCTAATGCACGAAAATTTGCAGGCTGTTTTGATGCCAACTGCTACCTTTACCTGTCGCGTAGTATGGACTGGTTTGATATTGCCGACTTTGCGGCAACAGATGAAGCTGCACTGGCGCGCATTACCGTCCGCCGCGCACTGGTGGTCGGTGTGGAGTCAGATACCTTGTATCCAATTCATCAGCAAAGAGCGCTGGCGGACCTGTTATGCGAGCAGGGTCACGATGTGGAATTTGTGGCCATGCCGTCGATACAGGGGCACGATGCGTTCCTGGTTGACCGCGAGCGTTTTGCTCCGGTACTGGAAAGGTTTTTCGCTAACGACGTGCTGCTGACAGAGGCGGCACCTTACCAGGTTAGTCAGTGCGCTGCCGTAAGTTGAGGGATGTTCGCGTCAATGCGCTGCAGGTTCTTCTGGCAACGTAAAGAAGAAGCTGGCCCCTTTGCCCTGCTTTCCATTTGTCCAGATTGAACCATGGTGCCGGTTAATTGCGCGCTTTACGGTCGCCAGGCCAACTCCGGTACCTTCGAATTCATCTTTACCGTGAAGACGCTGAAAAACCTCGAAGAGTTTGCCTGCATATTTCATGTCGAATCCGACGCCATTGTCCTGAAGTTTGTAGGTGGTAACGCCATTTTCTCTGGTGGCCGAGAAACTGATTTTTGCGCCGCTTGCCTTGCTGGTGTACTTCCAGGCATTTGACAGCAGGTTGCCCATCACAATGCGTATCAGTCCAGGGTCACCCCAGGCGCTGATAGCATCTTCTATCTCAAATTGAACTGCGCGCTCTGGTTGCGCGCTGCGGAGCTGCTCAATAACTTCATGGCACAGCGCGGACAGGTCGATGTGTGAGGCTTCGATTTCCTTGCGCGTTACGCGAGACAAAATCAGCAGGTCATCGATCAGCTGTGTCATGCGCCGGACATTCTTGCGCACGCGTTGTATATAGTCCCGTGCGGTGTCGTCCAGTTGGTCAGCATAATCTTCACTGAGCGATTCACTGAACCCGTCTATGGCGCGTAATGGAGCGCGCAGGTCATGAGAGACCGAGTAGCTGAAAGATTCCAGTTCCTGGTTGGCACGGTGTAACTCGTCAGTGCGGTATGCGACCAGGTCTTCGAGGTGTTCACGGTGCAGTATCAGTTCGGATTCTGACTCGATACGTTCCAGTTCGGCAACAGCACGGTCGGCAAACAACTGGGCAATTTCAATGACCAGCAGGTCTTCGGAGATATGCTGCCGGTCCATAAGCATCATAAGTCCCAGTGGATGGCCGTCGGTCGCAAACAGCGGGATGCCAATGCAGCTTTCCACTTCCGCTTCCTGCAGGACGCGATCATTTGGGAACTTGTCGCGAACGCGTGAGCGATAGGTGCACGCAGTGCTGCTTTTGAGAACATCTGCGCCCGGGGAGCCCTTGAGAGGCCAGACAATATTTTCCGTAATGAGCCCTTCTGTAATCAGCGCGATGGAATGTAGTGAGCCTTCATTTTTGTCATCCAGTACGGTGATCGCCACATGGTCAATATCAAACAGTTCACTGAGTCCAAGCGCCAGACTTTCCAGATAAGAGTGGCCTGTGCGCGTTGCCACACCGGAAATCAGATGGTTGATGGCGTACTGGTAGCGTTTTCTGTCGGTAATATCTTCAAGAGAACCGGACATGCGTGTCGGTTTGCCCTGCATATTCCAGGACGCCTGACCGCGTGCCTGGAACCAGCGGTATTCACCGGATTTGGTTTTAAGCCGATAAACGATGTTGTATGGTTCGCGCTTGTTCAGGTGTGCGTCAACCGACGACCAGAGCAACTCCGCATCTTCAGGGTGAACGGCTTCACGAAACCAGCTGAGTGCGGCAGGGAATTCTCCGGGCTGGTAGCCAAGCAACTCATACAGGCGATCGGAAAGCCAGATGTCCTCGCAGTGTTCGGGGTCAATCCAGTCCCAGTAGCCGCCGCTGGAGCCTTCCATTGCCAATTGAAACCGGTCCCGGGAGGTCTGTAGTTCGCGCAATGAGGTTTGCAATCTGCTCGATACCGGCTCAAATCTTAACAGGCCAATAAATATCAGCAGTGTACCAAGCAAGTAGCCGATGACTTTTTCCAAAAAGGATTCAAGTGGGGTGTCGCCGACAAATACCAGACTGTTGAGGGCAGGGAAGTTGTCGCTGACGTCCAGCAATGAGGCGAGGAACAAGAGTCCAAAGCCGGCGAGCATGGGGCGACGGACTCCTGCTTCGAAACGGTCTCGCTTTCGCCAGAGCAGAGCAACGATTGCAAGGAAGATGACTGCGCGCAACGTTTCGACGGGGATGTCGATCATATCGATACGGACTCTGCGGCAAGTGAAGTTGGCAATGATTCAACCACTAATGTGCTGGCAAGTACAGTCGTCAAGCGTCAACACTGTGCGCATGCGCCGCTAAATAGATGTCCCGAAAAAACGGACCTCCCTGACGGCCTGTAAATTTGCGTTGACAGTTCCGGTCTGTGCAGGGCAGACTTGCAGCATGAAATTTCACATTTGCCATTCAGTCATTCGTATGTCGGCTGCGCACAAACGTGTGTGGCTGTCGTTTGGTGGCTGTGGGCCCGGTGTGAAATGCTAGTTCAGTAACAGTATCGAATATCACCAAGGCCGCAGCCCGCGAGGACTGCGGCTTTTTTTTGTTTCAGCGTTTTTCAGGAAGAGTGAATACAATGTCGATACCCGCAGCTTTCACGGGCATCATTCTTATCTGGTCGACCACGCCGCTGGCTATTCAGTGGAGCAGCGAGGGTGGCGGTTTCCTTTTTGGTGTAACGGCGCGCATGGTCCTGGGGCTTGTTTTCTGTCTGCTTGCGATCCGAATTGCGGGCGTGAAAATGCCCTGGCACGCTCGTGCACGGGCTGCGTACCTGGCCGCTGGTCTGGCAATTTACGGTGCTATGGGCCTGGTGTACTGGGCTGCCCAATATGTGCCTTCCGGGTGGATCGCTGTGTTGTTTGGCCTGACCCCGCTGTTTACCAGTGTTTTTTCAGTATTCTGGTTATCGGGCTACCGGCTCGAGCGTATCGAATTGTTTGGTCTTTCACTAGGTATTGTCGGTCTGGCGATTATTTTTTATGACGGTGCCAGCTTTGGCGACGGCGCAGCTATGGGTGTTATTGCGATAGTGTTTTCAGCGCTACTGCATGCGGCCAGTTCTGTGTGGGTTAAACGCCTTTCGAGTGATATGCATGCACTGACTGTGACCTGTGGCGGCCTGATGGTAGCGGTGCCGGCGCTTGTCTTGACCTGGTTTATGTTTGACGGTATCTGGCCACACGAGTTACCGGAACGCGCGCGCTACGCTATTGTCTATCTCGCGCTGTTTGGATCGGTGCTGGGTTTCTTCGGCTATTACTTTCTGCTGAGGAAGGTGGGTGCGGTGCGCGTCAACCTGATCACTTTAGTTACGCCGGTGACAGCGCTGTTACTTGGGCATTGGCTGAATGGTGAGGTGATACTGCCGACTGTCTGGCTGGGTACGGGGTTAATCATGTGTGGTCTGGCGATGCATCAATGGCAAATGTTGAAGGCCAGGGTAAGTTTGCGGGTCTGAGGTCGCTGACCACCCACTGTCTTGCTAAGCTTGAATGTAGTGGGCAAATGGAGATAGCGCCGTGAATGAATTCAAGTTGTTGTTTGTGACATTACTCGCTGGTGGTGTGCTGCTGCTGGTCAGCTGCCAGGGTACCGGATCGCGGACAGGTTATTATTCCAGTCCACTGCAGCCGGGTGATGAGGTCATTATGCTGAAGACGCTGACGATTCAGGCCGGTAAGGCACGTATCTATCTGCAGGGCGGCAAGACCGGGTCGTACGGTGGAAGTAATCAGTACGAACCGTTCTGTTACTTCCTGGTGAGGGATCCGTTGCCGGCCGAGCAGCAGATTAAACCAGGAACTTTTGTGGTTCATTCTGTTTGGCTGGATGAAACAACGGTCAGTATCGAGTATCCGGTTAAACTGGCGGCCGCGTTTTCCATAGGCGGGGGCGGCAGTCGCAGTCCAATCGCTTATCAGTTTCACATGGCGCTGAAAGCGGCTGATCAGCAGGACGTTACCCTGGTCTGTTCCGGTGCTTTTGATATGCCGATTACAGCAGCGCCGATTCGTTTGCCCGAAGTGCGCCAGGCGCTGGGTGACTATGCCGAGGTCAGGGTGAAGGCGGAGACGCCTCCTCAGTGAACTTGTTCCAGCCGCCGGATTTCCCGGGCGCCATGTTCTGGCGGTCTTCGTAGAGTATCGCCACCATGTCGGCGACCGCATTGGCGAAATTCTCATTGGGATTGGCAGCGCAGTAGCCTTCCAGCCAGTCGAGCATGTCGGCCATGCTCTTGTCGCCGAGGATATTGAAAGTGCTCGCGCCGGCATTGTTAACAGCGGTCAGGTAACCGTTCAGCCAGCGGTGGTACCAGCGCTCAGCGGTGCTCGCCTGGTCTCGTGCCACCAGGTAAGTAGCACAATTGTCAGCACCGACGCCAAACACCGCATATTGTTCGTCCATGTCCCGAGCCATTACGGTGACGGGCAGCTGGGCCAGGCAGTACAAAAGCACATAAACTCCGGTCCTTTTCATGTATGCAGTCGCTCCCTGGGTTGAGGTTCACATGCAGGTTGTCGGTTAGGCCGTGTTCAGGCTTGAATTATTCAGCGTTTTAGCAGCCGTAGCCAGCGCCAGAGATTCAACAGGCTCGCCAGTGATCCAGCTACGTAGGTCAGGGCTGCTGCCGTTAAAATCTGCCGTGCGTTGCGTAGATCATCGGGTGACAGGTAATCCCCGGCTTCCAGTAATGGTAGTGCACGCCTGAAACTGGCGTCCCATTCGACAGGTAAAGTGACAAGGTGTACCAGCGCGGCGGTGCCGAAGCTTGCCAGACCGGCCGCCAGCATTAACAGGGCTGAAGAGGGTGCCCGGGTCAGTGCGGATGCAAGTGGGGCGAGAATAATCAAGCCGTTGCCGAGTTGCTGGGCCAGGTTGGCAAGCAGCGCTAGCCGCGTACGCCAGCGTAGCGGGCGGTAACCGAGCCGGTCTTGTAGCGCATGTCCCACTTCGTGGGCAGCAATGGCAACAGCGGCCAGTGATTTGCCATCGAAGTTCTCCGGACTCAGGCGAACCTTTTTGGCGAGCGGGTCGTAGTGATCACCTTTTTCGCTGGTTTCGACGCCTATTCGGGGCATATCGAGCTGGTTTAGCAGGTGATGTGCGAATTCGCTACCCGTTCCCGGGTAGTCCTCGCGTGGCCCGGAATGGCGTTTGATCACTGCCCTGACCCATAATTGCGGGCCAAATAGCACGGTAAGCAGCAGCAGGGCGATCAGCACGATATGCATGCTGGCAATTATCGCACGTAGGCTCGCGGGGCGGCAGTGACGGTCTATACTCAGTGTGAAGCTGATGAAACGGAGGGTCTTTCATGACCATTGCCTATCGCATATCAGAGTACCTTACCGAGCAGGATGCTGATTACGAGATTCTCGATCACCCGCATTCATCCACCAGTATGGAAACGGCGCAGGTGTCACATGTGCCCGGTGACCGTATTGCCAAGACGGTGGTGCTGGAAGACGATCGTGGCTACCTGCTGGCGGTTCTGCCGGCCAGCTGTCGAGTGGATCTGGGTGAATTGCATCGACAAACCAATCGCAATCTTGGTCTGGCCTCCGAGTACGAGCTGGGGGCGCTTTTCGATGATTGTGAACCCGGCGCAGTGCCGCCATTTGGCGGTATCTACGACCTGGATACCATTGTTGATGAGAGTCTTAGCGAGCAGTCCGATGTCTATTTCGAGGCTGGCGACCATGAGCGGCTTATTCGCGTCAGCGCGGAGACATTTGAAGTCCTGCTGGGCGAAGCCCAGCATTCGGAGTTCAGCCGCCCGTTGTAAGCCTGCTACGGTGAGACTGCAGTGCGGCCGATCGAGTAGTAAGCGAAGCCCTGTTTGACCAGAAAATCGGGGTCATAAAGGTTGCGTCCATCGAAAATCACCGGTGAGCTCAGGGCGTTGCGAATCAGGTCGAAGTCGGGGCTGCGGAACATGTTCCACTCGGTAACCACGACCAGCGCATCTGCACCCTGCAGTGCTTCGTCGGCTGATTCACACAGCGCCATGTCGTTGCGTTCGCCATAAATTCGGGCGGTTTCGTCGCGTGCTTCCGGGTCATAGGCGCGAACACTGGCGCCGGCTTCCCAGAGCGCTTCCATCAGCACGCGGCTCGACGCTTCGCGCATATCGTCAGTGTTGGGTTTGAAGGCCAGACCCCAGAGTGCCATGGTTTTGCCTTTCAGGTCGCCCCCGTAATGGGAAGAAATTTTTTCGAACAGGCGGCGCTTCTGGCGGAAATTCACGGCTTCAACAGCGTGCAGCAGTTCCGGTGTGTAATCATTTTGCAGTGCGGTGCGCTCAAGCGCGCGCACGTCTTTTGGAAAGCAGGAACCGCCGTAGCCGGCACCCGGGTAGATGAACTGGTAGCCGATGCGCGGGTCTGAGCCGATGCCAATGCGTACCTGTTCGATATCCGCGCCCAGCTTTTCGGCGATGTTGGATAGTTCGTTCATGAAGCTGATCTTGGTGGCCAACAGTGAGTTGGCGGCATATTTGGTGAGCTCCGCTGAACGAATGTCCATGTCCAGTATGCGCTCGTGATTGCGGTTAAACGGCGTGTAGAGTGCGCGCAGCAGTTCTGTAGTGCGCGGGTTATCGGTGCCAATCACCACGCGGTCCGGGCGCATGAAGTCATCAATTGCGGCACCCTCCTTAAGAAACTCGGGGTTGGAGACAACGTCGAACTCGATGGGTGTGCCACGCTGATCGAGCATCTCCTGCACCTGGGCCTTGACCCTGTCGGCGGTGCCTACCGGAACGGTCGATTTATTGATAATGACGCGGTATTCGTCGAGATGTTCGCCGATTGAGCGGGCAACAGCCAGAACGTGTTGCAGGTCAGCAGAACCGTCCTCGTCGGGTGGGGTGCCGACGGCAATGAACTGGAAGAGGCCGTGAGCCACGCCCTCGGCGGGATCCAGGGTAAAGTTCAGCCGGCCGGCTTCCTGGTTGCTTCGCAGCATGTCGGTCAGCCCGGGCTCGAAGATCGGGCTTTCGCCACGCTTCAGCATTTCTATTTTGTTGGGATCGATATCAACACAGAGTACGTCGTTACCTACTTGCGCGAGGCAGGCGCCGGTTACCAGACCGACATAGCCGGATCCATATATAGTTACTTTCATTAAAATCCCCGAGCTTGTTATGGATACTGTAACCCGAGACGGCAACAGAGCTGACGGGCTCCTGCGGCTGATGATTACGGGCGGCGCTATCTTATCACCCCTTCGGTGGCTGCGGAATCTAATCCGATAGTCACAAGGTAACAGTTTTATTAAGAAAATCGCGTTTTCTGCGGTTGACAGCGGCGCGCGCTCAGATCAAAATACGCGGCTTGCGTTTTGGAGGGGTTCCCGAGTGGTCAAAGGGATCAGACTGTAAATCTGACGGCTCAGCCTTCGGAGGTTCAAATCCTCCCCCCTCCACCAGGTGCTAGATTTGAAGCGCGGGTGTAGTTCAATGGTAGAACCTCAGCCTTCCAAGCTGATTATGTGGGTTCGATTCCCATCACCCGCTCCAAGGTGGAATTTGCTCATATAGCTCAGTCGGTAGAGCACTTCCTTGGTAAGGAAGAGGTCACCGGTTCAAATCCGGTTATGAGCTCCAGATATAGCGTTATATATAGTGTAAACATAGCTTGGCGACTACCACGGGGAGAACCGTCCGATGTCCAAGGAAAAATTTGAACGTACGAAGCCGCATGTCAATGTGGGAACGATTGGTCACGTTGACCATGGCAAGACGACGCTGACGGCGGCGCTGACGAAAGTGGGTGCAGAGCTTCAGGGTGGTGAGTTCAAGGCCTACGATCAGATTGATAATGCGCCGGAAGAACGGGCACGTGGTATCACGATTGCGACCGCGCACGTGGAATATGAGACGGACGCCCGTCACTACGCGCACGTGGACTGCCCCGGACATGCTGACTATGTGAAGAACATGATCACCGGTGCGGCGCAGATGGACGGTGCGATCCTGGTGGTGAGCGCAGCTGACGGCCCGATGCCGCAGACCCGCGAGCACATCCTGCTGGCGCGCCAGGTGGGTGTGCCGTACATCCTGGTCTACATGAACAAGGCCGACCAGGTGGACGACGAAGAATTGCTGGAGCTGGTGGAAATGGAAATTCGTGAGCTGCTGTCCAGCTACGACTTCCCGGGTGACGACACCCCGATCATCACCGGTTCGGCGCTGAAAGCGCTGGAAGGTGATACCAGTGACATTGGTGTGCCTTCGATCGTGAAGCTGTTTGCAGCCCTGGACGAGTACATTCCGATGCCGGAGCGTCCTGTGGACCAGCCGTTCCTGCTGCCGATCGAGGACGTGTTCTCGATTTCGGGTCGCGGTACGGTGGTGACCGGTCGTGTGGAACGTGGCCGCGTGAACGTAGGCGACGAGATCGAGATCGTGGGTATCCGCGATACGACCAAGACGACCTGTACGGGTGTGGAGATGTTCCGCAAGTTGCTGGATTCGGGAGAAGCCGGCGACAACGTGGGTGTGCTGCTGCGTGGCACCAAGCGTGAAGACGTGGAGCGTGGCCAGGTGCTGTGTGTACCGGGCAGTATTACGCCGCACACCAAGTTCGAAGCTGAAGTGTATGTACTGTCGAAGGATGAAGGTGGTCGTCACACGCCGTTCTTCAGTAACTACCGCCCGCAGTTTTACTTCCGTACCACGGACGTGACGGGTGCTGTTGATCTGCCGGAAGGCGTTGAGATGGTGATGCCGGGTGACAACATCAAGATGACGGTGAGTTTGATAGCGCCGATCGCGATGGAAGAAGGTCTGCGTTTTGCGATCCGTGAAGGTGGCCGTACCGTTGGCGCCGGCGTGGTCGCAAAAATTCTCGAGTAATTGTTTATAGGCCAGTAGCTCAATTGGCAGAGCAGCGGTCTCCAAAACCGCAGGTTGGGGGTTCGATTCCCTCCTGGCCTGCCATAAACGAGGTGGGTGCAGAAGTTGATTCTGCGCCCATACCATTAAGGAAGTATGAATACAGAAGCACAGGCATCCGGAATGGATACCGTCAAATTGACCGCCGCCGTATTGCTGCTGGGCGCTGCTGTCGTTGCATTTTACTGGTTTGCTGATCAGTCGCTGCTGTTTCGCGTGCTGGGGCTGCTGGGTGTGGTGGCTGTATCTGTGCTGATTGCATCGCAGACAATGCTTGGGCGCTCAACCTGGTCGTTCATCGGTGCGACCCGCAATGAGGTTCGCAAGGTCGTCTGGCCGACGCGTGCAGAAACGACGCAGACCGTAATGGCGGTTGTGTTTGTTGTCATCCTGATGGGTGTGCTGCTGTGGTTGCTGGATATGTTTTTGTTATGGGCGATCCGTCTGTTAACAGGTCAGGGAGGCTGATTCGTGGCGATGCGTTGGTACGTGGTGCACGCGTATTCCGGTTTCGAAAACCGGGTTAAGCAGTCGTTGATCGAGCGCGTGGCGCGTAGCGGACTGGAAGACAAGTTTGGTGAAATCCTGGTGCCCACCGAGGAAGTGGTGGAGATGCGTGAAGGCCAGAAGCGTCGCAGCGAACGCAAGTTCTTCCCGGGTTATGTGCTGGTGCATATGGATATGGATGATGACACCTGGCACATGGTTAAGGATGTGCCCAAGGTGCTCGGTTTCATCGGTGGAACCAGTGACCGGCCAGCGCCGATCACAGACCGGGAGGCCGATGCCATATTGCAGCGTGTGCAGGAAGGTGTCGAGAAGCCGCGGCCGAAAGTATTGTTCGAGCCGGGCGAAGTTGTGCGCGTTACCGACGGGCCCTTCAATGATTTCAATGGTGTGGTGGAAGAAGTCAACTACGAAAAGAGCAAGCTGCGTGTCGCAGTTATGATTTTCGGGCGTTCCACACCAGTCGATCTGGATTTCGGTCAGGTCGAAAAAGGCTGATTTATCCGGGGGCAGAATTAATTTCTGTCTCCAGTATTAACGGGGAGCCGCGAGGCGCTTGAACCCACAGGAGTAATCGATGGCTAAGAAAATCGAGGCGTATATCAAGCTGCAGGTGCCAGCTCAGGAAGCTAATCCCAGCCCGCCGGTCGGCCCGGCTTTGGGTCAGCACGGCGTCAATATCATGGAATTCTGCAAGGCCTTTAATGCACAGACGCAGGGCCTTGAAAAAAGTATGCCGGTGCCGGTGGTGATCACCGTTTACAGCGACCGTAGTTTCACCTTTATCACCAAGACACCGCCTGCCGCTGTGCTGTTGAAGAAGGCTGCGGGCATCCCCAAGGGTTCCGGCCGCCCCAATACCGAGAAGGTTGGCAAGGTAAACCGCGCACAGCTTGAGGAAGTCGCCAAGGTGAAAATGCCGGACATCACGGCAGCCGATATGGACGCCGCGGTGCGTACCATCGCCGGTACTGCTCGCAGTATGGGGCTGGATACGGAAGGGGTGGAATAAATCATGGCTAAATTAAGCAGGCGCGCCAAGATGATCGCCGAGAAGGTTGAGCCCGGCAAGCTGTACCCTGTTGATGAAGCACTGGGTCTGGTATCCGAGCTGTCAAAGGTTAAATTTAATGAATCGGTGGATGTCAGTATCAACCTGGGCGTAGATCCGCGTAAGTCCGATCAGGTTGTTCGCAGCTCCACTGTATTACCGCATGGCACAGGCAAGACGGTTCGTGTTGCCGTGTTCACGCAGGGTGCCAATGCCGACGCGGCCAAGGAAGCCGGTGCCGACATAGTCGGTATGGATGATCTGGCCGACGAAGTGAAAAAAGGCAATATGGATTTCGATGTGGTCATTGCCAGTCCTGACGCCATGCGCGTAGTTGGCCAGCTGGGCCAGATCCTGGGTCCGCGTGGCCTGATGCCGAACCCGAAGGTGGGTACGGTGACTCCGGACGTTGCAGCAGCTGTGACCAATGCCAAGGCGGGACAGGTGCGCTACCGCACGGACAAGGGCGGTATCATCCATTGCTCCATCGGCAAGGCTGATTTCAAAGTCGATCAGCTGCGTGAGAATTTGCAAATGTTGCTGAATGACCTGAATAAATTGAAGCCATCCTCGGCGAAGGGTGTGTATATGAAGAAAATTACGGTATCGAGCACCATGGGCCCCGGCCTGGGTGTCGATCAGGCAACCCTGGAGCTGTAATTTTCAATTCGTTTTGACGCTGCTCGGACTTCCGGGAAGCCGTCAAAGACCGCAGGTGCCGACAGGCTTAATGGCTGGACAGTAGTCCGAAACCTGCGCAGATGGTGAAACCCCGACAGAATTTTCTGTTCGTGGTCACCGCAACCGGTGTTTCCAGCCTTTTTGGCTGGCGCACCGTAACAGTGGATGGGGTTGCATTCTTATCCCGTCTACGGAGGTAAACAGGTGGCACTAAGTCTTGAAGAGAAAAAGGCTGTAGTTTCGGAGGTTGCTGTAATCGCCGCTGAGGCGCATTCAGCCGTTGCTGCCGAGTATCGTGGTCTGACCGTTGAGGAGATGACGGAGTTGCGTGCCAAGGCGCGTGACGGCGGAGTCTACCTGCGCGTGGTCAAGAACACGCTCGCCAAACGTGCTATTGAAGGTACTGACTTTGAGTGTATGCAGGACGGTCTGGCCGGCCCGCTGCTGCTGGCTTTCTCCCAGGAGGAGCCAGGTGCAGCTGCGCGACTGGTAAAGGACTTTTCCAAAGAGCACGATCAGTTGATACCCAAACTGGTGTCGTTTGGCGGTGAGATGCTCAGCGCATCGGATCTGGATCGTCTGGCGAAGATGCCGACCCGCGACCAGGCTATCAGCTTGCTGATGGCCGTAATGAAAGCCCCGACCGAGAAGTTTGTCCGCACCCTCAACGAGGTGCCTGGCAAGCTGGTTCGTACCGTGGCGGCCGTTCGCGATCAGAAACAATCAGCCTGATCTATTTAATAGTTATCAATTTTCTGGAGTAAGCAATTATGGCAACGTCTCAAGAAGACATTTTGGAAGCGATTTCCAGCATGAGTGTAATGGAGGTCGTCGATCTGATCTCCGCTATGGAAGAAAAGTTCGGTGTATCTGCAGCTGCTGCTGTGGCAGCTGCTCCGGCAGCTGCTGGTGATGCTGGTGCAGTCGCAGAAGAGCAGACCGAGTTCGACGTAGTGATGACAAGCTTTGGTGCCAACAAGGTATCCGTCATCAAGGCTGTTCGTGGTATTACCGGCCTGGGTCTGAAGGAAGCCAAGGATCTTGTGGAAGGTGCGCCTTCTCCAATCAAGGAAGCTGCTTCCAAAGACGAAGCCGAAGACATCAAGAAGCAGTTGGAAGAAGCCGGCGCGTCTGTCGAGGTCAAGTAACAACCTTGACGCCAGCAGGCATTGTCCAACTGGCCCAACTGGCCACCGCTGGCCGAGTGCCGGCGGGACGTCCGGGAGCGGCTGGTAGCGCATTTGCGCTGCCGGCCTTTTCCCGTTTCTGAGTATTTAAAGAATTTTGTTAAGAGGAACACCGATGGCTTACAGCTATACCGAAAAGAAACGTATCCGCAAGGATTTCGGCAAGCGGCAGAGTGTACTGGAGGTACCGTATCTTCTGGCGACGCAGCTGAATTCGTATCGGGACTTTTTGCAGGCTGATAAAGATGTCGATAACCGTATCGACAAAGGCCTGCATGCAGCCTTTTCTTCGGTGTTCCCGATTACCAGTTACGCAGGAACTGCGGCGCTGGACTATGTCAGCTATCGGCTGGGTGAGCCGGTTTTTGATGTAAAAGAATGTCAGATGCGCGGCATGACCTATGCAGCCCCGTTGCGCGCGCTGGTGCGTCTTATCATTTACGATAAAGATGGCGCCAACAAGTCCATCAAGGACATCAAGGAGCAGGAAGTCTACATGGGCGAACTGCCGTTGATGACAGACAACGGTACCTTTGTGATTAATGGTACCGAGCGTGTCATTGTCTCCCAGCTGCACCGTTCGCCGGGCGTGTTCTTTGATCACGACAAGGGCAAGACCCATTCGTCAGGTAAGTTGCTGTTCTCCGCACGTGTAATTCCTTACCGCGGTTCGTGGCTGGACCTGGAGTTCGACGCCAAGGATTCGCTGTTCGTGCGTATCGACCGCCGCCGCAAGTTGCCGGCGACGGTGTTGTTGCGTGCGCTTGGTTATGAAACCGAGCAGATACTGGACATTTTCTTCGATACCAACACCTTCTATATCGGGGCCGAAAAACTCGAACTGGATCTGGTGGCCGAGCGCTTGCGCGGTGAAACCGCAACTTTCGATATCAAGGCCAAGAACAAGGTGATTGTCGAAGAAGGGCGACGTGTTACTGCGCGGCATATTCGTGAGCTTGAAAAAGCCAACATCAAGAAACTGGAAGTGCCGGTAGAGTATCTGGTCGGCAAGATGTTGTCGAAGAGCCTGGTCAACACCGAGACCGGTGAAGTAATCGCCAATGCCAATGACGAACTTACAGAAGAGTTGATTGAAGCTATTCGTGCCGCAGGCGTGAAGGAAATCACCACGCTGTATATCAATGATCTTGATCGTGGTCCGTATATTTCCAATACTTTGCGCATCGATCCTACGACCACGCAGCTGGAAGCGCAGGTGGAAATTTACCGTATGATGCGTCCGGGCGAGCCCCCGACCAAAGACGCTGCGCAGAACCTTTTCCATAACCTGTTCTTCACTTTTGAGCGTTACGACCTGTCGGCTGTGGGGCGCATGAAGTTCAACCGTCGTGTGGGCAATGAGGGTGATACCGGTGTTGGCATCCTCTACGACGGTGTTTACTTCAATAAGCGCGCAGGAAAAGGTGATGAGGTTGCCAAAAAATCCGTCGAAAAACTGGGTGACAGCTCCGATATCCTCAAGGTGATGACCACCCTGGTGGATATTCGCAATGGTAACGGTGTGGTTGATGATATCGATCACCTTGGTAACCGGCGTATCCGCTGTGTCGGCGAAATGGCTGAAAATGTATTCCGCATTGGTCTGGTGCGTGTAGAGCGAGCTGTCAAGGAACGTCTCAGTGTCGCCGAGTCGGAAAGCCTGATGCCCCAGGAGCTGATTAATGCCAAGCCGGTGGCTGCTGCAATCAAGGAATTCTTCGGTTCCAGCCAGCTGTCGCAGTTCATGGATCAGAATAATCCGTTGTCTGAAGTTACCCATAAACGCCGTGTCTCTGCATTGGGCCCCGGTGGTCTGACTCGTGAGCGCGCGGGTTTCGAGGTGCGCGACGTGCACCCGACCCACTACGGTCGTGTCTGCCCGATCGAGACACCGGAAGGCCCGAATATCGGGTTGATTAATTCACTGGCTGTGTATTCACGCACCAATGAGTACGGCTTCCTGGAAACGCCTTACCGCAAGGTGGTCGATGGCCACGTAACTGATGAAGTGCAATATCTTTCAGCTATCGAGGAAGGTGAGTTTGTTATCTCCCAGGCGAATGCCACAACGGACAGCAAGGGCCGACTGATTGATGAGCTGGTGTCTTCGCGTCACCAGAACGAATTCACGCTGTCGTCACCCGATCGTGTTGACTACATTGATGTGTCACCGAAACAGATTGTTTCAGTCGCTGCCGCGTTGATTCCGTTCCTGGAGCACGATGATGCCAACCGCGCGCTGATGGGTTCCAATATGCAGCGTCAGGCTGTGCCGACCTTGCGTGCCGAAAAGCCGCTGGTGGGCACCGGTATCGAGCGTACTGTTGCGATCGACTCCGGCGTAACCGTGGTTGGCAAATCGCGGTGGTGTGGTTGATTCGGTCGACGCAGGCCGTATTGTCGTGCGCGTAAACGATGATGAAACCGTTGCCGGTGAGCCGGGCGTGGATATCTATAATCTGACCAAGTACACGCGTTCCAACCAGAATACCTGTATCAACCAGAAGCCGCTGGTTTCGCTGGGTGACGTGGTCGCACGTGGTGACGTGCTGGCAGACGGGCCAAGTACCGATATGGGTGAGCTGGCACTGGGTCAGAACCTGCGTATCGCGTTCATGCCCTGGAACGGTTACAACTTCGAGGACTCCATTCTCATCTCCGAGCGTGTGGTGCAGGAAGACCGGTTTACCACCATTCATATAGAAGAGCTGACCTGCGTTGCTCGCGACACCAAGCTGGGTCCGGAAGAAATTTCCGGTGATATACCCAACGTCGGTGAAGGTGCATTGGGCAAGCTGGACGAATCCGGCATTGTTTATATCGGTGCTGAAGTTAAGCCGGGCGATATCCTGGTCGGCAAGGTCACCCCGAAGGGCGAGACCCAGCTGACACCGGAAGAGAAACTGCTGCGTGCTATCTTCGGCGAGAAAGCGTCCGATGTTAAAGACACTTCGTTGCGCGTGCCCTCCGGTATGGATGGTACCGTTATCGACGTGCAGGTCTTTACTCGAGACGGCGTCGAGAAAGATGTGCGCGCGCTGCAGATTGAGGACGAACAGATTGTTGGTATCAAGAAAGACCTCAATGATCAGCTGCGCATTATGGAAAGCGATATTTTCCAGCGCGTCGAGAAGTTACTCAGTGGCAAGACTGCCGAAGGTGGTCCTGACAATCTGAAGGCTGGTGCCAAGATCACCAAGTCTTACCTTGACGATATCGGCAAGGGCAAATGGTTCGAAGTCCGTCTCAAAAACGAGGAAGCCAACCAGCAACTGGAACTGGCTTCCAAGCAGCTGGATGACTTGCGCAAGGAGTTCGACCAGCGCCTGGACGAGAAGCGTAACAAGATCACCGCCGGGGACGATCTTGCACCTGGCGTGCTGAAAATGGTCAAGGTCTATCTGGCCGTCAAGCGCCGTATTCAGCCGGGCGACAAAATGGCTGGCCGTCACGGTAACAAGGGTGTTATTTCCATGATTGTCCCTGTGGAAGACATGCCTTATGACGAAAACGGCACGCCGGTAGATATCGTGCTCAACCCGCTGGGTGTGCCGTCGCGTATGAATGTCGGCCAGGTGCTGGAAACGCATCTCGGCTGGGCCGCTTCCGGTATCGGTGTGAAGATTGGCAAAATGCTGGAAGCCCAGACCAAGATTGCCGAGATACGCAAGTTCCTCGATGAGGTCTACAACGCCAGCGGCAAGCAGGAAGATTTGAAATCCTTCAGTGACGAGGAAATTCTCGTGCTGGCAGGTAACCTGCGCAAGGGTGTGCCGATGGCTACCCCGGTATTTGATGGCGCTGCTGAAGCGGAAATCAAGCAAATGCTGCGTCTGGCAGACTTGCCAGAGAGCGGGCAGACAACGCTATATAATGGTCGTACCGGTGAGACTTTCGAGCGCCAGGTTACCGTGGGTTATATGTACATACTCAAGCTGAATCACCTTGTGGATGACAAGATGCACGCACGTTCCACTGGCCCGTACAGCCTGGTTACCCAGCAGCCGCTGGGTGGTAAGGCGCAGTTTGGTGGCCAGCGCTTCGGTGAAATGGAAGTGTGGGCGCTGGAAGCCTACGGCGCAGCTTACACCTTGCAGGAAATGTTGACGGTGAAATCCGATGACGTAAACGGTCGTACCAAGATGTATAAAAACATTGTTGACGGCAACCATTACATGGAGGCCGGCATGCCCGAGTCCTTCAATGTGCTGGTGAAGGAAATACGTTCGTTGGGAATCAGCCTGGAACTGGAACAGGACTAGGGCCTCGGGTCAGGAGACATCATGAAAGACTTATTGAATCTGTTAAAACCTCAGGGTCAGAACGACGACTTTGATGCTATCCGCATCGGTCTGGCGTCGCCCGATCTGGTCCATTCCTGGTCTTACGGTGAGGTTAAGAAGCCGGAGACCATCAATTATCGTACCTTTAAGCCGGAACGCGATGGTTTGTTCTGTGCCAAGATCTTTGGCCCGGTCAAGGACTATGAATGCCTGTGTGGCAAATACAAGCGCCTCAAGCATCGCGGCGTAGTGTGCGAGAAGTGTGGTGTTGAAGTCACGCTGTCCAAG
>CAVWAK010000035.1:0-77173 GCA_963752745.1 uncultured Gammaproteobacteria bacterium
ACAGCAATCGAAACCAGTTGCCCAGCAAGCTGGCCGAGGACAAGTGAAACAACGCTCGCTTCCCAGTACACTCCCAGGAAGAGCTGGCAACCCGCACCAACCAGTATCTGCACTATTCTTGCAAGCCCTACATGAACAGCATTCGATGTTCTCAAGCTCCAGCCTGACAACACATTCATGAATCCTGCCAGCATAATTCCAAGCGGGAATACATAGAAGATAACCAGTGGAACGCCGGCAAATTCGGATATTTTGCTTGAGTAACCACCTACTTCTGCCGCAACAACAAAGCTTGCAAATACTGCAGTCATCGCAACAATAATTGCCAGACACGCCTGCACCACAATTGCGGCCTGCCGATGATCTTCCGGTAAAGCTATGGCCATCGAATAGCGCCAGGTTGAAAACACTGAAGCTACCGCCAAATAGGCCAGATAAACAGCAAACAGGCCGTACTGTTCTGGCGCATAGACGCGCGCCATAAAGGGTATGATGACTATCGAAGCTGCCTGTGCAACATACGTCAGAAATGCCAGTGACAGTGCCTGCGATGTCCAGTTCCTATCGGCATTTATCTTCATTACCGATCCGAACCCAGCTAGTCGCAGACATGCATTACGGCTCTTTCGTTAAGGACATAGCGAGAACCGTCTGCCGGACAGACTGCTTCGGCACTGCCTTCCAACGGCAGCTGCAACCGCAACCCCATCCGGCTTACCCAGCCTACCTGACGAGCCGGAACTCCCAACAACCAGCGCGTATGGCTTCACATTCTTTGTCACTACAGCCCCCGCACCAACAAACGAATATTCTCCAACAATATTTCCGCACACAATCGTGGAGTTCGCACCAAGCGTGGCGCCGCGCTTAATCAAAGTTTTCCTGTACTCGGATTTTCTGGAGACTTCTGACCGGGGGTTATAAACGTTGGTAAATACCACGCTTGGGCCACAGAATACCCCTTGCTCCAGAATTACATCATCGTAAACCGAAACATTATTCTGTATTTTGACATTGTCGCCAATAACCGCCCTGCCGGCCTACGTAAACGTTTTGACCCAACACGCAGCTTTTGCCGATAGTTGCGCCCGAAGCTACGTGCGTCCAGTGCCATATCTGCGTTCCCGCCCCGACCTCGGCACCAGCGTCGACTATTGCCGTCTCGTGTACTCCAGGCTGCTCGGTCACTTTCAATATTCCAGTGGCAACGAAACCTTCCCACCGTCTCTGGCAGAAAGATAGGCGGCGATTAGAAGCTCCAGAGAATGCAAACCTTCCCGCCCGTCGGTTTCAGGTTCTGCTTCTCCGCGCAGCGTCTTGATAACATTTGCATAATATGCCGGATGACCAAAACCATAGACGGAACTCGTCTCATAGCTCGCCTGGGCTACGAGCGCATCTTCCGGACGTTCGTCTGCGAATTCCCAATGTTGAATTTCGTTCACAGCGACGCCACCAAGCTTTACGGTGCCGTGCTCACCAATAATAGTTACCGATCCTTCCAGGTTCCTGGGATACGTCAACATGGTCACTGCAACAGACCCCAAAGCGCCCGAACGCCATCGCACATTCATAACTGCCGTGTCTTCCACTTCGATCTTTCTGTCCAGAGTAGCCGTCATTGCCTGCACACTCTCAACCGGCCCGATCAGCCAGTCCAGCAAATCAATATAGTGACTGGCCTGATTCATGAGCGCGCCGCCATCAAATTCCCAGGTACCCCGCCAATCGTCGCTATCGTAGTAAGCTTGCGGTCTTGTCCAGAAGACGTTTATCTGGACAAGAAAAATATTCCCGAATCTGCCATCGCGTACAGTTTTTTTCAGCAGTTTCAGCGTTGAGTTATGTCTGTTCTGCTTGACGACGAACAATCTTACACCAGCCTCGTCACAGGCCCTCACCATCTTCAGCCCGTCCTGCCAGCGAGTTGCCATGGGTTTTTCTGTCATAACATGACAACCTTCATGCGCACACCGCAATGCCTGTGCGGGATGAATCCCACTTGGGGTACAGAGCACTGCCAGATCGACATCGACTTCTCCCAACAGGGTACGCATATCGGTATATCCAGGCACCCCCCACTCCGTGGAAGCTTGCTCCAGTCGTTCGGGATTCGAATCACATACGGCCACCAGCACAAGATCGTCCTCATGCTTTTTTATAGCCTCAAAATGTTTTGCGGATATGCGCCCACATCCCACAACTGCTATTTTTATTTTGCGGTCATTGGTAATTATTCTATCCATTTTCACAATCTCGCCCATGTTCCCAGGTCATACCGTTAGACACGCATTGACCACTGATTCAATTACGCGGTCTTGCTCACCGTGACTCAAATAGGGGTGCATTGGCAAACTCAATACACATTTACTCGCCTTCTCAGTCTCCTGGAGTTCTATATCCTGCTGGAGTAGCGCCGGTTGCCTGTACAAGGGTATCGGGTAGTGCACGGCACTCGGTATCCCCGCCGATGACAACTTTTCCCTGACGGCATCCCGGCTCTCAACCTTAATGGTGTATTGCGCATACACACTGGTATTGCAGTCGAGAACTTCGATTGTCTCAATACCTGCCGTCGCCAGCTCTGTACAATAGCGGCCACCAATAGTTTGTCTGGCTATGACTTCATCAGGAAATATTTTCAATTTTGCCAGCAGAATGGCGGCCTGAATACTATCCATTCGTGCGTTTAGCCCCAGTCGCGCATGGTGATACCTGCGGTCCTGGCCGTGCACACGCAGTTCACGCAGAAGCCGGTTCAACTCATCATCGCTTGTAAACACAGCACCGCCGTCCCCATATCCGCCAAGCGGCTTCGAAGGAAAAAATGATGTACAACCAATCAGCGACAAATTGCACGAACAGCGATCATAGTGACGCGCACCGAAACTCTGGGCTCCATCTTCAATAACCGGTATCCCGTATTTCTCTGCTATGGGATCCAGGTGCTTGAAGTCCGCACACTGCCCATACAGACTAACAGCTATAATTGCTCTGGTTTTCGGCGTCACGACGCTTTCGACGCTGGCCACATCCATGTTGCAGGTCTTGGGGTCTATATCCACGTAAACAGGGGTTGCCCCGAGCATCGCAATAACTTCTGCGGTCGCCACAAAGCTGAACGCAGTAGTGACGACTTCATCCCCTGCCCCAACCCCCAAAGCCATGAGCGATAAAAGCAGAGCATCGGTGCCACTGGAAACCGCGATGCAGTGCTTCGCGTCAACAAACTCTGCCAGCCTGTTTTCGAGTTCCACAACTTCGGGGCCGAGAATATAATTACCCCCGGACAAAACAGCCTGTATCCCGGCTTCCACGTCACGCCGAACCTCCTGATACTGCCGCTTCAGATCAATGAATTCCATTTGCTTTGCCGCGTAACTTCCCTGATTTACTGAACTATTCTAACTGCAATAATTATGCCCGACAAAACACAGATTGTTGCCGCAATCGCCGACTCAAATATTAAGGGTTCCGGACCCGGGCCATATGACGAGCGGGTTACCAGAGTTCTATATCGACCGCCCCCAGCGGAAGACCTGTGGTCGGGTTGATAATCATCGACATAACCTTGTTTCTACCAACCACGGGTATATATCCGAGCGAATCCAGACTGAAACCGCCCGAGAGATCTCTAATGAGCTCTTTATCGGCCTTTCCGGAAACAATTAAATTTTTCACCGGCCGTGTGCGTGACAAAACCTTCTTCACCCTGTTTCGATAGAGTTGATAGTATTCAGGATATCCGCTTACATCCTGCCCTCCCTGGGCTGCTTCCAGGAGAATCTCTCCCTGCTTGATCGGGTCTTCAGGACCACTGGAATAAACCAGTAGCGGCCCCGAGAGCACGCTGGCGGTTAATTCGCGTGGAGGGCGACTCGATGCCTCAATATCGGTGGCTGACATGACCTCGAACCTGTCGACGACGAATACGACATAGGCGGGTCTTTGACTATAGATTGCATTCGCTCCGTACAGGAACGCGACGATTTGCACCGTTACAATGATGCCAATATCCATCTTCAGGCCCGGTTTCCCCGGCTTGAATATTATTGCAGTCATTAATGGCCCCAGCACGACATCGACCATAACAAGAATGGCGAGAACCCTGAAAACACCGCTCATTTCCAGATAGGGCGCCGGATACCATATAAAATCGACGACAAATAGAAATATTCCTACAATTGCAACACTGCAGAGCAAATGCGTCAAAAATGCCTTAGCTTTTTCCATTTTTAAACCGACCACCATCCAACAAACCTCAGCTCCTGCTGTTTCGGCAGATATACCAGTTTTTTAAGCAAAGAACGCAAAAAAACAAATACTTGCCATAAATTAGCCTGAATCCATAATATCTTTATAACTGCATGTATTTCAAATACATATCGACCGTCCTTTGCTACCCGGATACTCACCTACCCATCAGGAACAGGAACCCCCTGGGGCCAGCAAGCCATAGGCACATAAAGTTTCACCATAGAATGACGAAACAATCGTCAAGACGCTGAAACCGCTTGCGGAATATAAAGATACAGATAGCAGTTGTTTTGACCTTTTTCACAGGAATAGTTAAATTGCGTGATGGATCACGGAAGGTCATGCTATAATAAGGATATTTTAACTTTATGGTAACCACTAGCCCAACACTCCAATTAGCGGCTTGGCCAAACGCCTGGTCGTCGACGGTCTTCTGGAAGAAGAACAAGCCGCCGAGGCCCAGGAGAAAGCGCTTAAAAGCCGCGAGCCGTTTGTATCTTACCTGGTTGAGAACAAGATCGTTGCCAGCTCGGCAATTGCCTCATCTGCCTGCCACGAGTTTGGCGTACCATTATTTGATCTTGCCGCCATGGATCTGGAAGCGGCACCGGTTTCTCTGGTCGATGAGAAACTGATTCGGCAACACCACACGCTGCCGCTGTTCCGTCGCGGCAACCGGCTGTTTGTCGCGGTTTCAGATCCCACGAACCTGCAAGCTCTGGATGAAATCAAGTTTCATACCGGCATCAGCACAGAAACCATCCTGGTCGAGGAAGACAAGCTAACCAAAGCAATCGATCACGCATTGGACTCGGCAGACACGTCCATGTCGGATCTGCTGGACGAAGACCTGGATAACCTCGATATCACCAGTGGCGACGAGGACGAAAACCGTGATGACAGCACGGACATGGATATCGACGATACGCCGGTGGTCCGCTTCGTCAACAAAGTGCTCCTGGACGCCATTAACAAGGGCGCTTCGGATATACACATAGAGCCCTACGAAAAAAGTTTCCGCATCCGCTTCCGCCAGGATGGCGTATTGATGGAAGTAGCTTCCCCACCGCTTACCATGGCAACGCGACTGGTTTCGCGTCTCAAGGTCATGAGTAAAATGGATATCGCGGAGCGCCGTAAACCACAGGATGGCCGCATCAAGATGGCACTATCCAAGAAGCGCGCCATCGACTTCCGTGTCAACTCCTGTCCTACGCTGTTTGGCGAAAAGGTCGTGCTGCGTATTCTGGATCCAACCAGTGCGCAGCTGGGTATCGATGCGCTGGGCTACGAGGAAGATCAGAAGCAGCTTTACCTTGATAACCTGAACAAACCCTATGGCATGATCCTGGTAACCGGCCCAACCGGTTCCGGTAAAACTGTTTCTCTGTATACCGGGCTGAACATTCTGAATACGGCGGATCGAAATATATCCACCTGCGAGGACCCGGTGGAAATCAACCTGACAGGTATCAACCAGTGCCACATGAACCCCAAGGCAGGCCTGACTTTTGCTACCGCCCTGCGCGCCTTTTTACGCCAGGATCCTGACATCATAATGGTGGGTGAAATTCGTGACCTTGAAACCGCAGAGATCGCCATAAAAGCCGCACAGACCGGCCACATGGTCATGTCAACACTGCATACCAATGACGCGCCCCAGACGCTGACACGACTGGCGAACATGGGTGTACCACCCTACAACATAGCTTCATCGGTCAATCTCATTATTGCCCAGCGCCTGGCCCGGCGTTTGTGCAACAACTGCAAGAAATCGGTAGATATACCGAAAGCGGCTTTATTGGAAGAAGGTTTCAGGGAAGAGGAAATCGGTGACATAAAACTGTATAGCCCTGTCGGGTGCGACCAGTGCGCGGACGGCTACAAGGGGCGCGTAGGCCTCTATCAGGTGATGCCCGTTTCCGAAGCGATAGGGCGCATCATTATGGAAAATGGCAATGCAATGCAGATCGCGGATCAGGCGAAAAAAGAAGGCATCGCCGATTTAAGAGCATCCGGGCTGAAAAAAGTCCGCGATGGCGTCACCAGTCTGGAAGAAATCAACCGAGTAACCAAGGACTAGACCATGGCTCAAGCAGCAGCAATTAAACAAGATATCTTTGCCTGGGAAGGCACGGACAAGAAGGGGAAGAAAGTAAAGGGTGAAAGCAATGCCTCGAACCCCTCCATGGTTAAAGCGGATCTGCGACGGCAAGGAATTCTACCGGTAAAAGTTCGCAAGAAATCAGCGCTGTTCGCAAGCGCGAAAAAGAAGAAAATCTATCCCAAGGATATAGCCATCTTCACTCGCCAGCTTTCTACCATGATGGGCGCAGGTGTGCCCCTGGTGCAGTCTTTTGAAATAATCGGGCGCGGACACGAAAACCCGTCGATGCAGGAATTGATCATGGCGATCAAGGCCGAAGTGGAATCCGGCGCCACTCTGGCAGACACACTGCGCAAGCACCCGCTACATTTTGATGAATTGGTCTGCAATCTGGTGGCTGCCGGCGAGCAGGCCGGTATTCTTGAAGGCCTGCTGGACAAGATTGCCACCTACAAGGAAAAAACCGAGGCCATGAAGGCCAAGATCAAGAAGGCACTCACCTACCCGGCTGCCGTTGTCGTGGTGGCCTTCATTGTAACCGCAATCCTGCTGATTTTTGTGGTGCCTACCTTCGAAGAACTCTTCCAGGGCTTTGGGGCCGATCTTCCTGCCTTTACCCAGATGGTGATCAACCTGTCGGAATGGATGCAAGCGAACTGGTGGGTTGTGATTCTGGGTGTCGCAGGTGCTATTTACGGCTTCGGCGAGGGAAAGAAACGTTCGCCAAAATTCGCCCATATTACTGGATCGGATGGTACTGAAGGCACCGATTTTCGGGGAAATCGTCACCAAAGCTATTATCGCCCGATTTGCCCGGACAATGTCCACCATGTTTGCAGCGGGTGTTCCCCTGGTTGAAGCAATGGAATCTGTTGCAGGTGCCGCGGGCAACCAACTTTACAAAGAAGGCATACTCGATATGCGCGACAACGTTGCGACCGGACAACAGCTCCAGCTTACTATGCAACAGACCGGCCTGTTCCCCAACATGGTTGTGCAAATGGTCGCCATCGGTGAGGAATCCGGCTCGCTCGACGCCATGCTGGCCAAAGTTGCAGATTTCTACGAAGCGGAAGTCGACGACGCTGTCGACAACCTCAGCAGCCTGCTCGAGCCGATAATCATGGGAATCCTTGGTGTTCTGGTTGGCGGTCTGATCGTTGCCATGTATCTACCCATCTTCAAAATGGGTTCGGTCGTATAGTTCAAACACTCCACGGCAGGGCTGCCGTGGAGTAAACTCTCTCTCCCATGGAACTTCTCTACCTGCTGGAACACAATCCAGTCTTCTTCATCGTCACCGCGTGCGTGCTTGGCCTGATGGTTGGCAGTTTTCTCAACGTCGTCATCTACCGCCTGCCGGTGATAATGGAGCGAGAGTGGCAGATACAGGCACGTGAATACCTGGATCAGCCGCAGGCCGATACACAGGAGCCACTAACCCTGGCGAGGCCAGCGTCACGCTGTCCACATTGCGGCCACAAGATCCGCTTCTACGAAAATATCCCCGTTCTCAGCTACCTGTTATTGCGCGGCAAATGCTCCTCCTGTGGCGCAGGCATTTCCATGCGCTATCCATTGGTTGAACTGCTGACCGGTGTATTATCCGCGGTTGTTGCCTGGCATTTCGGCTTCGGCTGGCAGGCAGCAACTGCACTACTGCTGACCTGGGCACTGATTGCACTCAGTATGATCGATTTCGATCACCAACTGCTGCCAGATTCCATCACCCTGCCGTTCCTCTGGGTGGGTTTGCTCCTCAGCCTGTTTCCGGTATTCGTCGATATGCGATCCAGTCTTATCGGCGCCATTGCTGGCTACATGTCGCTGTGGACTGTCTACCAGCTGTTCAAACTCCTGACCGGCAAGGAGGGCATGGGCTTTGGCGACTTCAAACTGCTCGCGCTGCTGGGTGCCTGGATGGGTTGGCAAGCGCTACCGATGATCGTGTTGCTTGCTTCTGCCGTGGGCGCAATCCTGGGCGGCGCTCTAATCGCCATTCGCGGTCGCGACAGTCAGAAGCCCATGCCTTTTGGTCCCTTCCTGGCAATTGCCGGCTGGATTGCGTTGCTTTGGGGTGACCGGATATCCGGTGCTTATTTAAGCTGGTCAGGTATGGCCAGCTGATATGCACCAGCCTCTGCGTATCGGTCTGACAGGCGGTATCGGCAGTGGCAAGAGTGCAGCCGCAGACGAGTTTTCCCGGCTCGGCATTGAGATAATCGACACCGATGTTATCGCTCGCGAACTGGTCGAACCCGGGCAGCCGGCGCTTGCAGAAATTGTGTCTCTGTTCGGAGACAGCATTCTGGACCAGCAACAACGGCTGGACCGCAACAAACTCCGCGAACTGGTTTTTTCCAATCAGGCACAGCGCGAACAACTGGAGTCAATTCTTCACCCGCGTATTCGCCAACAGGCTATCAACCGGGCTACTCATGCCAGCTCTCCCTACTGCGTTTTAGTGATCCCGTTACTGGTAGAGACAGGCAATGACTATCCTTTGGACAGAATCCTCGTCATTGACACCCCAATCGAGCTTCAGCGCCAGCGTGTCGCGTTGCGGGACAATCTGTCTGACAGCGACATCAGCACCATACTTGCCACCCAGGTCAGTCGCGAAGAAAGGCTTGCGGTAGCTGACGACCGAATCAGCAATGAGGGCAGCCTGGCATCACTTCGCAATCAGGTTCAGCATTTGCACCGCCAGTATCTTGAAGCGGCCAGCCACGCACAGCCTGGAACCTGAGCAACCATTCACCATTGCCAGTACCCCCCGGGCTGATCACTACCCCTATCAAAATCAGCGACTGATAACCAGCTCCTTACAGGTTTGCGCCAGCACCCGTCCTGTTGGACAATGCGCCGGTGAAAGAAAACATCATTATCTACGAACAGCCCCTGAACGAACGTATACGCACTTTCCTGCGTCTGGAGTTCCTGTTCTCCCAGGCTTCCCAGCACCTGTACGATGAAAGTGAATGGGGGAGCCGAAACACGCTAAATAGCCTGCTCGATATCCTCAACATTTTCGGACGCACCGAGCTGAAAACCGAGGCTCTGAAAGAGCTGGAAAAGCACGCCACCAAGCTGGCAAAGCTCAAATCCAACCCCGATGTAGACACCACCCGCTTGCAGAAGACCCTGTCAGAACTGGGCAGACTCGGCAACAAACTGCATGAATCCAGCGGGCCAATTGCTGCGGACCTGAAAGAAAACGAGTTCCTTAGCGGTATTCAGCAGCGCATGGCCATCCCCGGAGGGACCTGCGACTTCGACCTGCCGGGTTACCATTACTGGTTGCAACAGCCGGCCAAGCAACGCACCCGGGACCTGGCCAACTGGCTGAAGCGTTTCGAGGTCATCGCGCAGGCCATTCAGTTGATTGTCAAACTGGTCCGGGAAAGTGCGGCAGTCAAACCGATTACAGCGGAAGCCGGCTTCTTCCAGAAAACCATGGATGCCAATCATCCCTGTCAGCTGGTCAGAGTAACAGTAGATCGCAAGGCACCCTACTACGCGGAAATCAGCGGTGGTCGGCACCGCTTCACAGTGCGCTTTCTGGAAGCACCCCGTCAGGACGGTCGCGTCAAACAAACGACAGACGATGTTAATTTTCAGCTGGAATGCTGCATCTAGCGAACTGTAACCTCCCTAAACGGTTCCAGAACCTGATTACCGGCATTTTGCGTCGCCAGAGTCGATCCCATTTTGGGCATTTTGAGTACGCGCACACCCAGGTCGGTGGTATCGAGGGGTAAAAACCCGCGCCGCAAAAACATTTCGCAAGCTACCTGCGCCTGTGGTGCACAGCTGGCAAATATGTCGACATAGGGGTGCAGCTGTTTCAGCAACTCGTTATTCATGGCGCGGCCCACCCCCGCACCCCGACTTTCCGGAAAGACTGCAATCATCCAGATTTCATTGCCTGCGCCAGGCAGAATCGCGCTGTTGATTGCACACCCGGCAACGTCACCGTCCTGATCCCAGACCAACAACTGAGCCGGCAGGTCTTCATCCAGGCGGCGACCTTTCTTGCGAATGCTGTTGAGATTCTTGCGCAGCCCGGAACGATAGGGCTCCTCGGTCAGACGCTGGTCAAAACGTGCCTGTGCAGCCTCGGCGACCAGCAGTTGGTGCAAACCATCAATATCTTCGGACCTGGCGTTACGAAACAACGATTCTCTCCTCAATTACCGCAGCCGCGATGATCTCTGCAATGACGGAACTTTTAATCACCTACAGCAAGATACGCTCAATACCACCGGCTTTCGTGTGCTCGACAAAACGCTTCTGCCAACCATCACCCAGGTGTTTGTTGGCAAGCTCAACGACAATGTAGTCGCTTTCCAGGCCGGTATCCTCGGTGTAGCGCAACAGGCCCTGCTGACAGGCAGGACAAGACGTCAGCATTTTAACTTCGCCGTGAGCTACCGTATCCTGCCCGGTAAAGGCACGTATACCATCACGTAACTCCTCCGCCTTGCGATAGCGGAGCTGGGTGGAAATATCCGGCCGGGATACCGCCAGCGTCCCCGCTTCACCACAACAACGGTCCGATAACCTGACTTCCGCTCCCAGCAATTTGCCGGCGACCTCAAGCGGTGCATAGGTTTTCATCGGTGCATGACAGGGATCGTGGTAAAGATACTGCTGGCCGTTCACGCCTTCAAGACTGACACCCTTCTCCATCAGGTATTCATGAATATCCAGCAGCCGGCAACCCGGGAAGATTGCCTCGAATTGATACTGCTGCAACTGATCCATACAGGTACCGCAAGACACAATCACCGTCTTGATGTCCATGTAATTCAGCGTATTCGCCACACGGTGAAACAAGACACGATTGTCGGTACTGATGCGCTTGCCGCGCACCTGGTCACCGGCTGAATTTTGCGGGTACCCACAGCACAGGTAACCGGGTGGCAGCACAGTCTGTGCACCAACCTCATAAAGCATTGCCAGGGTCGCCAGACCGACCTCGCTGAAAAGGCGCTCCGAACCACAGCCGGGAAAATAAAATACCGCATCCGAGTCGTCGCCTTCTTCACTGACCTTGGCAGGATCGCGGAGAATTGGCACTATCTTGTCATCTTCCACACCCAGCATGGCACGTGTGGTCTGTGCTGGCAGATTACCGGGCATAGGCCGTTTGACGAAATTAATCACTTGTTCGGTGACACGCATACGCCCGGTGGTTGCAGCAGGCAATGCCTGTGAACCACCGCTAACAAAACCACGCAACAGTCGATAGGCCAGGCGCTGCCCCTTGTAGCCCCACTCGATCATGCCCTTGCGCATCAATTTGACGGTTGTCGGATCAGTAACATTGAGAAATGCCATCGCCAGCCAGCTGGCGGGGCTGAAGCGTTTCTTGCCATGATTACGGAGAATGTTACGCATGCGCACCGAGACATCGCCGAAGTCAATATTCACTGGACACGGACTCAGACACTTGTGACAGATGGTGCAGTGATCTGCCACATCATTCATCTCGTCGAAATGCCGGGTCGATATACCACGGCGGGTTTGCTCTTCGTACAGGAATGCCTCGATAACCACACCGGTTGCCAGAATCTTGTTACGCGGCGAATACAGCAGGTTGGCGCGCGGAATATGCGTAGTGCACACCGGCTTGCATTTACCACAGCGCAGACAATTGCGAATGTCATCATTCAGCGCTCCAAGCTCTGAGGCTTCCAGCAGCAGCGCTTCCTGTTCGACGAGACGCAACGAAGGCGTGTAGGCATTCCCCAGCCCCGAGCCGGCAAGTAACTTGTCACGATTAAACACACCATCAGGATCGATCCGGCGCTTGTACTCCGCAAAGGCTTCAATGGCTTCAGGCTGCAGATACTGAATTTTTGTCAAGCCAATACCGTGCTCACCGGAGATGACACCTCCCAGCTCCGTTGCCAGCGCCATAATCCTGTCCACAATATGCCCGGCCTCATGCAGCATTGCATAATCGTTGGAGTTCACGGGTATATTGGTGTGCACATTGCCATCGCCGGCGTGCATGTGAGTTGCCACGAAAAGACGACCGGAACGGACCTGCGCGTGAATACTATCGAGCCGGTCACGCACGGTTTCAAACTCACGACCGCCAAAGATTTCCTTCAGTGGCTGCTCGATATCGCCCCGATAGGAAATGCGAAAATCGCGGCGCAACAGCAGATCAATCAGCCTGTCCCCATCACGCTGACATTCCCTTGCAGTTTCATCGAGCAACTGCAGACACGATTTCGCCGGTGATGCAAACTGCTCCAGCACAGCTTTCCAGTGAGCATCCACTCGCTCAAGGTGTTGCAATGCAGCACCCGTTTTAGCGGCAACAATTGCAGCCCCTTCTTCGCTGTCTTCGAAATCCTCGTGCTGGTGCAGCTCCGGCAGGTCACCATTGAGGTATGCCTTCAATGCATCGATCATCGCCAGCTTGTTGCGAATCGAATACTCGATATTGATGCATTCGATGCCCTGGTTGTAATCGTTCAGACGCTCCAGCGGTATGACGACATCTTCGTTTATCTTGAAAGCATTGGTATGTGCGGCGATCGCTGCAGTACGCGCGCGGTCCAGCCAGAACTGGTGGCGCGCCTCGGGACTGACGGCGATAAAACCTTCACCGTCGCGCTGGTTGGCCAGGCGCACCACAGCAGATGCTGCCTCGGCGACGTCATTTTCATCGTCACCGGCAATATCCAGTAGCAACACCATCTTCGGTAACTCACGGCGCGGTGCCTTGGTACTGTACTTCACGGCTCGAATATAGCGCTCGTCGAGGTGTTCAAGACCCGCCATAACAACGCCGTGTTTTTCATCCAGGTAATTCTTGGTCTCGACTATGGCTGGCACAGCACGCGATACATCCGTTCCAAAGAACTCCATGCACACTGTCCGGGTGTGCTGTGGCATACGGTGAACAACAAACACAGCGGAGGTTATCAGGCCATCACAACCTTCTTTCTGTATGCCCGGCAGGCCACCAAGAAACTTGTCCGTTACATCCTTACCCAGGCCCTCCTTGCGCATACTGGCACCGGGCATGCGCAAAACTTCTGTCTCACCGTAGGGCGTCACCCCGTCGCGCGCATAGCGCTGCACACTGAACTTTACCTCGGCCTGCTCATGAATTTTTCCCAGGTTGTGATTCAGGCGCACGGTTTCCAGCCAATCGCCGTCAGGCGTAACCATGCGCCAGGACACCAGGTTATCCAGTGCGGTACCCCACAGCACGGCTTTCTTGCCACCGGCATTCATGGCGACGTTACCGCCAATGGTGGATGCATCCTGTGAAGTCGGATCAACTGCAAAGACGTATCCGGCCGCCTCGGCACGCTCGGATACACGCCGCGTCACCACACCGGCTTCGGCACGCACAGTCGCTACTGTATGCTCAACGCCATCCAGCGTTTGCATAACCACTTCACCAAGTGCCTCGAGCTTTTCCGTATTGATCACCGCTGTATCGCCATGCAGCGGCACAGCACCACCGGTGTAACCTGTACCACCGCCGCGCGGTATAATAGTCAGACCAAGATCAATACAAGCGCGCACAATATCGGCAACTTCCTGCTCGGTATCCGGACTGATTACCACGAAGGGCAATTCAACACGCCAGTCAGTCGCATCGGTCGCGTGCGAGACGCGCGCCAGACCGCCAAAATCTATATTGTCATTGCGCGTAATCCGCGCCATGCGACGACGAATACGCGCACGCAGCTCTCTGGACTCTGGAAACCAGCCTGCAAAAGCACTGACGGCATCGCGCGCCCGGTCGACCAGGCGCAGTGCAGTCGTCATTGCCATTTGCGCGCGCCACAATCTGATCGAGCCGGTGGTGCAACGCATGCGTCAAAGATTCAAAACGCTTGCGATTTTCCAGCAAGTCATCCTGGATATAGGGGTTACGGGTAACCACCCACAAATCGCCGAGCACTTCGAACAGCATACGTGCCGAACGACCGGTACGGCGCTCGGCACGCAAGCCCTCTATCACCTGCCACATCTCTTCGCCGAGAAACCGCAGCACGATTTCACGATCGGAAAAAGACGTGTAGTTATAGGGTATTTCGCGAATTCGATGCGGCATGAGGTGTGCGCAGTGTGCTGGAGAACAGGACCGCTATTGTAGCAGTTTTTAGGGCACGCCTGATTAATCCATGCGTGCGCCAGGAACATGCTCGATCGCACCCAGGTAATCCCGGGGCAACGAGTCAGTAATCTTCGAGGTAGGGTACCGTTAGCCGGTAAGGCGCATGCAGATCATAGATGTGCACTGAACCGTCGTCCGATGAACTCGCAACATAACGCCCGTTCGGGCTAAACCGTGCTCGCTGACCACACAGCGCATGCGTCTGCAGCCTGCGCTCCACCTGCAGGCTGGATGCATCGTAGAGTAACAACTGTGAATCCGTATCACGCCCAAGACTGACCCAGCGGGCGCCGTCAGGACTGATATCCACGGAATTGACTTTACCCAGGTGCTCTGTTGCCTGTTCCTCCAGGCGATCGGTATCCAGTTGCCACACCAGCAACCTGAACCAGCCACCCGCAAGTAATAGCTTGTCATCCGGCGAAAATACCAGGTCGCGCGCCTTGCGACTCGGTCTCTTCAGTTCGACACGCTGCTTCAAGTCAGCGTCGAGCAGAAACACATGACCGGTGGCCGATGACACTGCCACGCGCTCGCCTGAATGACTGATGGCTACCGAAAGGGGTGATTCAAATGGATACTGCGCCGTCAGTTCGAGCGCCGGCAGACTGACTTTATTTATACCACTGGCATTGATAACCAGCAGCCAGGCCCGATCGGGCGCAATCACCATATCACTGGCAGCGGAAAACTGCGCGCCAGCCACCTGTTGGCGTGCATTAATATCATTGACCACAAGCAAACCACTGCTATCGACACTGACCACTTGCTGCTCATCCAGCCAGCCCAACCCTGTCACCGGTTGCTTGTGCGCATCCAGCCCATACAGTTCATCGCCATCCTCAACCGACCATATTTTTATCTTGCCACGATAACCACCACTGGCAATGCGCTGGCTGCCGGGGTCAAAAGCAATACGCCAGGCACCTGATTCATGGACCCGGGCAAGATCAACGTTCGGTGCCTGGGTCGCCATGGGTGCACATGCGGACAGCAACACGCCAAAAAATGCCGCAAAAAAAACGGGGCCCGAAGGCCCCGTTCTGACTTCCGTTCGACTCACGTCGATTAGAAGGAGTGACGCATACCCAGGGAGAAGATGTCGTCTTCGCCCTTGTCGTCATAGTCGACGTTGCCGTAACCGGCAAACACAGGGTGCGCTTGCTGAACTTGTGGTACGCAGCAATACGCCATGCATCGTACTCTTCCAGGTCGTCACGGCGGTATTCGGACCGATCACCGTCCACACCATCGGAGTCGACTGCCGTGACCGTAGTCAGCACCGATCAGGTTGTTGCCGATGGTGTAGGTAGCGCCAACGCTCTAGATGTCTGCACCATCATCATTGGAAAAACCATCGCGGCCATTGACAGTATCGCCGATACCGTTGTTAGCGCTGACCGCTGATCAGGCCCATGTCCATTTCGTAAATACCGTGGAACGAGAACGCATTCCAGGTGTACTTGGCCAGGAACTGGGCAGCAGCTGCATCTTCGTCACGCTGAGTGTCGATATAGGATGCTGCGGCGTAGATATTGCCACCCTTGTACTGGATGCCCAGGCTGTAGGGGTCGTCATCTTCACAGTCTTCGACAGCATTACAGGTGAGGGGCAAGGCCTTCATCCTGCTTGTCGCTATCAAACTGGTAGGTAGCAGTAGCGCTGAAACCACTCCAGGAGGGCGAGTCATAACGCACGATGTTGGTACCACGACCCTGACCTTCTTCACCCTTGCCGGAGTGCAGGTTGGACTGCAGACCAGAGCACGTGACTGCAGGTTGGTGCGGTAGAACGCGTCGATCTTGCTGCCCGGTGATTTGTAGGCTGTGGAGGTCGTACCAAAGGTCAGCTTACCAAAGCGTTCCATCTTGATACCAAGTACTGGTCACGGCCACTCAGGCTGCCGCCTTCTGTAACATCCGACTGGTATTCCATTTTGAAGAAAGCGGACATACCGTTGCCCAGATCTTCAGAACCCTTGACGCCAATCGATGACGTGTTGGAATTCAGGTTGATGTCGTCTGAAAATCCAGCAGCGGTACCGTTTAAGTCACCGGTGCTGACGTCAGAATCGACGGCATCCATTTCCACAGTCATCTTACCGTAGAGTTTAACGTCTGCGCTGGCCAGGCCCATTCCGCCTGCCAGTCACCAGACCCATTGCAGTAGCAATCAGTTTTTTGTTCATGAGAGAACTCCTCGTTTACTTGAGCTTAACTTAGCACAGGATAGTCATTACGAGTTCGAAGCTTAGCGTAGACTCTGACAGTAATGCAACAAGTTTTTTCAAAAAAACCACAATACATGTTTTATGTATCTTTATTGCAACACAAGAGAGAAAAATAGCGCCAAATCCTTGTCGAGACTCGTAGTTAATCAAAACCCATGTCGCATTGCGACGTCAGCTTTTTGACGACAGAAATACAGGAAACTTTAGTTTTGTGACCAAAAATACAACAAATATTGAATGTTATTTAGAAGAGGAAGACGCGTCAGGATGGGAAATATTCCACCACTGAAAGAGGCCCAACAAAAAGCCCCGCTATGCGGGGCTCCTTCATAAAACCAAAACCCGCCTGTGGCGGGTTCCGGTTTTATTGGCTGGCGGACAAGGATTATTCGCCGCTTCGCGACTCACCCCTGCGGGGCCGGCTGCGCCGTTCAAGTTCGCTACGCTCACTTGTCGAACCTGAGGTTCTCATCCCTGTCCACCATAAAACCAAAACCCGCCTGTGGCGGGTTCCGGTTTTATTGGCTGGCGGACAAGGATTCGAACCTTGATTAGAGGCGTCAGAGGCCTCTGTCCTGCCGTTAGACGATCCGCCAAATTCAGGGGTGCTATTAACGCTTGCTGAACTGTGGAGCGCGGCGGGCCTTGTGCAGACCGACTTTCTTGCGCTCGACCTCGCGGGAGTCACGTGTCACGAAACCGGCCTTGCGCAGCGGGCTGCGCAGCTCGCCATCGTAACTGATCACAGCGCGAGTAATGCCGTGGCGAATGGCACCCGCCTGGCCGGTGGTACCGCCGCCCTTTACCGTGCAGTTAACATCGAACTGCTCGTGCATATCCACTTTTTCCAACGCCTGGCGGACAATCATGCGCGCCGTCTGACGACCAAAGTACTGATCCAGCGGCCGGCTGTTAACGGTGATCTCACCGCTGCCCTTTTTCAGGAAAACGCGTGCCGAGGAACTCTTGCGGCGACCGGTTGCGTAATAGGTATCACTCATAATTCAAATCTCTGCTTAGATTTCCAGCGCTTTAGGCTGCTGGGCGGCGTGCTGATGATCGGGACCCGCATAGATCTTCAGTTTGCGGTACATGGCGCGACCCAGCGGGTTTTTCGGCAACATGCCCTTCACAGCAAGCTCCAGCACCCTGCCAGGGGCCTTGGCCTGCATCTTTTCGAAGCTGATCGACTTCAGGTTGCCGATGTAACCGGTGTGATGATGGTACATCTTGTCGGTGGCCTTGCGGCCCGTGACGCGAATCTTGTCGGCATTGACTACGACAATATAGTCACCGGTATCCACGTGCGGCGTGTACACAGGCTTATGCTTGCCACGCAGGCGCATCGCGATTTCGCTGGCCAGCCGGCCCAGGGTTTTGTCCGCGGCGTCGACAACAAACCAGTCGCGCCGGACTTCATGCGCTTTGGCACTGAAGGTTTTCATTGGATTCTGCTCCGAAAATTCGGTCGTTCTACAAAAGAGCGGGAATAATACAGAAGCCCCCGGCGGGTTTCAACGTATTCATTGGACAAAAAAAAGCGCGACTGGAGGAGCCGCGCTTCAAAAACCACCAAAGGAGGATTGGAGGAATCTAACCGGCCAGTTAATTGGGGGCTGACCGATAAGACAATTAGAATTTTATAATATTCTTTCCCAATTGTCAAGCATTCCCCGAAAAAAATTAACCAGACCGGCATTCGAGTCATGCCGCGGACTCTGAGGGCGATGCTACCTATTGATATATATGCTTTTTTAAAAACTCGCAAGCTACCGCCCTGGGCTAACCGGTATTCATATCTTCAACCGCTCGACAACCCGGCCGTTTACCAGATGTTCGTCAATAATTTCGTCGATATCCTGCTGATCGACGTAGCTGTACCAGACCTCGTCCGGGTAAATCACCAGTACAGGCCCCTCGTTGCAACGATCAAGGCACCCCGCCGTGTTGATACGCACTCGATCAGCACCGGCAATACCCAGCTCCTTGGTGCGCTTCTTGGCGTAGTCACGCAAGTCCCGGGCGTTGAAGCGCTGACAACAGGCGCTGCCGTCGGCACGCAGGTTGGTACAGAAAAAGACATGGTACTGGTAATAAGACATAGGCATCATCTCATCTCGCTGGCGGCACCATACACGACCGGGAAGTGTTCGAACAACATAGCTTGTCATCCACAACGCTCATCCAGTATTTCATGACCATGAACGATTTATCTGCCACAGAACGTTGCGTGAAATGCGGCCTTTGCCTGCCACATTGCCCAACCTTTACCCTCACCGGTAACGAGGCGGACTCCCCGCGCGGCCGCATCAGCCTGATGCAATCGCTGCAGCAGACCGATACCGCCCTGTCGCCCGGTCTGTTCCAGCATCTCGACCAGTGTCTGCAGTGTCATGCCTGTGAAGCCATGTGTCCGTCCCAGGTCCCGTTCGAGGCACTGATGGATACCGCGCGCGCTCAACTTGAGCCCTATCGGCAACGGCGGATGATCGACCGACTGGCCGGCAACCTGGGCCTCCGGCTAGTAACTTCGCCAATCGCACAGCGGCTCTCTGCTGCCGCACTCAAGGGCATACAGACCCTGAGACTGGACCAACTCCTTGCAGCATTGCCAATAATACCCAGCCGCATCAAACGCGGACTACGCCTGATCCCGGACCGACAGCCCTCGCGGTTTAAACATTCGGCAACGGAAAAACGCTCTACCGCTGCACTGCAGCGGGTACAACTCTTCACTGGCTGCACAGGCGACCTGTTTGACCGCACAACTCTCAACGCCACACAAAGGCTGCTGTACCGGCTCGGTTACGCAATCGATATTCCAACCGCGCAAACCTGCTGCGGTGCATTGCACCAGCACAATGGCGAACCGGGCAAAGCCGCCCAACTGGCACAAACAAACATTGCCGCTTTCCCGGGCCCGGGGCCGGTAGTCACGATTGCCAGTGGTTGCCAGGCGAGGCTGAAAAGTTATGCGAGCCACCACCCTGAGGGCGCAGACTTCAGTGACCGCGTTACCGACATACTGAGCTTTCTACTGGCTCGCGGTAACACCGGTCTTGAATTCAAGTCTGTGAACATCACGCTGGCACTACACATTCCCTGCACGCAGCGTAATGCGCTTCAACAAGCCGGAGTCGCTGCACAAGTACTGGCGTGGATCCCTGGCCTGAAAATTATCACCCTCAACCCGAATGGTGGTTGCTGTGGGGCGGCAGGCAGCTACATGCTAAGCCAGCCGCAGCTCTCGGAGCCACTGGGCCGGCAGCTGGCAGATGCCTTCATAGCCAGTGGCGCACAGCAGCTGGTCACCACCAACATCGGCTGCGCGCTGCAGCTACGCGCCGCCCTCAGGGAACAGCGTGCTGACGTGGAAGTATTGCATCCAGTCACCCTGCTAGAAGCCGCGCTTAAGTGAGACCAGACCGGAATTCATTTGCCCAATACGAAAGGTACCGCGAATACCACATGCCTGTCTGGCAGCTGAATATCAAACTCCGCAATCCAGTCCGTGCGGCCGGATACACAGATCGGCAGTGTGACCTCACCCTGCCATGCTCCCTCCGCCGATTGCGTCAGCGCGTAGCGATTCAACCCCATTGCCATATCACGCATTGAAAAACTCACGGTAATAGCCGTTACATCTTGCATGCCTTCAGGCTGTATTACGACAGGGAAAGGCTGCAGGGCGCGCGGTTTTATCTCGAATAACACATCGATGAACGCATCCACATCGCCAACTCGACACCCCGTCAGCACATCACAATCAGCCGCTGCAACTAACTGACTCACCGGCAACAGCTCAGGCTCTGGCTGCGGACTGCATGCCGGCAACAACAAACCGGCCCACACCAAAATACTGTTCACACCGGCTTTCATTAAGCATCCCAGAGGGCGCGTATGGCCGCGATGCCTTGCCCGCCGCATTGCCGTGCGCGCGCCAGGTCAGCAGGCCGCATTCCACCCAGCGCGAAAACAGGTACCGAACAACAGTCCACCCACGCAGAAAAATTTTCCCAGCCTATTGGAACAGTATCCGGATGACTTGCAGTCGCCTGTACCGGCGACAGTACGACGGCATCAGCCCCCATAGCTACAGCCTGTTTGAGTTGTTCAGGATCGTGACATGAAGCCAGCACCTTGAAATGCTCAGGCAATGGCCGCGTCTGGAAGGCTTGCAATCGTTGCGAGGTCAGGTGGATACCGTCTGCGCCCAATTGTTCTACCAGGTCCGGTTCGCTGTTAAGCAACAGTAATGCCCCGCTGGCCCGGCACAAAGGCAGCACTCTGGAAGCCAGCTCGGCGTAGGCTTCTTTCCGCAACGAGGGTGCTCTCAGCTGCACCAACCCTACGCCTCGCGAGAGACAATCCTGGAGTTGCTGCAGAAACCCGGTGATGCGCAGCGGCTCTGGTTCCGGCGTTATCAGGTAAACCGACGGCAACTGCAGCGCCTGAATAATCGGTTTGTTTGCTGCGGGGAAGGCATGGCTGCCCAGTTCGTCAATCGCGACCCAATCAACGACCTGCCCCTCTCGCCCGTGGATCTCGCCACTGAAAGTCTCTACCTGCCAGACATCCAGCAGCACCTGGCGATCGGGGTAAACAAAAGGGATACGAATTAATGGCTGCGCCGACTCAACGGTAATACCGAGCTCTTCATGGAGTTCTCTTGCCAATGCCCGCTCTACCGTTTCGCCTGACTCAAGCTTCCCACCAGGAAACTCCCACAGACCACCCTGGTGGACATGGTCAGGGCGCAGACTGATTAGAACCTGGCGTTGCGAGTTGGTAATCGCTGCAACGGCAACGTGCAGACAGCCGGCCCCGCCACCTTCAGCTGCGGTACTCGGCATTGATACGCACATATTCGTGGGACAAATCGCTGGTCCAGATGTGTTCGCAGGCGTCGCCACGCCCCAGGCGGATATCAATAAGAATTTCCTCCTCGTCCATGACACGCTGACCACTGGCTTCCTGGTAACCATCAGCCACGCCACCATCCCGCACAATACATACGTCGCCCAGGTAGATCTCGATCGCATCGATATCAAGATTATCCAGGCCGGCACGACCCACAGCAGCCAATATGCGGCCCCAGTTTGGATCGCTGGCGAACAAGGCGGTTTTAACCAGCGGCGAATGCGCCACTGTGTAGGCTACCTGCAAACATTCATCACTGTCCGCACCACCGCCCACACTGACGGTAACAAATTTGGTGGCACCTTCACCATCACGCACAATCAACTGCGCGAGGCGCTCACAGACTTCAGCGACTGCAGCACTGAACGCGGCGTAGTCAGCATGTGAATCGTCAATCAGTTCAGTCCCCGCACAACCGGTAGCAACGAGGATACATGCGTCATTTGTGGAAGTGTCACCGTCCACGGTGATACGATTGAATGAACAGTTAACTGCTGACTGCAGACATTGTTGCAGCGCAGCGGCTTCAACCCGTGCATCAGTAGCAATATAGGCCAGCATGGTCGCCATATCGGGTCGTATCATGCCACTACCCTTGGCGATACCCGTCAGGGTCACTTGCTGCCCGTCAATACTCAGCCTTTGCGATACTCCCTTGGCGACCGTATCTGTCGTCATGATCGCATGTGCGGCGGCTGACCAGTTCTGTTCCGACAAGTCCTGCATGAGTGAAGGTAACGCCGCTTCAAAGCGGTCAACCGCGAGGCGTTCGCCAATCACGCCTGTTGAAAACGGCAGTACGGCGCTCGCCTCACAGCCCGCCTGCGCGGCCAGCGCCACGCAAGTCTGGCGTGCATCATCAATGCCCGGCTGCCCGGTACCTGCATTAGCATTACCACTATTGATCAGCAGATAACGCGGCACAGTGACTTCAAGATGTTCCCGGGCGACAATTACCGGTGCGGCACAAAAAGCATTACGGGTGAACACCGCTGCACACTGACCGCCCTCGGCAAGGGCCATCACGGCCAGATCCTTGCGGCCCTGGTAGCGAATACCGGCAGCAGCGACTCCAAGCTGAATACCCTTGACGGGTAACAACTCGGGAAGTTTGGTATATCCAATAGGCATCTACTTAAAGCACCCGGGTAGCGGCCGGTATCGACTAGCTGAGTTTACCGTGACACTGCTTGAATTTCTTGCCGGAACCACAGGGACAAGGCTCATTCCGCCCTACCTTGCGTCCATCGCGTACGAACGGCTGCTGCTCGGCTGCTGCCGACTCGTCAGCCTCTCCCTCAGGGGCAGCATCACCCATTGCACTCGCCTCATCGTGACGGTACTCCATTTCAGCACTGCTGCGCCGCTGCGCGTCAACTGCCTCGACATCGGATTCGGTGCGCACCTGCACCTTGGAAAGAATACTCACCACATCCAGCTTGATACGGTCCAGCAGACTGGTGAACATCTCGAAAGCTTCACGCTTGTATTCCTGCTTGGGATTCTTCTGCGCATAACCACGCAGATGGATACCCTGACGCAGGTAGTCCATAGCCGCCAGGTGTTCCTTCCATGTTTGATCGAGCACCTGCAACATGACCGACTTCTCGAAGTGCCGCATGGTCTCCGCACCGGTCATCCTTTCCTTTTCATTGTAGGCCGCTTCCAGCTCGTCGAGTATTTTGCTGCGCAGTGTTTCCTCGTGCAGATCATGATCTTCATCCAGCCACTGCTGTACAGGAAACTTCTGCGCGAACTCTGTTTCTATTGCAGTTTCAAGGCCGGATATATCCCACTGCTCATCAAGACTGCCGGGGCGGATATAATTACTGATCACGTCATTGACAATATCTTCACGTATCGCCTTGACGGTGTCTGAAACGTCATCTGTTGCCATCAATTCATTGCGTTGCTCGTAGATGACCTTGCGCTGGTCATTGGCCACATCGTCAAACTCGAGCAGATTTTTACGAATCCCGAAGTTGTGTCCCTCTACTTTGCGCTGAGCGTTGGCAATGGCCTTACTGACCCAGGGGTGCTCAATAGCCTCACCTTCCTGCATACCCAGTTTCTGCATCAGCCCGGAGACGCGCTCCGAAGCAAAGATGCGCATCAAATTATCTTCCAGTGAAAGATAGAAACGACTGGAGCCCGCATCACCCTGACGTCCTGACCGACCACGCAGCTGATTATCAACGCGGCGGGATTCGTGGCGCTCGGTACCCACTATATGCAGGCCTCCTGCATCCAGAACCTGCTTGTGACGCTGCTCCCATTCTTTCGTGACGCGGGCGATGGTGTGCTCATCGACATCGCCCAGCTCGGCAAGCTCTGCATCCAGACTGCCGCCCAGCACAATATCTGTGCCTCGACCTGCCATATTGGTAGCAATGGTAACGGCGCCAGGGCTACCGGCTTGTGCCACGATATGCGCCTCCCGCTCATGCTGCTTGGCGTTAAGCACCTCGTGCTTGATCTTCTCGCCGTTCAGCAATTTGGACAGGTACTCCGATGTTTCTATGGATGTCGTGCCTACCAGCACCGGCTGCCCGCGTTGCCGGCAATCGCGGATGTCTTCAGCCACAGCGTCGAACTTTTCCTTGACCGTCAGGAATACCAGATCGCCTCGGTCATCACGCACCATGGGTTTGTTGGTCGGCATCACCACGACTTCCAGGCCATAGATTTCCTGGAACTCCGCGGCTTCGGTATCCGCAGTACCGGTCATACCGGACAATTTGCTATAAAGCCGGAAGTAATTCTGGAAGGTAATCGACGCCAGGGTCTGATTCTCGTTCTGAACCTTCACCCCTTCCTTGGCCTCAACCGCCTGATGCAAGCCTTCTGACCAGCGCCGTCCTGGCATGGTGCGACCGGTAAACTCATCGACGATGACCACCTGTCCGTCCTGCAATATATAATCCACGTCCTTCTGATAGAGTGCCTGGGCCCGAAGTGCAGCGTTGAGGTGATGCATGAGTGTCAGGTTCGCAGCATCGTAAAGACTTTGGCCTTCCTGCAACAAACCCGCCTTTGACAGCAGGTCTTCAACGTTCTGATGGCCTGCTTCCGTCAGGTTAATCTGTTTCTGTTTTTCATCGACACTGTAATCACCGGGGCCATCTTCCTCTTCCTGCTTGACCAGCTTCGGCACAATGTCCTTCATCACCAGGTAGAGGTCTGAATTATCGTCAGTGGGCCCGGAAATAATCAGCGGCGTACGCGCTTCATCGATAAGGATAGAGTCTACTTCGTCGACTACGGCAGCGTTCAGTTCGCGCTGCACCTTTTCTTCCTTGCGGAATGCCATGTTGTCGCGCAGGTAATCAAAGCCAAATTCGTTATTGGTGCCGTAGGTAATGTCGGCATCGTAGGCAGCTTTTTTGTCCTGATGATTCATTCCAGCCACTGCAACGCCAGTGGTCAGGCCAAGAAAACCGTACAGCTTGCCCATCCATTCTGCATCGCGTCGGGCCAGATAATCATTCACCGTGACAACATGCACACCCTTGCCGCTGAGTGCGTTTAGGTAGGCAAACAATGTGGCCACCAGCGTTTTACCCTCACCCGTGCGCATCTCGGCAATCTTGCCGTCATTGAGCACCATGGCGCCGATCAGCTGCACATCGAAGTGACGCATGCCCAGGGCACGGCGCGCACCCTCACGCACCACTGCAAATGCTTCCGGTAGCAGCTGTTCGAGGGTTTCCCCATCCTGGTAGCGCTGACGAAATTCGTCGGTGCGGGCCTTCAACTGCTGGTCGTCGAGCTTTTCAGTCTCCGGCTCCAGCGCATTGATTTTACTTACCGTCTTGGAAAGACGCTTGAGAATACGGTCATTGCGGGTGCCAAAGACCTTGCCTAATAGGGACGTAACCATTGTCTGGACGAATACTCTGTCGGTTCGGTATAAATTTCAGAAGGCAAGCATCATACCTCATATAGGTGTGAGCGTGCATAGACATGAGCCTGCAGGTGTCAGCTCAACGGTTTGCGGCGGGTCTGGACATACTTGGTGGGATTTACCTGGTTACCGTTCTTCAGCACCTCATAGTGCACGTGCGGGCCAGTGGAACGGCCACTGGAACCCATCAGGGCAATACGCCGCCCCTGCTCGATCCGCTCACCGACCTGTACCAGAATCTCCTGGCAGTGCCCATAGCGGGTCGATAATCCGTTACCGTGATTGATTTCCACCAGCTGACCATAGCCATAGCGCTTACCCGCCCAGGTCACCACACCGGCTCCGGTTGCAACGATGTCGGCACCCATCTGGCCCGCGAAATCCACACCCTTGTGCATCTGCTGGCGACCGTGGAAGGGATCCGCACGCTTGCCGTAGTAGGAGGACAGCCAGCCTTTGGTAATGGGCCGGCCATGGGGAGAAACCGCCTGTTTGAGCTGGCGCCGACTGACAACCCGGTCGAGCACCTCCAACTGGCGGGCCCGGTCGTCAAGCTGCAAGGCAAGATCGTCCAGTGCCTGCATAAAATCGATCGCCCCCATGGTTTCACCATCACCGGCCTCGGTAGGACCACCACGTGCCGGCAACTGATCAAAGTCGAATTCCGACTTGCTCAAGCTGGCGACTTCGGTCAGGCGCTGACCCAGCGCCTCCATACGCAGCACCTGCGCCTGCATCTGCCCCAGCCGCACGGCCAGAGCATTCAACTGATTTTCGGCAGCCCCGCGCGCATGGGCAAGTTCCTGTTTTTGCTCTTCCAGAGCCACCTGCCAGTGAACATCAGCAGGATTTTCCTGCACTACTACTTTGGGCTGGTGATCTGCGAACAGGGAGCCAAACCAGGCTGTTCCCGTCAGCATGGCACAAACTACCAGCACCGCTGGCACCCAGACAGCCGGGCGATTAAGCTGAATACTGCCGGACTTGCCGTACTTAGTGGTGTAGAGTAGAAATTTCATTGATTGCCTGCATCTGATTTCAAATTATGCGTCAGAAAACTGCCGCCAGTTGTTCACATATCCTTAAACAGGCTGCGCTGCCCATCCTGGAACGCGCCCGCAAACTGGCGCGTTTTGAGCAAGCCGTACTGAGGCTCTTGCCGGCCGATCTTGGCGCGCATTGTAGAGTGCTGAACCTCAAAAACGAAATTCTGGTTCTCGCCACTACGACTCCGGCCTGGGCCGGGCGCCTTAGATTTGCCGCTCCCGAATTACTTAAGCAACTCAAGTGCCAGCATCACATGGAGATTCGCGGGGTTGAGCTCAAAATTCACCCTGAAGCAAATGAAAATCAACCCGTTAAGCGAAAGCCCATGCAAATGTCCCTGAGTAGCGCCGAACTTCTGGCCAAAACTGCCCAGTCGATCAAACACCCGGAGCTACAGGAAGCCCTCTACCGCTTAGCGGCAAAAACCCGGAAATATTAAGCAGTTCTGCCAGCTATTCAGGCAGATACAGGAATCGGCCTGGTAAGCCAGTCAGGTGTGGTAGCCGGATCCTCAAAGGTAACGACCTCCCAGGCACTACTTTGCTGCACAAGTTCACGCAGCAGGCGGTTATTCAGGGCATGGCCGGACTTATAACCGGTAAATTCGCCGATGAGACTGTAGCCTAAGAGATACAGGTCACCCACAGCATCGAGCACCTTGTGCTTGACGAACTCGTCGTCATAACGCAATCCGTCGGCGTTGACGACCCGGTAATCATCCAGCACCACCGCATTCTCCAGGCTACCGCCCAGCGCAAGACGATCCTCACGCAGTTTTTCGATATCCCGCATAAAGCCGAAGGTGCGCGCACGACTGACCTCGCGGACAAATGAGGTCGTTGCAAAATCGATCTCGGAATGGCTGCAACGGCCACGTAGCAAGGGATGATTAAAATCAATGGTAAAGCCAACTTTAAAACCGGCATGTGGCGAAAAACGCGCCCACTTGTCGCCGTCGCTGACCTCAACAGCCTGACGAATGCGTAAAAAACGCTTGGGAACCGGTTGCTCTTCGATACCTGCGGACTGAATAAGAAACACAAACGGCCCCGCACTACCGTCCATAATCGGCACTTCGGCAGCGCTCAGGTCGACGATGGCGTTATCAATCCCCAGGCCTGAAAATGCCGACAGCAGGTGTTCAACCGTCGAAATACACACCTCGCCACTCGACAAAGCGGTAGACAGGCGCGTATCACCGACATTCTCCAGCCGAGCCGGGATCTCCACCGGCGGTTGCAAATCGACGCGCCGGAAGATAATTCCGGAATCCGGCGGTGCCGGGCGCAAGCTGAGATAAACCTGTTCGCCACTGTGCAACCCAACCCCTTTTGCACGTATGACATTCCGCAAAGTTTTCTGATATATCATTATGTTATTAGCGCTCTCGCGCCTATCCTGGCGTCGTCAGGTAGTTAATTTTTATGCTTCTGTACTACTGACGATTAGCCTCCAGTGTAACCATTAGCGCCAGTAACGCCGGGCCCGTTTGTAATGCAGTTACGAGCCTGACGCACAAGGATTATGCCAGCCCATTCGGGCTGACAGCAATCTCCGCTGCCCTATATCTCCAGTATCAGTCAGCCTGGCGCCGCAAAAATGCCGGGATATCGAGGTAGTCCATGTCTTCGGTGGCTTTTGGTGGTGGCAACGTTTCACCAGCGGCCTGGTTACGGATCACCGCAGGGCGATCGAGTTCCTGGTAGTCAACTTGACCGGTCTTCCTGCCACGCTGCACCAGTTTCATTGGTTCTGGTGTTTCCTGGAACTGTTCGACTCCGTTACCCAGACCAGTAGCCACCACCGTAACACGCAGCTCATCATGCATATCCGGATCGATAACCGTCCCTACAACCACAGTAGCCTCCGGCGAAGCGAACTCCTTGACAGTGTTGCCGACTTCCTCGAACTCACCAATCGACAGGTCCAGACCGGCAGTGACATTCACCAGAATACCGTTGGCACCCATCAGGTCGATATCTTCAAGCAGCGGACTGTGAACCGCCGATTCGGCCGCTTCGCGCGCACGGTCCTGACCGGAAGCAACGCCCGAGCCCATCATTGCCATACCCATTTCAGACATCACAGTACGTACATCGGCAAAGTCGACGTTAATAAGGCCCGGACGGGTGATCAGTTCAGCAATACCCTGCACTGCACCCTGCAGTACATTGTTGGCCGCCTTGAAAGCGTTCAACAGGCTGACTTCCTTGCCCAGCACCGAGAGCAACTTCTCGTTAGGGATGGTAATCAGGGAATCTACATACTGACTAAGCTCATTCAGCCCGCGATCTGCCACCGAAGTACGCTTGCCACCTTCAAACGGGAACGGCCTGGTGACTATAGCCACAGTCAGGATGCCCAGCTCCTTGGCAACCTGGGCCACAACAGGTGCCGCACCAGTACCGGTACCGCCACCCATTCCGGCAGTGATGAACAACATGTCTGCGCCATTAATACATTCGTGAATACGATCACGATCTTCCATCGCGGCCTGGCGACCGATATCCGGGTTAGCGCCGGCACCCAAACCCTTGGTGATACTGCTACCCAGCTGCAACGTGGTACGGGCATTCATGTTAGTCAGCGCCTGCGCATCGGTGTTGGCACAGATAAACTCTACACCTTCGATGTCGGCCTCAACCATGTGTTGCACAGCATTACCGCCTCCACCACCGACACCCAGCACCTTTATTACGGCGTTTTGACTGTACGAATCCATTAACTCAAACATAACGACGTCTCCTCTCTTTGATTCAGTAAAAATGTCCTAGAAATTCCCTTGAAACCAGCTCTTCATCCGTTCCCAGACCCCGCGCACGCCATGCCCGAAATCAGTTTCGAAAGCCCGCTGTACACGGTTCTGGTTACCGAACAGCAACAGGCCGACGCCGGTTGCATAAATCGGATTCCGCACCACGTCCACCAGGCCCATAACACTTTGCGGCACGCCAAGACGCACCGGCATGTGAAATACTTCCTCCGCAAGATCCATCAGTCCTTCGATTTTGGAACTGCCACCTGTCATAACGATGCCGGCAGCAATCAGGTCCTCGAATCCACTACGACGCAGTTCCGCCTGCACCAGCGTGAGCAACTCTTCGTAGCGTGGCTCGATCACTTCAGCAAGCGTTTGCCGCGCCAAACGTCGCGGTGGACGATCACCAACACTGGGCACCTCGATATTCTCATCACTGGCTGCCAGCTGTGTCAGTGCACAGGCATACTTGATCTTGATTTCCTCGGCGTACTGGGTCGGCGTACGCAAGGCAACCGCGATATCGTTGGTGACCTGGTCACCGGCAATGGGGATCACCGCGGTATGACGAATTGAACCCTCGGTGAATACAGCGATATCCGTCGTGCCGCCGCCGATATCAACCAGGCAAACACCAAGATCCTTCTCGTCTTCGGTCAACACCGCATAGCTCGACGCAAGTTGTTCGAGAATAATATCGTCGACTTCCAGCCCGCAGCGGCGCACACACTTGATAATATTCTGCGCCGCACTGACGGCACCGGTGACCATATGCACCTTGGCCTCGAGACGCACACCGCACATGCCCACAGGCTCTCGAATACCATCCTGGTCATCAATGACGAACTCCTGTGGCAGGATGTGAAGGATTTTTTGATCCGCCGGAATAGCCACGGCGCGCGCCGCATCAATAACACGCTCCACATCACTGGGGGTTACCTCCTTATCGCGAATCGCCACAATGCCGTGCGAATTGAGGCTGCGGATATGGCTGCCGGCAATCCCTGCATATACCGAATGAATCTGACAGCCAGCCATCAGCTCGGCTTCTTCAACCGCCCGCTGAATGGAGTGCACTGTCGATTCGATATTTACCACCACACCTTTTTTCAAGCCTTTGGATGGGTGTGAACCGATACCGATAATCTCGACGCCACCATCGGGCGCGATCTCGCCAACGATGGCGACAACTTTCGAGGTGCCTATATCAAGGCCGACGATCATATTTTTTTCCAGTTTTTTCGACATACCTTATAACCGGTTTAACCGGCACCCTTGGCTGCTTTCCCGGAGTTATCCCAATGCACTGCAAAACCATGACCGTAACGCAGATCAACTGACCTCAACCGGCCGCTACCCGCTGCCAGAATCGCCGGATAAACGCGGACAAAACGCGCCAGCCGTTCCGCAGGCAGATTGCGCCCGACTTCCAGCACCAGGCCATTGCTCAACTCAACACGCCAGGTACGCCGCGCATCAAGCAACAGGCGCGCTACATCCAGCTGCAACGGCCGCACCAGTGCACTCATATCCCGGCGCATGGTCAGAACACGCTTTTGATGACCTTCCGGACCACTCAGCCATGGCAACCCCGATAGCTCGACGTGCATTTCAGGTGTGAACACCTCTGCCCGGGCATTCATGTAGCCGTTGTCACCCCAATGCGCTACTGCCTGCTGTTCGAGCACCTTTATCTCCAGACGGTCAGGCCACACACGTCGAACCGAGACTTTATCGACCCACGCCAGTTGCTGAAGTCGCTGCTGAATACCACTGACATCCATGACAAAGAAACCATCTGCAGCGAGCGGCTCCACTTGCGCCTGTAACAGCCCGGGTTGCAGGTGACGAAAATCTCCCTCGATACGCACCTGATTTACCGGCCACTGCTGAGGGTCCTGCATCCAGTCGAGCATCAGCGTCAAACCAATAGCACTGCCCACTACCGAGAGCACTGCCAACACCGGCCTCAACCAACCGACACCCAGTTCTAACTTCTGCTTGCGTCTGGCCTGCTTCCGCTTTTGCGTCTGCTTCATTGCACACCCCGCGCTTGCCTACCGGTTTCGAGAATGCGCCAGACCAGCTCCGGCATATCCCAGCCGTGCTGCCTGGCAGCCATGGGAACCAGACTGTGGTCTGTCATACCCGGCACTGTATTAACCTCTATTAACCAGGGGCGCCCAACCTCATCCAGCATAAAATCCACTCGCCCCCAGCCGCTTGCACCCACCGCCTCAAAAGCTCGAAGCGACAGCGTCTTTAGCTTGTCTTCCTGTTCAACAGGCAACCCACATGGACAGTGATATTGCGTCGTATCAGCTTGATACTTGGCTTCGTAGTCATAGAATTCGCGCGGCGTTTCCAGCCTGATCAATGGCAAGACCGTTTCACCAACAATTGCCGCGGTATATTCAGGACCTTCTACCCAGCATTCCGCCAGCACCTCGTGATCGTAACTATCAGCCGCCTGCCATGCCTGCTCGAGATCAGCCGCCCGGTCAACTTTGGCCATACCAATACTTGAACCTTCATGCACCGGCTTTAACATCATCGGAAAACCCAGCTCCGCAGATGCAGGCATCAAATCATTTACATTACGCAAAACAGCAAACCCGGGCGTTGGCAAATCAACACCTCTCCAGAGCTGCTTGGTACGCAGCTTGTCCATAGCCAGCGCCGACCCCAAAACACCACTACCGGTAAATGGCAATCCCATCGTCTCAAGCAGCCCTTGCATGACACCGCATTCGCCACCGCGACCATGAAGCGCAATAAAGGCACAGTCAAAATTACCGTCCTCAAGTTGCCTGACAAAATCCTTGTCGCCTGCATCAAGCGCATGCGCATCGACACCACGCTGTTGCAGTGCCTGCAATACCTGTTCACCACTTTTCAGGGATATTTCCCGCTCCGCAGAGTGGCCACCCATGAGTACCGCCACCTTGCCGAAAGCTTCAGCCTTGTCGACCATCAGCCTCACACAAACTCCCCGATAATGCGCACTTCCGGCTCAAGGCGTATGCCATGCTCCTGCTGTACACGTTCCTGTACATAGCGAATCAGCGCTTCGATATCGGCTGCTTTGGCATCACCGAGATTAACTATGAAGTTTGCGTGTTTTTCCGAAACCTGTGCATTCCCGATCTGCTCACCCTTGAGCCCACAACTCTCGATCAGGCGCGCAGAAAAATCGTTGGGAGGATTCCTGAATACCGAACCACAACTTGGCAACTGGGTAGGTTGCGTAGCTGAACGCTTCTCCAGCAGACTGCGGATACGCGCCTGGGCACTGCCTGTATCGCCAGGCTGCAATTGCAGCTCTGCGGATACAAACCATTCATTCTCGGGACCGGTAACTGTTCGGTAGCTGACCTGATAGGCATCACGCACACGACTATACAGTTCGCCACGGTGCCCCAGTGTTTCCACGCTGCGTACCAGCGGCCAGGTTTCACCGCCAAAAGCACCGGCATTCATCGCCAGAGCACCGCCCATAGTGCCAGGAATCCCGGCCAGAAATTCAGCACCGGTAAGTCCGGCCCGTGCCGCAAAACGTGCCACCTTGGCACAGCTGACGCCGGCACCGGCACGGATGCGGTAATCACCGAGTTGCTCCAGGGTATCCAGTCCTCCAAAGGGCAGAATGACAGTACCGCGTATACCCCCGTCACGGACCAGCAGATTGCTACCGAGCCCGACCCAGACCAGTTGCTCCTGCACAGGCAAGCCTGCAAGAAACTGGCGCAGATCATCGAGGTCTGCCGGTCGGTAACAGCGGTCTGCCGGTCCGCCGGCACGCCAGCTGGTATGAGCCGACATTGGCTCGTCGGTTTTCAGTTCACCACGCAATCCGCTCATAGACTCCGCTGCCATCATGATTTGCACTTGACTCCCTGGCTCGCTGCCGTTCGCCGGTTGCCTCCCCGTACAACTCGTGCGCTCTGCCAAATCGATAACCTGCGCAGCGGTTGTGCGATCCACCAACGGCTCTGCAACGGTTCACCACACCCCATGTGAAACCGGAACTTGCAACTGCCACTCATTGATTTCCTCCTGTGTCCAACTGGACAAGCGCTTCAGGCAATACTGCAGCCGCGGCACCAATGGAACCTGCGCCCAGAGTGAGCACCAGGTCACCGGCCTGCAGTACGCCACTCAGAACATCCGGCAGACTGGAAAGATCTTCCACAAATACAGGATCCACACGACCACGACCGCGCACTGCGCGACACAGTGCTCGCCCATCAGCACCCGTTATGGGAGTTTCACCAGCCGGAAAAACTTCGGTAACGATTAACAAATCTGTATTGGTCAGCACCTGCGCGAAGTCATCAAACAGATCAAGCGTTCGACTGTAGCGGTGTGGCTGAAACACGGTAACAAGGCGCCGTTCAGGCCAGCCATTACGCACGGCCTCCAGTGTTGCTGCGATTTCACTCGGATGGTGGCCATAGTCATCGATAAACAACACCGAACCACCAGCAAGCGATTGCTCCGCGCCAATCTGAAAGCGCCGCCCGATGCCGGCAAAAGTCTGCAATGCATGCTGAATGCTCGCATCATCAACGCCCAGTTCGCGCGCCACCGTTACTGCTGCGAGTGCATTAAGCACGTTATGATGACCCGGCATATTGAGCACGACCGGCAGAGGAGCATAATCTGCCTGATGAATCTCGAAATGCATCTGCCGACCCTGCTGATTGATATTCATTGCGCGCAAGTCCGCGTCTTCAGAGACAATGCCGTAAGTGCGTACCTGGCGCGTGATTTCCGGAAGCACTTCACGCACGTTGGGGTCATCGATGCAGACAACCGCTTCGCCATAGAATGGCAAGTGATGAAGGAACTCGACAAAGGTCTGGCGCAGGCGCTGAAAATCGCCCTCGTATGTCGATAAATGATCAGCGTCGATGTTGGTAATAATGGCCAGCATCGGCTGCAAATATAAGAACGAAGCGTCACTTTCATCAGCCTCGGCGACCAGGTAACGGCCACTGCCAAGACGAGCATTGGTATTAGCGCTGTTCAGCAACCCGCCAATAACAAACGTCGGATCCAGACCACCCTCAGCCAGCAGGCTGGCGACCAGGCTTGTCGTTGTCGTCTTTCCGTGTGTGCCTGCTACCGCTATGCCATAGCGGAAACGCATAATCTCGGCAAGCATTTCTGCGCGCGGCACAATTGGAATGCGACGTTCACGTGCAGCAGCCACCTCCGGGTTATCGTCCTGCACTGCACTGGATACCACTACCACGTCAACATCCGCTACATGTTCGGCATGATGGCCGAACCGGACTGCAACACCCTGATCGGACAAGCGCCGGGTTACAGCGCTTTCACGCAGGTCTGACCCACTAACTACGTAGCCGAGATTAACCAGCACTTCGGCGATACCGCTCATACCCGCACCGCCAATACCGACAAAGTGAGTACGACGGATACGCCCCATGGCATCTGGCTGCACTGGCGGTGACAGTATCGCCGGCATCATGCAGCCTCCCGCCAGCCGCTTGCGGCTATACAGTGAGCAGCAACTTGCTGCGCCGCATCTGGCATAGCGCGTTCGCGAGCGCGTTGAGCCATTTGCAGCAGTTGTTGCGGCTGCTGCAGCAGCTGCAGCAACTCAAGCAGACGCGGCACATTCAACTCTGTTTGCGGCAGCAGCACGGCACCACCAACACTAACCAGGTAATCTGCATTGCTTGTCTGATGGTCATCGACAGCGTACGGATAAGGCACCAGGATGGATGCAACGCCGGTAGCTGCCAGTTCGGCAACAGTCAGCGCCCCGGCCCGGCACAGCACCAGGTCAGCCCATTGATAGGCTTCCGCCATATCATCAATAAATGCATCCAGTTGCACCTCTACACCGGCGTCACTGTAGGCCTTGCGTGCCGCATCAATCAGTTTCAGACCGGTCTGATGCCAGACGTCTGGACGCTGTTCCGGCTCCATGGAGGCCAGTGCTGCGGGCACTTGCTCGTTAAGTACAGCGGCTCCGAGGCTGCCGCCAACAACCAGCAGTCGCGGTTTACGTCCATTAAGCAAGGCACCTGAAAACCGGTTATCCGCAATACTGCTGCGCACTGGATTTCCAGTGAGCAGAGCATTTTTCAGGCTGCCCGGGAAAGCCTCGAGCACCGGTTGAGCGAGAGGCGCAAGCAGGCGATTGGTGAGTCCCGCAATCGAGTTCTGCTCATGTATAACCAGCGGTCTGCGCAGTAGCCATGCCATCAACCCACCTGGTCCGGTAGTAAAACCACCCATGCCAAGCACCGCTGCTGGCCGCACTTTCAGAAGCACAGCACCGGCCTGTAGCAACGCCCATATCAACATGACGGGTGCGCCCAGCTTGCGCAGCAAACCCTTGCCACGCAGCCCTTTAACGTTTATCCAGTGCACTGGAATACCGGTAGGCGGCACCACGCGCGCCTCCAGACCGACATGAGTACCCAGCCAATGTACCGGCCACCCCTGCGCCTGCAACTGTTCCGCAACAGCCAGCGCCGGAAATACGTGACCACCGGTACCACCCGCCATAATCAGCATGGGACGCCGCTCTCTCATCGCGTCCTCCGCCTGCGTTTAGCTGCTTCACTGCCTGAAGCCGGCAGGCCATTCACTGTGCAACGGGTTTCATAGTCGATACGTAACAACAGCGCAATGGCGACACAGCTGAGCAACATGCTACTGCCGCCATAACTCATCAGCGGCAGCGTCAGCCCCTTGGTCGGCAACAGGCCGGTATTCACACCCACATTGATAATGGCCTGCATGCCCAGCCAGGTGCCGATACCATAAGACAGATAGGCTGCAAACAGGTTGCCACCCTGCTCTGCGGTAGCCGCAATGCTGTAGGCACGGAACACCACGAAAGCATATAAACCGAGCAGCACCATGATGCCGACTAAACCCATTTCCTCAGCAAATACCGCAAACACGAAATCGGTATGCGCTTCCGGCAAATAGAAAAGCTTTTGCACGCTGGCGCCCAGTCCCACGCCGAACCATTCTCCGCGACCAATAGCGATGAGCGACTGGGTCAGCTGAAAATCAGTATTGAACGGGTCATTCCAGGGGTCGATAAATGTCGTTAAACGACTCAGGCGATATGGCGAAGTAATCGCCAGCGTCGCAAACGCTCCACCAGCCAGCGCAATCAGTCCACCAAACTTCCATAGACTGACGCCTGCCATAAACATCATCACCAGCGCAGTGGTCATCAGAACCACGGTGGCACCAAAGTCCGGCTCTAGCAGCAACAGCCCTGCTGCGACCAACAGTAAACCCAGCGGCTTCATAAAACCGGCGCCAGTATTGCGCACCTCATCACCGCGCCTGACCAGGTAGCCAGCCATATAAATGATTGCCAGCAGCTTGGCCGGCTCGGATACCTGCAGGCGAATAATACCGAGGTTGATCCAGCGCGTACTGCCGTTGACCTCGACACCAACCCCGGGAACCAACACCAGGGCCAGCATGAGAATTGCCAGCAGGATGCAAAGCAAGCTGCTCTTTTCCCACCAGGCCATCTGGATACGCAAAACCAGCAGTCCGAGGCCCAGGCCAATGGCCAGGTAGAAACTCTGGCGCACCGCAAAGTGAAAGATACCGACATCGAGTCGTTCAGCCACCGGCATGGAGGCAGAAGCCACCATCACCAGCCCGATAGAAAACAGCGCTACCACCGCAATGATCAATGGATAGTCCAGCGGCGGCAGATGATCTCCACGCCGCCGGGGCAGCTCCGGTAACAACATCGCCAGGCTCATCGACCCAACTCCTGAACAGCCCGCACGAAGGACTCACCACGTGCCTGGTAGTTGGTGAACATATCGAAGCTCGCACAGGCAGGTGACAAGAGAACGCTGTCCCCCGGACTGGCCAGGATATCTGCAGCCTGAACAGCCGCTTCCAGACTTGCCGCGCGTTGCACAACCACACGACCGGCCAATGCCTGCTCGATCTCATCTGCGGCCTCCCCGATCAACACTACAGCCTTGACGTGATTTTCCACACCAACCGCAAACCCGTGGAAGTCAGCATCCTTGCCTTGCCCGCCGGCGATTAACACCAGCGGTGTGTCAAACCCCTGCACCGCAGCCAACGCAGCACCAATATTCGTGGCCTTGGAATCGTTGTACCAGGCGACACCGTTGCGTTCTGCCACCCACTGGGTGCGATGTGGCAAGCCCTGAAATTCCCTCAGCACCTGCAGCATGGCATTGCGCTCAAGGCCAGCGGCCTCACCAAGTGCCAGCGCCGCCACTGCATTTGCCAGATTGTGGCGCCCCGGCAAACGTAAATGCGCTACCGGCATCCAGCGTTCGCCGCCGCGGACAATCCATTCACCCGCGCCAGAATCGATGATGCCGAAATCACCTTCGGCAGGCTCATTCAAACCAAAGCTTACCGTTTTAGCAGCTGATGCCAGTGCTGCGGCAGCGACATCATCCCGGTTTACTATCTGCACCTGCGCCCCTGCATACACCTGCCGCTTGGCATCAGCGTATGCCTCTATCGATGCATAGCGATCCAGGTGATCGGCGCTGATATTCAGTACTGTCGCCGCAAGGCAGCGAAGACTGCTCAATGTTTCCAACTGGAAACTGGATAGCTCCAGCACATAAAAATCAGGTTCCTGCGCCTGCAACAAATCCAGCGCCGGCGTACCGAGGTTGCCTCCGATACGCACATCCTTGCCGGCCTGGCGCGCCATCTCACCGACCAGAGTGGTCACCGTACTTTTGCCATTCGACCCGGTAATACCAATGACGGGAGCGACCGCGCTGCGCGCGAATAGCTCAATATCACCGATAACCTCAACGCCTCGCGCCTGGGCCTCAAGTAGCAGCGGCTCCGAAAGCGCAACACCCGGGCTCAACACGATGCGCTCGGCACGCGCAAATATGCTGGCATCGAATCCACCGATAAACAGCGCAACGTCTGGTAACTCGTGACGTATCGCCTCCAGCTCAGGCGGCGCTTCGCGACTGTCTGTAACCGCGACCTCGACCCCACGGGCCGCCAGAAAACGTGCGACCGACAGCCCGGTCACACCCAGACCGACTACCAGCGTGCGTTGCGGCTGCTGTGCTTGATTAACCATGTCGTGTGCTGTTGCGCTCATCCCTTCTGTTCTACAAGTCAGATCAGTACCAGCAACACTGCAATGACTGCGAAAGTCACACCTACCACTGCTATTTGACTCTTCTCGTCCATCATTACCTCACTTCAACGAATTTTCAGTGTCGCCAGACCGCACAACACCAGGATCACAGTGATGATCCAGAAACGCACAATGACGCGCGGTTCCGGCCATCCCTTGAGCTCAAAATGATGATGCAGTGGCGCCATTCGAAATATGCGCCGCCCGGTCAGCTTGAAAGAAGCCACCTGCAGAATGACCGACAGCGTTTCCATAACGAACACCCCGGACATCACAAAAAACACCAGTTCGTGACGGGTGAGTACGGCAACAGTGCCCAGCGCGGCGCCCAGCGCGAGCGCACCCACGTCGCCCATAAACACCTGGGCCGGATAGGCGTTGAACCAGAGAAAACCAAGTCCGGCGCCGACAATCGCGCCACAGAAAACCGCTACCTCGCCGACTTCACGAATAAACGGGATGCTCAGGTAACCGGAAATATTGAAATTCCCGGCGGCATAGGCCAACACTGCCAGCGCACCGGCAATCAACACCGTCGGCAGAATGGCAAGACCATCCAGACCGTCCGTCAGGTTTACCGCGTTGCTGGAACCAACAACCACAAAATACACCACCAACAGATACCAGCCCCCAAGGGGAATAGCCACATCCTTGAAGAAAGGCACAATCAGTTCGGTTTCTGCCGGCGACTGCGCGGAATACAGCAGAAAGCCTCCGGCAAGCAGTGCCGCCAGCGATTGCCAGCTGTACTTGGCCCGCGCCGACAAACCTTTGCTATTGCCATAGACAATTTTTTTGTAATCGTCGACCCAGCCGATAGCCCCAAACGCCAGCGTTACCAGCAGCACCACCCAGACATAGCGGTTACCCAGGTCAGCCCAGAACAAGGTAGCCACGGTTATTGCCACCAGGATCAGTGCGCCACCCATCGTCGGCGTACCCGCCTTGGACAGGTGAGATTGTGGACCGTCATCCCTGATCTGCTGGCCAATCTGACGAAAACTCAGATGGCGGATCATCCATGGACCGACAACAAAAGAAATCATCAGGGCAGTCAACACGCCAAGAATGATTCGTAACGTCAGGTACTGAAAGACGTTAAAGCCACTATGAAACTGGCTGAGGTAGTCAGCGAGGTACAGCAGCATCAGTGCTCCCTCCTTTCCGCTGCTCTGCCGCGCAATGCCTCAACGACACGCTCCATGCGCATGGCACGCGACCCCTTTACCAGAACACTGATACCTTCACATACCTGGGTACGCAGTACGGCCTTCATGACATCAATATCGGAGAAGGACTCTGCGCCCGAACCAAAAGCCTGAGCAGCCTGCGCAGCCAGGTCACCGAGGGTAAACAGCCGCGTGACACCTGCTGCACGAGCGACCTCGCCAACATTACGATGCAGGGCTTCGCTATCTCCGCCCAGCTCGCCCATATCACCAAGCACCAGCCAGGTTTCACCTTCACTATTGGACAAAAGCTCAATACCGGCCTCGAGCGAAGCCGGATTAGCGTTATAGGTATCGTCGATTACACGACAACCACTGAGACCGGGCTGCGTTTGCCAGCGTCCACGCACCGGTTGCACAGCCGATATCCCTGCAGCGATGTCCGCTAATTCAACACCCATCGCCAATGCCGCCGCAGTCGCGGCGAGCGCATTCATAACATTGTGTCTTCCCGGCAAGGCGATGCGCGTTTCCGCTTCAGCGCCTGCCGTGATCAGCCGCAAGTCACTACCAGAGACATCGCCTCGCCACTCGGCGGTCACATCTGCCTCGGCATCCAGCCCGAAGCCAAGCACGGACCGTGCACCAGCCAGAGAACGCCACAGGTCGGCGTAATCATCATCGGCGTTGATAACGCATACCGTGTCATCAGCGGCACTATCAAACAATTCGCCTTTCGCCTGCGCCACGCCATCTATGCTGCCAAAACCTTCCAGATGTGCCGGGGCGGCGTTATTGATCACTGCGACCGTGGGTCTTACCAGGCTGGTCAGGTAAGCGATCTCGCCGGGATGGTTAGCACCCAGTTCCACTACGGCGAACTGATGCTTGCCGGAAAGTCCAAACAGCGTATGCGGAACACCAATATCGTTGTTGAAATTGCCCTGGGTTACCAGGGTGTCGCCACAACGACGCAAAATGGCGGCCAGCATTTCCTTAACAGAGGTCTTGCCATTGCTGCCCGTCACTGCCACCAGCGGCAGATCGAACTGCGCACGCCAGTGAGCCGCCAGTGCACCTAACGCCAGGCGGGTATCTTCAACTTGCAGTTGCGGCAGCACATCACTGCCGGCATGACGAACTGCGGCTGCTACAGCACCCTTGCGTTGCGCCTGCTCCAGGTAGTCGTGGCCGTCGAAGTTCGGCCCCTCAAGGGCAACGAACAGGTTACCCTCAACCAGCGTACGCGTATCTGTGCTTATGCCGCGAAACATGACATCGTCGCCATGATAGGTAGCCTTGAGCACTTGTGCTGCTTCGGACAACTGCATAGCCATCATCCAGCGTACCTCCGCAGAGCCTGCCGAACCCGGTCACGATCGCTGAACGCGAAACGCCGGTCGCCAATCTGCTGGGTATCTTCGTGCCCCTTGCCGGCCACGAGAACAAGATCATCAACAGCAGCTTCACCGATAACAACATCGATCGCTGCACCACGATCAATAATGCATTCGACACGCTGCGGCTCCAGGAAACCCGCAGCGATTTCGGCGAGAATCGCTTGCGGCTGTTCACTGCGAGGATTATCGCTGGTCAGCACAACCCGGTCTGCATAGCACTCGGCAACCTTGCCCATCTGCGGGCGCTTGCCGGTATCGCGGTCCCCGCCAGCGCCAAACAAACAAATCAGCTCCCCGCCGCAGTGTGGCCGCAAGGCCTGCAGTACCGTCTCCATAGCATGTGGCGTATGTGCGTAGTCGACAACAACACGCGGCGCATGACGTTCCTCAAATAATTCCATGCGGCCAGCTACCGTTCTGACACGGGACAGGCGCGCAACCGCATCATCCAGTGTTATACCCGCCGCGAGCAGACCGCCGAGTGCGGCCATCAGGTTGCTGGCATTAAACTCACCCAGCAACGAGGCTTCAAATTCTGCCGGACCCCAACTGGTATCCAGCCGCAATGCAAGACCACTGGCTCGTGGCGTGACCGCTTCGAGCACAATCCAGTCAGCAGACAAACCAGCACAGTCATCCCGCTGACCATAAACAATCACGCGCACCTGATTCTGTAGCTGCCCAGCCAGTTGCCGCCCGAACTGATCACCGGCATTCAGGACAGCCGTCTCCAGCCCCGGCGTGCTGAACAGGCGACGCTTCGCATCAGCGTAAGCCTCAATACTGCCGTGATAATCAAGGTGGTCCCGACTGAGATGAGTCAATATTGCCGTATTAAAGGCGACACCATCACTACGATGTTGATGCAAGGCGTGCGAAGAAACCTCCATGGCAACTGCTTTTACGCCGTTATCACGAAGTCGCGCCAACTCTGCCTGCAGGCGCACAGCATCCGGCGTAGTATGCGTTGGCGTCTGCAACTGTCCATACACTCCGTAGCCCAGCGTACCCAGCAGGCCGCATGCGCCATCGCCAGATAATGCCTGGGCAAGATAATGCGTCACTGATGTCTTGCCGTCCGTACCGGTCACACCAATTACATGCTGCTGCAGCGACGGATGCGCATAGAAACGATCAGCAATCAGTCCCAGCCTTTTCCCCAGCCCCGGAAGGGCTACCACTGGCACTTCGAGATCCTCCGCCAGCCGGCCAAGAACCTCATCCGCCACCGGCTCCCAGACCACAGCAACGGCGCCCTGGCGAACTGCCTCGGCAGCGTGTGAGATGCCATGAACCTGCAGCCCCTTGCTGGCGAGAAACAGGTCCCCGGAGCGAACCAGGCGACTATCAGTCGCCAACCCGGAAACCTCGACACCAGGCAATGCCCCTTGAATCAGACCTTCGAGCAGTTGGGCGACGGGCACACCGGGCAGCTGTGATTGCACAGCCATCATGCCGGTCCCTCCGTGCCAGTCCGCTGCGTATGCAGCAATGACACGGCGTCTGGCGGGATGTTCAACAACCGCAAGGCGCCAGCCATAACACGCGAAAATACCGGAGCGGCGACCTTGCCACCGTAATACTCGCCATTACTTGGCTCGTTGATAACCACTACAGCAACCAGCCGTGGATCACTCGCTGGCGCCATGCCGGCGAACACCGACAGGTAGCGTTTCTCCGCATAGCCACCGGCCTCGGATTTGTGTGCTGTGCCGGTCTTGCCGGCAACGCGATAGCCATTAACTGCAGCCAGTGGCGCCGTCCCGTCAGCAGCAACTACTGACTCCATCATTTTGCGCACAGCGCGCGCCACCATCGGGCTGAATGCGGCCTGCCGCTCAAGCTCACTGTCGGCATCGCGCTTTAACAGTGTTATCGGGACACGATATCCATCATTGGCAAGCACGCTATAAGCCTGCGCCAGCTGCATACCCGTAACCGACAAGCCATATCCATAAGCCAACGTGGCGCGCTCGATATCGCGCCAGCGATGAAAGTCCGCCAGATAGCCACTGGCCTCACCGGGAAAACCGCTCTCCGTGACAACACCGAAGCCAGCGTCGGACAGACCTGTCCAGAAGTCCTCCGGCTCAAGCGCCAGCGCAATCTTGCTGGCGCCCACATTGCTTGATTTGCGCAACACTCCAGTCAGATCCAGCCGGCCGTAGTCATGCTTGTCACGAATAGTGTGCACCCCTACCTGGACCAAACCGGGTGAAGTATCGATGCTCGATGCCGGACGATAGTCACCACTCTCCAGCGCCGCCGCAATCACAAAAGGCTTCATGGTCGAACCCGGCTCAAACACGTCGGTCAAGGCACGATTGCGCATCTTGTCCGCCTTGAGGCGCTTGCGATTGTTGGGATTAAAAGCCGGCTGGTTAACCATCGCCAGCACTTCGCCCGTACGGTTATCGAGCACCACCATGGATCCTGAACGCGCCCGGTGCTGGCGCACGGCCGCCTTCAGTTCCCGGTAGGCCAGGTACTGGATACGACGATCTATACTCAGCACCAGTGCCTTACCCGGTCGTGCAGAGCGGATATTTTCAACATTTTCGATAATATGCCGCCGGCCGTCCTTAACCACTCGCTTGGCACCTGGCTCGCCACTAAGCCAGTCGTCGAACGCCAGCTCCAGACCCTCCTGACCCTGGTCATCGACGTTACTGAAACCGACGAGGTGGGCAGCCACCTCACCAGCCGGGTAGTAACGGCGATATTCCTGCTGCAGATAAAGCCCGGGAATACCCAGCGCCATAACCTGATCAGCCAGATCAGGCGACAAGTGGCGACGCAGATAGACGAACTCACGTGACTTACGCTGCCCCAGCAGACGCTGCAACTGCTCCGGTTTCATCTTCAGCAGACGCGCCAGGCCACGAAGGTCGGCTGGCGCCGCCACCAGCTCTTTCGGATTAGCCCAGACAGACTGAACCGGCGTACTAATCGCCAACGGCTCACCGTTTCGATCAGTCATCATGCCGCGGTGCGCAGGCACCTCGACTACCCGCAGGTGCCGCGCATCTGCCTGCCCCTGGAGAAACTCGTGATCGACCAGCTGCAACTGGGCACTGCGTGCCGCCAATAACACGAAACCTGACAACATCAGGCCTGTTAACAGCATTCTGCGCGCTCGACTAATGGACGGCTGCCGGCTCATGGGTGAAGAATCGTGACCTGCTCGGGTGTAGGAATATGCATGCTCAGCCGCTTGCGAGCAGCGTCTTCCACTTTGCCATGCGTAGTGTGAGTACTCTGCTCCAGTTGCAGCTGCCCCCATTCAACATTCATCGCGTCCCGCGCAGTTTCCAGCGCCTGCAGTTCAACAAACAATTTGCGACTCTGGTGCCTGGCATAGGCTGCCGACATGGCGGTTGCTACTGTTGCCAGCAGCAAAAGAGGAATAATGAGTTTCCTCATGCGGTTCGCTCCGCCACGCGCAGTACGGCACTGCGCGCCCGCGGGTTCTCTCGCACCTCGGCCTCCGACGCACGAATCCGCTTGCCGACCGGCTTGAGACGCGGCTGGTAGGCCGATGGCAGCACTGGCAAATCCGGTGGCAACTCAGGCCCGCGGTACTCGTCACGAATAAAGCGTTTAACCATGCGGTCTTCCAGCGAATGGAAACTGATCACTGCCAGGCGCCCTCCCGGGGCCAGCACGTCCACTGCCTGAGGCAGCACGGATTCCAGGTCTTCAAGCTCCTGGTTTATGAAAATCCGGATAGCCTGAAAACTGCGCGTTGCCGGATGCTTTTTCTTCTCTCGCCCCGGCACAGCCGCGGCAACCAGATTGGCGAGCTGAGCGGTAGTGGTAACGGGGCTTTCGTCCCGCGTATTGACAATACGGCGGGCAATTCGCCGCGAGTGACGTTCTTCGCCATACTTCCAGAGAACATCAGCAATTTCTTCGGCGGAGGCGCGTGCCAGCCACTCGCTGGCGCTGATACCCGCTAGCGGGTTCATGCGCATATCGAGCGGACCCTCTCCCAGAAAGCTGAAACCACGCGCAGCGTCATCCAGCTGCGGGGACGATACTCCGAGGTCCAGAAACACCCCGCTGACCTTTCCTTGCCATCCCAGTTCCGATACGACAGATCCAAGGTTCCCAAAACTCCCGCGACGCATAATCAAACGCGACTCGTTATCAAACCGGTTTGCTGCATACGCCAATGCTTCAGGATCCTTGTCGAAGGCCAGCAGCCTTCCCTGTCCCTGCAACCTGTCCAGCACTGCTGCCGCATGGCCGCCGCGCCCGAAGGTTCCATCAACGTACAAACCGTCTTGTTTAATTTGTAAGGCGTCCAGTACTTCATCGAGCAGTACTGGACGGTGTAATTCAGTCATCTAGAGCGTTAATGAGTCGAGCGGGCTCGGCAAACCATCATCCGAGTCGCTCTCCATCCAGCTACTGCCAATCCGTTCCCAGGCTTCCTCGTTCCAGATTTCAAACTTCTTGCCCACACCCACCAGTGCCACACTTTTTTCCAATTGGGCAAAATCACGTAGTCGCGGCGCAATCAGGATCCGGCCATTGCCATCCATCTCCACCTCGGTGGCATAACCCACCAGCATGCGCTGCATGTTGCGCGTGCGGCGATCCTGATTCGGGGTGCGGATCAACTGCAACTCCAGGTCTTCCCATTCCGGCTGGGGGTAAAGCAACAGACAACCATCGGTATGCACGGTAAGCACCAGCTGCCCGGAATATCGCTCTGTCATGAGCGCGCGGTAACGCGTTGGCAAGGCCAACCGCCCCTTCGCATCCAGCTTGACTGAGCTACCACCACGGAACACCCAACTACCCTCACAACCCAATAATTACCACTTAAAACCACTTAACCCCACTTTCTGACACTATAGGAAGGATTTCCCCACCTTGTCAACCTAGGGAATGGACGATTCCTGCTTTAGGGACAGTGACTTAGCAGCTAAACAGCGGGAGATGAGACAGTCATAGGATTCACTGATTTTGTGTTTAAACTATAAATCAGTGAGTTGGTGAGTTTTGCTTAACCCTGGCTTTAAGTGCGGCCGGTAAAACAGGCTTTGTCATTAAATTTTTCTATGGGCTAATTTAATTGGCTTTTTCTTAAAATGCTGCGCTGATGATTTTCCACCGTGAAAAGCTTTTTAATCACACAGGTGCAGGCAGATGACAGTCCACCAAAAGACACAAGGGCCGGAGGGATTTCCAAAAATCCCTCCGGCCCTTGTGTCCAGGCTAGTAATTAACCTGTGAGGAAAACCTAGAACGGAATATCGTCGTCGAAGTCATCAGCGGTCGTTGCAGCCGGCTCCGGTGCCGGTGCCGGTCTGGATGCTGAAGACGACGAACCGCCAAAATCAGCACTGCCACCGCCGCCTCGGCTACCCAGCATCTGCATTTCGTTGGCAATAATTTCAGTGGTGTATCGGTCGTTGCCGTTCTTGTCCTGCCATTTGCGGGTCTGTAACTTGCCCTCAATATATACCTGCGAACCTTTTTTCAGATACTCACCGGCAATTTCGGCGAGACGGCGGTAGAAGACAATGTTGTGCCACTCGGTCTTGTCTTTCTGTTCGCCAGACTGCTTATCCTTCCAGGATTCCGTAGTCGCGAGGGTAGCGTTGCACACTGCACCGCCATTCGCCATGTAGCGCACTTCCGGGTCCTTGCCCAGATTTCCAACTAAAATAACCTTGTTTACACCTCGTGCCATGATTGACTCCCCTCATGCTGGGCCGCGTCCGTGAGCCCGTTTTTGGTAGTGATTCCGGAACAGAACCGCCATCATAGCGGCTGCCGCGCTGACTGCCCAGCACTGGACTGTAAGCCCTTGATTTACGATTCCACGGCCGGCACCACAAAGGCGCGCAGCGCATCTTCGTCAAGCGAGTCCTGGTCGATTTTGAGATAGGCAACCGCATCTTCCGGTATCACCACAGCCTCGGCCACGCCGCGGACCGCACTGATACGTTGTGCCAGTTCCTGCGCATTTGCCGGATCCTGGGGACCGATACGCAACAGCCGGGTACCGAGATAGTGCGGTCGCTGCATGGTACTGGCAAACAGCACCCAGGCCAGCGCCACCAGGCTACAGAACAGGAATACTGAACCCATGCCATAACTGCCATGCAATATGCCGCCCACAGCTCCGCCCACAAAAGCGCCGAAAAACTGGGAACTGGAATACACACCCATGGCCGTACCCTTGCGATCGGGCGGCGCCATTTTGGCAATCAGAGACGGCAGAATGGCTTCGAGCAGATTGAACGCAGCATAAAATACGAACAACAACAGCGCGATGCTTAACACGCTGGTATGAAACAGTGCGAGCGCCGCTTGTACCAGCGCGATCACTGCTATGGCGCCGACAAATACCTGTTTCATGCGCCGGTACTTTTCGGCAGCCAGTATAAACGGGATCGCCATAGGCAGTGACAAGACCAGGACCGGCAAATATAGCAGCCAGTGCTGGTCTGCGGGCAGGCCAGCGAGGTCCCGTAGCGCCAGCGGCAGTACGACAAAGCTTGCCGTGAGAATCAGGTGCAGGGAAAAGATGCCAAGATCCAGGCGCAGCAATTGCGAATCGCGCAATACCGAGGTGATCTGCGCCGGCACGGTTTCGGCATCACGTCGTACGCAACTTACCGCAGGGTTGGGCACAATCAATACCACTACAGCGATACCGCCTATTGCCAGCACCGCCGTTAACCAGAAAATTCCCGGCACTCCGATCCAGGTATTCAGCACTGGCCCCAACACCATCGCCAGCGCAAAGGCCACGCCAATGCTCATACCGATAATGGCCATCGCCTTGACACGATGCTCCTCGCGAATGAGGTCTGCCGTAAGGGCCATTATCGCTGCCGCGATGGCTCCGGCACCCTGCAAGGCACGTCCGACAATCACCATAAACATGGTGTCCGCTGTGGCAGCCACCACACTGCCAGCGGCAAAGACCAGCAAACCGAACACGATCACAGGCTTGCGGCCAATATGATCTGACACCAGACCAAACGGAATCTGCAGCAGCGCCTGGGTCAGGCCATAGATACCAATAGCCAGTCCGGCGAGTGCCGGCGTCGCGCCTTCAAGATCCCCCGCATACAAGGCAAACACCGGCAGGATCATGAATAACCCCAGCATTCGCAAGGCATAAATCCCCGCCATGGAGACTGCTGAACGCACCTCGTTGCGGCTCATGCCTGCAGCTGCATCAAGGTTCTGGTTCAATGAGGGGATTCCTTTTGGTCGAAATTGCTAAACGACGTATAGTATCAGGTTCGCTATTTGGCCGGAATCAAGATGGACAGCATTCACATACGCGGCGCTCGCACCCATAATCTGCAGAACGTGGACCTGGATCTGCCGCGCGACAAGCTTATCGTCATCACCGGACTGTCGGGCTCGGGCAAGTCTTCGCTGGCCTTCGATACTATTTATGCCGAAGGCCAGCGGCGCTACGTGGAATCGCTGTCGGCCTACGCGCGCCAGTTCCTGTCGATGATGGAGAAACCTGACGTCGACCATATCGAAGGCCTGTCGCCAGCCATCTCTATCGAACAGAAATCTACCTCGCACAATCCGCGCTCTACGGTCGGCACCATTACCGAGATCTATGACTACCTGCGCCTGCTGTTCGCACGCGTCGGGACACCCCGCTGTCCGGACCATGCGACCACACTGGAAGCGCAAACAATCAGCCAGATGGTTGACCATGTTCTGGCGAAAACGGAAGGCTCACGCTGGATGCTGCTTGCTCCGGTGGTACAGGACCGCAAGGGTGAACACCTGGGGCTGCTCGAAGAGCTGCGCGCACAGGGGTTTATACGCGCACGCATTGATGGCGAGGTGGTCGAACTCGAAAACGCGCCCGCCCTGGACTTGCGCCGCAAACACAGCATCGAAGTAGTGGTCGACCGCATCAAGATCCGCGACGATTTGAAGCTGCGTCTGGCCGAATCATTTGAAACCGCCCTGCGCCTTGCCGATGGCCTGGCGCGTGTCGTCAGCATGGACGATGACACCGAGATTACGTTCTCCGCCAAGTTTGCCTGCCCGAAATGCGGTTACTCATTGACCGAACTGGAACCGCGGCTGTTCTCTTTCAATAATCCAATAGGTGCCTGCGCTACCTGTGACGGTCTGGGCGTACAACAGAGTTTCGATCCAAGGCGCGTGGTTGCCAACCCGCACCTTAGCCTGGCGGGTGGCGCGGTGCGCGGCTGGGATCGCCGCAACGCCTATTATTTCCAGTTGATCAGCTCGTTGGCCGACCACTATGGCTTTGATATCGAAACCTCATTTGAGGAACTGGATGACAATTTCCAGGAAGTCATCCTGTATGGCAGCGGCAAAGAGGTCATCGAATTTCGTTACCTGAACGAACGCAAGGGCGTCAAGGTCAAACATCATCCCTTTGAAGGCGTCCTGCGTAATATGGAACGTCGCTACCGGGAAACGGAATCCAGCGTGGTGCGCGACGAGCTGGCTCGCTATCTCAGCACTCACCCTTGCCCGGAATGTGAAGGCACACGGCTGAACCGTTCGGCGCGTCATGTTTTTATAGAAGATCGTGCTATACAGGATATCACCACCCTGCCAGTGGGTGATGCCAGCGCCTTCTTTGCAACGCTGAATCTGCCTGGCAAGCGCGGCGCGATCGCCGAAAAAATCGTTAAAGAGATTCGCGAGCGCCTGGACTTCCTGGTTAATGTCGGGCTCAACTATCTCTCACTGGAGCGCAGTGCCGACACCTTATCCGGTGGTGAAGCCCAGCGTATCCGCCTGGCCTCGCAGATCGGCGCCGGCCTGGTGGGCGTCATGTATATCCTTGATGAGCCTTCTATCGGCCTGCACCAGCGCGATAACAAGCGCCTCTTGAACACGCTGACTTTCCTGCGAGACCTCGGCAACACCGTGATCGTAGTCGAGCATGATGAAGACGCCATCCGCAGCGCCGACCACGTCGTTGACATGGGACCGGGCGCCGGCGTTCATGGCGGCCATGTAGTCTCCCAGGGCACACCGCAAGACGTCATAAACGATCCGGCCTCAATCACTGGCCAGTTCCTTAGTGGCGTACGACGCATCACCGGCTCATCTGTGCGAACACCCAATGATCCCCGGAGACAGTTGCGCATCAAGGGTGCCAGCGGCAACAACCTCAAAGAGGTCGACATTGATATACCGATCGGTTTACTCACCTGTATCACGGGTGTATCCGGCTCGGGTAAATCCACACTGATCAACGACACCCTGTACCGCATTGCTGCCGCCGAACTGAACGGTGCTGCCACTGAGCCGGCACCACATCAGTCGGTAGAAGGCATGGAACAGTTTGACAAGGTTGTCGATATAGACCAGAGCCCGATTGGTCGTACTCCACGCTCGAACCCGGCAACCTACACCGGCCTGTTCACACCCATCCGGGAACTGTTTGCCGGCACACAGGAATCTCGCTCACGCGGCTACAAGCCAGGGCGATTCAGCTTTAATGTCAAGGGCGGCCGCTGCGAGGCCTGTCAGGGCGATGGGGTTATCAAGGTGGAAATGCACTTTCTGCCGGACATCTATGTACCCTGCGATATATGCAAGAGCAAACGTTATAACCGCGAAACACTGGATATCCGCTACAAGGGTAAAAATATCCACGAAGTACTGGAACTCACCGTGGAAGATGCCGCTGTATTTTTTAGCGCCGTACCGGTAATTTCACGCAAGCTGCAAACACTGTTGGACGTCGGGCTTTCGTACATCAAGCTTGGCCAGAACGCGACCACGCTGTCCGGCGGCGAAGCGCAGCGCGTCAAACTCTCCAAGGAGCTATCCAAGCGCGACACTGGCAAGACACTGTATATACTCGACGAGCCCACCACCGGACTGCACTTCCACGATATCGAGCAGTTGCTGAAAGTCCTGCACCGCCTTCGAGATCACGGCAATACAGTGGTAATCATCGAGCACAACCTCGACGTGATCAAAACTGCCGACTGGTTAATTGATCTCGGCCCCGAGGGCGGCAATGGCGGCGGCGAAATCATCGCTGCCGGGACACCGGAGGCGGTCGTGGAATCGCCTCACTCACATACCGGCCATTTCCTGAAGCCTGTCCTGGAACGCGAAAACAAGGTATCCAGCACCGATGCAGCATGAGGCTCGTTCACCCACCATGCTCAGAGCCGCACACTCTGCCATAAAATTCCGGTCTTATGGTGCCTGATAGACCTCGGTTTCGGGATGGAACGCGACCCAGGCAAACCAGTAACTTATGGTGCTGGGCAATTGTTGGCCAGCCTGTGTAAAAACACTCCCTGAACGGTTGGCGGCGTCAAAGCGAATCGTCACCGTCTGCCCGGCCACTTTATCTTCCAGCTCACCCGACGTGCGCGACAGCTCCGCAAACGGGTAAGCCTTGTTAACAGCGTCGAGCTGCAACCCTATCACCAGCTCCTTCGCATGATAACGTCGATCAATATTGCTTACAGGAAAATACGTTTCCGGGCTATTTTCATATCCTGCATACGGCGAACGAGAATAGTCCCGGCTGTAGCCGGTATCTGTTGACAGCACCAGCGTATCAGGATGTCGACTACGCCAGTCTTGCCAGCTGGTATGATCCAGAACAATCTGGCTTAGCTGCATCCCCCGCTCCGGACCGGATATCGCCTGTGCCTTCATCTGCGACCATAGAGACTGCGTTTCGCGATCATAGAGCAACATATCACTGTTGTATAACAAGCCGGATACACCGAACGCACGCGTATGGCCATCCGTCGCTGCCAGAAATGCCATGCCGCTCCCGCACAAAGGGCAAAAGCTCACCAGTACAGCCTCCGTGCCCAGGTGATCATTCACGATCTCATGATGGTTAAGAATCTGTACAGGATAAGCCTTGCTAATACCATGGCGCTGTATGCCAAGCACACGATCAAGAGGTTTGATAAAACTGGCGTCATCCGCTGCCACAAAGCGCGGTTGATCGATTGAAGGTATGCCATCGCGAGGCGGTCCGCCGTGGTAAATCTCGCCTTCTGGAATCAAGGAATTATCCAGATCAAAGCCGTTAAGTGACGCCGCACAGAGACTGCGCGTCGAAAAAAACCACACGATCATCACAATCGGTAGCAGATAAAGCCGCGCCATACCGATGCTAATCCCGGGAATAATCATTCGCTGGACCATGCCCGCGGCTACAGGCCCGCATACAATTTGATATTTGCTTTATTATCGAAGTCATAACAACCAGTTAGTTGCCAGCGTGGAGTGAAATCCACGTCGATCGTAACAGCTCGGCAATAGATTTTCAGCTGACATACCTGCGGAAAACCCAGGCACATGCTATTGCCCGGAAAGACTGGGGTGCCGAGCTGTTTTCGGCTACTATCGATACATGTCCTGTTTTCATGCTTGGCTCAACGGCCTCAAATTGACCACACTTGCTGGCATCTGCCTGCAGATCGCGCCAGTCAATGCAGAGGTAGAAATTTTCACCGAAGGGAATAGCAAGCTGCTCGCATGGAAAGCCCAACACCCCGGTTTCAGCCTGCAGCTCATACAGTTGCTACCGGACTATGTCAGGGCTATCTATGATGCCCGCGGATTACCGAAAGACATAGTTGAACTGATGGCTGGCTATTGCGTATTCGGAACCATCATCAAGAATGAATCAGGCACAGACCTGGCTTACCGCGTGGCAGACTGGCGCTACGTGACGAACGATGGCCAATCTCATCAGGTAAAGACCAAGACCCAGTGGCTTGAAGAATGGAAAAAACTTGGTGTAGCATTTCGCTGGTCGCTGCTACCGGATGACCAGCGTTTCTCACCCGGCGACTGGAGCCAGGGATTCACCACACTGCCGCTGGCGCCCGATACGATCTTTAACCTGCACTATAGCTGGACAATGGAAGGCCAAACCCATGAAGCCACAATCGAGGAATTACGCTGTGCGCCCTCAACAGCACCTTAAAATCAGCGTTAGCACATTCCTGCTGAGCGTGGTTTTTTTATGCGTTCCGCACGCCGTTAACAGTGCAAATCTTCCGGCCCCCGAACTCAGCCATGAACTGACCCGGCTTGAAACACCTGTCAATGCGCCGGACTTTACGCTGGAAAATATGGATGGAGACAAGTTGTCACTGAGTGACTTCCATGGACAAGTTATAATGCTCAACTTCTGGGCTACCTGGTGCCCGCCCTGTCGGCGTGAGATGCCCTCAATGGAGTCAATTTACAAAGACCTGGGCAAGGACGGCTTCGTGGTTCTTGCGGTCAATGAATTCGAAGACCCTGACCACGTATTCGCCTATACCGGACAACTGAGCGTTGATCCAACGTTCCCTGTTTTATTTGATCGTGACAGTACCGTATCCCAGTTGTATGACGTCAAAGGGCTGCCAACAACAGTGATTATCGACAAACAGGGCAAGATGGTTTATCGGGCAGTTGGCGGACGGGATTTTGACCATCCTGAGGTGCGAGATATCATACGCTCACTTCTGGCCAGATAGACCCTCCTGCCAGGCGACTACTCGACAAGACACAGCGCGTCCCCTATCTCGATACCAAGCGAGTCCTGCGCGCTACCACCGGAGACAGCTATCTCCACCAAACCATTAGCATTCTCATACCAGAACGCCACACCATTATGGCCTTCAGCAAATACACGTTGGTAGACACATTGCCGACCCGCGATCTCCAGCCGCATGCCTTCAGAAATAACTGCAGCCCGCACGCCTGTGACCGCATTTCCATAACTGTCGATATAGACAACTTCTAACAGGTCTTCGGGCCAGGCGGGGGTGACGAGACTGTCCGGGCTGAGCTCATTCGCCCAGTCTTCCGTACGATGCCCCCTGCTCAGCTTGCCGCATACCGGCGCAAAGAGGTCACGACCGTGGAAGCTATTGGACAGCCTGTCGGGCCGCCAGGTAATTTCATAAGCCCGGATATTTTTCGCACGACGCACCAGCATCGAAAACAAACCATTATCGGGACCAACGTACCAGCGTTCGTCAATGTGAAGCGCTACTGCACGCCTGTCTGTACCTACACCAGGGTCTACCACGCAAAGACATACGCTCCCTCCCATCAGATACTGCGAATACGGGGGCAGCAAATATGCAGCAGCCTTAACATTACACGCCGGCAGGTCGGGGAACACATCTACCACAGGAACATTGGGCACCAGCTCCTGAAGCACAGCTTTGACTTGTCCGAGATAGGGGCCCTGATTACTGAAATCGGTAAATGTCGCTATCACTCTGAAACCAGGCTAATCCAATAACTTGAAATTGAGTGTAGCAGCTGGCCTGCCAGGCGGGAGGTACAGCCGGTAAACCAGTTTCAGTGAAGTGTGTCCGGTTACCAGCCCGGGAAAGGTCGCCCGCTCTTGCCAACGTTCATACAGATCGCCGGCGTGTTACCAGGCTGACCCCGACCAGGCTGGCGCCGAACACCCACAACAGTTTCGAAGTCCCGGCGACGTTGGCTATATCGGCATTGCCGGAAGCGGGGATTGCGTTACTTGTTATTGCGCTTGCCAGAATCACCGGCTCCATGGTGCTGATGTTGTTCTGCAGGCCCGCCCCCGAGCTCGCCGATGCCGCCAGTGTTAACATTATAAAGGTTACCGCAGACCGCATATTTTTCAGTTTTTTCATATCACGCCTCATGCGCATCAGTTACTACTAATTAACTAATAAGCAAAACAGGTGCCAGCTTGCGTAAAGTTTATAAGCTATTGAATAGTATATTTTTTATAGCGGATAATATATTTTCCAGATTGATTGGATGCCTAGGAACGAAGCATTACCATCCTGATAACGCACAGAAGTTGGGCAATTCATCCAGCCGGCCACAAAAAAGCCGGGCTTTGCCCGGCCTCATGTCTCGACTGCAAACAAGCTGAATTTACTCGTCAACTGCCTCGAATTCTTCAGCGTCCGATTCCACCGGCTCAGGCCGATCAACCAGCTCCACCAACGCCATCGGTGCCTTGTCTCCGCTGCGGAAGCCCATTTTCAGGATACGCAGGTAACCACCAGGGCGCTCCTTATAGCGAGGACCCAACTCGTTAAAAAGCTTGGAGACCACGCCCTGATCACGCAGGCGATCGAAAGCCAGGCGGCGATTGGCCACACTGTCTGTCTTGGCCATGGTAATCAATGGCTCGGCGACCCGACGCAATTCCTTGGCTTTCGGCAAGGTGGTCTTGATGGCTTCGTGATCCAGCAAGGAAGTAGCCATATTACGGAACATAGCCTTGCGATGGCTGCTGTTACGATTAAGTTTTCGTCCACTTTGACGGTGACGCATTGTTCTATACCTACGTTAAATTCGACTCAGGCGGATTGCTTTTCGCTTTCCTTAAGACCTGCTGGCGGCCAGTTTTCCAGACGCATGCCCAGTGACAGGCCACGGGATGCCAGCACATCCTTGATTTCTGTGAGCGACTTTTTGCCCAGATTCGGCGTCTTCAGCAACTCCACTTCGGTACGCTGAATCAGGTCACCGATAAAATAAATACTCTCTGCTTTCAGACAGTTCGCCGACCGAACAGTGAGCTCCAGGTCATCGACCGGACGCAGCAGAATCGGATCAATATCGGCTTCAGGACTCTCCTGCTCAACCTCTTCCTTACCCTGCAGATCAACGAATACTGACAGTTGGTCCTGGAGAATTGTTGCAGCACGGCGAATAGCTTCTTCCGGATCGATGGTGCCGTTGGTTTCGATTTCGATAATCAGCTTGTCCAGATCAGTACGCTGCTCCACACGAGCTGAATCGACGTTATAGGCCACGCGACTAACCGGTGTATAGCTGGCATCAAGCTGCAGCGCTCCAATCGGCCCGCCTTCCTCAGCACGCTCGGCACGTACGGTCGCAGGCTCGTAGCCGCGCCCCATCTGCACCGTGAGATTCATGTTCAACTGGCCTTCCTTGGTGAGATTAGCGATAACGTAATCCGGGTTGATAATTTCAACATCATGATCAAGCTGAATGTCACCTGCCGTTACCGGACCCGGACCCTTCTTGCTGACTTTCAGAATGGCCTCATCACGGTTATGCATCTGCAGCGCAACCCCTTTCAGGTTGAGCATGATTTCCATCACGTCTTCCTGTACGCCCTCAATGGCGGAGTATTCGTGCAGTACACCCTCAATATCCATGCCGGTGATGGCACAGCCCGGCATGGAAGACAGCAGGATGCGACGCAGGGCATTGCCCAGCGTATGACCGAAGCCACGTTCCAGCGGCTCAAGTACAACCTTGGCTGTACGCTCACCAATAGTTTGTACGTCGACTATACGCGGTTTCAGAAATTCGTTGACCTTGCCCGGCATGTAAAACCCTCTTAAGCTGGTGTCTTGACTGCGCTAATGCTTACTTGGAGTACAGCTCGACGACGAGCGACTCATTAATCTCCGCTGGGAGATCAGAACGCTCGGGACGTGCCTTGAATACACCTTCCATTTTCTTGGCGTCGACATCAATCCAGTCGACAAAGCCACGTTGTTCAGCCAATTCCAGTGCAGATTTCACGCGCTGCTGGCTTTTGGACTTCTCGGCCAGACCAAGATTGTCGTTAGGCTGCACCTGGTAGGAAGGAATATTCACTCGCTGACCGTTTACGGTGATCGCCTTATGGCGCACCAGCTGGCGTGCTTCTGAACGTGAGGCCGCAAAACCCATACGGTACACAACGTTGTCGAGCCGGCCTTCCAGCAACTGCAGCAGGTTCTCACCTGTAGAGCCCTTACGCTGGGCAGCATGCTTGTAGTAATTACGGAACTGGCTTTCCAGCACACCATAGATACGACGCATTTTCTGCTTTTCACGCAACTGGGTAGCATAGTCGGACAAGCGCCCACGACGCTGGCCGTGCTGACCTGGCGGGAAGGCGCGGTTCTCGACCGCGCACTTGCTGGTGTAACATTTCTCGCCTTTCAGAAATAGCTTGGTGCCTTCACGACGGCACTGGCGACATTTGGGTCCTACGTATTTTGCCATTGTTTCTCCTCCGCCCTACACGCGCCGCTTTTTGGGCGGACGGCAACCGTTGTGCGGGATCGGGGTCACATCGGTGATATTAGTGATACGGAAACCGGCGTTGTTCAACGCTCGGACAGCAGATTCACGTCCCGGGCCCGGACCCTTGACTTCCACTTCAAGATTTTTCAGCCCGAATTCCTTGACTATATCGCCGACACGCTCGGCAGCCACCTGGGCAGCAAACGGCGTGCTCTTGCGCGAGCCACGGAAACCGGAACCACCTGCGGTTGCCCAGGCCAGGGCATTACCCTGACGATCCGTGATCATTACGATGGTATTATTGAATGAAGCGTGAATATGGGCGATACCATCGACCACATTTTTTTTCACCTTCTTGCGAGTACGGGCTGTGCTTGGCTTAGCCATTTTATATACCTGTAAGCAGCATCTTATTTACGAATTGGACGACGCGGACCCTTTCGGGTACGGGCGTTCGTACGGGTGCGCTGACCACGCAGCGGCAGACCACGGCGATGACGCATACCGCGATAGCAACCCAGGTCCATGAGACGCTTGATGTTCATCGATAAGGTCCGGCGCAGATCACCTTCCACCGTGAATTTTGCGACTTCGCCACGAATGGCTTCGACTTCGGCCTCGGTCAGATCCTTGATTTTAGCTCCCGGTTTTACGCCGGTGGCCTCACAAATCTTCTGTGCAGTAGTGCGGCCTATTCCATAAATGGAAGTCAGCGCAATAACCGCATGCTTCTGCGGTGGAACGTTAATTCCGGCTATACGAGCCATGAACCCTATCTCCTCAACGAGACGACCGGTAGCGAGTCGCGAAACCCGCAAATGTACCGGAAAATGCCTCTGATATCAATCTTAAAACCTAAGTAATCAGGCCGTAAACGCTACTTGCAGGCACCCTGGCGCTGCTTGTGACGACCATCTTTACAGATGACCCGCACTACGCCCTTGCGACGGACGATTTTGCAATTACGGCAAATACGTTTTACTGATGCTCGAACTTTCATAATTTCACCTTAAAAATCTTGTCTTTCACCGGCAAACGGCTATCTCAATAAGCCGGATCGGCCCTGCCCTTTCAGGTTGGCCTTCTTCATCAGGCCTTCGTACTGGTGCGACATCATCAGCGCCTGAACCTGGGCCATGAAGTCCATGACCACCACCACGATAATCAGCAGGGACGTGCCACCGAAGTAGAACGGCACATTCCAGTACAAAATCAAAAACTCCGGCAACAAACACACAGCCGTAATATAGATGGCACCCGCCAGCGTCAAACGCGTCATTACGGCATCGATAAATTTTCCGGTCTGCTCACCCGGCCGTATACCCGGTATGAATGCCCCTGACTTCTTCAAGTTATCCGCTGTCTCCTTGGAATTGAAGACAATCGCGGTATAGAAAAAGCAGAAAAATATAATCGCCATTGCATAAAACATAATATACAAAGGCTGGCCCGGCGACAGCGTGGAGGAAATATCCTTCAACCAACCCATGCCTTCGTTACTGCCAAACCACTGCCCCGCCGTTGCCGGAAACAGAATAATACTTGATGCAAAAATCGGCGGGATAACCCCGGCCATATTCAGCTTGAGCGGCAGATGAGTACTCTGGGCCGCATACATCTTGCGCCCTTGTTGCCGCTTGGCATAGTTAACAGTGATACGCCTCTGACCGCGCTCAACGAACACCACAAATGCTGTTACAGCGATGACCAGAGCAAACATAAACAGTAAGGTCAGCGTATTCATTTCACCGGTCCGAACCAGTTCCAGGGAACCACCGATAGCAGACGGCAAGCCGGCCACGATACCCGAGAAGATAATGATCGAAATACCGTTGCCGATACCTCGCTCGGTCACCTGCTCGCCCAGCCACATCAGGAACAGCGTACCTGTCACCAAGCAGGCTACCGAGGAAATCACAAACCCCGGCCCGTCAAGAAGCACAAGTGGCGAACCTCCAACCTGTTGCCCTTGCAGCGCACTGGAAATGCCGATTGCCTGAAAGGTTGCCAGCACCACGGTTGCATAACGCGTGTACTGGGTAATCTTATGCCGACCAGCTTCACCTTCTTTCTTGATCTGTTCCAGCGCTGGCACTGTATATGACAGCAACTGCATAATAATAGACGCTGAAATATAGGGCATAATACCCAGTGCAAACAGCGACAACCGGCTAAGCGCACCACCCGAGAACATGTTGAACATGTCCAGAATAGTGCCCTTTTGCTGCTCAACCAGCGTTTCAAGCACCACCGGATCGATACCCGGCAGAGGAATAAACGAGCCGATACGAAACACCAGAATGGCGCCCAGCACAAAAAAGATGCGCTGCCGCAATTCTGTCAGTTTACCCAGATCACCGAGTCCACCAGTGAGTCCTGCCGCTCCAGCTCCAGCCATCAGTGTTCCCTAGCCTTCGATCTTGCCGCCGGCTGCTTCGATCGCAGCGCGCGCACCTTTGGTTACACCGATACCACGAACGTTCACAGCTCTGCTGATCTCGCCGGACAGCATCACCTTGGCATGCAGCGTACTCTGTTTGATGACGCCAGCTGCCTTCAGCGCAGCCAGGTCAACAGTATCGCCGTCCACCAGCGCCAGTTCATTCAATCGCACCTGTTCGGTAACACGTGACTTGCGCGAAGTGAAACCCACTTTCGGCAAACGACGCTGCAAAGGCATCTGGCCGCCTTCAAAACCAATTTTGTGGAACCCGCCAGAACGCGACTTCTGACCTTTGTGGCCACGACCACAGGTCTTGCCCGTTCCTGAGCCAATACCACGACCAACGCGCTTGGCATCAGTGCGGGCACCAGCACCTGGCTTTAATGTATTGAGACGCATCTGTTAAGCCTCCTCGACCGACAGCATATAGGAGATCTTGTTGATCATGCCGCGATTTTCAGGTGTATCAATCACTTCAACACAGTGACGGATGCGACGCAGACCCAGACCGCTCGCGCAGGCCTTGTGGGACCGGAGCCGTCCACTGGTGCTTTTGGTTAGTGTTACCTTGAGTTTCTTGTCAGCCATGGCTTACCCCAGGATCTCTTCAGCCTTCTTGCCGCGCTTGGCAGCGATCATTTCAGGCGAACGCATTTCTGCAAGGCCTTTCATCGTGGCGCGAACAACGTTTATCGGGTTATTGGTACCAATGCACTTGGCCAGCACGTCACGAACACCAACGACTTCCAGCACCGCACGCATCGCACCACCAGCGATAATCCCGGTACCTTCAGAGGCTGGCTGCATGTAGACCTTGGCTGCACCAAATGTCGCGGTAATCGGGTACTGCAAAGTACCGTCCTTGAGGGCGACCTGCTTCATGTTCTTGCGGGCATTTTCCATCGCCTTCTGGATAGCAACCGGCACCTCGCGCGCCTTGCCACGTCCAAAACCGACTTTACCTTCGCCGTCACCGACCACTGTCAGTGCTGCAAAACCAAACTGACGACCACCCTTCACCACCTTGGCGACACGGTTGATACCGATCAGCTTTTCCTGCAGACCATCAGAATTCGCTTGTTGTTCGACACTTGCCATAGCGCAACCTTTACCTAGAATTCCAGACCGCTTTCACGCGCGGCATCTGCCAACGCCTTTACGCGCCCATGATATTTAAAACCTGAACGGTCAAATGCGACCGTACTGATACCCGCTGCCTTGGCGCGCTCGGCCACTGCCTTGCCGATCGCCGCTGCTGCAGCTGCATTACCGGTACCCTTCACTTCCTTGCGCAGCTCGCGATCCAGCGTTGACGCACTCGCCAGCACCTTGTCGCCGGCTCCATCGATAACCTGCGCGTAAATATGGCGCGGCGTACGATGAATACACAGACGGGCTTTGCCCAGTTCGCGTATTTTTGCTCGCGTCTTTCTGGCGCGGCGCTGTCTTGATAACTTTTTGTCCATGTTGATACCCTTAAAAACTATTTCTTCTTGGCTTCCTTACGCACGATGATTTCATCAGCGTATTTCACACCCTTACCTTTATATGGCTCTGGCGGACGATAGGCGCGAATTTCGGCTGCCACCTGCCCAACCTTCTGTTTGTCGAAGCCCTTGACCACAACTTCGGTCTGACTCGGAGTCTCAACAGTCACACCTTCCGGCACCAGATAATCCACCGGATGTGAAAAGCCCAGCGTCAGGTTCAGTTTCTGGCCCTGCGCCTGGGCACGATAACCCACGCCGACCAGTTGCAGTTTCTTTTCAAAACCCTGCGTGACGCCGGTCACCATGTTATTCAGTAACGCCCGGGTAGTTCCGGCCAGCGCATTAGCTGACTTGGAGCCATCTTTCGGCGCGAAGGTCAGCACATTGCCATCCTGGTTTATCGCCACCGAATTGTGCACGGTGTGCTCGAGCGAACCCTTACTACCTTTTACACTCACAGCCTGGCCATCGATTTTAATTTCGACGCCGGTCGGGAGCTCTACTGGACTTTTAGCAACTCTGGACATGATCAGTACTCATCAAGTTACGTAGCACAACACTTCGCCACCTTCTCCGGCAGCGCGCGCAGCGCGATCACTCATTACACCCCGGGAAGTAGACACAATGGCTACACCCAGACCGTTCTGCACTTTAGGCAGCTCATCATTCGCCTTGTAGATACGCAGACCGGGGCGACTAATACGCTTCAGACTCTCAATGACCGGCTGACCATCGTAGTACTTCAGGTCAACATTCATCGTTGGCTTTCCGTCTGTATCCTCGATCGAAAACTCGGCTATATAACCCTCGTCCTTCAGCACCTGGGCGATGGACGATTTCAGCTTCGAAGAAGGCATCGACACCGAAACCTTGCCTGCGCGCTGGCCATTACGAATGCGCGTCAGCATATCGGCGATAGGATCAGTCATCATAATCGGTGTACCTCTTTAATCTTTATTCTGTTACCAGCTGGCTTTGACAAGACCCGGGACATCCCCGGCCATGGCATGTTCGCGCAGCTTGTTACGGGACAGACCGAACTTGCGGTAGTACCCGTGCGGGCGACCGGTCAAACGGCAGCGGTTGCGCTGACGACAAGGACTGGCATTACGCGGTAATGCCTGCAGCTTGAGCTGTGCCTCATAGCGCTCTTCGTCCGACTTGTTGACGTCAGCGAGAATCGCCTTGAGCGCGGCACGTTTAGCGGCGTATTTCTTCACCGTCTTGGCGCGCTTGATTTCACGCTGAATCATGGATGTTTTAGCCATGTTGTCCGGTCCTCAGTTCTTGAACGGGAAGTTGAACGCCGCGAGCAGAGCGCGTCCTTCTTCGTCAGTTTTTGCCGTGGTAGCGATACTGATATCCATACCACGCAAAGCATCAATCTTGTCGTAATCAATCTCCGGGAAGATAATCTGCTCCCGGACACCCATATTGTAGTTTCCACGACCATCAAAAGCCTTGGGACTCATACCGCGGAAGTCGCGGATACGGGGAATGGCAATATTGACCAGGCGATCCAGGAATTCGTACATGCGTTCGCTGCGCAGGGTTACCTTGCAGCCAATAGGCCAGCCTTCACGCACCTTGAATCCGGCGACAGACTTGCGGGCCATACAGACCACGGCTTTCTGTCCGGCAATTTTTTCCATATCACTTACGGCATGGTCCATTACCTTACGGTCACCAAGCGCCTCACCCACGCCCATGTTGATGGTGATCTTGGTAATGCGGGGCACTTCCATCACGTTTTTATAGCCAAACTGCTCGAAGAGCTTCTTGGCAATTTCATCGCGATACTGGTCTTGTAATCTGGCCATCTCAGCAGCTCACTCTCAGGCGTCCACAACTTCGTTGCTGGACTTGAATATTCGCACTTTGCGACCGTCTTCAAGGATCTTGAATCCGACACGGTCACCCTTCTTGGTAATCGGGTTGTACAGCATGACGTTGGACACATCGACAGGCATCTCTTTCTCGATAATGCCGCCGGGAACCCCGGCCTGGGGATTTGCCTTGGTGTGTTTCTTGACAACATTAATGTTCTCAATCACCACCTTGTCCAGGTCCGGAATCACGCGCAACACAGTGCCGCGCTTGCCACTGTCTTTACCGGTTTTTACGACGACGTCATCGCCTTTACGTATTTTGTTCATAGTCCTGACTCCCGCCTACAGCACTTCCGGCGCCAGAGAAATAATTTTCATGAAACGCTCGCTTCGCAGCTCGCGTGTTACCGGGCCAAAAATACGCGTACCGATAGGCTCCAGCTTCGTATTCAGCAATACCGCGGCATTACCGTCAAAACGAATCAAGGAACCATCAGGGCGGCGCACACCTTTGGCAGTACGTACTACAACGGCGTTATAGACCTCACCCTTTTTCACCTTGCCCCGGGGGATAGCCTCTTTAACGCTGACCTTGATGATGTCACCGATTCCCGCGTAACGGCGGTGCGAACCACCAAGCACTTTGATGCATTGCAGACGGCGGGCACCGCTGTTGTCTGCTACATCTAAATTTGATTGCATCTGGATCATGACTTAAATTCCCATTCGCGCAACGCGTATTTCATTCAGCCTGCAGGCCGCTCAACAACTTCCAGCAATGCCCACGACTTCGTCTTGGACACCGGCCGGATCTGCTTGATTGTGACCGTATCACCCTGCTTGCACTCATTATTTTCATCATGAATGTGGAGCTTGGTGGAACGGCGGATATACTTGCCGTATAGAGGATGACGCACCTTGCGCTCAACCATAACCACGGCGCTCTTGTTCATCTTGTCGCTTACGACGCGAGCGGTCAGGGTGCGCTCGACCTTGGCTTCTTCACTCATGCCGCTTCACCTGCTTTGGCTTTCTCATTCATAACAGTTTTAATGCGGGCAATATCGCGGCGCACTTTCTTGACCTGGTCCGGGCGACTCAGCTGACCGGTACCTTTCTGCATACGCAGATTGAATTGCTCGCGCAGCAAGCCGTCCAGCTCAAGTTTCAGCTCGTCGGCTGACTTGTCACGAAGTTCATTGGCGTTCATCACATCACCGTCCGGCTGACGAATGTGGTACCTACCGGCAACTTGGCTGCGGCAAGCTTGAAAGCTTCACGCGCCATTTCTTCGGAGACACCTTCGATTTCATAAATCACACGACCAGGCTGAATCTTTGCGACCCAGTACTCGACGTTACCCTTACCCTTACCCTGGCGTACTTCGATCGGCTTTTTGGTGATCGGCACATCAGGAAACACACGTATCCATAACTTGCCGCCACGTTTCACCTTGCGCGTAATAGTGCGACGCGCAGCCTCGATCTGGCGTGCGGTAAGCTGGCCACGACTGGTAGATTTCAGCGCAAACTCGCCGAAACTGACTTTATTGCCGGCATTAGCCAGACCACGGTTGCGGCCTTTCTGCTGCTTGCGAAATTTTGTTCTCTTGGGCTGTAACATGGCTCTCGACTTCCTTATTTGGCCCCGGAGGCCTTCTTGCCGGCTTCGGGCTCGACGTTCTGTTCGTCGCGATCCAGGATTTCACCCTTGAATACCCAGACCTTCACGCCGATAACACCGTAGGTGGTATTGGCTTCGGTCACACCGTAATCAATATCAGCGCGCAAGGTGTGCAGCGGCACGCGACCTTCGCGGTACCATTCGGTACGAGCAATTTCGGCACCGTTCAAGCGTCCAGCAACCATAATCTTGATGCCCTGGGCACCCAGACGCATAGCGTTGCCAACGGCTCGCTTCATGGCGCGGCGGAACATGATACGACGCTCAAGCTGCTGAGCCACACTTTCGGCCACCAGCTGCGCATCAATTTCCGGCTTGCGAATCTCCTCGATGTTGATATGTACAGGCATACCCATCTTCCTGGAAACTTCAGCACGCAGCTTCTCGATATCCTCGCCCTTCTTGCCGATCACGATACCCGGACGCGCCGTGTGAATCGTGATCGCAGCATTGTTGGCCGGTCTTTCGATCTGAATCCGACTGACCGAGGCATGCTTTAGCTTCTTCTTGATGAAGTCGCGCACCCCGATGTCAAGATTCAGGAAATCCGCATAGTCTGCTGAATCCGCATACCAGGTGGATGTCCAGTCCTTGACGATGCCTAGTCGAATACCAATTGGATGTACTTTCTGGCCCATGCCGTACTCTCTTTAGTGTCTCTCGATTACTGCTCTGCGACAGTAATCTGAATATGACTTGTGCGTTTAAGGATCTGGTTAGCACGACCTTTGGCACGCGCGCGCCAGCGTTTCATGGTCGGACCCTCGTTGACACAAATCTCGGAAATTTTCAGTTCGTCGACGTCGGCACCTTCATTGTGCTCGGCGTTGGCGATCGCAGACTCAAGCACCTTGCGCACCAAATGCGCAGCTTTCTTGGGGCTAAAAGTCAGCAGCTCCAGGGCGCGCTCCACCGGCATGTTGCGTACCTGGTCGGCGACCAGACGCACTTTCTGCGCAGAGATATTCGCCTGGTTTAATTTGGCTGTCGCTTGCATTCGTCAGTACCTTTACTTGGATTTTCTGTCCGCTGCGTGACCTTTAAAGGTACGCGTTACAGCGAATTCACCCAGCTTGTGACCCACCATGTTCTCATTGATCAGAATTGGCACATGCTGGCGACCGTTATGTACAGCAATTGTCAGACCCACCATGTCAGGCAACACCATGGAACGGCGCGACCAGGTCTTGATGGGCTTGCGGCTGTTACTGCTCACTGCCTCTTCGACCTTCTTCACAAGGTGAAGATCGATGAAAGGACCTTTTTTAACTGAACGTGGCACGGTATCTAACCTCTATTCCTTACTTCTGATTGCGACGACGCACAATCATGTTGTCTGTACGCTTGTTCTTGCGAGTCTTGTAACCCTTGGTCGGCACGCCCCAGGGCGATACCGGGTGACGACCACCCGAAGTACGACCTTCACCACCACCATGCGGGTGATCAACCGGGTTCATGGCAACACCACGAACAGTCGGGCGCACACCACGCCAGCGGGTTGCACCGGCTTTACCCAGCGAACGCAGGCTGTGTTCGTGGTTACCCACTTCACCGATGGTTGCGCGGCAGTCTGACGGCACTTTGCGCATTTCACCGGAACGCAGACGCAGTGTTGCGTGCGCCCCTTCGCGGGCCACCAGCTGTACACCAGTGCCGGCGCTACGGGCAATCTGACCACCTTTGCCCGGTTTCATTTCAATGTTGTGCACCATGGTTCCCAGCGGAACATTACGCAATGGCATCGCGTTACCCGGCTTGATTGGCACATCGCTGCCACTAAGAATCTCGGTTCCAGCGTAAACACCTTTTGGCGCAAGAATATAACGGCGCTCACCATCCTCATACGCAACCAGTGCAATATGCGCACTACGGTTGGGATCGTATTCCAGGCGCTCTACAGCACCCTTTACACCGTCCTTGTCGCGCTTGAAATCAATAACGCGATAACGCTGGCGATGACCACCACCACGATGACGGGTGGTGATACGCCCGGTATTGTTACGACCACCATTCTTGGTCTTCTTTTCCACCAGCGGCGCATACGGACTACCCTTATGCAGCTCGGGTTCCGTGACCTTGACGACAAAGCGCCGGCCGGGAGATGTAGGTTTTGACTTGACTATAGCCATTACTCTGCGCCCATGAAATCTATATCTGAACCTTCAGCCAGCGTCACATAAGCCTTCTTCCAGTCGGAACGGCGACCCATGGTCTGACCAAAGCGTTTTACTTTACCTTTGACGTTTGCAGTCTTTACAGCAGTCACCTTGACTTCAAACATCTGTTCAACTGCCGCACGAATTTCAGGCTTGCTGGCACCAGGCACTACCTTGAAAACGATTTGTCGACTCTCGTCTCCAATGCGCGCACTTTTCTCCGAAACAATCGGAGCAAGCAAAATTTTGCTCAGGCGTTCGTTTATCATGCCAGCTTCTCCTCAAACTGCCGTAACGCTGCAGCCGTGATCAGTACCTTGTCAAAACCGATCAGACTGACAGGATCGACAATTGAAGTATCCTCAACGTCGACATGCGGCAAGTTGCGCGCTGCCAGAAACAGGTTTTCATCCGGTTCATCGTGCACGATAAGCACACGGTCTATATCCATCTCTTTCAGCTTGGCAGTAAGCTCTTTAGTCTTCGGCGACTGCACCGAAAAGCTCTCAACCACCACCAGTCGATCCTGACGGACCAGCTCTGAAAGAATGGCGCGAATCGCTACGCGGTAGGCCTTTTTATTGACCTTCTGCGAGTAATCACGGGTGGTAGCCGCAAACGTTTTGCCACCGCCACGCCACAGCGGGCTGCGGATTGTACCAGCTCGGGCACGCCCTGTCCCCTTCTGTCTCCAGGGCTTTGTACCACCGCCGCGAACCGCTGCGCGATTCTTCTGTGCGTGGGTACCGGCACGTCCGGCCGCCATGTAGGCGACGACAACCTGGTGAACCAGTGTTTCGTTAAATTCCTGGCCAAATACGGCGTCGGCGACATCCATGCTCGAACCACCATGCATATTGATATTCATGTCCGCTACCCCTTAAGCCTTGACCGCTGGTGTAACAATCACGTCGCCACCACGAGAGCCTGGTACAGCGCCCTTGATGAGCAGCAGATTGCGCTCGGCATCAACGCGTACAACTTCCAGGTTCTGGGTGGTGCGACGCACGTCACCCATGTGACCCGCCATACGCTTGCCCTTGAATACGCGGCCAGGCGTCTGACACTGCCCGATTGAGCCGGGGGCGCGGTGCGACAGCGAGTTACCATGCGTCGCATCCTGCATATGGAAGTTATGGCGCTTTACGCCACCGGCGAAACCTTTACCGATGGTGCTGCCAGCTACATCAACCTTCTGGCCAGCCTCAAAGATATCGACACCAATCTGTTTGCCGACTTCGATGTCATCACCTTCACCGTCAGCCAGACGGAACTCCCACAGGCCACGACCCGCTTCGGTACCCGCCTTGGCGTAGTGACCGGCCATTGCCTTGGTCACGCGCGATGCGCGGCGCGCACCTGTTGTCACCTGAAATGCACGATAGCCGTCAGCTTCTGCGCTGCGTATCTGGGTTACCCGGTTAGGGTCAACCTCTACCACTGTGACAGGTATGGACGCACCATCCTCAGTGAAGATGCGGGTCATACCTGCTTTTTTACCTATTAATCCGATCGCCATTTTTGTTTCCTCGGCACAGCTTACGCCTGCGATTCCGACCTCAGTTGAGTTTGATCTGCACATCAACGCCGGCCGCGAGGTCCAGCTTCATGAGTGCATCAACGGTTTTGTCAGTAGGATCCACAATGTCCATCAGACGTTTGTGGGTACGGATTTCGTACTGGTCGCGAGCGTCTTTGTTGACGTGCGGCGAAATCAGTATGGTAAAGCGCTCTTTCTTGGTGGGTAGCGGAATGGGACCGCGAACCTGAGCACCAGTGCGACGCGCCGTTTCGACGATTTCAAGCGCTGACTGATCTATCAGACGATGATCAAACGCTTTCAAGCGGATGCGAATTCTTTGATTTGCCATGTCAACCTCAAAAGAGCGGGAGCGGCATATAATCCGCCCCCATGATTTCCAAAATTACTCGAGAATTTTTGCGACCACGCCGGCGCCAACGGTACGGCCACCTTCACGGATCGCAAAACGCAGACCTTCTTCCATCGCGATCGGCGCTATCAAACTCACCGTCATCTTGATGTTGTCACCCGGCATCACCATCTCAACGCCTTCCGGCAGATCAACAGCACCCGTCACGTCCGTGGTACGGAAGTAAAACTGCGGGCGGTAGTTACTGAAGAACGGCGTGTGACGACCACCTTCATCCTTCGACAGTACATACACTTCAGCTTCGAACTTGGTGTGCGGCGTAATACTGCCCGGTACACACAGCACCTGGCCACGCTCCACGTCTTCACGCTTGGTGCCACGCAGCAGCACACCCACGTTGTCGCCGGCTTCTCCCGAATCCAGCAACTTGCGGAACATCTCCACACCCGTACAGGTCGTCTTGGTCGTATCGCGGATACCCACGATCTCGATCTCGTCGCCCACGTTCACGCGGCCACGTTCCACACGACCGGTCACCACCGTACCGCGACCCGAAATCGAGAACACGTCCTCGATCGGCAGCAGGAACGGCTGGTCCACAGGACGCTCCGGCATCGGAATGTACTCGTCCAGGGCTGCAAACAGCTTCACGATCGAAGGCACACCAATGTCACTGGTATCACCTTCCAGCGCTTTCAGCGCCGAACCGGTGATGATCGGGGTGTCGTCACCCGGGAAGTCGTAGCTGGACAGCAGCTCACGAATTTCCATTTCCACCAGCTCCAGCAATTCTTCGTCGTCCACCTGGTCGGCCTTGTTCATGTAGACCAGGATGTACGGCACACCCACCTGGCGCGCCAGCAGGATGTGCTCGCGGGTCTGCGGCATCGGGCCGTCAGCTGCGCTCACCACCAGGATCGCACCGTCCATCTGCGCCGCACCGGTGATCATGTTCTTCACATAGTCAGCGTGTCCGGGGCAGTCCACGTGCGCGTAGTGACGGGCGTCCGTCTCATATTCCACGTGCGCGGTCGCAATCGTGATACCACGTGCCCGTTCTTCCGGCGCATTATCAATCTGATCGTAGGCCTTGAACTCACCACCCTGAAGCTCTGCACCCACTTTCGTCAGCGCCGCCGTCAGCGTCGTCTTGCCATGGTCAACGTGACCAATCGTTCCCACATTGACATGCGGCTTCGTACGTTCAAATTTTTCCTTGGACACGACTGCTACCCTCTTCGGTTCTTTAATAGTGCCTAAACAAATTTAAGATGCTTTCTTCATCATCGCCTGGGCGATGCTGCTTGGTGCCTCGGCATACTTGCCAAATTCCATCGAGTACGTGGCGCGCCCCTGCGTGGCGGAACGAAGATCGGTTGCGTAACCGAACATCTCTGCCAACGGCACCTCAGCGCGGATAATCTTGCCGGCCGGGCTGTCATCCATACCCTGAACCTGTCCGCGACGACGATTGAGGTCGCCCATTACGTCACCCATATTTTCTTCCGGAGTGACCACTTCCACATTCATTATCGGCTCGAGCAACGCCGGGTCGCCTGCCAGCGCGCCGGAGCGGAAACCCATGGAGCCGGCAATTTTGAACGCCATCTCCGAGGAATCGACATCATGATAAGAGCCGTCGTATAACGTCACTTTGACGTCGACCATCGGATAACCGGCAATAACGCCGCCTTCCAACTGCTCCTTAACACCTTTATCGACTGCGCCAATAAATTCGCGCGGTACCACGCCACCGGCAATCGCGTTGACGAACTCGTAACCGGTGCCCGCTTCCTGCGGCTCCAGCTTGAGAACGACGTGACCATACTGACCACGACCACCCGACTGCCGAACAAACTTGCCTTCCGCCTTCTCCACCACCTTGCGGATGGTCTCGCGGTAAGCCACCTGTGGCGCACCTACGTTGGCCTCGACGCTGAATTCGCGCTTCATACGGTCAACGATAATATCCAGGTGCAACTCACCCATGCCCGAAATTATGGTCTGACCCGACTCTTCGTCGGTCTTCACGCGGAAGGACGGATCCTCCTGCGCCAGCTTGGACAAGGCAATACCCATCTTTTCCTGGTCGCTCTTTGTCCTCGGCTCAACAGCCACCGAAATAACCGGTTCTGGAAAATCCATACGCTCCAGAATGATCACATTCTCAGGGTCACACAAGGTTTCACCTGTGGTTACATCTTTCAGACCAACGGCAGCAGCGATATCTCCAGCCAGCACTTCCTTGATCTCTTCGCGTGAATTGGAGTGCATCTGCACAATACGACCCACACGCTCTTTCTTGCCCTTGACCGGGTTGTAGACCGTATCGCCTGACTTCAGTACACCGGAATACACCCGGAAAAAAGTCAGCGTGCCAACAAACGGATCGGTTGCGATCTTGAATGCCAGCGAAGCAAACGGTTCATCATCGGACGGGTGGCGCTCTGCCTCAGTCTCGTCCTTGTCATCGAGGTGCCCCTTGATCGCAGGCACATCCACCGGCGACGGCATATACTCGATGATTGCATCAAGCATGGCCTGCACACCCTTGTTCTTGAACGCCGAACCACACAGTGCCGGCACAATCTCATTGGCCAGTGTCTGCTGGCGAATACCGGCCTTGATGTCATCGATCGCCGAGATCACCTGTTTCAAGGTATTTTTCCATCAGCTCTTCGGTGGCTTCCGCCGCCGACTCGACCATCTTTTCACGATACTCGGCACAAAGGTCCTGCAAATCTGCCGGTATGTCGCGCTCTTCATAGGTCACGCCCATATCGGCTTCATTCCAGTAGATCGCCTTCATTCGAATCAGGTCGACCACACCTTCAAATTTCTCTTCCGCGCCGATGGCAATCTGCAGCGGCACCGGGTTGGCACCCAGGCGCTCGCGGATCTGCTCGACCACGCGCAGGAAGTCAGCGCCGGCTCGATCCATCTTGTTGACGAATGCCATTCGCGGCACGCCGTACTTGTTGCCCTGGCGCCAGACCGTTTCGGACTGGGGCTCGACACCGCCAACTGCGCAGAACACTGCTACCGCGCCGTCGAGTACTCTCAGCGAGCGCTCGACCTCGATCGTAAAGTCTACGTGGCCCGGTGTATCAATAATATTGATACGGTGCTGCTCGTACTGCTTGTCCATGCCCTGCCAGAAACAGGTCGTGGCCGCCGAGGTAATGGTGATACCCCGTCTCCTGCTCCTGCTCCATCCAGTCCATGGTTGCAGCGCCATCATGCACCTCGCCAATCTTGTGGGAGATGCCGGTGTAATACAGGACGCGCTCGGTCGTGGTTGTCTTGCCAGCATCAATGTGCGCCATAATGCCGATGTTCCGGTAGCGCTTGATGGGTGTCTGGCGTGCCACGACTCTATACCTTTCCTGTAATTCCTATACCTTACCAGCGGTAGTGAGCAAACGCCTTGTTGGCATCAGCCATGCGATGCGTATCTTCTTTCTTCTTGACCGCCGAACCACGACTCTCTGCTGCATCCATCAACTCACCCGCCAACCGCAGGGCCATCGACTTTTCGCCACGACTGCGCGCCGCATCGATCACCCAGCGCATCGCCAATGTAGTGCGACGCGAAGCGCGAACCTCAACCGGCACCTGGTAGGTTGCACCACCAACACGACGGGACTTAACCTCGACCATGGGGCGCACGTTATCCAGCGCTTTGTCCAGCGTCTCAACCGGATCGCTGCTGCCTCGCTCCTGCATCTGGTCCAGGGCACCGTAGATGATGCGCTCGGCGACAGACTTCTTGCCGGACTGCATCACCATGTTGATGAACCGGGCCAGCATTTCGCTACCAAATTTGGGATCCGGGAGAATTTCCCGTTTCTCGGCGACTCGTCTTCTGGACATACGCTTGCGTCTCTATCTAATCCTGTTAACTCGAATACGCCTTACGACTTCGGTCGCTTGGCACCGTACTTGGAACGACCCTGGCGACGGCTTTCCACGCCCTGGGTATCCAGACTGCCGCGCACCGTGTGGTAGCGCACGCCTGGTAAATCCTTAACACGACCGCCGCGGATAAGTACCACCGAGTGCTCCTGAAGATTATGACCTTCACCACCAATATAAGTGGTCACCTCAAAGCCATTGGTCAGGCGCACACGAGCAACCTTACGCAGTGCCGAGTTCGGCTTCTTCGGCGTAGTGGTATACACGCGGGTACAGACACCGCGCTTCTGGGGACAGGCCTCCAGTGCGGGCACGTTACTTTTCGCCAATTTACGGGTGCGTGGTTTGCGCACCAGCTGGTTAATCGTTGCCATTAATGCGTACTCCACCCTCAATCACTCAGGGGTGTTGAAAATTATGTAAAGTCCTGAAAATAAACGACAGGACGGGAGAGCCCGGCCTGTCGAAGGAGGCGCATTTTAGGTATTCAGCCTGGCCATGTCAAGAAAATTCTATGGCTAAATCCGGGGTTTGCGCCATTCCGGGAGTCAGCCAGACATAGTGTCAAACTTTCGTCATATCAGCTCTTGGTCACTTCAGGCTCAACATCACCGGAAGACGACTCTTCGACCGGCGGCATGATGGCTGCGGCGGCCTCTTCCACACTGATGCCGGCACGCTGGCGTCGACGCTCCAGATGATGAGCCATACCGGTACCCGCTGGTATCAGACGCCCAACAATGACGTTTTCCTTTAGACCACGGAGGTCATCACGGACACCGCGAACCGCAGCCTCGGTGAGCACGCGCGTGGTCTCCTGGAATGACGCCGCCGAAACAAAGGATTCGGTAGCCAGTGACGCCTTGGTGATGCCCAGCAGCATTGGCACCCACTTGGCCTCCTGCTTGCCCTCTTTAGCCAGCAACTCGTTGGTGTCCAGCACGCGAGCCTTATCGACCTGCTCGCCCCTGAGGAAATGCGAATCACCAGCATGACTGACCTCGACCTTACGCAACATCTGTCGAATGATGACCTCGATGTGCTTGTCGTTAATTCCCACACCCTGAAGGCGGTAAACGTCCTGGATTTCCTTCACCAGATACTCGGCCATCACTGTGGTACCCAACAGTCGCAGGATATCGTGCGGGTTCGGCTCACCATCAGCCAGCACTTCACCCTGAGTCACCCCCTCACCTTCAAACACCGAAATATGGCGCCATTTGGGGATCAACTCTTCGTAGGTATCTCCAGTAGTCGGTGTAATCACCAGTCGCTGTTTGCCCTTGGTCTCCTTACCAAAGCTCGCAATACCGGAAATCTCCGCCATGATCGCCGGATCCTTTGGCTTACGCGCCTCAAAGAGGTCGGCGACACGCGGCAGACCACCGGTGATATCACGAGTCTTGGACGATTCCTGGGGAATACGTGCAACCACGTCACCGACCTCCACCTGCGCACCATCTTCCAGACCAACAATGGCCTCTGCCGGCAAGAAATAGTGGGCAGCTATATCGGTACCCGGGATTTTCAACTCTTCGCCGGCGTCATCCACCAGCTGGACCATCGGACGCAAATCCTTACCCGCACTACCACGCTGTTTCGGATCGGTCACCACCATGCTGGTCAGACCGGTAATCTCATCAGTCTGTTTCTGCACGGTGATACCATCGACAAAGTCGGAGAAGCGCGCCTTACCGGCCACCTCTATAACGATCGGGTGGGTATGCGGATCCCAGTTAGCGACGATCTGGCCACCCTCGACCGGGGCGTCATCGGCAACACTGATTACCGCACCATAAGGGATCTTGTAACGTTCGCGCTCACGACCGTGGTCATCGACGACACCAATTTCACCGGAACGCGATACCGCAACCAGATGGCCGTTCTTGTTAACCACCGTCTTGATATTATGCAGCCGAATTGAACCGGTATTCTTGATCTGAACGTTGTTAATGGTCGCGGCACGACTGGCTGCACCACCGATATGGAAGGTACGCATAGTCAGCTGGGTACCCGGTTCGCCGATTGACTGGGCCGCCATAACACCGATGGATTCACCATTATTGACCCGGTGACCACGCGCCAGATCGCGACCGTAACAGGCGGAACAGATGCCGTAGCGGGTTTCACAGGTAATCGGCGAACGCACACGAATTTCGTCAATGCCTTCTGCTTCGATAAGCTGCACCCATTTTTCGTCCAGCAGGGCCCCTGCCGGAGCCACCACCTTGTCTGAACCCGGGGGACAGGTATCTTCAGCAGTAACACGCCCCAGTACGCGCTCACTAAGCGCCTCGACCACATCACCACCTTCCACCAGCGGTGTCATGACTACTCCCTGAGTAGTACCACAATCCTCTTCCGTCACCACCAGATCCTGAGCCACATCGACCAGGCGGCGGGTAAGGTAACCGGAGTTAGCCGTCTTGAGTGCCGTATCAGCCAGGCCTTTGCGAGCGCCGTGAGTGGAGATGAAGTACTGCAACACGTCCAGGCCTTCGCGGAAGTTTGCAGTAATTGGCGTTTCGATAATGGAACCATCCGGTTTCGCCATCAGACCACGCATTCCGGCCAGCTGGCGAATCTGCGCGGCGGAACCACGAGCGCCGGAATCGGCCATCATGTAGACCGAGTTAAACGAGTTCTGTTTAACCGTCTCACCTTCGGCATTTACGACTTCTTCCTTGCCGAGCTTGTCCATCATGGCCTTGGCCACCTGATCATTGGTACGCGACCAGATGTCCACCACCTTGTTATAGCGTTCGCCGTTGGTAACCAGGCCGGATGTATACTGGCTCTCGATTTCCTTCACTTCGGCTTCCGCCTCGGCCAGGATTGGCGCCTTCTCTTCCGGGATAACCATGTCGTTAATACCAAACGAAACACCGGCACGTGTAGCGTAGGAGAAGCCGGTGTACATCAGCTGGTCAGCAAATATGACTGTAGCCTTCAAACCGACACGTCGGTAGCAAACGTTGATTACATTGGAAATGGCCTTCTTGGACATGTCGCGGTCGACATATTCGAAGGGAATGCCTTCCGGCAAAATTTCCGAAAGCAGCGCACGACCGACCGTGGTATCACGAATCTCCGTCTTCTTCAGCAGCTCGCCATCTTCAGTCATTTCGCTGTGCTTGATTCGAACCTTCACCTTGGCGTGCAACTCTGCCATACCCGTACCGTATGCACGATGCACCTCGGCCACGTCGGCGAACTTCATACCCTCGCCTTTGGCATTCACACGCTCACGCGTCATGTAATACAGGCCGAGAACCACGTCCTGTGACGGCACAATGATCGGCTCACCGTTGGCCGGCGATAAAATGTTGTTGGTTGACATCATCAACGCACGCGCTTCCAGCTGTGCCTCCAGTGACAGCGGTACGTGTACCGCCATCTGGTCACCGTCGAAGTCAGCATTGAAGGCCGCACAAACAAGCGGGTGTAGCTGAATAGCCTTGCCCTCGATCAGCACTGGCTCAAACGCCTGAATACCCAGGCGATGCAGTGTCGGCGCGCGGTTAAGCATCACCGGGTGTTCGCGAATAACTTCTTCGAGGATATCCCAGACTTCGACACCCTCGCGCTCGACCAGTTTCTTGGCCGCCTTGATGGTTGTCGCCAGGCCACGCAGCTGCAGCTTGCTGAAGATGAACGGTTTGAACAGTTCCAGCGCCATACGCTTGGGCAAACCACACTGGTGTAAACGCAGTGTCGGACCAACCACAATAACCGAACGACCGGAGTAATCGACGCGCTTGCCGAGCAGGTTCTGGCGGAAACGGCCCTGCTTGCCCTTGATCATGTCGGCCAGTGATTTCAGCGGACGCTTGTTGGTGCCGGTGATGGCACGGCCACGGCGACCGTTATCCAGCAGTGCATCAACAGATTCCTGCAGCATGCGTTTTTCATTCCGCACAATGATGTCCGGAGCATTCAATTCCAGCAGACGGCGCAGGCGGTTATTACGATTGATAACGCGGCGATACAGGTCATTCAGGTCTGACGTCGCAAAACGACCGCCATCCAGGGGCACCAGCGGACGCAACTCCGGCGGCAGCACAGGCAAGACAGTCATCACCATCCATTCCGGCTTGTTGCCTGATTCCAGGAACGACTCGGCCAGCTTGAGACGCTTGCCCAATCGCTTGAGCTTGGTTTCACTCTTGGTCGCGCCCATGTCTTCGCGCAGGGTGACGATTTCCCTCTTCAGGTCAAGATCGTGCAGCAGTTCGAATACTGCTTCCGCACCCATGCGCGCATCAAACTCGTCGCCATTTTCTTCGATGGCTTCAAGGTATGCTTCTTCAGATAACAGCTGGCCACGCTCCAGCGTAGTCATACCGGCATCGATGACAACAAAAGCCTCGAAATAAAGCACGCGCTCGATATCGCGCAAGGTCATGTCCAGCAGCAGACCAATACGCGACGGCAGCGACTTCAGAAACCAGATATGTGCAACCGGGCTGGCCAGTTCAATATGACCCATACGATCGCGTCTAACCTTGGACAGCGTGACTTCAACACCACACTTCTCGCACACTACGCCGCGATGCTTGAGGCGCTTGTATTTGCCACACAGGCATTCATAGTCCTTGACCGGGCCAAAGATCTTGGCACAGA
>CAVWAK010000036.1:0-33326 GCA_963752745.1 uncultured Gammaproteobacteria bacterium
AATTAAAGGGGTCGGTGACAAAACACAATCATTCTCATTTGTCACCGACCCCTTTAATTCAGAACTCAAATTCCATACTCTGAAACACCTGCCCTGCATTGCGCTTGGCGAGAAACTCTGCCGTGGGCAGGTGCATGTACGGCGATTGATCGACCTCGTAGGCCTCCTGCAAGGTGCCTCCGTTTTCGATTACCGCGCCGACCTTGTCGCGCAGGTACACCAGGTAATCCCGGGTGTAGGTTCTCACCGTCGCCATGTCGGTCGGCCCGCCATGCCCGGGTATGACCACCTCTGCACCCAGCGCCTCGAACCTGTCCCAGGTCTCGATCCAGGCCTTTGAATCGGTATGTTCGAACAACGGCAACATGCGCTGGTGAAACGCCATGTCACCGGAGATCACCAGCTTCTTCTCCGGCAGCCACACGACAATGTCACCCGGGCTGTGCGCGGGGCCCAGGTACAACAGTTCGATGCGCTCGCCGCCCAGTTCGATAACCTTTTTATCGCTGAAGGTTTCGTCCGGCATCACCACCCTGGTCCCCTCGGACTTTTCCTTGACGCGCCCCTGCATCACCTCCAGGAGTGCGAACGACTGCTCTTCGATCTCGTGTGCCGCATCGACATGGGCGATCACTGTCGCGCCCTGCGCCTGCCAGTAACTCGCGCCCAGCATGGCGTGTCCCTGCCCGTTCTCCAGCACCACGTATTTCACCGGCTGGTCGGTGATTTTCCTGATCTCGTCATGCAGAGCCTTCGCCAGCAGGTAATTGGCGCCGGCATTGACCACCAGCACACCCGCATCGGTAACTACAAACGACAGGTTGTTGTTGTGCCCGGAATTGGCGTAGGTTCCCGGCGCGGTGGCCCCGATCGCCGACCACACCCCCGGTACGACTTCCTGCGGTAAGTCATAGAGCATCGAGTCCGGCGCCCTATCGCTGTTATACAGTGCTTCGCCGGTCAATGGTTCAACGCCACTAAACGCCGCTTGCGGCTGCTCCAGGTGCCTGCGCATGAACAGTGCCGCGCGTTGCACGGCATCTTTCGAGGCCAGATCATCGGCAAAGGTGCGCACGTTCTCGGGACGAAAATCAAAACCGCGCCCCACCCCGGGATAGATGATCAGGCGCGCATCCCGGCCCTTGTCCTGCATCACCCGGATGCTGGTCTCGATCACACGGCGGCGCTGGTACTGTTCCTCGTCACCGATAAACACCAGTGTCGGCAAGGTGAGCTGATCGATTTCGGGTGCATAGCCATAGACCTGCTGCGGTTCAGGTGCATTCGGATCCTGCAGGTGGGGATAGTAGGACACATAACAGGCGATGTCCTTTTCCTGCCGCTTGAAGGTGGTCGCCACCTTCAGGGCGTAATAGCCACCGCGGGTATGCGAATACAGGCAGGCCTTGCTGGTACTGATGTCATCACGCGCAAGCAGCACGTCCAGCGCCGCGTTGACGTCTTTCTCCAGCGCATAATCGTGCTCTATGGGATGACTGCCGATGAAGTGCGCGCTGTAGATATCCGCGGCCAGTACCACGAAACCACGTGCAGCAATCCGCCGCGCAAGGCGCTGCACCAATTCGTCCAGGCCGCGCCGCCCGTGCTGAAACAGCACCGCCGGGTATTTGCCCTCTCCGGCGGGGCGCGCCAGCAGGGCCGACACCTCAAGATCGCCGCTTTGATAGCTGGTCCACTGCGTTTCAACCGTGAAATTATCCGGGACCTCGATCTGGCTGTCATTCCACCACGCGTCATTCCACCACCAGCTGTTGTCCTGTGGTTCGTCATGGGCGGCGGCAATACGGCAAACAAGCAGCAGGCTGACACACATGCTGCACAGTCGTTTCATGTTCATCCTGTTATTCCCAGTATCGACTAACTGTGAGTATAACATTGGCGGAATACGTTGATCACGGCCAGGGGCCACTCCTGCAATATGAAGATGCTGCGATCAACTCACTTCAAATGACTGTCACATCTCGTCGCAAACGTGCGTATCTAATCCTTCAGAATTAAAATCAGTATCCGGAAGCATTTCTTTTGCCATATCACTATTCACAAGTTTGCTACACTTGCTGATCTCTTTGATTGCTGGGTGCCCCGCCATTTCTCTGCCAAACTTAATAGCCCGCTTCTGAGCTTCATCTCGCCTCCCGCTGGCACAGAGAGGTCTTACCTCTTGCTCAAACTGCTGCTGACGCCGCTCAATGTCGCCAAACTGGCTCTGATCAATATTGGCCATGCAGTCTTGAAGCTTCTGCATCTCCTCCATCATTTTCTGTGTCGCAGCGTCATTCATCCCGTAACGATCCTGAGCTATCGAGGATATAGACATTAGTAGCATTGAAATAATGACTAAAATTTTCATAACGACCCCCTCTGTTTTAAAACCTTGTTCTAGACAGATACGTTCACTCTTCACCATTAATTTAAGATTTTCTATTATTATTGCCAAATCAGTCAAAACTTAATTTTTCCTAATGGCTGTGTCGGGTCTCTCCCCGCCTGTTAGCAGATGCTTATATGGAACCAGTCTGCTCATAAAAGGGGACAGACCACGTTTTCTATTTACCAAGTCCGTTCTTAATTAAAGAATTAAAGGGGTCGGTGACAAATGATTCCGATTCTCATCTTAGCCACTCCCCTTCCTGCGTTTGCCAAATGGCCTGCCTCTCTTTGCCTGTCCAATCGAACAGCCTAACACGCGCTCTATCTGTGCCTTTTCTTAATTGAGAAAGATATCACGCCGGCACAGTGAATCCTGTCACCGCAATCAGTAAGTTCATGCCATACCATGCAATTGGAGATAGTACGCGACAATACAGTACAAGGTATGAGGCAGATTTAATGAATGCAGAAACAGATAACGTAATCGAAGTTGTCAACGAGGCCATACGAAAGATGCCGCTAAGCACTCCCAGCGCTGAACAGCTGTTACTTGCAATGCTGAGTAATGGCACCCGGCAGGCCGAAGTCGAGCGTATGGCAAGGCAGTACGGCATTGAGAGCACGGATCTTCAGTGCAGCCTTCTGAATGCCGGCATATTGATAACCCGGAGTTTATTACATCTGGCCGTCGAAAAAGGCGTACCGCCTGTACATGCGCTGGCTATGTTGCGAAGCAATTCAGCGGTCTACGAAAGCCTCATAATGAAGCGGGATGACTCGGCATTGTTGACGTTGTTCGAAAAGATTGTGGATATTGCTGCATGAGTAAGTTAAAGGGGTCAGCAATCCTTGAGTTCTACCGGCGCAATCCTGTTCGCCTTTCTGTCGCCGGTAGATCGCTCCAGTATTGTGACACTGTAAATTCCGTCGAGATAACGGACATCAACATCATAGTGGTGATCCGGCAACGGTGTAAGTAATGTGTCGTAACTGGTTGCACCACTGGAGTTAGCCAGAAAAGAAGAACTCTCGAACCTGAAAACCAGGTAGCTCGGACGTTCTGCAGGCAGGCCGATTGTGCTGGTTTCCTTATCAAGCATAACGGTGCCCTGGTAGGTTGTCTGGCAGGTGTTGTTAACACTGAATATATCCAGCGATGCACGGGTACTGGACAGGAACGAACCGGAGTCGGTTCGGGTATGGATATCCAGGTTCCTGGCCGGTGTATTGGAATAGGCTTTCAAACCGGAACATCCGGCCAGCACGCTGGCGGTGAACGCAAACGCAGACAAGAGATATTTCATAGGGCGGATCCCGCGTTACTTGGTCAAATCGGGGCACCCGATATTGTCACCCGAGGCCCAGCCCTTGACTGCCCGGACGATGGTATCGTAGCCCATCGATGGACGGTACATATCGATCTGGGTTTTGTTTTCAGCCAGGCGAGAGGCATCCGCGACCATCAGGTAATACCCGTTTTCGGGCATCTCGGAGACCGCCATCACGCCCTGTTCGTGCTCAAACTGCAAATGCAGCTCGGCGCTGTCGTCCGATACCCGCACGGTCGGCGTGTACCTGGTCACGACCACGTGGTGGTACATATGACCTGATTCGGTCATCTTGACGCGCTTTTCAAGGCATTTTGGCGCCTGCTCCTCGAAAGTGCGGGCAACATCGTCGAATTGGCGGTCGACGACGAATGACTCCTTCTTGCCGAAGGTGGCACCGGGTGCTGCTGCGCGGAACTCCGCGGCTGTTTGTGGATGGTTTATGGCACAGCCGGCGAACAGACCACTTGTAAGTACAGTGGCGAGAATGATTCGGTACTGCATGGTATTCCCTCTTTCATGAGTTGAATTTCGACCCGTCAGTGGACCTACCGAAGTAGCGGCACAGGCAGACTCAGGTTAAGTGGTGTGAGCCGCTTACTTTTGTAGTATCCGCATAACTCAACTGTGATCGCTGTGACTGTTTTAGGTGGAACAATTGCCAATGATATGTGTGTCGTTTAAACCACGTCAGGATGTTCACTCTCATGGTAAAATTAAAGGCAATTAAAGCGGTCGGTGACAAATGAGAATGATTACATTTTGTCACCGACCGCTTTAATTCCGTTGGGCAAGCAATGCGTCCATGGCGGCAAGCATTTTCGCGATATCCTTGCGTTCCACCCTGACATCCACGTGCGCAAACCCGTCGATCAGAAAGAGGCTGACCTGTTCCGGCGGTAAAGTTCGCGCGAGTGTGACACTTTCTGTAAAGGGGATCATGGTATCGCTGCGACCATGTAAAAGAATGACTTGTGCCTTAATCGTCGCGACATCATGAGCGGAGGGGTCGAGCCCTTCCAGTTCGTGGCGCATCCGGGGCGACAAGCGATCTATAAGCGCATTGACTCGAGAGGGGTTCTCATTAACCAACAGGGCATACAGGGCCCGCCCCTCCGGAGCGAGGCTGGCAGGTGACAGATCGACGTCAGCCATGTCCTCGTCACTATAACGATCGGCCAGGTCACGCAGTATCATACGGTCGCCGGGATCCTCCAGCAGGTCGGCATTGGAGCGCGTGAAAGCCCATTTGATATAGGCATTCGGTTGCCGGTACTGCCAACGGCTATCGGCATCTTCACGAAAGTATCCCGTGGTGAGATACGTCACGAGACTGCGCAGGTCGTAATAGCCACCGAGCGTCATGACAAAACGCACCTGCTCACGAATGGCGGGATCGAGTGCCGCCAGCAACACGGGACCTGCCCCGTAACTGAAACCTGCGATGCCTGCGTGGCCCTGCGGCGCCCATTCGGGCCTGGATACCAGGTACTGGAAGGCATCGGCCACTTCACGCACATTTTTCCTGCGCACGCGGTAGTGACGCAGCTCCTTGAGGTCCGGTGTCAGTACCGCAAAGTTCATCCGTGCCAGGGTATAGGCCAGTTCGACCAGTCGCTTGTCGTCCTTGCCGCCCGGCACCACGCCGGGTATGAGTACGATGCCGGCTCTCACCCCTTGCGGTGACAGGTAGATATCGGCCGTATAGTGACGGCCGTCGATCGCGTACTGAATAGTTTTACGGGATGGCCGAGGTGTTTGCGCCTTCAATCGGCTGTGACCACTTCCGGCAACCATGTCTTCCAGTGCGAGTGCCGCTTCTGTATCGCCCAGTCTTGGTGTGCAACTGGTAAGCACAAGCAGGTTAATGACTATTAGAGCGTGTCTAAGCCATCGTCGCTTCGCACGGTGCCGGAAATAATCAGTCAAAATTACGCTTATCACCATAGTGGTAACCTCCGACCCAGCCGTCATAACACCACACAAGAATAATAGAGGAGAGACCACAGTTCCCGCATCCAGATCAAAATACATGTCCAAATATTGAAAAGACAGCAGGAATCCAGAAGGCAGGCCAAAAGGCGTACTCACCTTCATGCTTGCGCAAACGCGTTCAATCCCGCACACGGCCGCTTTGTCGTGAGCCACCGAAATATCATGCACGTAAAGGGGACAGGTCTTGCATTGCAACACACACCCGGATAGGTTATTGCAAAACCCCAATTAGCCCGTGACTTATAGACGCATGAAGAACTTTATTGCGATTTTTCTTTTTGTCGGCTTGTACGGCTGCGTAACGAATCAAACACGCCCGCCACGTTACGTATGGTACTGTCACATCGCCGGTGGCGGTAATTGTATCGGGGAGATGATCCGATGCTGGGACAGTCAGCATCTCGACTGGACCGATGCGGCGCACTGCGCAGCCGTGACGACCAAGCCTGACAACCTGGTCAACAACCAGAGCTGGCCACCAGTGAGCGGTTCGGCGCTGTATCCGGGAGCAAGATAGGCGGAAAAAAGTAAGAGAGTATTTAATTCTAAAATAAAGGGGACAGACCACGTTTTAGTAATAAAAAGTCGGCGGTCATGAGGCGGTTTGGATATTTGGGGGCAGGTCACCTACCCCGTAGCCATGCTTGACCCAAAGTGGACGTACAGCTCATAACTGCATTGTTGAATCTTAAATAGGGGACAAACCACAGTTTCCTGTTCGTAACCCAAAATTCAATGGGGTCAGACTCGATTGATTCGCTGAAATCCTGACACCACAGCCCAACCTAACGCGCCGTTCCCTGTCCCTTGTTCTCAGTCAGGTTCGGTACCGGCAAACCAGCTATCCTCATACCCTGGGCGACCGGCCCGTTCGGAAACAGGCGTCGCAGGTACTTGCGACCACCGGCATCTTGGAACCGTGCGTCGAGCATGTCTCCAAGTACCCTTCCGGCTTTCGCGAACCCGTGTTCGAAGAAATGGTCGCGCAGGCTGTAAATAACGGCCAGATGGGCGTCATCGAGCTTCAGGTCCTCGTTCGCAGCCAGCGCGCGTCCGATGTCTTCGCTCCACATATCCAGTACGCGTTGACGGTGCGTGCGCTGCTGGCTGTCGATATCGGTATCCACGCTTACGTCGCGCGCTTCCTGCATGGCTTCCTGGAAACCACGGCTGATTTCTTCAATATTGTATGTCATTGTTTTTTACCTGGCGGTGGGACAGTGGCGTAAGTGTATATGGCGGGGTATTTTAAGCAACCTTCACTACCCCGCCTCAAAAGAAGATTAAGTACGGCAGCCGGGATGACGTTCTACAGCATCTGAACCCATTTATTAAAAAAGGCCCTTGATGCATCATCAAGAGCCCTTGGCCTGATAAAAACAGTCAGACGACTATTTTTTCAGGTTGTTCTGGACCTGCTCTACCACCGCATCGACACTGTGCTGAATACCGGACACAACCCTGTCGTCATCGGAAAGCAGCTCTTCCTTGTTCTTGAAGTGATATTCCTCGGGCGCTTCGATGTCCGTGCCGGACATCAACGGGTTGTGATAGCCGTACATGAATTTTTCTGCATACATCATTTCGCCGGTCTGTTTATCGACAAGCACTACGCTTACCTGGGACGAGGGACGCCAGTGGGGCGAGAACATCGGGTGCTCGGTTGCGTAACCGATACTTTCGATTGCCACATCGAGCACAGCATCTGCACTGTCGGCGTTTACGGATTCATAACTCTCCAGCAGCTTATGCTTTTTCTCTCGATCCACCGAAACGATTTTGACGTCGTAACCCGCGTCGGTTAGCTTTTTCTGAAGTGCAACAGTGAAGTGATCGCTGACTGAGTATTTTGAATCAGTCACAATCTTGCCAACGCTCTTTGTGGAATTCGCCGATGAGGCTCCCGCAATAGCTCCACCCACTGCCCCAAACATCATTCCGGGATTACCGAAATCCTGTGCTGTGTAGCTGTCCGGCTCGCTCACCTTGATCAGGGCGATACTCTGTACGTTCGCCTTAGCTTCCGGCTTTACGGCCATCTGTGTGGTACCGCATGCGGTCAGGGCGAAGGCGATTGATGCCAGCGCCGAAGTTTTGAGAAATCCTTTCATATCAACCCCCATTTAAGAAATCAGTGTTCATAACCTGAGGGATATCGACCACACGGCAGGCTGCCTTGAGTAATTATCAATTAAAGGTGAATAAGGGACAGACCACGATTAACCCCTATCACTGCTGAGCGTTTTGTCACCGCCCCCTAGGATGCGTCCTGACTGAGCAGGTAAAGAGCAGCTGCTACCGCCACTGCAAGAACAAGTCCGAAAATCGTAAAACTGTCAAAAATCATCATAGTCTCCCTGCAAGCCAACGGGATTTCCCTGACTCAAGGCCTGCATAAAGGTAAGGTTCATCGTTTGGGAAAATTAAAAATGCTTAAGGGGAAACCGCGGTAAAGTGTCGCAGCCCGACATGAATGGAGAGCCTTTGCAGGCACCCCCTCGCCTGGAGGGGGTGTCGCGTCCCGGCATATGCATGAATCCATTCACATACAGCGTTCTATCTGACCTGATTTACAGTCATCGTAACGCTGCTGTCGATATTGAAGCGGATGGAGACATCGACGACACCATCCAGAAGTTCGACATACTCAAGCAGATCCTGCTCTTCAATCAACGTTTCGAATTCCGTCAGCGAATCAGTGGTAACACTGGCTTCTGTCATGCCGCCACCCATTTCGTCGAAGGTCATCGTTGCATGCGGGGTATCGGCTACCATGCTGTCGATCATGGCATAAATGTCCTCATCGACAATATCGGCTGCCGGGTGATGGGCAAATACGTTTGCCGATCCCATCGCGAGAAACAAAGTACTAAACTGTAGAAACTTACGCATAAATCCATATCCTGTTTTGTTGAGACATGAATATTATCGATTGAAAAAAAACGGGTTGCGGTGATAATTATCACGAGTACAGGCATAAACCCGGATACCCCGTAAAATGTCGTCTCACTGAGACACCTGAACGAGTTTCGGGTTGAAAATGGAATACCAGGTGACCGCTGATGACAAGAGCAAAAAACCGGGCACTGTGTACCGACCCCGAATGGCTCGGTCGCTCGGACTGCAGAAACTGCGGCATCCGCCATATGATGATGTTCTCGGGACTCGAGGACAGCGATTTTGATCAACTTCTGGATCCCATCGACAACCTTCGCTACAGCGCCGGAACACTGTTCTATCATCAGGGGGATTCAGGAAAAACTGTTTTTTCTGTCCGCAACGGGCTAATCAAATTGACACAGACACTCGCCGACGGTTCGCAGCGCATCGTGCGCCTGCTAGGCCCCGGTGCGCTGGTAGGACTCGAGGCATTGCTGGATGAGCATTACCGACACACCGTTGTCGCCCTGGAAGAAGTCGACGTCTGTCGAATCACCACTGCGACGTTAATAGAGTTGGAAAAGGAAAAGCCCTGGCTTGCTGAAAAAGTCATGACGCACTGGGATCAGCATCTGCGCTTTGCGGATCGCTGGATCAGTGAGTTGTCTTCCGGCACCGTGCGCTCGCGGACCCTGCGTCTGCTAAGACTGCTGCTCGAACTCACCGGCGACAGGCACAACAGAATCCGGTTTTTCGGTTACGAAGACATGGCCTCCATGATTGCGACCTCGCGGGAATCGTTTTCACGTGTAGTCGCTGAATTGAAGCAGGACGGTATCATCCTCGATACCGGTGACAGCCATATCTACCGGATCGCATTGCCCGACAGTTAGCGGCAGCCGAGTTTCGGGAGAAAGCGGACGCAGGGAATAGCATATTGTTACTCTGACCTCAAATATCCAGGTTGCCTGTAGTAGGGCTGCTGTCGATAGTTGCCTTGCCAGGATGGCCATCCCCGGCCGGGATACGGTTGGTACTGGCCATAGGGCTGTGGACGATGACGAGACTGCGGTTGGGGCGCGACCGGTCTGGAGGCCTGTTGGGGTGCAGTTGCCGTTTCCGGTTCGTTTTCCGTTTCGGTAGCTTGCTCGGGTCGATAGGTATGCCTGACCGGTGGAGTTGTAGCCGGGGAGTGTTCAGGTTTTTCTGTATGAGCTATATCCGGAGACCTGGCCATCGTCTTTTCAGGGACGGGAAGTGGGGGTCGGATGGAGCGTTGTTCACGTGTAGCAGTACCAGGCTGGCTTTTATGCTGAACCATTGGGGCTATACCGGTTTTATTCTGTAACGCTTTCTTGACCTCAGGCTCCGTGGACCAGTGTTGGTAGCCCCACCACACCCCGGTAAGAGCGAAAAGGCTACCTGCCAGGAGCAGGCGTACTGGTAAGTGGCGTTTTGAGGCGGTGGTTGACTCCTGCAGTGGTTCGGCATCTGCCTTACCCGTATCAGTCAGTGACGGTTCCGGCGCTCTACGCATAGCCCGGGCGTCCTGGTGTGCGACTTTTACAGTCTTGTGCTTTTGGTCATGTTCGCTGTCTGAAACGGTCTTTGCTTTCTTTTCATGCTTACGTGACTTCTTATCCTTTTCTTTTTTCTCGTGCTTGCGCGACTTGTTGTCCTTGCCAGTCTTTTCTTTCCTGCCGGGTATGTCAGATTTTCTTTTTTTCCCGCTCTTTTCTTTTTTGTCCTGTTTGTCAGGTTTGTCCAGTTTGTTTTTCTTGTCGGTCATTGTGACTACTCGGGGGATAAAAGGGACAGAGGGACTATTATATAATCCCTCTGTCCCTTTTTGCGCTATTTTCGATAGGTTACAAAGATCACCAATAAAAGGGGTCGGGGTCGGTGACTAAACGCAATCATTCTCATTTGTCACCGACCCCTTTCTTTTATTTCGCGTACGCAGTCAAGCCTGTAAGAAACACGTGACATTAATAATTGCTATCGCCGCCGTCGGCTACCACGGCGGCACCGCTGCCAGCGGTGGCTGTCCCATCTTCCCCGGCAAGGATGTTGCCGCCGCCGGTTGGTGCAAATCCTGGGTTGCGAAGGTCTGAGGGACGAAATGCTCTGCCCCCTTTTTCCTAAATCAGACCAAGTAGTGCCAGTGCGAGCGTCACCTGCGCGGCCACACCTGCGGCGAATGTCAGAACCCTTACAACAGGTATTCCCAAAGTAAAGACTATGTAGTGCGCCAGCCGGGCAAAGAAATAAACAACACAGGCGCTAACGGTTGCTTCGCTACTGATCCCTGCAATCTGCAGAGCGAGTACCAGGGGAGCGAAGATCACCAGGTTCTCTACGGCATTTTGATGCGCGCGCATCATGCGGTCGGCCCAGGGTACACGCGTTGTCGTATCACCCTGCGGATCCCATGTTGCCTTCAGCACCCCCTTCTCCGCCAAGCGGTTAAGAATGTAGGGCACCCACATGAGTCCGGTCATTAATGTGGTGATAGTCAGCCAGTACAGTTCCGGGGAAAGTGTATGTGTTTGCATGTCAGATTCCTTCTATTCTTTGGGCTTGTGTGGATAGGCCGGGCGTTGCTGCAGTCGTGCAAGGTACTTCTGAAGGCTGGGATACGGGACCAGTTGCTCAGGAAACCAGGCAAGGATGTAACCGGTCATGATATCGGCTGCGCTGAACCGGCCATCCACCAGATAGTCCTGATCACGCAACGCCTGTTCCAGTACGCTGAGCGCTTTTGCATAGCGTTGCTCGGCAAAAGGAACGATCGCCTTGACCGCCTGTGTGTCGGGAAGGATTTTGCCATGCAACATCATTTCCCAGGCGGAGGCTTCCAGACTAGCGACCGCGAAGTACATCCACTGGTCAAAGGCTCGTCGGGCCGGCTGATCCGTCGCCGGCGCCAATTCGCTCCCAGGCACTGATTCTGCCAGCCACTGCACAATGGCCCCGCTCTCGATCATGACTTCGCTATCGATTTTCAGGGCGGGCAATTGCCCCAGCGGATGAATGGCGAGATAGTCCGGTCGCTGTCCTTCGCCCTTGAAAAGTTCGATCGTTTTAACCTGGTAGTCCAGATCCAGTTCATCGAGAATCCAGCGGACGCGCTCGGCCCGGCTGCCGGGCAAGTAATACAGGATCAGTTCCATCGGCCATCTCCAGTTACTTTCGTTTTGCAAGTCTTTAGCCTAGACGAGTTACTTCGATTTTGCAAGTAAGTGTTATACTAGGTGCATCAAACTGATAGCGAAGTACCGTACATGACCAACTGCAAGCGTTCCCCCTGCCCTATCGCCTGTACCCTGGATTTGCTGGGTGATAAATGGACCCTGCTCGTCGTGCGCGACCTGCTGGTGGGTCGGCACACATACAAATCACTACAAATGTCCCCGGAACGTATTCCAAGCAACTTACTGGCGGACCGACTCAAACGTCTGGAGCGTGAAGGGATCGTGCGGAAAGAGTTGTACCAGGAGCGACCGCCGCGCTACGAATATCACCTGACCGAGAAGGGCCAGAGGCTGGGTCCGGTATTGCATGCCATGCTGACCTGGGGCAGTACTTATGTGCCAGGAACGTTGAGCAAAGAAGAAGCGGAGGCCTTGTTAAATAATCCGGGGTTAGTGTAAAAAATAATGGGGAAAATAATAATAGCAGCACATTAACTGCTCTATATATCTTATAGTTTTATATTGTGAATATATTATTCAGCTTCTTTTCCAAAATGGTACGAGCGATTCTCGGGCCGATATTGCTCATCCTCGATAAACTCACTTCACCCAGAAGGTTTATGCGTTCGGCGCAGGACCAGACCGATCAGCAAGTTCCCGCTGCTGCCTGCGTAACCAGGCAACCGTGACAGTCGATCCAAAAAAGGGGACGGAGGGATTAAATATTATTCCCTCCATCCCCTTTTCTACTTCTATATCCTATATCCCTATATCCTGGAACTAACGCCTTTCGGTACGGAAGTTCGCGTGGCAATTGCTGCAGGTGGCTTTCAGGTTGTTGTAAGCGGTGAACACCTCCCCGGTTAGCGCTGCTCTGTCACTTCTCCCGCGACTGCGCCAGGTATCACCCCTTCCCCAGTCCGGTGACCAGGCACGGCCGGTGCGGATGTCTTCGGCGCTCGGCTGCTTTTCCAGTTGGTCCGCCAGTTCACCGGCTGCCCACATCATGGCGATTGCATGATGCTTGAAAACGTCCATGTCATCGCCGACCCTCGCTCTGCTAAGCGGGCTCCTTCGCCAGTTGCCACCAGGCTTGAACATCTGCGTGAGATTTTCACCGGCACTCGCCTCGATCTGACGCGCAAGACCGATGGCTTCAGCACGATTGAAGGCGCGCCGCCCTGATAACATGCGAACCAGGGACTGCATGGCGGTACTGTGGTCACGCATCTGGATCTGGCGTTCGCGCGTCCGATCAGGGGCCGGCCCGTATCTACTGTAAGGAGGCGCAGGCTCTGACCAGGGCCCACCGCCCGGACCACGCTCAGACCAGGGTCCTCCTCTCGGGTCATCCCAATAAGCCTGAGCGCCCGCACCTAATGTCATCACACCGACAACGAGCGCGGCGCCCAACAGGCTTTTGCTTCCGTTTATTGTCATGTCTGCCTCCTCAAATCAAGAAACCTGAACCGTCGGTGGTTACAAAACACCTGTTATTGTTCCGGTAACTATAGTGCAAAAATTCGGGGTCAGAGAAAATAAGTAACAAGAATAAAGGGGTCAGTACCCTTTAATTCGCCCCCTTTCCCCTACGGATTGAACACTTCGGTCTCTGGATGGAAGGCATACCAGGCAAACCATAATAATTGGGGTCAGAGTAAAAACGACCTATACTCCAGAACGACAGGGCCGGCTGTTAGACGGAGATATGCCGCATGAACAAATCTATCGATATGTGCACCCTTTCACTATTCATCCTGATGCTGGTTATCGCGGTGTTAGTCGCTGTCATGGCGGGACCCGCCAGTCCGCTGACCTGGTCACTGGCGGGAGTGCTGGTGCTGATACCGGTTGTCCGCAAGAAGTTCATGGACCGGAAGCGTATCGACTGGTCGGACAAGTACAGCGTCGGTATCGACTCCATCGATGAGCAGCACAAGAAACTGATCAACCTGATAAACACGTTGCAAACCATCGTGGATTACTCCACCGGTGAGGAATTCGAACGGGAATGCCTGGCTGCGGTGGTGGATTACACCAAGGTCCACTTTGTCTATGAAGAAGGGCTCATGAGAAAATACGGCTATCCGGATTTCGAGGCACACAAGGCACAACATCAGAAGATGATAGACAAGGTCAATGATCTTCTGGCCGCCTATGAAAAGAATCCCAAACGCGCCATGAAAGACGCCCTGGACTTCCTTAAACAATGGCTTATTCGACACATTAACGGTACTGACAAACAGTACAGCGAATATTTACTCAGCAAGGGCGCTCATTAGCCTGAGAACGACCTGATCCAGTATGCCGCAACCGCCCTATACATTAGTCATCGATCAAGGCGGTCATTCAACCCGCGCCTTTATATTCGATAGTCGGTTAGCCGTCGTTGCGCAAGCGCAAGCACTCATAACAACCGATCATCCCCAGGCTCGATTTGTCCAACATGATCCTGTCGAACTGGGCCAGTCATTAGTTACTGTGCTCACGAGCGTCTGCGATCAACTGGCCGAAGACGTAAGGCATATTCAATTCGCTGGCCTCGCCTGTCAGCGTTCCAGTATCGTGTGTTGGCATAAGCAATCAGGCGAGGCCCTGTCGCCCATTATCAGTTGGCAAGACACGCGTGGGGTTAACTATCTTGATGCGCTTCAGTCATCGCAAACCAATATCCAGAATAAAACCGGTTTAAGGCTCTCACCACACTATGGCGCGAGCAAAATGCGCTGGTGCCTTGAGCATCAATCTGAAGTTCGATCAGCCCACCAGGCTGACCAGCTTTGCATTGGCCCGTTAGCGACCTGGCTGGTGGTTCAGTTGACCGGCAATCCCCTGGCTAAAGCTGATGCAGTGAATGCCGCACGTACCTCGTTGATGAATTTGACAGAGGGGCGTTGGGATGAAGCCTTGTGCGCGTTATTCAATGTGCCTCGGTCTGTGTTACCCGAGATTGCAGATAACAATGCGCGCTACGGTGAGATAGGTCTTGATGGACATAAAGTGCCATTGTGCTATGTGACCGGTGATCAAACGGCGGCCTTGTTTGCCACGGGGCAACCTGATCCGGATATCTTGTATGTGAATATCGGTAGCGGTGCTTTCTTGCAGCGACTATATGAAGGCGAATTCAAGCCGGTTGATGGTTTGCTCAATAGTCTGGTCGAAAGTGTAGATCAGCGCCAATTATTTTCCGTCGAAGCCACGATTAATGGTGCGGCGAATGCACTGGACTGGTTGGCCGAGCAAGAGCATGTTGATGTGCTCTCTCGGTTGGATGAGTGGTTGGAGCAGGATACAGAGGCATTATTTATCAATGCTGTTGGTGGATTGGCAGCACCCTGGTGGCGAGATGATCTGGAAAGCCGGTTTATTGGTGGTACGGATACCCGGTCGCATGCGATAGCCGTTATCGAAAGTATTGTCTTTCTGGTAATGGTGAATATGGAGCGCATGGCCGGCGCATTGCCCGAACCGAAGAAGATAGTTGTGAGTGGTGGTTTGTCGCGGCTGGATGGTTTATGTTCGAGGCTTGCGATATTGGCGGATGTGCCCGTTTATCGTATGCAGGAAACTGAAGCCACGGCGTTAGGTTTGGCGAGGTGCTTGTTACCCGGTGGACCGCGAAAAACAGACTTCGATGAATTTCTAACGAGGGATGATGAGCGGTTGTTGGCTCGATATCGGAGTTGGTTGGGTGAAATGAAAAGGGTGATAAATGACGGCTGATAGTTAAGGGGACGGAGTCTGTCCCCTACCCTTTCTTTTCAACCAACCATTTGGCAGTTCCGAGCTAGTGCTGCTACCCTGCATTTTCATTTTCGTATGGATCAACCGAGTGTAATGGGAATATGATCAGGCATGCCCGATTAATTATCATTGATGCCCCTGGGCCTATCGGGATTCCTGGCTGTTAAATGTTCAAACTCCTCAGGGAATGGCGGCAGCAGCGAATTATCAAGCGCAGCACTATCTCCTCCGGCAGCTGGGATGATGTGCTACAGCAGTTGCCGCTGCTCAATCATTTTTCTGAAGACGAACGAAATCGTCTGCGCCGTCTTGCGATTTTATTCCTGCATGAAAAGTCATTCGTCGGCGCAAATGATCTCGAGGTCAGCGAGGAAATGCGGCTTATCATTGCGCTGCAAGCCTGCTTACCCATCCTGAATCTTGGCATTGACTGGTATTCGGGATGGACAACCATCATTGTCTATCCAGCCGGCTTTGCGCCGAAAAGAGAAGTGGTTGACGAATTCGGTCTGGTACATACCGTCGAACACGAAGTGATCGGTGAAGCCTGGCAACGCGGTCCGGTTATCCTGTCATGGGAGGATACCGAAACCGCGGGTATACGGGATGGGCACAATGTGGTCATCCACGAGTTTGTCCACAAGCTGGATATGCTGAACGGCGCAGCGGACGGCTTCCCTCCCCAACATGAGCACTCGCACGCCAGAACCTGGTCCGACATATTTGCCGCGGCCTACGCGGATTTTCAGGCGCATCCGAAACCGGGACTGAACCGCTATGGCGCGACGGCGCCGGCCGAGTTTCTTGCCGTACTGAGTGAAGTCTTTTTTGAAAACCCCGGGTTGCTTAACGGCATCTACCCGGAGGTGTACGAGGCACTCAGTCTGTTTTTCAAGCAGAACCCGATTAAAAGGGGTAAATAGGGGCAACACCCTTTGCTCCGAAGAATCACTTCAATGCGGAATTAAATCCATTGTATCGGTATCAGCCGTAAGGCCGTGTTTACCCTGGCGGACACAGGTGTGCGCCGATTTATCGGGTACTCCTGCAATAGGTATTCAGGCGATGGCGAGTATTTGCTGCAGGTTTGCTGCGCCCGTTATACTGGGCCCATGACAGGCTAATTCTGCACATTAACTATCCTATATATCTGATTGTTATATATTGTGAAACTATTATTCAGATTCTTTTCCAAAACGGTGCGAGCGATTCCAGGACCGATATTGCTCATCCTCGATAAACTCACTTCACCCGGAAGGTTTGTGCGTTCGGCGCAGGACCTGACCGATCGGCAAGTTCCCGCTGCTGCCTGCGTAACCAGGCAACCGTGACAGTCGATCCGGACCAGCCCTTACTGTTTGACCCGCAACAGTTACTCAAACTGGCTTCCTACCGCATGCCATTCGGCAAATACGCCAACCGGCTGCTGATCGATCTGCCCGAACCCTACGTCATCTGGTTTGCCAACGAAGGTTTCCCCAAGGGAGAACTGGGCAACATGTTGCGCATTGTGCACGAAATCAAAATTAACGGACTGGAATACCTGTTCGACCCGCTCAGAAAATGATCCCGGTTTTTGGCGGCCGCTAGGATGCGTCCTGGCTGAACAGGTAAAGAACAGCTGCTACCGCCACTGCCAGAACGATTCCAAAAATCGTAAAACTGTCAATTATCATCATAGTCTCCCTGCAAGCCAACGGGATTCCCCTGACTCAAGGCCCGCATAAAGGTAAAATTCATCGTTTGGGATAATTAAAAATGTTTAAGGGAAAACCGCGGCAAAATGTCGCAGCCCGACATGAATGGAGAGCCTTTGCAGGCACCCCCTCACCTGGAGGGGGTGTCGCGTCCCGGCATATGCATGAATCCATTCACATGCAGCGTGCTATCTGACCTGGTTTACGGTCATCGTAACGCTGCTGTCGATATTGAAGCGGATGGAGACATCGACGACACCATCCAGACGTTCGACATACTCAAGCAGATCCTGCTCTTCAATCAACGTTTCGAATTCCGTCAGCGAATCAGTGGTAACACTGGCTTCTGTCATGCCGCCACCCATTTCGTCGAAGGTCATCGTTGCATGCGGGGTATCGGCTACCATGCTGTCGATCATGGCATAAATGTCCTCATCGACAATATCGGCTGCCGGGTGATGGGCAAATACGTTTGCCGATCCCATCGCGAGAAACAAAGTACTAAACTGTAGAAACTTACGCATAAATCTACTTCCTGTTTTGTTGAGACATGAATATTATCGATTGAAAAAAAACGGGTTGCGGTGATAATTATCACGAGTACAGGCATAAACCCGGATACCCCGTTAAATGTCGTCTCACTGAGACACCTGACGAGATTCGGGTTGACAATGGAATATCAGGTGACCGCTGATGACAAGAGCAAAAAACCGGGCACTGTGTACCGACCCCGAATGGCTCGGTCGCTCGGACTGCAGAAACTGCGGCATCCGCCATATGATGATGTTCTCGGGACTCGAGGACAGCGATTTTGATCAACTTCTGGATCCCATCGACAACCTTCGCTACAGCGCCGGAACACTGTTCTATCGCCAGGGGGATTCAGGAAAAACCGTTTTCTCTGTCCGCAACGGGCTGATCAAATTGACACAGACATTGGCCGACGGTTCGCAGCGCATCGTGCGCCTGCTGGGCCCTGGTGCGCTGGTAGGACTCGAGGCCTTGCTGGATGAGGATTACCGACACACCGTTGTCGCCCTGGACGAAGTGGACGTCTGCCGAATCACCACTGCGACATTAATAGAGTTGGAAAAGGAAAAGCCCTGGCTTGCTGAAAAAGTCATGACGCACTGGGATCAGCATCTGCGCTTTGCGGATCGCTGGATCAGTGAGTTATCTTCCGGCACCGTGCGCTCACGGACCCTGCGTCTGCTAAGACTGCTGCTCGAACTCACCGGCGACAGACACAACAGAATCCGGTTTTTCGGTTATGAAGACATGGCCTCCATGATAGCGACCTCGCGGGAATCGTTTTCACGTGTAGTCGCTGAATTGAAGCAGGACGGTATCATCCTCGATACCGGTGACAGCCGTATCTACCGGATAGCATTGCCCGACAGTTAGCGGCGGCCGAGTTTCGGGTGAAAAGGGTCGTTACTGAAACCGGCCGGCACCGATAACCCTCGTTTCCCAGTAGGGATTGTCAAGCGATGCATACGCGACGCGTTTCCCACCTGAAGGCGCATGAATAAATCGCTTGCCATCGACGTAAATACCGACGTGAGAAAGCGTGTTCCGGGAAATTCTGAAGAAGATGAGATCACCGGGTTGCAGGCGCGATAGCTTTACCCGTTGGCTCTGACGGTATTGTCCATGCGTGGTGCGTGGAACTGCAATGCCGGCTTTACGATAGCTGTAGTACACCAGCCCACTGCAGTCGAAGCCCTTGGGGGTCGCACCACCATAACGGTAAGGCATACCAAGCATGTCGCGCGCGATGGAAAGTCCACGGTGGGGATGTGATTGTGGTTCAGCCCGTGTGGGTGCCGGGGTCACACGTTCGACAGCTGAGGGTTGCGGCGCCTTGCGCGCGGAAGAACAAGCGGTCAATCCGACGACCGCCAGCAGGAGAACTACACGAACAGCAATACGCCGATTTTGTGAAGTCGAACCCACCGCTTGCCCCCAAGAGAAATTGGTTTGTGCCACAACTGTGGCAGCGGCATGTTCGGACGGTACTTGACCGCCAGGCACCATTGCCTACCTTCAACTTTGTTAAACCGGGGTCAGAACACAGTTATCGCCAATATAAGCATTAATTGTGATCTGATCCGATAATTTTCGATTTTTTTCAATGGTACCAATAAGGCCGCTTAACCATCGCGATTCACAGCCTGTTTCATTTCCGCGTGCAATCCCATATACAGACTGACGCACATGACGAGTAATACTGCGATGAACGGCAGGCCGACCGAGATCGCGGCGGCCTGTAGTGCGCCCAGTGCATCTTTTCCGCCACCGTATAACAGTGCCGCAGCGATAACACCTTCCATGGTTGCCCAGAATATGCGTTGTGGTACAGGTGCATCCAGTTTTCCTCCGGCAGTGATACTGTCGATAACCAGAGATCCCGAATCGGATGAGGTGATGAAAAACACCAGGACGAGGACAATTGCAATAAAAGACGTAATTTGCGCCAGCGGTAGATATTCCAGCATCTGGAACAACGCGAGCGAACTGTCGGTGATGCCATTTGCCAAATGACCAATACCAGCCTGGGCCTGCTCGATCCCGGACCCGCCAAATGCGCTCATCCAGACAATAGTAATACTGGTGGGGATCAGCACGACCGAGAGGACAAATTGTCGTACTGTGCGGCCTTTTGATATTCGGGCGATAAACATGCCGACAAATGGTGACCAGGATATCCACCAGGCCCAGTAAAATACCGTCCAGCCATGGTAGAAGTTCTTGTCTTCGCGGCCAATCCAGTTGCTCAATGGAATAATGTTATCGATGTAGGCAAATGCCGTGTCAATCATTCCGTTGAGGATCAGGGTTGTTGAACCAACTGTAATAACAAAAAGCAGCAATAAAACGGCGAGCCCCATATTGATATTGCTGAGTACTTTTACGCCGCCTTCAAGTCCGCGTACCACCGATATCACGGCTATTGCGGTGACAGAAAATATAATCGCAATCTGGGTGCCAATCGTATTGGGTATTGCAAATAAAAAACTCAAACCACTCGCCGCCTGCTGTGCACCAAATCCCAGTGAAGTGGCGAGCCCAAAGATGGTTGCGAGCACCGCCAGCGTATCGATAACGTGGCCGGCTACGCCCCAGGTCGATTCGCCAAGCAGGGGATAGAAAGTGGAACGTACAGTCAGTGGGAGGCCGCGGCTGTACGTCATGTAGGCCATGGAAAGACCTACTACGGCATAGATAGCCCAGGGATGAAGCCCCCAGTGGAACATGGTTGCCCCCATGGCCAGTGCCGCGGCTTCTTCGGTACGACCGGCGGTATTAAAGGGGGAGCCGTACCATTCGGTATAATAGGCAACCGGTTCTGCAACACTCCAGAACATCAGGCCGATTCCCATGCCGGCGGCAAACAGCATCGAAAACCACGAAAGCAGCGAGAAGTCGGGGCGCGCCTGGTCGCCACCAATGCGAATTTTCCCGACGGGCAGAACGATCAGGGCAAGACAGAACAGGACAAGAATATTGGCTGACAACATGAACAGCCAGTCGAAATTATTGATGGTCCAGGTCTTTGAATGATCAAATACCTGCCCGGCGGTTTCAGGGGAAATCAGTGTGCCGGTAACGAAGATGATGATTAGCAGTGCGGAGACGGCAAAAACGGGGTTGTGTATGTCCATACCCCATTTTTGAATATTGTCCTGGCCGATAGTATGCCCGGTGCTGAACCTGTCAGCGGGTGCTACGACAGCTTCACTGCCGGGTTGCAGCGATGGTTTGGAGCGCTTATTTTCTGAAAACAAAGATCCCCCAGCAGAGATAACCCCTCTTTCCACCGTCGATCCAGTGCGCCAGCCCGTTCTTCATGCGCTCGATGTACTCGGCTGACACAGAATTCTCCAGGTCCGACTGGCGATTTTGAGTCTCCTGTAAGACGCGGCTGTAATGATTAATCAGTTGCCGGGTGTGTTCTTCAAATCTGACTTCCGTCATGCCGAGCCGGGATAATGTATCGCGATAAAATTCGGGTGAACCGAGGGTGGACAGATGAATCCGATCGAGGATGGATTGCAATACGCCATCCGGGCAATCATCGGACTGCATCGGGTCGGTAAAGATGAAGCGCCCGCCGGGCTTCAATACCCGTACGACCTCCTGTAGTACCTTTTCCCGATGCCCGCTGTGTAGTATGGCATCTTCTGACCAGACAATATCAAACGTTTCATCATCGGCGGGAATATCTTCAAAGCTGCCGTCAATGACCTTGATCTTGTCGTTCAGTCCGCGTTCTTCGACAAGTTCGCGGCTTCGTTCATTTTCCTTTTCGCTAAGGTTAAGCGCCGTTACATCGCAACCGAATGTGCTGGCCAGATAACGCGCAGGTCCTCCATAGCCGGCACCGATATCGAGAACAGCATGCTGCGGATTAATGTCTCCCAGGCAAGCGGCCATGTGTCTGACGGTGCGATGACTGGCTTCAAGAATCGATTCGTTTTCCGATTCATACAAGCCGATATGAATATCCTCGCCGCCCCAGACAAGGGCATAAAAATTATCGGCGTCATCACTGTTATAATAATCACGTGCGACGTTAACTGCTTCAGAGTAACTTCTGCCCATTATTTTTCGTAATCCTCATCACAGCCTTCGCTGTAGGCTTTCTCGGCAACATGAACCAGAAAGTCGGGTTCATTGGCTTTGAATGTTTCCTGGAAATCACCGTATGTTTCGATATGCTGAAAGCCGACTTCGTGCATTAGTCGGCGGGTGTATTGTTTACGTAGCGGAAACATATTCAAGTGATATTCAGAACCATCCGGGAATTGATAGCGGAATCTTGCCAGTCCTTCGTCAACATGTTCCGGTTCAGCTGAAACAGCATCACCACAGTAATAGTATTTATGCTTCGTGGAAAAGCCTTCGTCAAGGATCGAATCGTAGTTGCGTTGATCGAGGATCAAAATACCATCGGAATTCAAGGTGGCGTAAAACTCGGCCAACGCTTTCCTGCGATCATGCTCTGTGAAGATATGAGTAAATGAATTACCGAGGCAGATAACGGCATCGAATTGCTCGTGAATGGTCTTATTGATCCAGCGCCAGTCAGCCTGAACGGTACGCAGGATATGCCCTCGTTTGCGGCCGTTTTCAAAAGCCATGGCCAGCATTTGCGGATTGCCATCTGCACTGGTTACTTCAAATCCGGCCTCGAGCAGACGCACGGAATGAAAGCCGGTGCCGGTCGCGACATCCAGGATTCTTTTTACGCCACGGGAACGTAATTGTTCGATAAAGAAATCGCCTTCGCTTTCCCAGCGGCGCTCCCAGTCGATTAATTCGTCCCACTTTTCAACAAAGCTTTTGACATATTCTTCCTGGTAGTGGTCCGTATCCCGGACCTTGGTAGGATCTCTTCCAAATGATTGTTGATGTGATTCTGTCATGATGTATCTCTATTGATGATTCGCATGGTAAGTTTCGCCATACGTCATTGGCATTACAGGTGTTTTTCCCGCGTTATTCCAGCCAAGGATGAAAGCAGTACAACCATGCGGTCAATCGACGGTGGAGCGCAGGACAAATTGCAATAAATTCAAAGCAACCTGTTATCAGGAATATGTCTAATCTAAACACATAGAAAACGACTATTAGCTTCTAATAGTAACAAATAGTTATATAATTTCAAAGTGGTCCAGAATAATCTGCACGAGTGCGGAGAATTTGTCACCGAGCCCTTTTATCGTGAGGCTATTTCTTCACCAACACCTTAACGAAATGATTTCATCACCTAAGCCTTCCACACCGGATTTGGCAGGCAAATAAAGGGCTCAGTACCCTTTATTCCTTTATTCAGAATTTTCTGAATGTCTGAGCCAGAATCGTCTCTATCACGTCGACGATATCCCGGCATTTCTGCGCATCCAGCGCGTCGGGATGCGGCGAGGCGAACTGACCTTGGTCGTTGTCGAAGTTCTGGCCGGACTCGGACTAACAGGCTATTCCTGGATGGGGATTTTGCTGTACGCGCACTTCTGATCTTACCCAGTTTTTAATCATTCCGACTGCAGGTGCAATTTCCTGAGTTTTTTAACCTCTGCTTTTATATCCGAATAAAATTTTTGATACTCTTCTTCTGGTAAGAAGTGCGCCACTTCTTTCATTGCATAGTTGGCGATATCTACATGCATTTTCGCGGTTTTTGTTTTGCCTCGCCTGGCCTCGCGAATCGCAGCATGGAAATGATCCCATGTACTCGATATCAGTTTGTCAGCAACCCCGGAGTGGCTTGAATCAATATATTTTTTACTTTTTAAATAATCGCTAAGTGGATTTATGATGTTCGGGGTGTTTGGGTTTTTGTAGTCATCGAGTGTTGTTACGTGAGGTATGTTTTTTATTATAAATGTTGATTTTTTCCAGGTGACCTTCGATGTGGCCTCCTGATGTTTGTTGACAAGGTGGTGTACGTGTTTAGTGAGATGTTTTGTTATGTCGTGCGATGAATCTGTGTATTTGCGTTCGTGATGCTTTTGTATACGGTGATGTAGAATTTTCAGCGTGATTTTTGAATATAGCTGATATATTACATCGAATAGTTCCTGGATTTGATGGTTAGATAACATAACCTAAATCCTAAGCATTTTACTCACACATAAGTGAAACTTACGCCGAATACAGCTGTATGTATATGATGCGCATCAAGCTCTCCTTAATAAACAGTTAGAACAAGGCAAACAGGCCTGCCTTACCCGCACAGGCGGGGTATTCTGTGCATCCTGGGAATGACCGGTTGAACCCGCAGCCGATAGCGGGGTTTGTCAACATAGTTGTCGGTCGCGCACGAAGGCGTGTCGTCTCAGAAAACATATTTGTCCGCTTTTACATGTCCCGGCAATTGTTTAAATTAACCTGTGCCCCTGACCTGGTTGATACCCCAGTTCCAGAACTTCACCGGTTGCTTGCCTGACAAGGCAAATACCTTCAGTTCCATTTCAGGAAGGCTCAGGATGGCACAGGTATGGTTGAACTTGGTACTGCCGGGGTTAACCACCAGCGTACCACCGAGCTGCTCGCAAAACACTTGGTGGGTATGGCCGACCAGCAACACATCATGCTGGAATCCCTGCAGGCGCTCCGTCCAGCGGGCCTTTTCTTCGGCGATGAGATTGCCGTCGAGATCCAGCAACTTGATGCCATCTATGTACGAATCGGGCGGGCTGGCATGCACCATGTAGAGACGCTTGCCTTCAATCGTCAGTTTAATTACCTGGGGTAAGGATCTAAACCAGCGGCTGGCCGGTGTGTCTTCCTCATCAGCGTGCTTGTCGAGATACCAGAGTTCGTGATTGCCTAGAATCGCCTGGCAGTCATGCTCAACCAGCAACGCAACGGTGGGTTCAAGATCCTCGCCGTAACCAGCGATATCGCCGGGGGATAGAATGCGGTCGACGCCCTGTTCCTTGAACCGTGCCAGCGCCTCCGCCACCGGTTCGGGTGTGGCATGGACATCGCTGATCAGACCAATCCGGGTAGACAGGGCTGTTCCTCCCGTGGTTAAGTTTTTATGAAGTATAAGTGAAAAAAGGAGACAGATTTATTCTATCTTCCATCGTCTATTTGGGTGAATGGCTAGTTTGGGCCGAACTTCGGAATCAGCATGGGCACACGCGACTGGTAGTCCCTAAACTGATCGCCAATCGTTACAATCAAATCGTGTTCTTCTAGTATTGTGCCAACGACAATCCACGTGCTCCACAAAACATCTTTTACTAATAGAAGGCTGGTCGTCTCCCGCCTGTTAGCGGATGCTTATACGGAATCAGTCTGCCAGGTCTGTGTTTGACCTGAATCCTGTCGTTCAAAATCCGGGGAGTGCCTCAACCTGGCGCTGGTGTGTACGGGGAAGTTCGGCCAGAAGGAGACCTTCCCGGTATTTCTGGGAAGGTCTCAGATGCAGCATAAGTTGCCGTTCACGCCCAGCAATCAATAGATGGGTATTCCCGATGAGCTGGCCCATCGAGAAGACCGACTTGCGGCGATCAAGAAAGCCAAAGCAGAGATCGAGCGACGTGCGGCCGGTGGCGCCCGACTTGCCGGCCGCAGACTCGTTGGAACTGAGGTGTCCTTTCCCTGCAATGGGCGAGAATCTTCTCAATGACCGCCGAGTCTTCGATGTAGGCGAGAGCCTGCCCCGCGAGCGTAGCGAGTGCTTTGGGTATCACCTTCACACGGCCACCGCATTCACCGCCGGTTTCGATATCGCCTAAAGCGCCTACTTTTGGTGCGCCCAGCTCATCGATGCCCATCGCTCGTCGGGGGTTTGCTCCTGGCCCTCATCGGTAGCTTTGGGCTTGTTGCCCCTACCACGGTTGGCCGGCGTCACCAACGCACGGTGTTTGCTGTTAGGGGCAAAGACACCGTGGAAATGCGTCAGGTTAACGCGGGGCTTTCGGCCACGCGCCGTGCCCCACAACAAAGGTGATTACACCCTTTCAGTTACAGAGAGATTTGGCTGGGACATCCGGTATAGGTATATGCTGGTATTTGGACTGCTGGAGTTCAGGATCTCCCTCAGCAAGGCAACGAAAAGTAACATTACTAGGTAACCCTTCAACAATATTTAAAACCATCACTTGCCTGCCTTTGGATTGGCAGAATGTATTTGCCTGCAATAGAGCAGCATTCAGTGCAGTTTTATAAAAGTTTCCATACGGGTGATCTGGAGATCCGGTTGCCACATAGTGGTTTTTCCCGCATTTGATAATATCGTCACCGGTACTGGCACATGCAGCAAGGAAAAAGAAAAATGGCACAAGTGACAATATTCGCAACATTAAAACTCCAGCATCATTGGGTTTTCGGTTATCTCTGAAATCCCTGGTCAAAATGGCTCAGACCACGGTTACCACACATTTGGCTATTCTATGCAAACTGAACGGCTACCGCCACATCGGGGCGTAAATAGGGGACAGACCACGGTTTCCTGGCTGAATCAAAGTGAGGTGTTGAAAGATGGTCTATAGAACTCGAAGAAAATACACGGCATCAGATAAGACAGAGCCCCGGGATCGATTCGCTCATTGGGACGCTTCGCTGTGTAGCGGCTACCATTGCCCTTATCGTTCTAATGTCCACTTTGCGCCCGATTCCTGCCGTCCCGAAAATACGCTCGAATGACGGGTGTGGATCGGAACCGGACTGTTAGTCGACCCTAATATTAGCAATCTTGAAACGGCAACTTCCGACCCTTCCCATCCATTCGGACAATTCACTTTTACGCTTAGACCCTCAAAATGAACCGTTTCTGAAACCCAACTTCACGCCCGATCTCCCTCGAATTGGCATAAATGAACCTTTATAACTTAGAGAGCCGTCGCTTCGGGTTACATATATTCCAGATTTACCTCACACGATATGTGTATATACGTACGTATCTTTCTGCACTGAATCGAAGCACAAAACAATATTAATTGCAGTTCATTCAGGTATTTGTGTGGATTGCCGATGCTAATGACGGGGCAATACGGATGTTTAATGAGCCAAAACCAAGAAGGTAAAACCCACATGCTTTCCGCATTAAAAAAATTGCTGCTTCCGAAACCGGCTAACGATCGGGCGGTAATCGCTTTGCCTGCAACATCAGGCCGAATTGCCACACCGTCAAACGTCGCAAAGAGCCCGAACACCAATCTGCTCGAAGAACTCGACACGACCTTTTATGGTTATATCCTTGGTGTCCAATCGGCGATGGATTGCAAGCTTAACGATTTCGAAAAAAGATCTCTGCGTAAACTGAATCAACTGCTCAAAGAAGATATTTCGCATTCCAGCCTTGTTCCCAGGCTTCCATCAGTCATACCAAGTCTCATGAACACCCTGCGCGATGACGATTCGTCAGCGACCAATCTGGCAGCCGATATCGGTCGTGACCCGGTGATGGTCAGCGAAGTTATCCGCTTGTCAAATAGTCCCTATTATCGTGCAAGCCAGGAGACCACCAGCCTGGAGAGAGCAATATTTCGATTGGGCAGGGACGGAGTTCGCCAGCTGGTGTCCAATGCCGCGTTTAAACCAATTCTTAACCTGAAATCCGGTCACTTTACCGGTCTCTCCGGCACTACACTTTGGCAACAGTCTGAAAAGACCGCCATTGCCTGTGACTTCATGGCGAAACAGGATAAAGCTGATCGCTTCCACGCGTACCTGGCAGGGATCGTGCAGAATGTAGGCGCTACCGTAGCCCTGAATGTACTGGATTCCACTTTTGACGGTAATCATGCACCCCGGTCTGAGTATTTTCGCGAACAATTTGTCAATAGATCCAGAAGGCTTTCCTGCACCATCGCAAACCAATGGGGATTCCCGGAGCCCGTAGTCGGCGCGCTGGAAGCCCAGGCGGATACCGGGAGTACGGATAATATGACAACGCTCGAAAATATGCTGTATATGGGTGACAAACTTGCCAAGATGTACGTCCTTTCAGCGCTGGGACGCTGGGAAAGGGATACAGATCAAGTCGCCTGCGGAAAGAAGCCCGGCTTATCGTATGACTGTACCGCGTGCTATGCCGCGCTATCCGATTAACGCAGTCTTACTTTCTATTTAACATCCAGTGAACCGGTTCATCTTCATCGATGATTAAAAAAATCCCAACCAGCGAACTGAGAATCGGCATGTATATCCATGACCTGAATTGCAAATGGATGGACCATCCCTTCACAATTAGCAAATTTGCCGTCAAGGATTCGATAACCGTCCAGAAAATCGCCAGCGCCGGGATTCGCCACGTCTACATTGATGCCGATAAAGGAAAAGACGTTGAAGAGGCCCCTTGTGCACATGAAGTCGAAAAAGCACTACAAGAAAAGCTGAAAGAGAGCGTTGAAAATACTGTCGGATCTGAGAATGTTTCCGTCGCTTCTGAATTAACTCGTGCCAAGTCACTGTTCCGTGAAGCCACCTCAGTTATTCGCAACCTGATGGAAGACACCCGACTTGGAAAACAGGTGGTAGTCGAATCTCTCGATCCATTTGCAGAACGCATGGTTCAGTCTGTATTTCGCAATCACCATGCTCTGACCGGAATTTCCCGGATTAAAACCAAAGACGAATACACCTTTATGCACTGTGTCAGTGTCGCAGGTCTGCTGGTGACATTTTCCAGAGAGCAAGGTTTTTCCGAAGAGGAAATACATCAGGTCGCCATAGGTGGCCTGATCCACGATATCGGCAAGACCATGACACCTCAAGAAGTGCTCAACAAGCCTGGCAAGCTTGATCCCGACGAATTTCAGGTCATGAAGAATCATGTCACCTATAGCCGGGAGATTCTCGAAGAAACGCTGGGGATCAGCAAAACTGCCATGGATATTTCGGTATTACATCACGAACGTATCGACGGAACCGGTTATCCATTGGGTTTGTCGGGCGAACAAATCAGTCTTATCGGAAAGATGTCTGCGATTGTCGATGTCTATGACGCACTCACTTCGGTACGTGTATACAAGAATGCCTGGGAGCCGACACTGGCCATGAAAAAACTCATGGAATGGAGTCCTGATCACTTCGACACCGAGCTGGTACAACACTTCATCCGCTGCCTGGGAATCTACCCGGTGGGCTCGATGGTCGAACTGGAGTCAGGACTGCTGGGAATCGTCATGGAGCCAGGTGAAGACTTGCTTCGGCCAAAATTACGTGTGATATTCAACGGAAAGAAACGTCGTTATGAAAAGGTACATGATATTGACTTGGAGAAAGCTCGCTCCGACCGTATCGTTGCAGCAGTGAATCCTCTTGATTATAAAATTGATTTGAGTGAGTTCCTGTGATGCCGAACCATCAAGCGACACGATAACTATATTGACAGAGAGGGAACTTCCCCGTACACACCAGCGCCAGGCTGTGGCACTCCCCGGACTTTGAACGGCAGGATTCAGATCAAACCCAGACCTGGTAGAATGATTCCATATAAGCATCCGTTAACCGGGAGGAGTCCATATACAAATCTGACCTTCACAAACCGGCGCCGCGGTTCAGCGATATCTATCGACCGGAATTCATTTGCTGGTATAAAGACGAAGTATCGAGTACAACTCCGAGTTGAATGTAATGATCAATATGTGGCGGCTAAGGACGTGGCTGAATGACAGATAACAATCCAAAGAATCAAATCTCCAATCAGCGGGTATGTGATCGCCTCAGTTTGAGGAGAAAAATATTATTTGAACTCGAAAGTGGCCGAATCCTGGCCGGGAAAACCGAAGACATCAGCCCGCGTGGCGTGTTAATGAAAACAGACGCTCGACCCGAAAGCGAGTTGCTGGGGATTGCCGGAACGCTTTTCATCATATCGGATGATGGAGATTTCTCCATCGGTTATCCCTGTAAGGTTGCGAGGCAAAAAGATAGCTCCATCGCCCTGGAAATAGACAAAGCGGCCGCCGCTGCTTTTGGACATTATATGGCCGAGGACCTGCTTGGACGCCAGTAAGCGGATCGTCTTTCATACCGGGCTAACAGTATCGAATTCAGGAAATGTTCGCGGCGTTTTCTGCGTCAGGGGAATGTCTTCTTTTGGCCGGAAGCGGCAGAATCAGGAAGCGGCCCCACGTCCAATCCAGCGTGGATGAGTGCGATCCTATCGATCTTCAGAATTTCCAGACCACCGCTGGATTTATGAAGGTTGGACGCCTATGCTCCTTGAAAGCTACCAGGAGAATATCTATGCAGTTTCAAAATGCCGGCACACCAATGCGATTGCTCTTTTTAATGATAGCCGCACTGATCTGGGCAGGAATATGGCTCTCGGGCTACAACACTGTTCATTGGGTACTCTACCTGCCAGCAGCATTCCTTACGTTCGCCGCTGTAACAGGCATATGCCCTGGCCTGCACATTTTCGGTAAGATTGCTGGAAAATAATTAAAACATCGTAGAATTTTCAGCCATAGGCAATAAGCTCGTCTAGCAGGTATCAGTTTGGCTAGAAGGCGCATTGCCCGCCGTTTTTGGCACCTCTCGAAAGCAGACCTTGTAAAGACCATCCTGGCAGGATGTTTGGCGAAGAGCCAAGTATTAAATTCGGTGGATTTGCAGCGCGGCTACTTTACCTGCGTAATAAATTTTATGTTTTCCTTATATTTTTTATAATTCTCACGCATGTGAATTAAATTAAGAGGCTTTTTCTTAGAATATATTCTTACTTCATCATCTTCTGCTTGAGTTAGGGATTTCCACTGTTCGGTGATTGCCTCCATTTCTGGATACTCTTTCTCAAAAGTCCAGCAGATGATGTCCTTTTTCCCTTTAATTCGTATTTCTGATCTGCATGCCTCAGATAAGTCTGCGATGTACTTAACGTAATTCAACTTACTAAGCACCGGATTAGAGCTGGCACTAACAGACGCAAGTAGCAATAAAATATAAATGATTCCTTTCATCATCTGAGTCTACCGAAGACGGATACTCCATCAAACTATTCGGTAAATTGTACCTGCATGAACATTAGCTAATGTTGATACAGCTCATTGTCGAGGTATTACTCGAGTATTTTTACAACAGTGAAGGCACCCCTGATATCGCCTTTGCTGAAACCGGTGGCCCTGTCATTCGGGTACAGTTTTTTGATTTCAGCCGACAGGTTGTCCGCTATTTTTTCACCGTGGCACACCAGACAAACGTCGGCGGTGGGGATCGCTTTCATGTAGCGAAACACCTTGTTACCGTTGTGTTGCATGATTTCGGAATATTCAAGCGTTTTTACCGGTTCGCCTTCAGCCTTGCGGTGTTCGAACTGTTCCATTACCGACAACTCCCAGGGGTCGGGCGCATTCAGCTCGTTTCTGATCTTGAGTGATGTGCGTTCGACTTCCATACCTTTCTCTTTAGATACCTTTTGTGCCAGTTTGGGTGCTTTGTCTTTGCATACCGATATTGCCTTGACCGGCCCATCTGCTTTTATGGCTGACTGCAAAGTGCCTTTTAATTCGGCCGCCAGCGCTTTGATCGCGCCACGGGTTTCATTGGTCAACTGGTCAGTATCGGTGGCAGAGACAACAGTTGAAGTCAGTATCGCACTCAAGGTTAATAACAATTGTGTTTTCATGGTTACACTCAAATATGAACCTGGAAGGATTCTAGTTTACTTGATTTGGAATGACTGTAACAAAGTCACATTGGATTTATTTTTGGGAGCTGATGATAATAACCATGCCCATACTGCATGAAATTTTTGGATTTAATATAGAAGCTGTTAACGGGTAGAGCCCGAAGTATAAGTAAAACAAATGCCCTTTTTATCACTCGTCAACGGATCATCCACGGGTAACGAAGGGAACTTCGCCCGGACCAATTCCCCCAGGTGACCTTCTCTTCCGCCTACGGCGGAATTCACCTTGTGCGTAGCTACAGTAGCAAAAACCGCACACCAGCATTGAAAGTAAAAAGACCCGTTACGCATTTATATGGAATGAGGCATGGCTGCGCTACCGTGACGCAACACTGCCCGGGTGCGCGGCGCAAAGACATCTACTTCCCGTTCGCTTTCGACAACCAGTACCAGATTAGGCAAACCGGCGTTGGACACGGGCAATGAAACATTGTTTTGGTGCATCGACGCCAGGCGCTCCGGTGCAATCATCGTAAATTCCACCGGCCATGTTTCAGTTTTCTGCTGTGCCATCAACGCTTCAGGAATACCCTCCAGCACACAATCGAACGCCTCGCCTTTACGCAGATAAGTTTCGATCGGAAACTCAAAACTTTCGCCTTCGATGTGCTTGCAATAGATCACCTCGTCGGAAAAGCACTGCATGCGCAACTGCATGACGAAATGACCCGACTGTTTGTCCGAACGGTCGATGTTAATCCAGAAATCCAGATCACGCTGAATCGACAGGCGCAGTGGATCGCCAAGCGGTAACCGTGTTTCTTCACGCACACGGCAGTCAAATACCGAAAGCCAGGCCTGTGAATATTCGCGTAACAAGCCGGCGTATTCTTCCTTTTCGCCCGACTCAGTCGAAAGTTCGACCACCACCGGTTTACCGATATAACGTTCAAGAATTGGATCATAGGCATTGCCGACCGAACCCAGCGCCTCACCGCCTATTTTTTTCAGGCGTTCGTCCTGGGTACGAAACAATGACATGGAACTGGTACCTTTCATCCGCGTCAGGAACATACCCATCGATTCATTGATGGCATCACGAAAGGTATTGAGAAAGTTTTGCATGCGGCGCAACACAATGCGAAACATTCCCGGGCTATGGGTGCGCTCGACCTCCTTTTCGCGGCGCTGTTGATTTTCGGGTGTCAGTTCGCCATGAAATCGATACAGCGACTGTATCTGTTCGATGCCGTACCGGAACATGATGTAACTGGTAGTCAGATGACCGCGGTGATTCTGAAACGGCTGGGCATACACCAGCTCCAGACCGTTCGGATACACCTCCATCTTGCCCCAGATTTTTTCATCGCTCTGCATTCTGGCCACCGCATGAAAGCCCTGCAGATCAGCCAGCACTTTGTCGCATTTGCGGCGCTGCATAAAACTGCCCACCAGCGCGGTCATGAACACCAGAAAAATACTTAACAGTAAAATTGTATCCACAGCCTGCTCCATTACCTTTTGTTTGGCAGCAATTGTATACTGAATTGCGAAAGCGTCATCATACAGCCTCTACCGACAGCTCAGGACAAAACCATGTTTCCCGGAAAACCATTAAGCCATTATCTAATAATACAGACCCTGTTCATGCTGCCCTGGACCGGCTATGCTTTTGCAGACACCAGGGGTGAAATAAGCGCAGATGCCTTGTTACAACAAATTGAATCTGACAAATCCCCCGCCATTCTTGATACCCGATCCAGTTTTGAATACAAAAGCAGCCATATACCCGGTGCGAAGCATTTTCCGTTCTGGCTTAGTTACATGCGCGCCGATGATCTGGATCTGCCAAAAGACCAGCCTGTTGTTGTTTACTGTGCACGTGGTCCAAGGGCATCGGTTGCCAAACATGCCCTTGAGAAAAACGGCTTCAGTGATGTGAAACTGTTAACGGGCCATATGACCGGCTGGAAAAAAGCGAAGCTGCCTGTTGAATAGC
>CAVWAK010000037.1:0-37500 GCA_963752745.1 uncultured Gammaproteobacteria bacterium
ACTGGTTCTCGGCGGCCTGGAAACGTTTGGAGGCTCGTTACGGTAAGCCGCCGGAGCGGGATTTCCAGGCCTGGCAGCGTGATCCTGACGCTTATCGTGTGGTGGATGACAGCACAGGCGACTGCAGGGTTGACGAAGACAAGGTGTTGATCGAGTGCTGGATGGGAAGCAAGTGGGGTTTTTACAAGTTCCCGCTTGACCCGGCGACCGATCAGCCGCGTATCGGCGAACAACTTAGCTGGCGGCCAGTGCCAGAGGAGGTTTCAGTGATCGATGCATCGGATCCGGTTGATTCAGAGAAAGACGGTTTGCGACTGGCTTTGGCTTTCGAACTGGATTTGCCGCTGCGGCCACAACTGGAAATCGCGCAACGTTTTCTGCAGCGGCGCCAGGCATATTTACGTAAGCAGGGTCGCATGCAGATGAGAACTGTTGCCGCACTTTCTCCCGGGTGGGCGCTGATGTTACGGTTGCTGGACGGCAAGCAGGCTGGTGAGAGCCTGGTGTCGATGCAGCCTGTGCTGGGAGAATGCACGGTCGATACCACGCTGGCTGATTTGCTGGGTCAGGCTGCGGAGCTGGTTGATGGTGGCTACCGTTCCCTGTCAACACTACCCGAAGGAAAATCCACGCGAGCAAGCGGCAGCGACTAGTTAGTTGGAACGACCGATTTCCTGCAAACCGTACTGCTTGAGTTTACGATACAGGGTGCGCTCGCTTATACCCAGAATGTGGGCGACCTTGGCACGCTTGCCATGATGCTCGGCGAGCAGCTCGGAGATGTATTGCGATTCCAGGCCTTTGATTGACGGCTCCTCTCCATCCTTGTCGTGGACGTGCTGGAGCGGTGTGGATAATGTTTTTGCGGCCATAGGATCAATGTGAATTTCATCTGCAGTGATGATGCCGTTGGTGGACAGGGAGCAGGCAGCCTGCAGGATATTGCGTAGTTCCCGTACATTGCCGGGGTAGTCGTAACTCATCAGTAATTCGCCAGTATCGTCTGTCAGGTGATAGGCGGGTTCATTGTCTGAGCCCATCCGCTGTAGCAGTGCTGCAGCGAGGTCGGGGATATCGCTGCGTCGTTCGCGCAGGGAGGGAATGTTGCAGATTATGCCTGCGATACGATAATACAGGTCAGCCCGAAACCGGTTGGTGGCAACCAGTTGTCGAAGGTTTACGCTGGTTGCGCAAATAATGCGCGCATCAACGCTGAGCATTTCCCGTCCACCGACGCGTCGAAACTTGCCGGTTTCCATGGCATTTAATAAACGCCCCTGCAGGGCATAGGGCAGATCGGCTATTTCATTAAAAAACAGGGTGCCGCTGTCGGCCTGTTCAAAGAGGCCATAGCGCCGACCAATGCAGCCGGTAAAGGCGCCGCGTTCGTGACCAAACAGTTCGCTTTCAAATACCGATTCCGAAATGGCGCTGCAGTCAACCATTGTGAAACTGAAGCCATTGCGCCGCGATCGTCGGTGTATGTATTCAGCTGCAAGGTCTTTGCCTACGCCGCTTTCACCATAGAGTAGTACCGGGGCATCAGTTTCCGCTGCCCGGGTAAGGTTCTCTATGCAGGTCTGGAAGGCACTGGACCGGCCAATCATGCGTTGCTGATCGCAGTCCAGATCTTCGGTGTGTGCGAGCGGAAATACGGCCTCGCCCAGGAACATCTCGCCGTCCGGGCCATAAATTGGTGAGCCCTTGATGCGGACGTGCTCGGGTTGAGCTTCGGTATCGTAGTGAATATGCAGCACCTGGTGTGGCTGCCGGGTTTCAAAAACCTGTTTGTGTGGACAGTCTTCCCCGTTCAGGTGGCAGGGAACGTCAGAGCGGTGGGATACCTGGTGGCATTTGTGCCCGATGATCTCTGTTTCCGTGACCCCGTAAGCCTGCCGATAGGCGGTATTGGCGGCAACGATATTGTAGTTGTCGTCAATTAGCACGAACGGGTTGTCTTGTGCATCGATCAGCGATTGCACGTCAACCGAGATCTTTTTGTGCATGCTACCTTTCTCCTGCGCAGCCCTTCTGCCAGATTGGCAGGCCACCTCGTCCTGATTGTAGACCAGGCAGCCGTTGGCTGCACAAAGATGCGCATAAGCAGTTGTTTAATATGTGGCTATTAACTGCCAGTTTGTCTGTTTTTGTTGCCAGGCGCTAGCTGCCGGAATGGTTGTTATGCAGCCGTTTGTTAAGGCCGTTGCGCAACAGCACTGAAAGATCCTCTACCGGGCTCATTTCGTCGAAGGTGGCGAGTATCAGCTGGTTGCGGTTACTGACATTGAATTTTTTAAACAGCTTCGCAAGATGCATTTTTACTCCCTGGTGGGAAAGATGCACGTGTTCGGCGATTTGTTTAATAGCCAGGCCTTTGACTACTTCACAGAGAATTTCGGTCTCGCGCTTGGTAAGATGTTCACACAGGTGTTCAATGCGGTCGTTGAACTGGCTTTCCAGCACCTCGTCGAAGTTCTGCTGGCTGGCGACAAAGCGTTCCAGGATATGGCGCTCGATCCACCTGTTACCGTTTAATACGCTGTCGATTGCGCCCCTGAAGTGGTCGCCATCCATACGTTCGTTTATGTAGCCGTGAGCACCCGCTCGCACCAGGCTGTAAAGATAGTCATCGCTCATATTCTTGCCAAATACGAGGATGCGAATGTTCGAAAAATGCTTGAGGACTTCGCTGAAAAAGCGTTCGAATGGTTGCGGTAAACTGTCATTCTGAATAAGCAGGCAGTCGGGCTTGCTGGCAGTGAACTTCTGCATGCATTCTTCGTCCGGCTCAACGCAGGAGACGAGGTAATTTCGACCCTGGCTCTCGAGCATGCTTGCCAGCCCGTCAAGAGAAAAATCCTGGTGGCCGACTATAAATATTCTGGTGCTGTCTGCCGTGAGTTCTGGACTTACCGTCGCCACATCGTGTGGCGGCCTGTGTGCTTCATTCATAACACTGCTCAAAGTTGATGTGGCCATACGACAGGCTCCTCTAATCTAATAAGCTGTCTGCGAATTACGTCGCTACTCACGGGCAGTTGTCGATATCGCGAAAGCTGCCTGCTGTCCTTTGCCGGGTAGACCGGGTTCCACTCGGGTAGATGACCGGCACCCTTTGTGTGTATACGTTCGTCTATATATAGCCTGGACGCAAGGGTCTGGTGAATTAATCCGCTCCAAAGGCAGAATCGACTGCCAGCCATGATCTGGATTTCAATCGTTCCCGGATACAGGTAAGTAATATTACTTACTCTGAACCAGTTATGAGCAAAAATAAGGCCAATGGTCCAAATGTCTATGTATACAGTTGTTTAGGTGGCCAGACGGCTATGAATTCAATCTCAGCGGAGAATAAAGTATGAAATGATAAGAAATTCGACAGATTTTCCGGGTTTTCAGGGTCATACGCGTGCCCGCTCGGTAGTGGGGGAGCGGTTAACGGCTGCTGGTTATTCCCGATTATATCTTATCTATCTGTATAAAAAGGAATTTGATAATAAAAGCAAGATTTCAGAAGTGTCTGTTTTATTGACAGTCTGCAAGCCTGAGCTGACATTTTGTCATGCCAAGATGACGAAATATAACCGGTAAACAGGTTGAGTGAGTCCTTTAGTGATCCGGAATAGCCTGGTTACCTAACATTTAGCAACCAGCGTGCCAGCTTAAAGAACCCGCGCTGGCGGCTCAAGATCATGGCATGCCAAGTCGAAACATAAACTATGAATGATAAACATTTAAGGGTTGTGCTGGCTGCGGTGTGTTGTGGGGTGCAACTGTTCAGCGTGGAGGCCTTCGGGCAGGTGCAAAAATTCCAGTCCAGTTGGGAGCAGTCGAGCTGGAAAATGGAGGCCGGACCGCGCAGCTGTGCGCTTACCCATGATATCCCGCGTTTTGGCCAGGTGAGATTCGAACAACATTCTGGCAAGCGGCTGAATTTTTCACTGCATGTGAATCTGCCACCGGTCAGAGATCAGGATGCCAGGGTGTACGTGGAAGCACCACCATGGAAATTCCCCAGTGAATCTTACCCTCTGGGCGATTTTCGTCTGCAGCATGGCAAGACTCCGTTGCGTCTGCCCAGAGATCAGGCGCTGCGTATCTACTACGAGCTGGAACAGGGAATGCAGCCGGTGATCACGTTTTCTGATTGGGGCGACAGCCGGGACGAGGTTCAGGTGGCATTGATGCCGGTGCGCTTTCGTGAAGTGTTACCAGAATTTCTGGCTTGCACCGCGGGTCTGCTTTACCTCGATTTTGAACCAATTGCCGAGCATACAGTGTATTTTGTTACCAATAGTGATCGTTTGAGTCGTGCAACCCGGCGCGCACTGGAAGATGTGGCGAGGAAGTACCGCAAGAAGGGTGATATCCGGATAGTGCTGGGTGGCCATGCCGATGAGCGAGGCGCCTCCGAGTACAACATGCGGCTGTCAAATCGTCGCGCGAAAATGGTGTCCAGGTACCTGCATTCCCGCGGTGTGCCGGAAAAAGCTATCGAGCTGCGTTCATTTGGCGAAACCGAGCCGCAGAACCCCGAGAGCGGTCAAGACGCATGGGCGCGTAATCGCCGCGTAACGATATGGCTGGCGGAGCGGGGCTGAAATACCAAGCTGGCCACGGTGCTGACTACGCGAATTGACGTCTCGGGACTTTCCAGCCGGCCTACTTTGCTGGCTCTTCAGTTGCCGCAGGTGCTTCTGTCGCCGCAGGTGCTTCTGTTGCAACGACCTTTATGCTTATGATCTCGATAGTTTCGAGTGGCACATCGCTACGGAACGGACCACGTGGCCCGGTGCGCGTGGCAGCAATCGCATCCATGACTTCCATGCCTTCGGTCACTTCACCGAATACGGTGTAACCCCAGCCACGGGTGCTGCGGTCCTTGTGGTCGAGAAAAGCATTGTCGACAGTATTGATAAAAAACTGGTTGGTCGCTGAGTTTGGGTCATTAGTACGCGCCATTGCAACGGTGCCGCGCTTGTTTTTCAGGCCATTGTCAGCTTCATTTTTAATTGGCGGATATTTTGCCGGTTTCTTCTGCAGGTCCGGCGTGAAGCCACCACCCTGGTTCATGAAACCCTTGATAACGCGGTGGAAAACTGTACCGTCGTAGGCGTTGTCGTTTACGTAGCGCAGGAAGTTCTCAACGGACACCGGAGCCTTGTCTGAATAAAGCTCAATAACGACTGTGCCCTTTGAGGTTTCCATGCTGACTTTTGGATTGTCGGCATAAACGGTCTGGAAAGTAATTGTCAGCAGCAGCGCTGCCATCGACGCGAATAAGTGCTTCATGAAGATTCCTTCTGTTTTTAATCTGTAGTTACCGGCGCAGATACTAGTCTTTTACCGGGCGTTTGGCGAGTTTGCGCTGCAGGGTACGGCGGTGCATGCGCAGTTTTCGGGCAGCCGCTGAAACATTACCATCGCACTCGTTGAGCACTTTCTGCAGGTGTTCCCATTCCAGTCGCCTTACAGACAGGGGGGTGTCCGATACCGGGATGCTGGCGTCGCCTTGGTCTTTGTGCAGCGCGGCAAGAATTTCATCTGCATTGGCGGGTTTGGTGAGGTAGTGCACGGCGCCCAGCTTGATGGCCTCGACCGCTGTGGCAACACTGGCATAACCGGTAAGCATGACAATGCGTGTGTTCTCATCGAGTTTATGCAGTGTATTGACCATGCTAAGACCGGATTCCTGCCCGATGCGCAGATCGATGACGGCATATTCCGGCTCCTGTTGCTGTGCGCTTGAAATACCGGCATCCGTGTCGTGTGCGACGACTACATCATAACCGCGGTCAGTGAATGCATCGGCGAGAACCTCGCAGAAGATTTCGTCATCATCGACAATAAGCAGGGAGGGGCGCATGTCATGGGATTTGTTCATGTGCTGGCCTATCGTTTGGTTAGCGGGATACGGATGCGGCTGCAGGTGCCACCGCCTTCACGATCGGCAAGGGTGATTTCGCCGTCAAGCCGCTGAATGGTGGCATGGGCAAGGAATAGCCCGAGGCCCATGCCGAACTCTTTCTGGCTGCTCCTGGGCTGGTACAGGCGATTGTCAATCTGGTCTTGCAGTCCGGAACCGCGGTCAAGTATGTCGATGGTTACATCAGTTTCGTCCCAGCGGGCGTTCATGATTAGCGGTTCCTGTGACGCGTCAGCGGCATTATTGAGCAAGTTAACAAGCGCCTGAATCAGTGTTTGGTCGTTAACGATGGAGGCCTGATCATTCCCGTTGCTGAAGTTGCATTCTATATGCGCATGGCTACGTTGTTGTTGCCAGTACTCGACTAGATCCCGCAGGAAATATTCTATCGGTACAAGTCCGCCGCTTTCTGCGCGCGCCTCACCAGCCGATGCGGACAGTGTTGACAGGGCGGACTTGCAGCGACCGATCTGGCCGGTGAGTATGTTGAGTTTGCGGCGCATATTATCCGGGATATCTGCTCGCTCGAGCTCGCGGGCGACGACGGCTATGGTTGCGAGTGGAGTGCCGAGTTCATGTGCCGTGCCTGTAGCTAAAGTACCAAGGGCTACAAGTTTCTCGTCGCGCAGGGATTTCTCCCGTGCCAGTGCCAGTGCCCGGTCTCGTTCACGTAACGTGTTGGCCATGCCTGCGATAAACCAGGCGATCAGGATTGCGCTCATGACGAAACCGAACCACATACCGAGGACGTGCTGGCTGAAGCTGTCGTTCTGGTGCATATGTGCATGCTCGCCCAGCGGGATGTAAAAGCGCATCAGCAGGCTGTAGCACAGGGTTGAAAATGCAGCTATAACCCAGGTCGCCCGGGCGGAGAGCACGGTTGCGGCAATGATGAGGGGAATAAGAAACAGCCAGGCAAAGGGATTGGTGGCGCCACCGGAGCAGTAAAGCAAGCCGGCGATTGCGGCAACATCGGTGCATAGTTGATAGAAAAATGCCTGGTCCGTAACGAGTGTCCTGCTGCGCACCTGCAGCCAGGTCCACAGGTTAATTGTTGACAGCAGCCCGATAATAGCAAGCATGGCAGTAAGGGGTAGCCTGACATCCGTCAAATAGTGAATGCCAAGAATGGCAAGCAGTTCGCCGCCAATCATCAGGCTGCGCAGGGTGAACAGTCGCTTCAAATTGCGCGTGCTGCTGAGTTCTGTGGGTGTTGGTTGGGGCACGATACTTATTGTAGCTACGCAGTGCTTCCTCGTTGTTGCGACAAATTGTCGCTTCACACTGTGCCACACTTTATCAAGTCGTAGAAGGTGGCGATCCGGTCTGGGAAAATCCGGATGTGCTGCAGACAGGTGCTGACGGGATGATTGCGGCAGGTTTACAGCCCGCGTGCAATCAGGTTTTGCGCCGTGCCATTCTTCAGTTGCCGGGTTTCCGTTTTTATTTCATTTCTTGGTGGTATTTGCTTAAGCTGCACAGAGTTGCCGTGTGAGTCAGCCGATGCCTGTCCAGAAACATTCTGCCCGCGAAAGTCTTGACGTATTGTTCGACGACTGGTTTCCGCAAGATGATGTTGCTCTGGAACAACTGCGGCGCCAGCTTCAGGTTGTGGAGCTGCCGGCAGGTTACGAAGTCTTCCGGCGTGGTGACGCCTGTCGTAACTACCTTGTCGTTATTGACGGCAGCGTTCGGGTACAGGCCCTGTCGCCGGGTGGTCGCGAAGTTACGCTGTATCGCGTAGCTGGCGGCCAGTCCTGTGTGATAACGACATCCTGCCTGATTAGCCGGGAAGTTTACCCCGCTGAAGGCATCACTGAACTGGAAACGACAGCACTGGTTTTGCCGCAGGGTGCGTTTAATGAAATGCTGGGGAAGTCCGAGGCCTTCCGCCGTTTCGTTTTCGCCAATCAGGGGCAGCGCCTCAGTGACCTGATTCACCGAATTGAGGATGTTGCCTTCGGGCGGGTTGATGCGCGGCTGGCGCGGTTGCTATTTGACCAGGGCAAACACAGTGCAGGCAGAGTCTCCGCTACCCACCAGAAGCTGGCGAGTGAACTGGGTACGGCGCGAGAAGTGGTGAGTCGGCAGCTCAAGGTGTTTGAGCGCCGGGGCTGGATCAGGGTGGGGCGCGGCCGCGTTGAGGTGCTGGATGCCGAATCACTGGCCAGCGTCTGGAAAGCGGCAGATTAGCGAGGATCCTGGCAGGCGCACTCTCTGTTGGTGCTGACTTTTGTGGGCCCTCTGGCTCAGGCTCTGTCTCCCTGGGGGCTGCTGGGATTCGTTCCACTGCTGACGGGGTTAATTGGCTGGTGTCCGGCGTACAGGATTTTCGGGCTAAAAACCTGCTCAGACTGTTCTTGATACCGGTGTTATTGACCGGCTTCCCCCGGCGAGTGAGGTAGCCGGGCTGATTTGCCGGCGCCGGTCCGTAAATCAGCATTGGTGTGGCCATGCGGTATCGCTACAATAGCTCGCTACAGACTACTCAATATTGAATGACCGGATATCTATTATGAGCAAAAAACTCAACCGCTTTAGCGCCCGAATCACAGAACCTCGCTCGCAGGGAGCCTCGCAGGCCATGCTTTACGGCACCGGCCTCACCAATGAGGACATGGCCAAGGCCGAAGTGGGTATCTCCAGTGTCTGGTGGGAAGGCAATACCTGCAATATGCACCTCAATGACCTGGCTGCCCTGGTCAAGAAAGGCGTGGTAGAAGCAGGGTTGGTTGGCATGCGTTTCAATACCATTGGCGTCAGCGACGGGATTTCCATGGGCACCGATGGTATGAGCTATTCGCTGCAGTCGCGAGACATCATCGCCGACTCTATCGAAACAGTGATGAATGCCCAGTGGTACGACGCCAATATTTCAATTCCTGGTTGTGACAAGAATATGCCTGGCGTGCTGATTGCGATGGGCCGTGTCAACCGCCCTGCGTTGATGGTCTACGGCGGAACTATCAAGCCCGGTCACTGGAAAGGAGCAACTCTGGATATTGTGTCAGCGTTCCAGAGCTATGGTGAATATATTGCCGGTAAAATTGATGATAGTGAGCGTGAGCAGATCGTTGCCAACTCCTGCCCGGGTGCGGGTGCCTGTGGAGGGATGTATACCGCCAATACCATGGCTTCGGCGATTGAGGCGATGGGAATGAGTCTGCCCTACAGTTCTTCTGTGCCTGCGGTTGATTCCGGCAAGCTGGATGAATGCAAACGCGCCGGTAGCGCTATTCGCTACCTGTTGGAAAATGATATTAAACCGCGCGATATTATGACCCGCGAGGCATTTGAGAATGCGATGGTGATGGTTATGGCCACTGGTGGTTCGACCAATGCTGTGTTGCATTTGATCGCTATGGCACGTGCGGTAGATGTGCCAATGGATATTGGGGATTTTCAAAAAACCAGCGACCGTGTGCCGTTCCTGGCAGACCTTAAACCTTCCGGTAAATACGTGATGGAAGACCTGCACAATGTTGGAGGTACGCCGGCGGTGATGAAGTATCTGCTGGAGCAGGGTCTGATTAACGGCGAGTGCATGACGGTGACCGGCAAGACCATTGCAGAGAATCTGGCGGAACTTCCCGGCTTGACAGCCGGGCAGGAAGTTTTCATGCCGATGGACAAGCCGATCAAGGAGACTGCGCATATCCAGATTCTCAGGGGTAACCTGGCGCCCGGCGGTTCGGTGGCAAAAATTACCGGTAAGGAAGGCCTGAAATTTTCCGGTCCCGCACGGGTCTTTGACCGGGAAGAAGCGATGCTTGAGGGACTTGAGAAAGGTCAAATTCAGAAGGGTGATGTTGTCGTAATTCGCTACGAAGGTCCCAAGGGTGGACCAGGTATGCCTGAAATGTTAACCCCGACTTCGGCGATCATGGGCGCCGGTCTTGGCAAGGATGTGGCGCTGATCACCGATGGCCGATTCTCCGGTGGCTCGCACGGCTTCATCATCGGGCACGTGGTGCCGGAGGCGCAGGAGGGTGGTCCTATCGGACTCATCCGCGATGGAGACGTGATTAGCATCGATGCCGGTAAGCAACAGCTCGATGTTGATATCAGTGATGCCGAGATGGAGAAGCGTCGAAGCGAGTGGGTTATGCCGCCCTACATTGCCAGGCGCGGTACGTTGTATAAGTACATCAAGAACGTCAAGGACGCCTCGCTGGGCTGTGTGACGGATGAATAGGCGCTAGCGCTGGCAAGCAAGGTGTTGCGGACAATTGATCAGATGATCATTGACCATGCCAATGGCTTGCATATATGCGTAGCAGATAGTGCTGCCGACAAACTTGAAGCCCCGCTTCTTCAGCGCCTTGCTCATGGCGTCTGATTCTCTCGTGGTCGCTGGCACCTGTTTCATTGAGCGCCAGTGATTAACGCGTGGCCGTCCATCCATGAACTGCCAGATAAAGTCGCTGAAACTCCCCTGGCTATCCATAATCTCCAGGTAGGCCTGCGCGTTGCTGGTGGCAGCATTGATCTTTAGCTTGTTGCGCACAATGCCGGGGTTGCCCAGTAGCGCTGTGATTTTCTTGCTCGAGTAGCGGGCCATCCTGGTCGCGTCGAAGTTGTCGAAAGCCTGTCGGTAGTTTTCGCGTTTGCGCAGTATGGTTATCCAGCTAAGGCCTGCCTGCGCGCCTTCCAGAATGAGCATTTCAAACAGGTGTTCATCCGAGTGGCTGGGGACCCCCCATTCACTATCATGGTAGGCCAGATAGAGCGGATCATTGCCCGCCCAGGGGCAGCGTGCCTGCTTCAGAGCGTGTCCCAGCTGGATTTTTTACGCCAGCGTATGCGTGGAATGATCAGGCCGATAATCATGCCGAGGATGATGACGCCTGCTCCAACCATGAACCAGTCACGGGCAGTTCTGTCTTTCAATCCCTCATTCTCCTGCTTAAGGGTTTGTGCCTGGCGTTCGTAAGCAACGATCTTGCTTTTCAGGTCCTTGTTTTCGGCATCGATTGCCAGTGCGCTTGAAGCTGTGCGGCGGATAGCCTCCAGTTCCTGGCTCAATTTGCGGTTTTCTTTGCTCAGTGAGCCACGTTCCTGGTCGATGCTGCCTTTCGCATTTTTCAGTTCGCCGACCGAACCGCTCAGTTTGCGGTTTTCGAGTTCCAGGCGCGCCAGTTCTTTCTCAGCCTCGGCAAGCCGGTCACGAGCCGCTTTACCTTTCATTAAGTAGCGGTTCAGCACCCAGCCTTCCACGCCGCCTGCTGAACGCACACGGCTGTAACCGTTCTGCTGATCGACTTCCAGCACTTCAAGTGCAGTACCGCTGGGCAACATGCGCAGAATCTTGAACTGTGTACCCTTGCCGGTACGCATCTGTATTTCCAGGCGGTCACTAACATAACGGGTTTCCGCCTGGGCCAGGCCAGAGATAGCGGCAACGAGTACGAGAAAAAGGCTGGTGGCTTTCACTTAGGCTCCCCTGGATACCTGCGTTTGACGAATGTTGGAAATCGGCATTGTAACGGAATCGGCGTTGACTCCATAATAATCCTGTTATTTCTATAAAGGGAGGCAGTATGCGTCTGTCTGTTGATGGAGGCTGGGTAGAAGGAGCGCGCCGGCTGCTGTCGCCGAATTGCGACTCTCGTCCGGACGATTGTGCCATCTCCCTGATAGTGGTCCATGGTATCAGCCTGCCGCCTGGTGAGTACGGAGGACACTGGATTGATGATCTTTTCACCAACCGGCTGGACGCCCGGGCACATCCCTATTTCGCCAGCATTGCAGATCTGGAAGTCTCCAGCCACGTGTTGATTCGGCGCGACGGTGAGATGGTGCAGTATGTGCCGTTTACGCAGCGGGCCTGGCACGCAGGCCAGTCCAATTTTCAAGGTCGAGAGGCCTGTAATGATTATGCGATTGGTATTGAGCTTGAAGGCCAGGATGATCAGTCCTACGAGGCGGTACAGTATCAGCGGCTTGCTGAACTGGTTACTGTCCTGCGTGAGCAATTCCCGGCTATTGGCGCTGAAGCGGTTGTCGGTCATTGCGATATCGCGCCTGGCAGGAAATCTGATCCGGGCCTGGCGTTCGACTGGGAGCACCTAAAATCCCTGCTGGCTTGACAGCTTGCCTGAGCAGGCGTTAGCGTGCCTGTAAGTTCCCGGCCAGATCAATAACAATGACCCTGATTTCCGCACTGCTTGGTATCGCTGCCGATCGTCTGTTGACGCATCTGCATGAATACCGTCACTACGATCATTTCCTCAAATATATCGCCTGGATGCGAGAACGCATCAGTGGCCCGGCCTGGGAAAATATCGGCGGTCTGCTGCTTGTCGTGTTTCCGCTGTGGCTCACTGTCGGCCTGTTGCAAATCTGGATCAGCGACTGGTTGTTTGGCCTTGTTGGCTTACTGTTCTATATCGCTGTGTTTGTGTATTGCATGGGGCCACGGGACCTGGCCGTTGATGTCGATACTTATTGCGAAGTTTGCAATACCAGTGACGATGAGTTGCGTCAGCGTGCTGCAGGACGTTTACTAAGAGGCGAAGCGCCGCCAGACGATGAAACAGAATGCACGCACCGGGTGACACGGGCCGTACTGCTGGAAGCGAATGATCGTCTGTTCGCAGTGTTGTTCTGGTTTGTGTTGCTTGGGCCGGTCGGAGCCGTCATGTATCGCAGTGCCGCTGTTCTTTACTACCAGTATCGCGAACAGGGCGGATTCACTGACAGCATTGCCTGGTTGTACGCGGTGATGCTCTGGTTACCAACCCGGCTGGTCGCGTTGGGCTATGCGCTTACCGGGCACTTCGATTCAGCTTTGGCTGCCTGGAGGCTGGCGCACCAGAACCACCCTGAAGGCGTTGCCGGTTCCGAGCAGGTGTTAACGGAAACGGGAGAGGGTGCGCTGGGATTGGCTGACGATGACTATGTCGGCGACAGGGTTTCACCGGTGCGTAGTGCCATGCGACTGGTCTGGCGTGCGTTAACTGTCTGGCTGATAGCGTTGTCCTTACTGGTGTTGGCCGGCTGGCTTGGCTGACAAATCCCCGTTTCGCCTGGGTGTTGATCTGGGCGGTACCAAAATTGAGATCATTGCGCTGGATCAATCTGGCGAAGTCCGTTTACGTCACCGTGTCGATACGCCAAAGGGTGAATATACGGCCACTCTTGAGGTAATTGCCGGGCTTGTCACAGGTGCCGAGCAAAGGCTGGGGTGTAATGCCAGCCTGGGTATTTGTACTCCTGGCGCGGTGTCTCCCGCGACCGGCTTGTTGAAAAATTCCAATTCGGTGTGTTTGAACGGTAAGCCTTTGCTGCAGGATCTGCAGCAAAGACTGCAGCGTGATGTACGCATTGCCAACGACGCTGATTGCTTTGCCCTGTCGGAAGCGACGGATGGCTGTGCAGCCGGTGCCGCCAGTGTGTTCGGTGTAATCGTCGGTACGGGCACTGGCGGGGGGCTGGTAATAAATGGAAAACTGCTGGCGGGGCCGAATGCTATTGCCGGGGAATGGGGGCATAACCCCTTGCCGTGGGCGAAAGATTCGGAGCTGCCAGGGCCTGACTGTTATTGCGGTAATAGCGGCTGTATCGAGACCTGGCTGTCGGGGCCGGGAATGGAGCGTGACTATCAGCAGGCGGCTGGCAGGTCGTTGCCGAGTGACATTATTGCCGAGCAGGATAAGCAGGGAGATGCCGCGGCGTCTGCTTGCCTGGATCGTTATATTGGCAGGATGGCACGGGCACTTGCGAGCATCATCAATGTTGTCGACCCGGAAGTTATTGTGCTGGGAGGTGGTGTCAGCAATATCGATCGCCTTTATCTGGATGTGCCGGGCCAATGGGGTCGGTATGTGTTCTCCGATCGTGTCGATACGCGCCTGGTAAAATCGTTATTCGGTGATTCGAGTGGCGTGCGTGGTGCTGCCTGGCTGTGGTGACCGATGCGGAATTTAGGCAAGGCTTTTTAGTGATGCCAGTACCGGTAAAGTTAACTGGTACTGGCTGGCGAGTTGTAGTGCACGTTGCAAGCGTGCCGGTGCGCTGCGTCCCATGCACTTGTGATCAGGGTCACCCTCGAACGCTTCTATCATGCCGGCAATCAGGCGGTCTGATTCCAGAGTCCCGCCTGTCAGTTGCTCCTGTATCTGGATGACTTCTGTAGCCACATCATTTGCCAGGTCACGGTGCTGTGACCAGAGCTCGCTCACTGTTCCTCCCGTTTCCAGCCCGGCGATATTGGTCGTAAGGATATAGATATTTTTACGTACCAGTTCAAACAACAGTTCTGATTCGTCGCCCAGTACACGAACCGGAATATCAATATTACCCAATGCAGTTTTCAGCAGGTCCGCATGGGGGCCGTAGGCCGGTGAAGGAATAAGTACCTTGGCATCCTGCCCCTTTTTCTTTTCAAACCAGACCGAAATTATGGTGGGATCGGTATAGCTGTAGTGTTGCCAGTCACCGGGCAGTAGTTCGTTTTGTAGCAGGACCAGCTTGTCACGCCACGCTGACGGGAGTGTTTCAAGGCTGTTGTGAAGATCTTTCTCAGCGACTGCAAGGAGAACAAGTTCCGGGTCTGTTAATTCAGCAGACACTTTTTCCAGGGACATCTCGCGGGTGACCGGAAATACCGGGTAACCGCTGCGTAGAAAGCCGCGGGCGAATACGCCGCCCATTTCCCCAATGCCAATAATGACGATGGCTTTTTTCACGCTGCTTGCCCTGCTGAAGAAGAGAGAGACGCGATTATACCGACGATCGACAGCGCTGGCAGGTTTCAGCTGTCGAGCAGTTGGTAGTGCACAGGTATCATTAAATTAAGTGGTTGTCCGTGCAACAGGTCTTCGGCTTCTGGCAAGTGCCTGATTGCTTTGGCGGCTTTGAGCGCGGAACGGTCCAGTACCCCATACCCTGATGTTGTGGCGATATGCCAGTTACTCAGGCTGCCATTGTTATCAACCTGCAGTGACAGGGTTACCTGGCCCTGCCAACCACGCTTGCGTGCCAGCCAGGGATATTCGAAGTTACTGGCCAGTCGATTTTGCAATGCCGCGCTGATGGTTTTGTTGACGTTCAGCGTGCTGCTCGTGTGAGTATTTGCAACCGCAAGGTGTCGCGTTGTGATGGCCCTGTTACTGATAGTCTCAGCGGCTTTTGGTGCCGTCTTGCCAATGCCGGACGTTTTAACAGGCGGGTACGGATTCAGAGTGTTGGCCTTGTTGATGGATACCGGTTTTCTCCGGGCTGGCTTGTCATGGTTACCAGGTAGTGCCTTTGGAGTAATTTCCAGTGCGGCGAATTCCTGCTGCTGTTCAGGCTGTGGGGAAGGTTTTACTACCGTGACACTTAAAGCCTGGGTCTTGCCGCCAATAGCCAGCGTCAGCGGCTGCTGCGCACTGTTCTGGTACAGGAGCCCGGCGTGAACTGCCAGTGAAGCAGCTAGAAAAACGGTCAGTTGGAGATTCATTAGCGTGGTGTTGCCGGATGGTTAGCTGGACCGGACTGTACAAATTAACGTGGTGTGTGTCAATTTGTATTATCCGTAACATGTTGAATTATATATTTATAATAATTTAGCTCTAAATGCGCTTGTAAAAGTCATACGTATGACTTATTTTCTAGCGCTGGTTGTGCAAGGCTTGAGTGGGGTTATGGCTACTATTTTGATTACCGGTGCAAACGGGTTCGTGGGCAGCCACGTGCTCGAAGCTGCCGGAACAGAAACCGGTCATCGCTGGATCGCCGCCTGCCGGCACCCGGATAAATTACCCTTCGCATTCGACGGCGAAATTCGTAGCGGTGATCTGCGCGACAAAAGCTATCGAGCAAGGATGTTGAGCGGTGTCGATGCTGTCATTCATGCTGCGGCGTGGACATCTCTGTGGGGGCACCGGAAACAGTCCAATGCCCTGTTTTATGAGCCGAGCGCCGCGCTGCTGGAGGATGCGGTCGAGGCCGGGATAAAGAGGTTTGTGTTTCCAGGTACCACCAGCGCAGCGCCTTCAGGGTTTGCTGACGCAGGGTTACCAGGTGTCCAGCCGTTATTCTGGCCGCACCTGTGCAATGTTACGCGTATCGAAAACCGCATGCGTGAACTGGCGTCGCAACAATCGACGATGGTTAGCCTGCGCTGTGGCCTGTTTGCCGGCAAGCGTTACAATCTCGGGTTGCTGCCCATTTTGCTGCCTCGCCTGAAAACGCACCTGGTGCCCTGGATTGCCGGTGGAAGCACCAGTATGCCGATTGTTTCCGGGTGCGACCTGGGACAGGCTTTTGTGAAGGCGGCCGTTACTGATGATTTGAACGGTTATGAGCAGTTTCAGATTGTTGGCCCGGAGGTGCCTACAGCCAGAGAGGTGATCGACTACCTGCATGCAGACTTTGGCTATCCGCGACCACACTTTTCCGTGCCGTTTCCGGTAGGTTACGCGTTTGCGGCATTGATGGAATATCTCGATCCGCTGGTACCCTGGGACCCGCTGGTAGTGCGCAGTATTATCCACTTGCTGGAAGAAACATGCCCGGATAATGGTCCGGCAATGCAGCGGCTCGGCTATCGGCCAGCGATTGGTTGGAAAACGGCCATCGCTGAGCAGTTGGCAGAAATGCGGCAACGACAGCATCATCCTATGAAAATGGCGGTGTCCCAGGTTGATGAACCCCGGCGGGTAGAGTAAAGCCTGGTTATTTTGTATCGTGTGTTCCCTATGGTTAGCAAAGGTCAACAGGTACGCGAACGCATTGTCGATGCGGCAAACAGGCTGTTTTATGAGCGCGGTTTTAATCGGACCTCTTTCAGTGATATAGCTGATGCTGCAGATATTCCGCGCGGGAATTTTTATTACTATTTTAAATCGAAAGATGAGATTCTCGGCGCTGTTATCGACGCCAGGCTGGATGATATTTCCAGTATGCTTGACACTTGGAACGAGACTATTGATAGCCCGAGGGATCGTCTGAAACGCTACCTGAGGATTGCTGTCAACGAGGCGCCACAGGTTGTGCTTCATGGCTGTCCAATGGGGTCATTGAACCAGGAATTAATCAAGGATCAGGATGTATTGCGGGAGCAGGCCAGGAAAATGTTTGACCTGTTCGGTGGCTGGCTTGAAGAGCAGTTTAGTGCGCTCGGAAAGAGTGGGGATGTCGCATCCGAACTGGCAAGGCATCTGCAAGGCAGGATGCAGGGGATTGCGTTGTTGGGTGCGGCCTACAGCGATACAGAATTTATAACACGGGAAGTCCGGCAGCTGACGCATTGGCTTGAAGAGCTATAGGGTAGAGTCACCATGACTGATACAGAAACTGATTTTCGTACTGCTTTCAAGGGGAGTTTCAGCGGCATTCTGCGCTGGGAGCAGCTAGACAAGTTCTGGCAACGTTTGCGTGAGGATGCGGCGGGAGACTGGTATTTGTACGCTGTTGGCGAGGTGCCGCCAACGGTTACAGTGAATAGCGAAGAAGTACTGCGCTTTATCGAAGAAGTTGACCTGCTGCTGCGCAGCGAGCACGGCGAAGATTACTGTGGCGTCGTCTACGTTGACGATACCGAGTCACCTAGTTTCGTGAAAATTTTTGATCCCAATAACCTGGGCGTTTCATGCGGCTATAGCGATAATCCACCATTACCTGGCTGGATTCTTTCCAAGCTGCGGCCAGCCGATCTGCAAGTGCAGACGCCGCTGCCGGGGAACCGGCGACGTTGGTGGCAGCGACTGTTTGCCAGTTGATCTTGTTAGTCATGCAATTGCCCTCATTAGAAAAAGCTCCCATGCAATCAGCAATCCATACACGCCGGCAAGCACCTCAAGCATGCGTTTGCCGCTCGTTACTCGCAGAATACGAAAGTGCGAGTGCATCAGCAGAAACAGCACGCCGGCCGCGGTGATGGCTACTTTTGTGATCACGAAGGGATGTGTGCCGAGCTCCAGCAGAGCCGCCATCAAGTGGTTGGCTTCGTAGGCGCCTTTGCTTAGCAGTGACAGCGTGAACAGGGCGTCCAGGCAGCTCAGGAACAGTACTAACAATCCGGTCATAACCAGTTTTGGCTCGTAGCGGTCCAGGTAGTAGCTGTGGTCGCTGCGACGTACCTGATGGCGGCGCCCACGACCCCGCATGCCGCAATAGGTCAGCGTTCGCAAGCTGTGGCGGCGGCGGTCTTCATCCTGGCGGCGTTCTGCCGGGCGGGTGGTCCCGGTAATGATTTGTTCCTGTGCAGACATAATCAATCCAGTTGTATGAATTGCCTGATACTCAGCAAATCGTGTGCCGTCGTGCAACTTGTCCGCTGAGTCAATAGCTTAGCGCCACTGTGGTGGTTGAGATGAATAAAAACGTAAAATAATCCGACAGTTTTGATGGCTTCTTGCTCGGGGAGAGAAAAAAATAGATATAACAATCATATGTATAATAGTTTCGTCGGCTCCGAGTGGCTAAGTGCTTGATTAAGCGTCCCGGCAACGGTGTCGAAAATAGTTACACGCTTACCGTGGTAGCCATGCGCGTCCGGCCGCTGTCCGGAACTCTTCCAGCGGGTGGCCATACAGCATTTCCAGCTGTTGGCTGGTGAGTACCTCGTCAATCGGGCCGTGGGCAACCTGGCCGTCTCCCAGCAGTAGCAGGGCATGGTCTGCGACACGTGCAGCAAGGTTGATGTCGTGCAGGCTCATGAGCACTGACTGTTGCGCCTGTTTGCAATTGGCAACCAGCTCGTCCAGCAAAGACAGGCGATGATGCAAGTCAAGATGATTGCTGGGTTCATCCAGTAGTAACAGTCTGGTCTGCTGGGTTAGCAGGGTAGCAATAGCTACGCGCTGGCGTTCTCCTCCCGAGAGCGTCTGGATATTACGAGCCTGCAGGTCTGTGAGTCCCAGCTGTTTGATTGCTGCCAGGGCAACAGTCTGGTCGCTTGCGCTTTCCCATTGCCAGGCGTGCAGGTGAGGGTGGCGGCCCTGCATGACATGTTCGAGTACTGTGGCGGGGAAGCTGTCGGTCTGCATCTGGAACAGGATACCCAGCTGCCGGGCTACCTGGCGGCGACCCAGGCTGGATAGTGTCTCGCCATTCAAAAAGATCTGCCCCTGCCGGGCAGGCCGGAGTCCTGCGAGCGTGTGTAACAGGGTTGTCTTGCCGCTGCCGTTTCGGCCAAGTATGCACCAGCACTGACCGGCGGCAATGCGCAGGTTGAGATCGCGGGTAATCCGGGTTCCGCCGATTTCAATATCAAGATTACGGCATTCCAGCAGCGCAGCGGATGGCTTACTCATTGTTCAGTTGGCGGCTGCGGAACAGCAGAAGCAGAAACAGGGGGACGCCCAGCAAGGCAGTGAGTACGCCAACGGGCAAGTGACGCGGTTCGATAATCAGGCGCGATATAGCATCGGCGAGCAGCAGTAATGTTCCTCCCAGCAAGGCCACGCCCGGTATCAGCAGGCGATGGTCACGTGCGCCAAGCAGGCGCAGCATGTGGGGTGCTATCAGGCCGATAAAGCCAATGTTTCCGGCCTGCGTGACAGCGCTTGCAGTTGCCAGCGACGCCAGCACGTAAATGGTGGTTCTCAGTCGGCCAACGGTTACACCCAGTGAGGCGGCCTGCAACTCTCCGCGGGCCAGCAGGTTGAGGGACGGAGAGATGGCCAGTGTGACGGGTAACAGGAATAACAGTACCAGGCTGCCGATCAATGGAGTGCGCGAGAAACCAAGGTCACCCATCAGCCAGAACAGCATGCCGTGCAGCTGGGTGCCAGGACTGATGGCCAGCAGCAGGCTGATAACAGCACCCCAGCCGGCTGCCAGTACCACGCCCGTTAACAGCAGTCGGTTGGAGTCCCAGTTGCCGCGGCCATGGGCCAGGGTGAATACCAGCAAGGTGGACAACAGTGCGCCGGCAAATGCACTGCCGCTAAGCATCATCCCGCTGGCGCCGGCCATGATAGCCAGCAGGGCGGCGACCGAAGCTCCTCCGGATACCCCCAGAATATAGGGGTCAGCGAGCGGGTTGCGCAGCAGCACCTGCATCAAGGCTCCTGCGATACCGAGCAGCGCGCCGGTAATGAATGCAGTGCTCATCCTGGGTATGCGCAGCTCCAGAAGTATCTGGTGATCGAGGCTATCCACTTGTTGCAGTGCTTCCAGTACGGCAATGTGGGCAGAGCCTGTGTTCAGGTTTAACCAGGCGCTGGCCAGACTGGCCAGCACAAGCGCTAGCAGCAAGGGTAAAGGGCGCAGTTGAGGCACCGGTCGATTACCGCAGGCTAATGACCGGCCAGCCGTTGGCCTGGGCGTGAGTTTTTAGTTTGTCGTCAGGGTCTACTGCAACCGGATGGTCGACGGCTTCGAGCAGTGGCAGGTCATTATGTGAGTCGCTGTAAAACCAGCTGCCATCTAACCGTTGGTCGTGGGCCTTCATCCAGGCGTGCAGGCGCTCTACTTTGCCGGACTGAAAACAGGGGGTGCCGTTCACGTTGCCCGTGTACTCACCATCGACGGTTTCCGGTTCAGTCGCCAGCAAGTGATTGATGCCATATCGTTTTGCAATCGGCGCGGTGATAAAGCTGTTGGTGGCGGTAATAATCAGTAACTCGTCACCGGCCTGGCGATGCTTGTCCAGCAGTTGGTGCGCCCTGGGCAAAAGAATGGGATCGATTTTTTCCTTCAGGTAGGTGTCTCTCCACGCTTCCAGTTTGGCGTTGGTATGATTTTTCAGTGGTGCAAGCTGAAAACGCAAAAATTCATAAATATCCAGGGAACCGTCGAGATATTGGTCATAAAAGCGTCGATTTTCGGCTTCGTAGTGTTCTCCATCGACAATGCCGTGCTCAACCAGGAAGCAGCCCCAAAGATAGTCGCTGTCACCGTCCAGTAGCGTGTTATCCAGATCGAAAAGCGCCAACGCCATGATTTTCCAGTGCTATTAAATTGTCGCGAAAAGCGGCGGAAAGCCAGCTTAGTGATCTTGCCAAAAAACGCAAATCAGCGTTTGCTGATTTGCGCCTGTCAGGTGCCTGTGTACAATGGTTTTATTACCAAACGAACAGGCAGTTGGGCTTGCAAGTGATTGATTCAGATGGCTATAGACCGAATGTCGGTATCATTTTGACTAACCGTCATGGTCAGCTCCTGTGGGCGCGCCGTATTCGTCAGGACGCCTGGCAGTTTCCCCAGGGCGGGATTAGGGCGAAGGAAACCCCCGAACAAGCCATGTACCGTGAGCTTGAGGAAGAAATTGGCCTGGAGTCCAGCCATGTGGAAATGCTCGGCTCTACGCGCGGCTGGTTGCGCTACCGTCTGCCAGAGCGTTTTATTCGCCGTCATCAACGGCCCGTTTGTGTTGGCCAGAAGCAAGTCTGGTTCATGCTCAGACTGGTGGGTGAAGAGCGCTTCGTACGACTTGATCTGAGTGACAAGCCCGAGTTTGATAACTGGCGCTGGGTAGACTACTGGCAACCGCTTCGCGAAGTTGTTGCCTTCAAACGTACAGTCTATAAAAAGGCGCTCAATGAGCTGGCCCCGCTACTGGTTTCCATGGGTGAGTCAACAAGTTCACCGGCACGCTGAATACAGTCCGGGGACTAGCGTACCTCGTCACCCCAACCAAACGGACCTGAGACTTGCTTGATACCCTGCGCAGAATCATCCAGGAAGTGAATCGTGCGCCCGACTTATCCAGGGCGCTTGAGATTATCGTGTCGCGCGTCAAGCAGGCTATGGTCGTCGATGTGTGCTCGGTATACCTGAGTGATTATGAAGGCGAACAGCATGTGCTGATGGCAACAGATGGCTACGATCCAAAGGCCATCGGCCAGGTGCGATTGCGGTTTGGCGAGGGGCTGGTCGGAGAGGTGGCGCGCCGCGAGGAGCCGATCAACCTTGAGGATGCGGCTGAACATCCGAGTTACCGCTTCACTACCGGTATTGGTGAAGATGTTTTCCATGGTTTTCTTGGTGTACCGATTGTCCAGCACCGTATGGTGCTTGGCGTACTGGTGGTTCGGCACCGCGACAAACGGCGATTTGCCGAGCAGGAGGATACGTTCCTGTTTACTCTGGCGGCGCAACTGGCGGGCGCAATCAGTCATGCCAGTGCCAGTGGCGATGTGGAACGTCTGCTACGTGAGCCGGATGAGACGCGCTATGCACTGAAGGGTGTTTCAGGGACGCCAGGTGCCGCCGTCGGACAGGCTCGTGTTGTTTATGCAGCGGCTGACCTGGAGGCGGTTCCCGACCGGCTGGCCGAGGATGTTAATTCCGAGATTGATCAGTTTCATGCAGCCGTCGCCGCTGTCGAGCGGGACATGCGCATGATGTCAGCACGCATGGTCGATTCCCTTCCTGCAGAAGACATCGCGCTTTTCGATGCATTAATCATGATCTTGCGCAGTGAAAACCTGGTCGATGGCACCGTCGACAGAATCCGTGAGGGTAATTGGGCGCCAGGCGCATTACGCAGCACGATTGCCGAGCACGTTAATGCTTTTGAGGACATGGAAGATCCCTACTTGCGCGAGCGCGCCGGTGATGTGCGTGATCTCGGGCGTCGAATATTGCAGCGGCTGCAGAGTATTCACCCCACACCCCGGGTATTCGCGGATGGCACCATACTGGTAGGCGACGAGGTGACTGCCAGCCAGCTGGCTGAAGTACCCGCTCATCAGCTTGTAGGTGTGGTGTCGGCACGTGGCTCAAGTGCATCGCATGTGGCCATTCTGGCGCGTGCGCTGGGTATTCCAGCTGTAATGGGCGTCGATGATCTGCCGGTCAGTCGACTGGAAGGCCAGCCGCTGGTTGTGGACGGCTATCAGTCTCGGGTGTTTGTGCGGCCGTCCGTGGCCATTCGGCAGGAGTTTGAGCGCCTGCAGAAGGAAGAGGCAGAGCTTTCCAGGGAGTTGCAGCACCTTATTGAACTGCCCTCCGAAACTCCCGACGGTGTTTCGGTACCGCTGTACGCGAACACCGGTTTGCTGACCGATATTACGCCATCTCTACGATGCGGCGCTGAAGGCGTCGGGCTCTATCGAACGGAGATACCGTTTATGATCCGTGATCGTTTTCCTGGGGAAGAGGAGCAACGGCGGACTTACCGGCAAGTGCTTGAGGCGTTTGCGCCAGCACCGGTGACTGTGCGGACACTGGATATTGGTGGCGATAAATCGTTGCCCTATTTTCCCGTGGTCGAAGAGAACCCTTTCCTTGGCTGGCGCGGTATACGGATATCGCTGGATCATCCGGAAATCTTTCTCACCCAGGTGCGAGCGATATTGCGTGCCAATGCCGATCTCAATAATTTGCAACTGCTTCTGCCCATGATCAGCGATGTTAAAGAAGTTGATGGTGCTTTGGGACTGATACGGCGAGCCTACGAAGAGTTGCGTGAAGAAGGCGAGCATCTGGCCTACCCGAAAATCGGTGTCATGATCGAAGTGCCATCGGCGGTGTATCAAGTGTCTGCAATGGCAAAACGTATCGACTTTTTCTCCATTGGCTCGAATGATCTCACGCAGTATTTGCTCGCGGTTGACCGCAATAACGCTCGTGTGGCCAACTTGTATGACGCGCTTCATCCTGCCGTATTGCGTGCCATCCGGCAGGTTGCCGATGAGGCTGACCAGGCCGGACGGCCAGTGAGTGTGTGTGGCGAAATGGCGGGTGATCCCGCAGCTGCGCTGTTACTGCTCGGCATGGGAATCAAGTCACTTAGTATGAGTGCGGCCAGTCTCTTGCGGGTTAAGTGGGCGATACGCAGTTTTACTGCCGAAGCCATGCGGGAATTACTTGAAGAGGTCTGGGAGCTCGAAGATGCCGATGCCGTTCGAGCCTTGATGAACCGCAGTTTGGAAAACGCGGGTCTGGGTGGTCTGGTCCGGGCTGGCCGGTGATACTATTGACAATGATAGTAATTCTCATTAACATTATGCCTCACAGTTCCAGGAGGCCTTATGTACGTATGTATTTGTCGACAAGTGACCTGCGGTCAAATCCGTGCTGCAGCCAGCGAAGGGGTGGATAACGTGCGTGCTCTCAAAGAGCAGCTGGGTGTCGCCAGTCAGTGTGGCAAGTGCGCCGGGTGTGCGCGTGGAGTGCTGGAAGAAATCCATGGCTGCAAAGCATCCAGGGGCAGCGCCCAGTCATCCTGAAATTAATCTCAATGGTTCAAACTGCCACAGTGCAGGTAATGCCCGGTTTTTATCATTGTTATCCAGCAGTCGCTGTTCCCGGCGATTAACCGATTTATCAAAACATCACTGAAACGGGCGTTTTTCCTTGTTGGCTTAGGCCTTTGAAGGAGCGTTTAACTACGCTATATTTGTCCGCCACCTGACGGAGTTGGGTCCGTTTGCTTCTGAGTTCCGAGGATGAGTGTATGAAAGGTGACAAAAAAGTTATCCAGTATCTGAATAAAGCCTTGAGGAATGAGCTGACGGCTATCAACCAGTACTTCCTTCACGCACGTATGTATGAAGACTGGGGTTTGACGAAACTCAACGAGAAGGAGTATCACGAGTCCATCGATGAGATGAAGCACGCCGATGCGCTAATAAAGCGCACGCTGTTTCTCGAAGGACTGCCCAATCTCCAGGACCTGGGTAAACTGAAGATCGGCGAAAATACCGAAGAAATGCTGCGCTGTGATCTGGAGCTGGAGCTGGAAGCGGTGCCGTTGCTACGCGAAGCGATCGAATACAGCGAACAGGTCAAGGACTATGCTTCTCGTGAACTTTTCGAGGATATCCTCGAAAGTGAGGAAGAGCATATTGATTGGCTTGAGACGCAGTTGGGCTTGATTGAGAAAGTCGGGTTGAAGAACTACCAGCAGTCGATGATGTAGCGCTGGCAAGAACGAATCAGGTGCCCTGGTTGTAGTGGATGCTGCGGCCGGGGTTTTTAACGCCGACGTTTCAGCCAGATCCATGTGCCGGACAGGGATAACAGGATCAACAGACACGGCGGATATATCGAATAGCCAGGGGCCGAAACTGCCAAAGAAGCGGCCACTGTGCAGGTCAAGAATGACGCGCTCGACCGGCAGGACTTCCGTTCGGAAATGCTGTTGCAATGATGTCTTGACCACGGCGTCCAATTCATTGGTGGCAACCCAGGAAACAGTTTCAGAATTTCCTCCCCAGCGTTTCCATTGAATAAAATCTGTATCGGGTTGGTAAATGTCGTGGCTGCCTCGTGCTACAAACTGACCATTAACATCAGTGCCTATGGCGTGTATACCCGCTGGCACACCATCCTTTGCCTGTAGTTGTTCGATTAATTCTCCGCGCGGTGTCAACAGCAGGATGGATTGACTGACGGCAACAATGAGGAGTTCATCCCGGCAAACGGCGCCGACAAGTTGTTGGTAGGTGCCGTCGATCTCCTTGCGGTTCAGGTACAGGTGTTCACCCATCAATGTGATATGGCGGTCGCCGCACGGAAAGCTCGGCAGTTCTCGTGGCGCCTCGATGCCGTACCAGTCCAGCACCCAGTCAGCTTTGACGTGTTGGCTGTCGTATTGAAAGTCCTCGGTATGGTTAAGCAGAATACCGGTGACAGCTATGATCAGCATAAACAGCGCCGCGCTGACACCCATATAGCGATGCCATACGTAGAAGGATTTAAGCTTGAAGCGCTGTTTTCTACGGTGCTGGCGGGACATCTTGTTTCCTGATTTCGGCATCCAGATACAGTGCAAGGGTAGCCAGCTTTTTCATGGCGCGCACCGACATGGTGGCTCCTGATATGCCATCGATCTGCTTGTCGAGCTGGTGGTCCGCTTCAAGCGAGGCCTGCCTGAACTGATCGGTAAAGAAGGGGTGGCGTATTTCCCAGCCCCTGCTTTCGCGGAATACCAGTACCTTTATAGTCTCCATGCGCCCGGCATTGACTACTACTCCAACGGTTATGGGTTGGTCTTTACCTATTTCGTCAAGTATCCAGGCGCTGCGTTCGGCTTCTTGCCAGTAGCGCACACGCAGGCTGGCATAACGGTGTCCGAGTATCTGCTTGACGGTATCTTTGCGTTCACCGGTTAACCAGATAACAGCGGGTTCGGGTGGTTCGCCGGCGAATGTTTCGCCCAGAAAATCTTCGGGTTCCTGGTAGGTGCCACGCGCCATACTGGTTACGCTGAACCCGGTGATAACTACGATCAGTAACAGTTTTCTGAGCATGGGGATGACCGATAAATAAACAATACGGGGCACATCAGCGCCCCGTATTGTGCCTGACATGGCTTGCACGAAACAGCTTAGAACTGGTATCCAATACCGAGATTGAAGCCGTTGTCGTTTTTCGATGTGCCTTCGTTGTCCTGTTGCTGGGCGTCCGCCTTCAGGACGACGTCAGGATGTGGCCAGTAATTCACGCCGGCGTTGTACTGCTTCTTTTCAGTATCGTTGCCATTGCTGCCAGCCTGGTTGTCCCACTGGTTATAGCGGGCAAAGACACCCCATTCCGGCGTGATCCTGTACGACGGCTCGATGTAGAAACCGGTCTGTTCGTCAGCGCCAACAGCCTTCGGTCCAGAGCCATCAAGATCCCACATGGCGTACAGGGCGCGAAGGCCAAACGCACCGCGCTGAATGTCTGCGTGTGCCTCGTACAGCCAGGCATCGCCAGCAGTCGGATCGTTGCCCTGGGTTACATCCTGTTGATACTGGACGGCCGCAGCCAGTTCCACGCCCGGGATGCCGGTCCATTTGATCTGCGCAGTTGATGCCAGGTCATTGGCGTCGGCTTCACTGGTTTTCTGACGGCCTTTGCGAACGGCGTAATTGTTACCGGCATTGGTGTCCAGGCCTTCATGCACCGAGAGTGCGTAGCTGAAGCCGGGAACTGCTTCAGGAAATACTTCGCCGGTGAATTCGATGCCGCCAGCCCACCAGGTGCTCGGGATGATGTTCTTTTCAACCGGGTTGCGTTCTACACCATAAAAAGTCGGGGGTTCATGAGTCTGATTCAGTATACCCACCGGTAGCAGGAAAACACCGCCCTTAACATGCTGATTCTGGGTTATGTCGTATTCGATATACGCCTGTTCAAGTTCGATTTCACCATTCTGGCCATCGCCGGATACCGAGTGTTCGAGTTCAAGCTCGGAGAACAGGCGCAGGCGATCGGTGAACTGGTGGCCAAAGAACAATACGAAGCGGTGAAAGTCGATTTCTTTTTTGCTGTCGAGGTTGTTGTAGTGCAGTTCACCATAGCCGCCAATCTGGGTGTTTTCTGCCCAGCTGGCGCTGCCTGATGAGGCGTTTTTACTCTCCTCGGCTACTTCGACAGCCGCTTCGGCTTTCTCGGTATTCTCTTTCTGGCCTTGCTTGAGCGCCTCTATTTCGCGCTGCTGCTGCTGAATAATTTCCCACATTTCTTCCGGGGTGGGCATGGCTGCGCTTGCCAGGCTGGAGGTGGCCAGCAATGTGGCGGCCAGACCGATGCTGGAAAATAGTGTTCGTTTCATGAAAGTTTGTCCCCCTGCGATAAAATAAATAGGTCAGGAGGCGAATTATAGATAAACTTAAATCAAATGCAAATCGTTCTCATTAATGTTATTGGTTTGGCGGGGCAGGTGACATTGCGACCAGCAGGGTTTTGCCTGCGAGGAATCCGCTCAGGCAGGCCTGAGGACGGCCAGAAGGACTATTGCGATTAGTGTCACGGCCGGGAATTCATTGAACCAGCGATAAAAAATACCCGAATAGCGGTTTTCACCGGCGCGGAAGCGTTTGACCAGTTGTCCGCAGTAGATGTGATAAGCGACCAGTGTGCCAACCAGAAGCAGTTTGATTTGCAGCCACAGCTCATTCAGGGGCCAATGATAAGAAAACAGCAGCCAAATCCCGAACAGTGCCGCCAGTACGCCGCCAATGGTCATAATGGCGTACAGTTTGCGCTCCATAACCAAAAACCGCTGATGGCCAATATCGTCGTGGCAATCAGCGTGATAGACGAATAGTCGCGGGAGATAAAACAACCCGGCAAACCAGGTCACCATAAAAATGACATGAAAGGCTTTTATCCAGAGCATAATCAGCGCGCCGCGATAGTTGGGGATGAGGTGCCGGCCTGGGCCAGCATTTCCAGAATTAGAGTACGTAACTTGCTCATATCCAGTTCGCCTATTTTCTGATGAACTATGCGGCCGTCCGGTGCGACCAGAAATGATGTCGGTGTAAGACGAACGTCTCCAAAGGCCGTTGCTGCAGCATTTTGTATGTCCAGCGCGATGGGGTAGTTAATGTTACGTGCTTTGCTGAGAGCAACAACCTGGTTCGGTGGATCGTAGGCCATGGCCACGCCAATAATTTCGAATCCTTGCGGGTTCAATTCCTTGTATAGCTCAACCAGATGGGGCATTTCCTTCACGCAACCCGGGCAGGTAGTTGCCCAGAAGTTAACCAGCACCGGTTTTCCGCGCAGTCCGGCTATAGACAGTTTGCGGCCATCGATCGTAGTAAAGGTAATTTCTGGCGCCCGCTGCAGTCCCGCAGGTGCGAGCCAGAGCCACGCCAGGCCGCCAATCAATGCCACTGCAAAAATGGCTATAACAGTGTCTTTAATCTGCATGATCGCGCAATAGTAACGCTTTACTGGCAAGTTGTCGGCTGCGACTTGCCATGTCAGGCGTCTGGTTTGTGTTTTTGTTCTTCGGGTTCCGGGGCGGGAACTACAGGGAGGAATCCCAGTGCCAGGATTCTGTAAATGGGCGTCGGGCATACCAGGCGGGAGGTGCCATAGGCAATAAAGGCAGTGGCCATCAGCGGCAGAAGCAAGTCGTGGTTATCGGTCATTTCCATGACAATCACAAAAGCTGTAATCGGAGTCTGTACCACACCTGTGAAATAACCAACCATGCCCAATATGATAATCGCAGAAGCTGGAATACCTGGCAGCCAGTGGGTGAGCTCGGCACCGACGCCGGCGCCTGCGGCTAATGATGGTGCAAAGATACCGCCGGGGATTCCGCTCAGGTAGGAAAACACAGTGGCAAGCATTTTATAGGCCGGGTAACCATCGGGAGCGGTGCTGGTGCCGGTGATCAGCGCCTGGGCTTCCTCGTAACCGGTGCCGTAGACAGTATTACCCGACAGCAGCCCGACGATGGCAATTCCGAGGCCGCAAGCAGCGGCAATGACTAATGGTCGTTGCTTCATCAGTGGCGCGATCCGGCGCGAGCCGTGAATAAGTACAGTGCTGAAGAGTCCGCCCAGCAGGCCGCCGACAAGGCCACAGACAATAATGGGCAGCAGAAACTGTGAGGTTTCCAGCGAGGCATCGGTGGAACCGAAATAAGTGTAATTTCCCTGAATGGAAATCGCTGTAATACCGGCAATAAATACGGCTGTGAGCAGTACGCCGCTGGTTCGTTCTTCGAATGAGCGTCCCATCTCTTCAACAGCAAACAGAATACCGGCCAGGGGTGTATTGAATGCCGCGGCAATACCCGCAGCTCCGCCGGCGAGTATCAGGCCCTTGTCCATGTAATGGTGAGGGAATTTGGCGAAGCGTCCCAACGAAAACATAATGGCCGCGCCGATGTGTACTGTGGGACCCTCCCGGCCAATAGAGGCACCTGACAGAAGGCCTATCAGGGTCAGTAATATTTTTCCAAAGGCGATGCGAAACGACAGTACTGCGGTACGGGACGTGTGGTCAATCATCTGCAATGCTGCAATGGATTGCGGTATACCGCTGCCTTGAGATCCCGGGAAGAAGCGCCTTGTCATCCAGGACACCAGCATCAAACCCAGCGGGCAGATAACCAGCGGCAAATAGGGTGACGATTGAATCAGCTGATGAAAGCTGTGGTCGACGAATTCGGTGCTGAGCGCAAACCCTGTGGCTACCAGGCCGACAATGACAGCGCCGGACCAGAAGAGTATGCGAATTTTCCAGGCGTCAGGGCACAGCAGTGACTGGCTTGATTTGCGAATATGACGAAACATCCGGCCACCTTACTATTGCCATGTATGGCCGCGCAATGTCCAGGAATAGACAAGTCTTCTGGGAGAACGGAGAATACGACGTTTATGCAAACGGATTCAGGTGAGCAGAATGATCAAGGTGGGGGTTGTCGGTGGAACTGGTTATACGGGTGTAGAGTTGTTGCGCCTGCTGGCTTTGCACCCACGAGTACAGCTCGAGGCCGTTACTTCTCGAGGCGAAGCCGGTACACCGGTTGCAGACCTGTTTCCGAACCTGCGGGGTCATATTGAGCTGGCCTTCACTGAACCGGATCCAGAGGTGCTGGCAAATTGTGACGTGGTATTTTTTGCTACGCCCAACGGCATTGCTATGGGTATGGCTCGGCAGCTGCTGGAAAGGGGAGTGCGGGTTATCGACCTGGCAGCGGACTTTCGCATACGTGATGTTGCAGTCTGGCAGCAATGGTACGGCATGGAACATGCGTGTCCTGAATTGCTTGAAGAGGCGGTCTACGGGCTCCCGGAAGTTAATCGTGCTGCGATAGCCGGTGCACGCCTGGTGGCAAATCCGGGGTGTTACCCGACCGCGGTGCAGCTGGGTTTCCTGCCACTTGTAGAAGCTGGTTGTATCGAATCCGATGCCCTTATTGCGGATTGCAAATCCGGGGTAAGCGGGGCCGGGCGTGGTGCTAACGTAGGTGCGCTATTATCGGAGGCTTCGGAAAGCTTCAAGGCTTACGCGGTGCCCGGACACCGCCACCTGCCGGAAATTCGGCAGGGGCTGGAGAGCGTGAAAGCGGGACCGGTAGGATTAACTTTCGTGCCACACCTGACGCCAATGATTCGCGGTATTCACGCCACGCTGTATGCCCGCCTGGTCGATCGGACTACCGATGTGCAGACGTTGTTTGAGCAGCGCTACGTCGATGAGCCTTTCGTCGATATGCTGCCTGCCGGTTCACACCCTGAAACCCGTTCCGTAAAAGGAGCGAATGACTGTCGACTGGCGGTTCATCTCGCACCTGACGGCCAGACTCTGGTGGTGCTGTCGGTGATAGATAATCTGGTCAAGGGTGCGGCCGGACAGGCCATGCAGAATATGAATATCATGTTCTCGCTGGATGAGCGGGAAGGCCTCAAACAGATTGGTCTGATTCCCTAATCGGGCACAATAGTTGCCTGTCTTTCTGCAGGGATATCATTATGGAATCCGGTAACCGAAAAATTCTGGTGTACCAGCCAGCCTACATCTGGCTGGGCAGCGCTGTTGTTGTAGTGATACTGATCAGTGCCGGTTACCTGCTGTTCCAGAGAGGTATTGATTATGCAGGTACAGATTGGACGGAGCTCAGGCGGCAGGGCGAGGAACTCAGCGAGCAGCTTCAGGACGAGCGCAAAAAAAATGCTGAATTGAGCCAACAGATAGCGATATTGCAAAGATCCAGTGAAATCGATCGGCTGGCCAGTCTGGAGGTGCGTAGTGAATTTGCGGTCCTGCAGGACCAAATGCTCGCATTGAGTGAGGAACTGGAGTTCTATCGCGGTATCGTTTCGCCAAAAGACGGCAAGGCCGGGCTCAGGATCCAGCGTTTTAATATCGAGCCTGGCTCGGTCAGTGGCGTCTTTAACTATCAGCTGATGCTGACGCAGGTGCAACGAAATGAGCGTTATGTGCGCGGCGTCATAGAAATCGAGGTCGAAGGCGTAGAGGGTGGCAAGAGCCGTGTTCTGCCGCTGTCTGTGCTGGCGAGTGACAAGAAGGAATTGAAATTTAAATTTCGTTATTTTCAGGAGTTTGGCGGAGAGCTGGTTATACCGGATGGCTTTCTCCCCGAAAGGGTGACTATTAAAGTGTTGCCGGGTGGTAAAGGCAAGCCTCCAGGCGTCGACAAAACAATGGAGTGGCCGGCGTAGTTTGTTCGGCTAACAGGTGTTACAGGAGAGAACCATGTTTGGAAAGGGCAAGAAAACCAGCTGTTCGAGAATCGATACAGTTATTGGTCAGCAGACCCGGCTGGAAGGGGACATTCGTTTCACCGGCGGGCTGCATGTTGACGGTACGGTAAAAGGTAATATTATTGCCGAGCCCGGGTCAGACAATGTGCTGACAGTCAGTGAAAAAGGGCGCATTGAAGGCGATGTGCAGGTGCCCAATCTTGAGCTCAATGGTGCGGTAGAGGGTGATGTTCATGCCAGTGAGCGTGTTGAGCTGGCCAGTCATGCCAAGGTGACTGGCAACGTGTATTACAACCTCATCGAAATGGCTATGGGTGCTGAAGTCAATGGTAATCTGGTCCATCGGGGTACTGAGCGTCAGGAGAGCGAATCAAGTGAGGATGTTGCTAATATTGATGCAGCAGGCATGACCCCCGCCAAGTAATACTTGACTGAATTAGTCAGGAAATGCATAATTGTGCTCTTGTTAATAGAGTTATTTTGGAGATGGACTGATGACTGACAGCGCAGCCCAGGAAATCAATACTGAAGAACCGCTGGTATTTACAGATGCGGCGGCGACCAAGGTCAAGGGATTGATAGAAGAAGAAGGTAATCCCGGCCTGTTACTGCGTGTTTACATCACGGGCGGTGGTTGCTCCGGCTTTCAGTACGGCTTCACGTTTGATGAAGCGATCAATGACGGTGATACCGAGGTCGAGAAGAACGGTGTCAAGCTGGTCGTTGATCCGATGAGCTTTCAATACCTGGCAGGCTCTGAAATTGACTACAAGGAAGATCTGGAAGGCGCGCGCTTCGTGATTCGAAATCCGAATGCCACCACTACTTGCGGATGTGGGTCGTCGTTCTCGGCCTGAGCTGATTTTTTGGGATTCCCGGTTTTCTGAATTCCCCGGAGGGGCGCGCAAGCGCCCCTTTTTCGTATGCCCGATCGGGTACTCATAAATTTTTATAACCCGTTATACTTGGCCGCCCGATGGCAGTAGCTGTACAGATTTTCTGGAGAACGGAATGAACGAATATTTGCCTGGCCTTGAAGGCGTGCCGGCTACCCAGTCAAACATCTCGGAGCTGGATGGCGTCAACGGTTTGCTCACCTATCGTGGTTACCGGATAGCTGATCTGGCAGTTAACAGCACGTTCGAGGAAACCACTCTTCTACTGCTTGATGGCCGCCTTCCGAGTGCGGATGAGCTGGCACAGTTTGACCATGAATTGCGCGCCAATCGGGTCGTCAAATATAACGTCCGGGAGATTATGAAATATCTGCCAGCCACCGGGCATCCGATGGAGATGCTGCAAACCGCTGTTGCCAGTCTGGGCATGTTCTACCAGGGAGACGAATGTCTCACCGGTGGTGACATGTGTGAGGATCTCAATTACGTCCACAACATGTCGGTCAAAATTATTGCCCGCATGGCCACGATTGTGGCGATGTGGGAACACGTGCGTAATGGTTATGATCCATATCCCATTCGCAAGGATCTTAGCTACGCAGAGAGTTTGCTGTACATGTTCAGCGGTGAGGAACCGGATCCCTGTCTCGCACGTATCATGGATGCCTGCCTGATACTGCATGCCGAGCACACGATCAACGCTTCAACGTTCGCTGCACTGGTTGCCGGTTCGACGCTGTCCAGCCCGTTTCTGGTAATTGCAGCTGCTGTAGGTACCCTGGCTGGCCCGCTGCATGGTGGTGCCAACGAGCGTGTCATCGAAATGCTGAAAAGTATTGGCCGGCCGGAAAATGTCAAGCCCTGGCTGGACAAGAAACTCGCCAGCAAGGACAAGATCTGGGGTATGGGTCATCGCGAGTACAAGGTGAAAGACCCGCGTGCAACCATTCTGCAAAAACTCATGCACGAATTAATGGAACACCGTGGCGGTAACATGGGGCCGATGTTTGAAACAGCGCTGGCACTGGAAGAAGCCTGTGAAGAGAGGCTGGCGCCAAAAGGTGTGTATGCAAACGTCGATTTCTATTCCGGGATTCTCTACAAGGAGATGGGGATACCCCCTGACCAGTTCACATCGATTTTCGCCATCGCACGTTCTGCTGGCTGGTTGGCGCACTGGCGTGAGCAACTTGGTGATAACCGGATCTTCCGGCCGACGCAGGTGTATTCGGGCGAAACGGCACGCGACTACGTGCCTATAGACGAACGTTAGCTAGGTCTTCCCGGGGTAGATGCCACCGAGTATAGCCGGGTGACGTGCGCCGGTTACCGGGGGCAGGTTTCCGGCGAATCCCTCCATGGCTTGTTTGGCAAGCCAGGCGAATGCGGTGGCTTCGACCCAGTCGGGTGCCAGCCCTAATGATTCTGTTGTGGCTACCCGGGTATCTGGCAACAGGTTATTCAGACGCTCCATCAGGAATCTGTTGTGCGCACCTCCACCACATACATAGAGTTCATCCAGGTGCGGCATGCCGGTGTACAAGCTGTCGCATATTGACCTGGCTGTCAGTTCCACCAGCGTTGCCTGTACATTCTCTGGTGGTAACGTTTGTAGCCCGGTACTTGTCTGCTGCTTCAGCCAGGAGAGGTTGAAAAGCTCGCGGCCGGTGCTCTTCGGTGGCGGCTTTGTAAAATAGGCGTGTTCCAGCAGCTCTTCCAGCAGCTCAGGCAGGTTGCTCCCGCTGCGCGCCCAATCCCCGTTTCTATCGAAAGTTTCATGCGTTGCCGCACTGATCCAGGCGTCCAGCAAGGTATTGCCCGGGCCGGTATCGAAACCGGTGACAACGTCGCCTGGATCAGCAGGTAGCAAGGTAATATTCGCAATGCCGCCAATGTTAAGAATGGCACGTGAGGTGCCAGCCTGCTGAAACAATGACTGATGGAAGGCGGGCACCAGCGGTGCGCCCTGGCCGCCGGCAGCAATATCGCGACGGCGGAAGTCAGCAACCGTTGTAATGCCGGTTAACTCGGCGATTCGGTTAGGGTCACCCGCCTGCGTGCTGAATGGAATGTTGGCGTCCGGCGCGTGAAACAGCGTTTGCCCATGACTGCCGATAGCAGCTACCTGATTGGCATCAATGCCGGAACTGTCAATCAGGTTCAGGGCCGCCCTGGCAAACGCTTCGCCAAGTTGGGCGTCCAGCGTTCCGAGCGTTTGAAGTGTGGTTTGCTCAGGGTTGTCGAGGGCGTTGATGATGGCGTTATGCAATGCTGCATCCCAGCCGTAAGCCCTTGCCGCTATCAGTTTGGGTGTGGCAGCAGTGAAGTCGACAAGGACTGCATCAATGCCATCTACGCTGGTGCCTGACATGAGGCCGAGGTAGTAGGCAGGCATGGAGATTTGTGGGTTTGCTCAGTTGTCCTGTAAAGCAACAGTCCGGGTCTTGACCAGTTCCAGCTGGGCGATCAGGTTCTCGGTGGCGAGTTTGAAATCTTCTCGATACTGCTTTGGCAAGGGAGCCGCGTCAGGTAATTTTACGGTCAGCGGGTTGCGATGTACGCCGTTAAGCCTGAATTCGTAGTGAAGGTGTGGCCCTGTCGCCAGACCAGTGCTGCCAACGTAGCCGATAATCTGTCCCTGCTGAACGCGGCTGCCGGTTTTCAGGTTGCGGGCATAATTGTTCAGATGCGCGTACAGAGTGCTGTAGCGACTGCCATGCTGGATAACCACGGTTTTGCCGTAGCCACCTTTTTTGCCGCGTAGCTTAATTTTGCCTGCGCCGGTGGCCTTTACCGGAGTGCCGCGTGATGCGGCGTAATCAACACCCTTGTGAGCGCGTATACGGTTCAGGACAGGATGTTTGCGCCCCGAGCTGAAACGCGAGCTGATGCGTGAGAAAGAAACCGGTGTGCGCAGAAAGGTCTTGCGCATGCTGCGTCCATCCGGTGTGTAGTAGTCAGTGCGGCCCTGCGAATCGGTATAACGTACTGCGCGATGCAGTTTGTCCTGATTGGTAAACTCGGCAGCCAGGACATTACCGGTGCCAATGCGCTCGCCATCGAGAAACAGTTCTTCATAGACAACCGCAAACTGGTCGCCTTTACGAATATCCAGCGCAAAGTCGATGTCCCAGCCAAAAATACCGGCGAGCTCCATGGTAATGGTTTCTGGAAGATTGGCTTTCTGGGCAGCCAGGAATAACGAGCTATCGATATTTGCTGCCGCGCGCTGGATTTGCCGGTCTGGCACCCGCACTATCAGCTGGGGCTCATATCCGGTTTCGGTACGGCTGACCTGCACCTGGTTAAGAGCGTCAATGTCGTAGAGCAGTTCCAGTAATCCGTCTTCGGTGCTGGTGCGCAGGCGTAGCGTCTGGCCGGGGTAAATGCGCGTCAATTTTTTGGCAACACCCCCGCTGGCGAGGATGTCGTGGAGTTGGCGTGGCGGGATGCCCTGCTGGTTAAAGATTTTTGCGAGGCTGTCACCCTGCTTGACTGTTACGGTGTGCCAGTTGCCTGGTAGTTCGGCAGTTTCTTCTGTGCTGGCCGGCGGGGATTCATCGGGTAGCTGTATCGATGCTTCCACCGTGATGCCGGTCTCTGCGGCCGCCATTTCGCTTGTGTTTGTGGCAGGGATGAAGAGCGGTAACTCCTTGACCCGTAGTGCATTTGCATCAAATGATGTGAGCGAAAACAGGCCCACGGCGAGACCTGACAGGGTGCCTAGAACGGCCCAGCGGATACCATTGCCGCGGCGTTTGTAAGCCCCGGAGTCGCTCCAGCCCGACTTGTAGTCGCGTAATGATGAATGCTCGTACCGCACAAGAAATCCCTTCCTAATTAATGTGTAAACCTAACTGACGAACCCGCTCCTGGTCAACCAAAAGCTGGTATCGATTAGTATCAGCAGAATCTGTGCCAGTTCGACCACAGGTGGTTATCGTGGTCAATCTACTCAGGGTTAGCGGCCGACTTATGTTACTCTTGCGCCTCATTTTTTCGGGGTACTCAAAGGTGAAATGAATGTCGCAGGATGAAGTTTCGTCTCAGTTGCAGCAAATCAAGCGCGGAGCCGAAGAGCTGTTGGTCGAGTCCGAGCTGGTAGCGCGTATTAAAGAAGGGCGGCCGCTACGGGTCAAGGCAGGGTTTGATCCGACTGCTCCAGACCTGCATCTGGGGCATACGGTGTTACTCAACAAGCTGCGGCAGTTCCAGGAGCTGGGGCACGAAGCGATTTTCCTGATCGGTGATTTTACCGGCATGATCGGCGACCCGACCGGCAAGAATGTCACTCGCAAGCCATTGACCAGAGACGAGGTGCTGGAAAATGCGCGTACCTATGAAAAGCAGATCTTCAAGATTCTAGATCCCGAACGTACACAAGTGGTCTTCAATTCCAGCTGGATGGGTGAAATGAGTGCGGCTGACCTGATTCAGCTGGCGGCCCGCCACACCGTTGCGCGTATGCTTGAGCGTGACGATTTCAACAAGCGCTACTCTACCGGTCAGCCGATTGCAGTGCACGAGTTCATCTACCCGCTGGTTCAGGGATATGACTCGGTTGCGCTGAAAGCCGATATTGAGCTCGGCGGTACCGACCAGAAGTTCAATCTGCTGGTCGGTAGGCAGTTACAGGAGGGTTATGGCCAAAAGCCGCAGGTCGTGTTGACCATGCCTCTTCTGGAAGGGCTCGATGGCGTGCAAAAAATGTCCAAGTCGCTGGGAAACTATATCGGGATTGCTGAAACGCCGGACGATACGTTTGGCAAGCTGATGTCGATTTCTGATGAGTTGATGTGGCGCTACTTCGAACTGTTGAGTTTTCGCTCCCTGT
>CAVWAK010000037.1:42500-66863 GCA_963752745.1 uncultured Gammaproteobacteria bacterium
GGTTAGCCGGTACCTAAGGCGAGGCCGAAAGGCGTAGTCGATGGAAATCAGGTTAATATTCCTGAGCCAGTTGGAGGTTGACGGATTCCGTAAATTGCACAGACTTATCGGATTGTACTGTGCAGTGAAGGAGTTCCAGGAAATAGCACCAACATTAATGGCCGTACCCCAAACCGACACAGGTGGGCGAGAAGAGTATTCTAAGGCGCTTGAGAGAACTTGGGTGAAGGAACTAGGCAAAATAGTACCGTAACTTCGGGAGAAGGTACGCCTCCATAAGTTCACGCTTTTGGAGGCCGCAGTGACCAGGTGGCTGCGACTGTTTACTAAAAACATAGCACTCTGCAAACACGAAAGTGGACGTATAGGGTGTGACGCCTGCCCGGTGCCGGAAGGTTAATTGATGGGGTTAGGATTCGTCCGAAGCTCTTGATCGAAGCCCCGGTAAACGGCGGCCGTAACTATAACGGTCCTAAGGTAGCGAAATTCCTTGTCGGGTAAGTTCCGACCTGCACGAATGGCGTAACGATGGCCACACTGTCTCCACCCAAGACTCAGTGAAATTGAAATCGCTGTGAAGATGCAGTGTACCCGCGGCTAGACGGAAAGACCCCGTGCACCTTTACTACAGCTTTGCACTGAACTTTGAGCCTATCTGTGTAGGATAGGTGGGAGGCTTCGAAACCGGAACGCCAGTTTCGGTGGAGCCACCCTTGAAATACCACCCTGGTATGTTTGAGGTTCTAACCTAGACCCGTTATCCGGGTTGGGGACAGTGTATGGTGGGTAGTTTGACTGGGGCGGTCTCCTCCCAAAGAGTAACGGAGGAGCACGAAGGTACCCTCAGCGCGGTCGGACATCGCGCATTGAGTGCAATGGCATAAGGGTGCTTGACTGCGAGATAGACACATCGAGCAGGGTCGAAAGACGGTCATAGTGATCCGGTGGTTCTGAATGGAAGGGCCATCGCTCAACGGATAAAAGGTACGCCGGGGATAACAGGCTGATTCCTCCCAAGAGTCCATATCGACGGAGGAGTTTGGCACCTCGATGTCGGCTCATCACATCCTGGGGCTGTAGCCGGTCCCAAGGGTATGGCTGTTCGCCATTTAAAGTGGTACGCGAGCTGGGTTTAGAACGTCGTGAGACAGTTCGGTCCCTATCTGCCGTGGGCGTTTGAGACTTGAAGGGAGCTGCTCCTAGTACGAGAGGACCGGAGTGGACGTACCTCTGGTGTTCCGGTTGTCACGCCAGTGGCATTGCCGGGTAGCTATGTACGGACGGGATAACCGCTGAAAGCATCTAAGCGGGAAGCCCCCCCTAAGATGAGGTCTCACTGGGAACTTGATTCCCCTGAAGGGCCGTGGAAGACCACCACGTTGATAGGCTGGGTGTGGACGTTCAGTAATGAATGAAGCTAACCAGTACTAATTGCCCGTGAGGCTTGACCATATAACACCCAAGCGATTTGGGTGTTGACTCAAGCATGCAACAACCCAAGCCTTAACAACTTTCCAATTAAAAATGGGGTCAGAGACGAATTTCGTCGAGGCTCCATTTTAAAAAATGGCATTAGGAGGAAATTCGTCTCTGACCCCATTTTTAATACCAGTTTGCCTGGCGGCAATAGCGAGTGTGAACCACCCGATCCCATCTCGAACTCGGAAGTGAAACCGCTCAGCGCCGATGATAGTGTGGGAGGTCCCATGTGAAAGTAGGTCACTGCCAGGCTTTTAATACCGAAAACCCGACCTAAATGGTCGGGTTTTTTTTGCTTTGGCGATTATTTCTTACACTCGCCTGACATACTATAAGTATATGAATAAAAAGGAATAAAAATTACCCGCTTCGGGTCGGCAGGATAACGGGATAAAAATGCCGCTTTGAAATGGCCTGTCTCCTGGTCTATACATAAGCGTATAGGTTCGGTCGAGAGGAAATGTCATATGGAGAATTCCAGGGCGTTGGCTATCCATTCACTGCCTGGGTTAGTCAGTTATTTTGAACCCAGTCAGGAGCTACCGGCACAGGTGAAGGAGCACAGCCCGGCGATACTGGTGATGACCGATTTGCGTCAGCAGATCGCGATAACTGTTGAGCCAAATGTTTCCATAGACTGGGCACTACAGCGCATGAAAGCTGCAGGTGTGCGCCTGCTGTTTGTAGTCAACAGCCAGAAAAAAATTCTCGGACTGATTACGTCCACTGATATTCTCGGTGAAAAACCGATTCAGTTTCATCAGGAGCTGCACCTGCGTTACGAAGAAATTATGGTGCGTGACATTATGACGCCGCAGAATACCCTTGAGGTGTTACAGATGGAGGAAGTATTACGTGCGTCGGTCGGAGATATTGTTGCCACGCTTCAGAATGTTGGTCGCCGCCATGCACTGGTTATCGACAATGATGTGCGTACGGGGCAGGATTCAATACGCGGCATATTTTCCGCAACGCAGATCAGCAAGCAGCTCAATCAACCTATTGAAACAAGCGCTATTGCACACACGTTTGCTGAAGTTGAAGTCGCTCTACACGGTTAAAAATGAGGTGTGCGGGGTGGTAAGTAAGGCTACCATGCCGGTTGGGCTACCAGGAGCGCTTCAGGCACGGCGCGATTGATTTCCATGGGTAGATCCCAGCAGATTCCGTCCTGGGGACGGACAATCACCCAAAGTACGTTTAGTTTGAGGTTAAGGTCGACAAATACCACCTCGCGTGCATGTCGATTCAGCACGATTTCGATCTTGCTAATTGTTTCCTGAATTAGAGGCTGCGGACGGCTACGTAGTTTGGGAATAATCATCATGAAGTCGGTCAGTGGCTTGCCTTTTTCATCTTCACGCGGTGCACGTTTATAGAGTGCCGTGGCCGGTAGCATCGTCATTGAAGCTTGCAGGTTGTGCGGATTATTTTTGCTGGCTGGTAGCATGGCAGTCCTTTGTATTACTGGGTAATGACGTCTGCTATCTGGCCTATCGGCTTTGCTCAATAAATGTTAAATACCAGAAAAAGTATATAAAACTTAGCAGGATACGATGCGGCACTGTGGTAAACTCGGGTTATGTCAACACGCACGCGTCTTATCGAACTACTGGCCAGTGGCGAATTTCGTTCCGGGCAGTGGCTGGGAATGCAGCTTTCTATTAGTCGCGCAGCAGTATGGAAGCATATTCGCGCACTCACCAATGCCGGTATGGAAGTGCACGCTGTGCGCGGCCGTGGTTATCGCCTTGCCCAGCCTATCCAGCCGCTTAATGGCGAACTCATCCGCCAGTCTATGACCAAACAAGCTGCATCACGATTACAGCGTTTCGACGTGCTTCAGGTTACTGATTCCACCAGCGACTATCTTAAACGTCTTGAACACATAGCTGATTCACACACGCAGGCACAGGTTTGTATCGCTGAGTTGCAAAGTGCAGGACGCGGGCGTCGCGGGCGTCGCTGGGTATCGCCCTACGGCAGCAATCTGTATCTTTCCTTTTCGACGAGGGTTAGTGGCGCCAGGCTGGCATCGGGAGGCCTGAGTCTCGCGGTCGCCGTAGCAGTGCTTCACGCGTTGCAGCACTGTGGTGTACCCGAACTGGGTTTGAAGTGGCCCAATGATATTTATTTTCAGGGTCGAAAACTGGCAGGTATTCTGCTCGACTTGTCAGGGGAAAGCGGCGGGCCTTATCAGGTCATTGCCGGAGTTGGCATCAATCTGCGCATGCCGGAAACTGCAGCCAAAGAAATAGATCAGCCCTGGGCAGACTTGTCACAAAGCGGTGTTAAAATTGACCGCAACGTACTTGCAGGTACGATTATAGAAAACCTCTTTAATGCATTGGATTTATTTAATGAACATGGATTGGAATCTTTTACCCGGGAATGGCAGCGGCATGATCTCGTGTCCGGACACGCTGTGGAATTGCAGCATGAGCAGCAGCCTGTGATTAGCGGTGTTGCACGGGGCATCGATGCCCACGGAGCGTTACTGGTTGAACGAGATGGCGTTACCCAGGGTTATCATGTGGGTGAAGTGAGCCTGCGACTGGCCCAATGAATCTTTTAGTGGATATTGGCAACGCACGCATTAAATGGGCGTTGCAGGATGGTGATAGCTGGACAAGCGGTAGCGCGCTGGTGCGTCAGAACAAAGCCTTCAAGGATCTTGCACGCCCGGCGTGGAAGGACCTGGAAACACCCGGGCGTGTAGTGGTCTGCAGCGTTGCCGGTGGCGACTACGACAAGTCGGTCCACACCTGGGTTAAGCGTCGCTGGAAGCTGGCACCGGAGTTTCTTCGTTCGACGGACTCACAGTGTGGTGTGACCAACGCCTATAAGGAGCCGGAACGGCTGGGCAATGATCGTTGGGCCTATTTGCTGGCTGCGCATGCGGCCTACCGGGCCCCGGCGATTATTATCGATTGTGGTACCGCAATTACGGTTGACGCGCTGGCCGCCGACGGCAGGCATCTCGGTGGATTAATTGCGCCGGGTATGGAGCTGATGGCTTCTTCGCTTGCAACCAAGGCCCCCTGTATCGAAATTCTTGACCATGACAACCACGATATTGCCCTGTTGGGAAGTAGTACCGAGGTGGGTGTAACCGGCGGCGTGTTATACACGGCAGTGTCTCTTGTCGATCGTGTCTTCCAGGATCTGCGTGACGAGCTGGGCAGAAGTGCGCGATTGCTTATTACCGGGGGCGATACGGAGCGTATTGCGCCGCTATTAACTACCAAGCCTGTCGTGGAACCTGAGCTGGTGCTAAAGGGTTTGGCGGTATTTGCTGACTCGACGAAAGTGGAGGAGCCAGCAGCTGTCGTGGAAAGTCAGGATCACGTCGAGGCAGTTGGTTGCGATTCCTAGCCGCGCTTCTGCTACTGGCGAACGTTGGTTTGTTGGCATGGATTTATTCGCAGCCTGTGCAGCAGCCTCCGGCATATCGTCCTGTTCCTGTACCCCCGGGTATTGCACCACTGATACTGCTTGCTGAAAGAGAGAGTCAGAGATCATCAGATGAACCGCCGACAGGTGAGTTGGCATCCGCCGGAATGACTCCGTATCAGACCGGCACAGTACCAACTGAAGAGCTGATCGCCGAAGAAGTTGAGAGCGATGCTGTTGAGGAGGAATCGCCCCCGCCGCCACCGGAGCGAATTTGCCAGACTATTGGGCCGTTGATGAAAACCGATGATGTAAATCATATTGCGCAGCGCCTGGAATCACAGGGCTTTGCAGCGCGACAACGTAGCGGCAAGGTGCGCCAGCCATCCGGGTACTGGGTTTATTTGCCGGCCATGCCTGCCGCTGATGCGCGCAGAATTGTAAGCGATCTTGATTCGAAGGGTATGACGGACTATTTTATTGGCAAACAGAATTACATTTCACTGGGCATATTTCGGCGCAAGGATCAGGCCCAGGTGCGTCTGGAGCAGGTCACAGCATTCGGTTATGGTGCCGTTCTGGACCAGCGCTATCGCACCCGTACGGTGCACTGGCTGGATGTTGAGGAGGCTGGACAGCCCCTGCTGGCATCGTCGGTCTGGCAACAAATTCAGGCACAACATGCAGATATCAGGGTGCAGCGCGTCAGTTGTGAATAGATTGCGAGCATGCGTAACCTTGCTTACAATACGCCCTGTCGTAAAAAACGATAACACGCCGGTGTAGCTCAGTTGGTAGAGCGCCTCACTTGTAATGAGGATGTCGTGGGTTCAACTCCTGTCACCGGCTCCATTTTCTCCATACTGCAATTTTGACCTGCATCAAGGTGGTTTCCCGCACTTGTCTTTAGTATCGCGATCGTGCGAACAAAGAAGACAGGCCATGGAAAATCCTGCTGATAAAGACTGTGAAGTGGTGTGTCTGCCCGGCATAATCGAGCAGCCGTATGGTCTGTATCCGGGGTTCGACGCATTCTCAAGTGACTACACGGCGGACGACTATCGTGAGTGGGTGAGCCAAAGTAATGGTGATCCTTTGCCGGCGCCTCTGTCGGTGTATGTTCAGGACAACCTGTTTCTGGAAAGTCGCCTGCACTCAGCTGCTGCAATTCAGCACGAGTTGCTGATGCAGGGGCATCTGATTGATTCCGATCGTCCAATGCGGCAGCTGTTCTTCTCGGGCAGCATGCTTACCGCGTACAGCGACGATCAGCTGTACCAGTTGATCGAGAATGTTCGGGATGCTTTCACTGTCGATTCTGAAAGTCTGACAGACTGGTGCGCAAGTTCCGGCGAGACACTGCTGTTACCCGTGCGCTTGAGGTTGCTCAAGGTTCTTGGTTTCAACGGGGTTCGTTTTACCTGTCAAAACGGGGTTTGCCCACACTCAAATCTGAAAGAGCTGATAGCTACTGTGCGTGCAGCGCGAAGTGTTGGCTTTCAAACGGTGACGGTCGATTTGCCGGAGGATATCCAGTACCAGGCGGACTCGGCAGGATCGCTTGAAACCCTGTTAAAAGAAGCAAGCCGGGTTCGCCTGATGGCGGAGGCCGGGGTGGAGCGGGTGCGCATAATCGACACCTTATACAACTGCGGTTTTCAGTCGTTGAGTGCGGGTTGGTTTGTCCATGCCGACGACCGTTGGTTACGGGCACGGGCAGAAGGCCGCTTGTTCTGGTCGCTGCTGGGATTTTCAGAGATGCCCCGCCCGGATATTATCGGCATTGGGCCAGGAGCAATTTCGGCTGTGGGCGATTGTTATGGCGCGAATTCCTTCGTTCGCAGTTGCTATCAAGCCAGTATCAGCCAGGGCGAATTGCCGATGGTCAGTGGCCTGGAGCTGGAAGCAGACGATAGTTTGCGCCGAGAAATCATGGGGATGATTCTTGCTGCAGGTGTCATTCGTATCCGTCATATCGAGGGCAGGTGGGGCATTGGTTTTGAACAATTCTTTGCTACTGAAAGCCGCCAGCTGCGCGAGCTGGAAGGTCGTGGCTGGGTGAACTGGCAGGGAGAGGATGTTGTGATCTGTACCCAGGATCATCATGAGCTGAGCGCCTTGTGTCGACTGTTTGACCGGCGCGTGAGGGCTGCCGAGTCAGGTTGAGCTGTCAGGGCTGCTTGTGCTGCCGTGGCAAGCCACTGGCAATAGCCCATTGAATTACATCTAAAATACGCTCAGTTTCAAGCAACTGACCGAGTTCCAGGCGCGAAATCTCACCTCTACCCGGATTCTTCAGGCGTCAGGGTCAGACTAGATGCCCCTAAAGAAAGTCCGTATAAGTGCCGAAAAATACAAGTAATTCATTATGATAACGAGGTGTTCACCGCTGCCGGTGAGTCATCCATGGAAGTGGAAACCTTTGCTCTGTTTGTAGCTTTGGAAGTGGTGCTGCTGTTTGGTGGCGCCCTGTTCCTGCTGCATCGAAAATATACCCTGCTGCGTAAACAGCTGGGCGAGCAGCAGCTCCAGGTTCAAGCGCCGGATAACTTTGATTCGATCGAATCCGGGTATTTCTCCTATCTGGAAAAAGAATTGCTCGCCACCCATGCTCGGCTTGAACAGCTCCAGGGCGAAGCGGATGCAGACGACATTCAGGTGCAGACCCTGCAGAATCGTTTAACACTGCTGGAAGCTGAAAAGCAGGTTGTTGAATCCAGTAATGACTACCCGGATCGTCACTGGGAATTCGTACTTGAACGCTTTAAGCCTGCTATCGAAGAGCCGGAGCCTGACGATGCGGACATCGAGCAAGATACGCAGCCCGAAGAGCCAGAGAGTCAAACGGACACAAGCAGTCAGAATCTGCCGCCAGCCGGTGGCGATGCTGGCAACAGCGTGCAGGTAGAGGCGCTGCAGGATAACTTGCACCAGCAGGGCGTTACTCTCGACTCCATGAGACAGGTGTTGCAGCAGGTAAAACAGGATCCAAAGACCGAGCTTATTGATCAGCTCGAAAAACAATTAAAGGAGCTGGAACGCCGCTACCGGGAAGCCGATACCTGTATTGAGATCATGGCGCAGGAGAATGATCGTTTGCAGGAGAAAATTGATCACCGTGATTACCGTATTGGTCAGGTTGAAGCCGAAAAGACTGAAAGTGTTACCGACCTCGAAGAGCAACTTGATAAGCAGAAACGCAATATCACCGATCTGCATAATATGGTTGGTGATTTGCAGCTGGAAACTGAAAAGGCCACACAGCTGCAGGACAAGCTCGACAATTTCGAACTGGCCAGTCGCGACATGAATATGTGTGTTCAGGTGCTTGAAGAGGAAAACCAGTTCCTGCAGGAACAGATCCAGGAATTGCTCAAGGCAGATGAAAGTGGATCGGTGTATGACAAAGCGGAGGAACAGAAAGACCCGGCAGAGTTAGAGGCGCAGATCGAAGCGCTGCGCGCCGAGCTGGGCGAAAAAGAGCACAGAGTCCGTGAAGCAGAAGAAAAATATGCGGCAATGGAGCAGGAGTACCTGACGCTTTACGAAGCGGCGAATGCTTGATCTGACGGGCGGTATAACAGGTTGCCCGGGGAACATCCTGGCTCAGCCAGTCATCGCGTGTTAGTCGTGGCGCTTGGTAGGCCTTGCAATCAGAACTAAAGCTATCAGTACAGCGCTGACCAGTACCCAGGCTTCCGGCATCAATAAATCAACTGACCGACCTGATACATTATTAATGTCTGTAATCGGAGCGCCTTTGGATGGATCTACTGCAGCACTAACGTGTAATGAAATGGAACCTAAACCAAGGGCCATACTTCGAACGGCATGGCGTAAATCTAAACTCATGTAACTACTGCCCCTTCACTGAAGCAACGATTATAGGCGGAAAGCCTTCTTAAACAAATCCCACTCTTCAGCTTGATTATAGCAAGTCTCAGGCTAACAAGCATTGTGGGATTCACTTATGGGCGTTCACCAGGAGTGATTGTCGCAAGGATTCAATCTATGTTCAAACCCGGAAGTTCGTAGCAATCTACAGGAGGGTGGTGTCACCTGTTAAAGATAGGTGCGCTCCACATATTCGTTGACCAATTGTTGAAACTCTTCGGCAATACTGTCGCCTTTTAGCGTCACCGTTTTTTCACCATCTATATATACCGGTGCCACAGGTCGTTCACCGGTTCCTGGCAGGCTGATGCCGATATTGGCGTGTTTGCTTTCGCCGGGACCGTTGACCACGCAACCCATGACGGCAACTTTCATGTCTTCAACGCCGGGGTGTTTGTCGTGCCAGATGGGCATCTGTTCGCGTAGATAGCTCTGAATATCCTGGGCCAGCCGTTGAAAATAGTCGCTTGATGTACGCCCGCAGCCAGGGCATGCAATAACACTGGGTGTAAAGGAGCGCAGTCCCATGGACTGCAGGATTTCCTGTGCGACAACAACTTCCTGTGTGCGGCTGCCACCAGGTTCGGGTGTCAGTGAGATGCGAATAGTGTCGCCGATACCCTGTTGCAACAAAACAGCTAGTGCGGCTGTCGATGCAACGATACCCCTGGCGCCCATACCGGCCTCTGTCAGTCCCAGGTGCAGTGCGTAGTCGCAGTGTGTTGCGAGTGCCTGGTAGACGGCAATCAGGTCCTGTACGCCGCTCATTTTCACCGAGAGAATAATTTTGTCTTTGCCGAGGCCCAGTTCTTCGGCACGCTGTGCGTTGTCCAGCGCCGAGGTCACCATGGCCTCATGGATAATCTCCCGGGAGTCTTTTGGTGCCGAGCGACGGGTATTCTCGTCCATAAGGCGTACCACCAGTTCCTGGTCGAGGCTGCCCCAGTTGACCCCAATGCGTACCGGCTTGTCATAACGACAGGCAGTCTCGATCATGGTGGCGAACTGTTCATCTCTCTTTTTGCCGCGCCCGACATTGCCGGGGTTAATGCGGTACTTTGCCAGTGCTTCGGCACAGGCCGGGTGGTTGGTGAGCAGTTTGTGTCCGTTGAAGTGGAAGTCTCCAATCAGAGGTACATTTACGCCCTGTGCATCCAGTTGTTCGCGTATCTCTGCTACAGCCCGCGCGGCCTCTTCGCTGTTTACAGTGATGCGCACCAGTTCCGAACCCGCTTGCGCAAGCTGTGCTACCTGGCGGGTGGTTGCGGCAATATCGGCGGTATCGGTATTGGTCATGGACTGCACGACAACCGGTGCGCTACCGCCCACTAATATAGAGCCAACGCTAACCGGCTGGGTTGGATGGCGGTGAAAGTGCTGGGAGTTATTCATTTGAGTGGCTATCTGTAATCTGTCAGGTGTACATGATAGACGTACAGTCAGTTCCGGAACACCCGGGAGCCCGTTTTAATCCTCTTTCTATGTAAGGAAAAGCGTACGTCTTGCTTATATCCAGCGGCGTACCCTGTGCTTGTAGTGCCGATACTGCTCGCCAGATTTGTTTTCCAGGTAGCGCTCCTCGCGCGCAATCACGCCAAAGCGGATCAGCAGAATGGCTGGCAGTAACGTGGCTAACAGCCATAGATTACCGGTCCATGCGGCGATACCCGGTTGTATCAGGCACAGGGAGACATACATGGGATTGCCGCCCAGGCGGGATTTATGCTCAGGGATGATATCCAGGCAGGGCGGCTGGAGCAGTTGCTGCCTGATTATGATTGCGGTGCGGCAGGTATGTACGCCGTTTGCCAGGATCGGCGTTATCAGCAGGCCAAGGTGCGCTTGTTTATCGAATGTATTGAGCAAGGGCTGAAGCAGATTCTGTACTAGCTGCCGCGAGAGGGGGCGCCTGTTCTGGCGCCTCGTTTGTGGAGATTCAGGTTTGCTTGCATCTGTTGATTACCTGTATATACTTACAGCACCACTGGATAAAAACACAGCAGGTGACTCAATGGACGATCTGACGCCACGCCAGGCAGAAATCCTGGCCCTGATTCAGGAATATATTTACGAAGAAGGTTATCCTCCCACGCGCATGGAAATTGCCGAGGCTTTCGGTTTTCGCTCCCCTAATGCAGCCGAGGAGCATCTGCGTGCTCTGGAGCGCAAGGGTGCTATCGAGTTGTTGCCAGGTTCTTCACGTGGCATCCGTGTGCTTGAAACAGAAGCTGATATGGAAGAAGAAGGGTTGCCAGTGGTTGGGCGGGTGGCAGCCGGGGAGCCTATCCTCGCCGAGGAGCACGTTGAGGATCATTACCCTGTTGATCCGGCGCTCTTCCATCCGCGTGCGCATTATCTACTGCGTGTACGCGGCATGAGCATGAAGGATATCGGTATTATGGATGGCGATCTGCTGGCGGTTCATCGTGCCCGTACAGCAGAGAACGGTCAGATTGTGGTGGCACGCCTGGACGATGAAGTCACTGTTAAGCGTTTCCGCCGCCGTGGTTCTATTGTCTACCTGTTACCCGAAAACGAAGACTTCGAGCCGATTCGTGTCGACTTGCGTGAACAGTCGCTGGATATCGAAGGGCTGGGTGTCGGCATCCTGCGTAACGACAGCTTGTGAGTCTCGACCATCTCCTGCAGCGTACTGATATCTGGCGTGGCGGTCAGTTAGCTACTGCGGTCAGTGCAGTACCCAGTGGTTACGCTGAACTGGACGAGTTGCTTCCCGGCGGCGGTTGGCCCCGGGGCGCATTGACAGATATTCTGATGGCTCGTCAGGGTATCGGTGCCTTGCGTCTGCTGATGCCGGCGCTGTCACAACTCAGCCATGACGATCGCTGGATCTGCTGGGTGGCGCCGCCGCATATCCCTTATGCGCCGGCACTGATGGCAGCGGGCATTGATTTGTCCCGTGTGCTGCTGGTGCACCCGAAGGGGCAGCAGGACGGTATGTGGGCTGTCGAACAAAGTCTGCGTTCCGGCAATTGCAGTGCGGTATTGGCCTGGCCGGCATTGAGTGATGCCGGCGTGCTACGGCGCCTGCAGCTGGCAGCGGAAGCAGGAGATGCGCTGGGCTTTTTGTTCCGCTCGCAGCGTTTTGTTGATCGGCCGTCACCGGCGGCGTTGCGCATCCAGCTGGATACACAGAGTGACAGCAGGCTGTCGGTTTCTATTCTCAAGCGTCGCGGTGGCTGGTCAGCTGGTCCAGTGCAGCTTGACACTACTTTGCATCATGGCGCACTGGCTTTGCATTCGCATACCGCAACTGCCGCTGGCTGTTTTCAGTCGCGGTGGCAGTAAGCGTCAGCCACTGGCAGTCAGCCATCAGGGGCGACGAGCCAGTGTGCTGTTCTGTAATGCGGCGGCACGTGAGCGAGGTATCCAGCCGGGCCTTACAGTTGCGGCGGCGCGTGCCCTGGCTCACGACCTGGTGGTTCAGTCTCGTAACGGCCGTGCAGAGCAGCAGGCCTTGCAGGGTCTGGCGGCCTGGGCCTACCAGTTTAGTTCTCAGCTAAGTCTCTACCCTCCGGGCGAGCTATTGCTCGAGGTGCAGGGCAGTTTGTCCCTGTTTGGCGGGCGCGACGCGTTGTTTGCCAGTATAAGGTCTGGTCTGGCCGAACTGGGTTATAGCGCCTGGTTGGCCAGTGCACCAACACCACTGGCGGCGCTCAGCCTGGCGCGCTGCGACAGCGAACAACATATTGATGGTCTCCAGAATATCGCTGCTGCACTCGCATCTTTGCCGGTTTCTGTACTCGACTGGGAACAGGTATTGCTCGATCGCCTCAATGGCATCGGCGTGCGTCGGCTGGATGACTTGTTACGCTTGCCTCGCGATGGCCTGGCGTGCCGCTTTGGTCAGCAAAGTCTGCTTTATCTCGATCGCATGATGGGTCGTTGTCCGCATCCACAAACGCTTTATCAACCACCGCAGGTGTTCAGTCGACACTTGTTGTTGCCTGCCGAAGTCTGCCAGGCGGAGGGGTTGTTATTTGTCCTGCAAAGGCTGCTACTGGAAATGTGTGGCTGGTTGCAGGGGCTGGGTGTGGCGGTACAGCAGGTTGATATACGTCTTCTGCATAGAGAGGCGGAGGCAACGCGATTGAGTATAGGTGTCTATAAGCCGACCCGCGATGCAGCACAGTTAAATACCTTGTTGCGCGAGCATCTTGACCGCCTCGTGTTGCAGTCAGCAGTTATAGAAGTCGAACTCAAGGCTGGAGAAACAGTGCGGCTGGATGATCAGGCACAGGATCTGTTTGATACAGCAGAACGGCCGGATGCCATTGATTTGCTTGATCGGCTGCGTGCCCGTCTGGGCGATGAAGCGGTTACTGGTATTAGTGCTGTTGCCGAGCACCGTCCTGAATACGCCTGGCGTTACAGTGTGCCCGGAGATAGTCAAAAAGACAGCAATGGTCTGCAAAGACCGTTGTGGCTGTTATCTGTGCCACGACCACTTAAAACGCAGCATGGTCATCCGCTTTTGCAAGGCCGCTTACAGCTGAGACCGGACAGGGAACGCATAGAGTCCGGCTGGTGGGATGAGCGTGATATGGCACGCGACTATTATATCGCCACAACGGCATCCGGTTCGTGTTACTGGGTGTATCATGAGTTGACGGGTGAGCACGGGTGGTTTCTGCAGGGTGTGTTCGAATAAAATATTTACCCGGTATGGGGTGGCGCCCGTACAATGCGGGTAGCGCTGGAGAGACATGCTGATGAGCGGCCGTTGTAGTTGATAGCTCAGTAACGATTGCAAACAAAACGGGAGTAAGTATCCACATGAAGATCGCCTATATTTTTTCAACTCAGGGACATACGGTTTCATTCAAACTGGGGAAAATGATACTGCCGCAGCTGGAAAATGATGCGCACGGTGTTGAAGTGGTCGGGATGTTTTTTTTTGAAGACAATAACTACGTCATGCTGAAAGGCAATCCCATTGGTGAACGGCTGGCAAAAGTGGCCAGGGAAAAGGGTATGCTGCTGATGGGGTGTGATCAGTGCTGTGATGAACGTGATATTACCGACAAGCTGGTGGACGGTGCAGTCGTAGGCTGTTTCCCCAACCTTTATGGGGCGCTGGCAGGCAATCCACCGGACCAGGTCATTACTCTCTAGTTTACGGTGGCTATGTGGTCTAACCGGCTTTGCCGGCACGCACCGCTATCTTGTAGTCGTGGTAGTGGCGGATCATTGCAGTCCACACCGTGCCGGGTTGCCCGGTGCCAACCTTATGGCCATTCAATTGTGTGATAGGTGCAATTTCTCGCGTCGAACTGGTCATCCAGATTTCTTCTGCATGCTTCAGCTCGGAGACCTGAATGACAGCTTCTTTCCAGGGAAGGTTATGCTGCTCGGCCAATTCCAGCACCAGGTCACGGGTAATGCCCGGTAGTAGCTGTTTGCTCTTCGGCGGGGTTGTGATTACGCCATTCATCACGATGAAGAGATTGCTCGCTGAACCTTCTATCGCATAGCCATCGCGGATCAGTATGGCCTCGGCTGCACCTGCATCAATCGCCTGCTGGCGCAGCAATACATTGGCCAGCAGTGTCACTGCCTTAATGTCACAGTGCTGCCAGCGATTGTCTGCCAGCGTGATAGCCGACAGCCCCTGTTTTTTAATGGCGGGGTCTGTTACCGGAATCGGGCTGCTGATGGCGTAAACGGTTGGAATTATGGTTTCGGGGAAGCCGTGATCGCGTTTCGCTGCGCTGCCGCGGGTAACGTGCAGATACACCGCCTGATCATTAGTGTCACCGGCAGCATCCCGATTGTGCTCCAGTAGTTTGTCGAGCATTAGACCCCACTCTGTGTCGGTCATGGGGTTTTTGAGTCTTATACCGTCCAGGCTGTTCTGCAGGCGTTGTAAATGGTGCGGTAATCGGAACAGCCTGCCACCATAGGCAGGTATAACTTCGTAGACACCATCGCCAAACAGGAATCCGCGGTCGGTGACGGGAATACAGGCTTCTTCCTGGGGCAGGAAGCGGCCGTTCAGGTAAACGATTGGCATTTTTTATTCGAAGTACAACAAGCCTTCGTCAACAATCCGTTGCCAGAAACTGCCTTCCGCAACCGGCTGCAGTGCCACAAGGTTCTGTTCACTGACCACCTGGTCACCCAGGCGAATGATTACCTGGCCCAGAGGTTGGCCTGCGACGATCGGTGCCGTTATCTGCTCCTTTAACTGCATGCTGGCATCGAGGTCGTTGTATTCGCCGCGCGGAATAGTGACATACAGGGTGTCGGCGAGTCCCAGATCAGCCTGGTCAGTGGCGCCTTTCCAGATGCGGGCCGAGGTCAGTTTGGTATCGGAAGCGTAAAGCTTGTGAGTCTCAAAGAAGCGAAAGCCATAGTTCAGCAATGCCTGGCTGGCATCGGCGCGGGCTTCCTCGCTCTTGGTGCCCAGTACCACGCTGATTAGCCGCATGCCGTCACGCATGCCCGAAGTCACCAGGCAGTACCCGGCCGAATCAGTATGGCCGGTTTTGAGGCCATCTACGGATTCGTCGCGCCACAGCAATTTGTTGCGGTTGTACTGGGTAATTTCGTTATAGGTGAACTGTTTTTCCGAGTACCACTGGTAGTACTCCGGAAATTCCTCGATGAGCGCATGTGCTATACGAGCGATATCCCGCGCCGTGGTGTAGTGCTCTTTATCCGGCAGTCCGGTGCTGTTGGTAAAGTGACTGCGCGTCAGCCCCAGTTCGCGGGCGTGATGATTCATCAGTGCGGAGAAGCTTTCTTCACTGCCAGCGACTTGTTCGGCCAGAGCGACAGTAGCATCGTTACCCGACTGAATAATCATGCCCTTCAGGAGATCGGCAACACTTACCTGGGTGTTGACCTCGACGAACATGCGGGATCCCTGGGTGCGCCAGGCCTTCTCGCTGATACGTACCTCGTCACCGAGCGCGAGTGAGCCGTCACGAATCTCACGGAATATCACGTACGCGCTCATTAACTTGGTAATGCTGGCCGGTTCCAGCGGCTCATCGGCATTTTTCTCGGCTATGGCCCGGCCACTCAGAAAATCCTGGACCAGGTAGCCTTTGGCGCCGACGTCAGGCGCCTTGGGAATCGGTGTAGCGGCCTGGCTGCTGCCGGCAACGAGCAGTAACAGCAGGGTGAGGACAGTGAACAGTGTCAGGCTGAATGGGCGATATTGATCGTGGTGATTACGGGCAAAATTTTGGTTGGGCATAATTCTGTGCAGGCTCTTGATGAGCGCTACATTGTCGGCGCTTGGCGGGTGTTTTTCAATGCGGATTAGTCAATCACGACACGTGGCGACTCAATGCCCTGGTCAGCAAGAATTTTAGTCAGCTGATCGGCCGTTTCAACCGATGCCAGCGGCCCGACACGGACGCGATAAACGGTCTGCTGGTTGGATATAGCCTCACTGATGTGGAGTTGCCCGGGTACTGTGCGGCTTAACCGCGCCTGTAATCGTTCGGCGTTGTTTCGGCTCATGAAGGCACCGAGCTGAAGATAGAGTGCCGGGTCGTGTTGTTTGTCGCCTGTGGGCGACGCGGTGGCGACTTTGGGCTGGCTGGCCGCGACCGGCGGTTTCCCCGGTGGCTGACGGTAGGAGCGTGGATCGATGGCCTCAATTTCAACCAGGCCGGTACCCTTCCCGAGTATGCCCAAACGCGAAGCGGCCACGTAGGACAGGTCAATAAGCCGGTTGTCGTGAAACGGGCCACGATCGTTAACTTTGACTATGACCGACTTGCCGTTGCCAAGATTGGTCACGCGAGCATAGGTCGGTAGAGGTAGCGACTTGTGTGCGGCAGACATTTTATACATGTCATAGCTCTCACCGCTGGAAGTGCGGTGGCCATGAAATTTGGTGCCATACCAGGAAGCTATGCCGCGTTCGCGGTAGTTATCACTCGAATCAAGCGTATGGTAGCGTTTGCCAAGAACTACATAGCTCGGTGGATTGCCGTAACGGCTGTAGGGCTCAGCCCGGGGTATGGCGTCTTTCACAGAAGACACGTCGATGTGCTGTGCCGGTGCAGTATCCTGGGCCTGCGCATAACGACCATTCTGTTTGCCTGACGAGCAGGCGCCAAGATCCAGGGCGATCACACAGGCCAGTAGGAGGTATCGCAGGCCTGCCGGATGGTACTTACTGTGCGGTTTTCTGGTAGGCATCTCGTATCGCTTCACTCAACTGATAAACCGCCATGGCGTATAGCGGGCTGCGGTTATAGCGGGTAATAACGTAGAAATTTTTACCCGTTAGCCAAAATTCCGGCGCGTCTGCCTGTTCAAGCTTGAGCAGTGAAACCGGCATGTCAGCAGGCAGTGCAGGTTTGGTTGTGACGCCCCTGGCTGCGTAGTCACCCGCTTTGGTTTCTCCCGGCTTCAGGTTTTCGGATACCTGGAAGTGTGCCAGTGGTGATCCACTGTTGATGAGCGCAGCAACCGGAGCGCCCTGTACCCAGCTGTGCCGGTGGAAATAATTGGCGACGCTGCCAATGATATCGTCCAGGTTGTTCCACAGATCGCGTTTACCATCTTTGCTGAAGTCGACTGCATAGGCGCGATAGCTGGAGGGTATGAACTGGCCATAGCCCATGGCGCCGGCATAAGAGCCTTTGGCACTGCTACGGTCGACATCTTCCTCACGCGCCAGCAGCAGGAATTGCTCCAGCTCCGAGCGGAAAAATTTGCTCCGCGGCGGGTATTCGAATGCCAGCGTTGAGAGTGAGTCGATCACCCGGTAGGAACCGGTGTTACTGCCATAGCGGGTCTCTACGCCGATGATGGCGACTATAATGGCAGGGTCAACGCCGTATTCGTCTGCAGCTCGCTGGAGAATGTCCGCGTTTTCCTTCCAGAATTCAGCGCCACCCTCGATTCTGGCGGGTTTGAGAAAGATCTTCCGGTATTCGTGCCAGGGCTTGGTTTTTTCCGCCGGTCGCGAAATAGCCTCAAGGATGTCGTCGCGCTTGCTGGCCTGGTCGAACAATAGAACCAGCTCTTCGCGCTTGAACTTGTGCTTGTCGACCATCTCGTCAATAAAGACCGCGACGTCGGCATTATCCTGAAAGTCGCCGGCGCAACCCGGCCCCGCGACCAGCGTGCCGAGAAGTATGCTGAACCATGTACCTAGAGTCTGTTTATTTAACACCATACGTCCTTATGTAGGAAGTAACTTCCTGTGAGTCTGGATAGACATGAGGATACCGAAACCAGCCATCAACGTCACCATGGATGTGCCCCCGTAACTTACCAGCGGCAGCGGCAGGCCTACCACGGGTAACAGGCCGGTTACCATGCCGGTATTGACAATAATATAGATGAAGAAGGTCATCGCCAGACTGCCGCCAAGTATGCGGCTGTACGTGTCCTGCGCCTGGGTGGCGATGTACAGACTGCGGATAATGATGAAACTGTACATTACCAGCAATACACCGATGCCGAACAGGCCAAACTCCTCACCGAGTACCGCAAATATAAAGTCTGTTGAGCGTTCCGGTAAAAATTCGAGGTGTGCCTGGGTACCGTTTAGCCAGCCCTTGCCAAACAGGCCGCCCGATCCAATAGCGATTTTTGATTGAATAATATGGTAGCCGGCGCCCAGGGGATCTTGCTCGGGATTAAGGAAGGTAATAACCCGCTGGCGCTGGTAATCGTGCATGAAATGCCACAATACCGGTGCGCCGGCCCCGGAAAGCACTGCCAGACCCCCCAGAAATTTCCAGGACAGGCCGGCAAGGAACAGAGCGAAAAATCCGGCGCTGCCTATCAGAAGAGAGGTGCCGAGATCGGGTTGCCTGGCGATCAATAGCACAGGTATCACAATCAGGGCGCCGGCGATCAGCAGACGTGATCCTGAAGGGGGCAGGCGCTTGTCGGAGAGATACCAGGCGACCATCATGGGTACGGCAAGCTTCATCATTTCAGACGGCTGGAAACGCACAAAACCCAGGTCCAGCCAGCGTTGTGCGCCTTTGCCGACATCACCAACTGCCAGCACCGCGATGAGCAACGTGATGCCCAGGCCGTACAGCCAGGGTGTCCATCGTTCCAGCCATTGTGTAGGCAGTTGGGCAACGATAACCATGGCTCCAAAGGCTATGCCGAGGCGTATGCACTGACGCAGAACCAATTGGTCATCACTACCCGCAGAACTGTAAAGTACAAACAGGCCAAGGGTTGAGAGCGCCGCCAGGCCAAAAATCAAAGCCGCATCAATGTGCAGAATATGTTGCCAGTCGCGACGGCTGGCGTCTTCACGGCTACTGTCCAGCAACATGCTCACGATGCCTCGTCCTTCTTCAGGTAGTGATCAAGAATCTGACGCGCGATGGGGGCTGCCACAGCGCTGCCGCTGCCGCCATTCTCAACCACTACGGCGACCGCGATCTGCGGATCTTCAACCGGTGCAAAGGCAATAAACAGGGAATGGTCGCGGAGTTTTTCCTCCAGTTTCTCGGCATCATACTTTTCTTCCTGTTTGAGTCCAAAAACCTGAGCGGTACCGGTTTTACCGGCAATTTCAAACTCGGAATCCAGGCCAACCTTGCGGGCAGTGCCGCGTTTTCCGTGTACAACTTCGCGCATGGATTGAATGACCGCGTTCCAGTTTTCGCGATTTTCGATCGGTATATCAAGTATGAGCTCACTGCCGACAGGCACCAGTTCAATATCATCTCCAATCTGGGTTGAGGCGACGATGTGCGGTTTCATCCGCTGTCCGTAAAGCGATAGTGTCGCAGTTGTGCTGGCAAGTTGCATCGGTGTGGTCAATACGAAGCCCTGGCCAATCCCGGTGATCAGGGTTTCTCCCGGGAACCAGGGTTGGCCGCGCGCCCCACGTTTCCATTCGCGTGATGGCATCAGGCCCGGCAACTCGCCGCTAATATCAATGCCGGTCCGTTCACCAAAGCCAAACGGGGCGAGAAAGGTGTGGAGCCGGTCGATACCCATCGACAGGGCCAGATCGTAAAAATAGACGTCACAGGACTGGGCAATAGCATCATTCAGATCAACGCTACCGTGTCCACTGCGTTTCCAGTCGCGGTATTTGCGGGCTTTGCCCGGCAGCTGGTAATAACCCGGGCAATAGGTGTGTGCATGTTCGCTGGTGATGCCCTGTTCAAGGCCGCCGAGTGCAACAAAAGGCTTGAATGTTGATCCCGGTGGATACTGTCCGCGTAGCGCGCGGTTAAATAAAGGCTGTTTATCGTCATCACGTAGCGCGTTGTATGTTTCGGTATCAATGCCGTTGACGAACTGGTTCGGATCGTAGGTCGGTTTGCTGACGAAGGCGAGTACTTCGCCGGTGATGGGCTCAATAGCAATTGCTGCTCCGGCACGGTCACCAAAGGCCTGCTCGGTTGCATGTTGCAGTTCAATGTCCAGCGTTAAATACAGGTTTTTACCTGGCGACGGGGGCGTGCGTACCAGTGTACGCAGTACCCGGCCTTCAGCGTTGGTTTCTACCTGGCGATAGCCGACATTGCCGTGCAGAACATTTTCGTAGGTTTTCTCAACGCCGACCTTGCCGATGTGTGTGGTGCCGCTGTAGTTGGAGACGTCAATGCGTTGCAGGTCGCGTTCGTCTATACGGCCGACATAACCCAGGGCATGTGCAGCCAATGGTCCGTGAGGATAGTGGCGTGACAGGCCGGCGACGATATCCACGCCGGGGTAACGGTGTCGGTCGATGGCAAAACGCGCCACTTCATCATCGCTGAGATGGAAGCGCAGCGGTACCGGTTTGAACGCCGGTGTGCGTGCGCGCAGTTTGTCGAATCGCTTGCGATCAACGTCGCGGATGGTCAGCAGTTCTCCGAGTGCGTCGAGAGTCGCGTCTATATCGGGAATCTGCTCGGGTGTGATTTCCAGACGGTAGGAAGGCAGGTTGTCAGCCAGGATCACGCCGTTGCGATCGAAGATCAGGCCTCGGTTGGGTGGCAAGGACAATATTTTGATGCGATTATCATCGGACAGCGTGATGTAGTGTTCGTGGGCAACTACCTGCAGATGCACCAGGCGGCCGATCAGTACTGATATAAGCAGCGCGGCAAATATTAAAGCCTGTACCGAACGCTGCATAAAAAGACGGCTTTCGAACAGATAGTCCTTGATCGTAACGCGTGACGCCATGCTCTACTGCACCGAAAAGTTGATGCGCAGGGAAGTCATGAATTGAAAAATCAGTGGCCAGAGCGCAGCGCCAATCAGTGATGGAATCCAGTAACTGATACCAGGTGCAGGCCGGCCGATAATGCTGTCAATCCACAAGGTCAGTAACTGGTGCATAATCAGCAGAACCAGCACAGTGAGCGATTGCTGCCACATGGGGTAGGCGCGGATCCGCTGATGCAGGCGAACGCATAGATAGGCGATCAGACTCAGCGACAAGGCGTGCTCGCCCAGTAGCGTGCCGGTGAGCGCATCCAGCAGCAGGCCGGCCATAAAGCCCGAGCCGACACTGACCCGATACGGTAGTACCAGGCACCAGAAAATTAGCGTTAGTGCGACGAGATCCGGTCGCAGCAGACGCACGCTGTCAGATAGCGGCACGATCGTCAGCGTCATCGCGACCGCAAAACTCAGCAGAATAATCAAGCCACCATTGTGTCTAGTCAGATTCATGGCGTTGATATATCTTCTGGTGTCTCTTCGGAAACATCTGTCTCGGCGCTGGTTCCGATACGTGGGTCAGGGTTCGGTAGCTCCGGCGGCCATACCAGTAGCACCTCGCGACTGCGGTCGAGGTGCGCCCGGGGGCGGGCTATAACTTCCGAAAAAGTATTGCCGGGGTCCTGCTCAACATCGATGACTTCGGCGACCGGATAGCCGGGCGGGAATCGACCACCCAGTCCGGAGCTGATCAGCAGGTCGCCGACGCGAACGTCGGCATTGGTGGGTATATGGGGTAGTTCGAGACGGTCAATGCTGCCAGTGCCTAACGCGATTGTGCGCAGACCGGTACGATTGATCTGTACCGGTATGGCGTGGCCGGGGTCGGTGATCAGCATGGCGGTAGCGGTGAGTGGACCGACATGGATCAATTGCCCCATGACGCCCTGGCTGTCGAGCAGTGGCTGCCCTGCAAACAGGTGGTCCAGGCTGCCCTTGTTAATTTCAATCTGGTGGCGGTAAGGGTCCATGTCCACCGCTAGCAGTCCGGCGATCAGCATGTGCCGGTTACCTACCTGGAACGAAGAGTCCAGCAGGGCTCTCAGGCGCCGGTTTTCGGCTTCCAGAGACTCAAGCTTCTGTAACTGGGTATTCAGCATCAATTGCTGGGTGCGGAGGCTGGCGTTCTCCTCCTGCAGTTCGCGGCGGGTCGACAAAGATTCCCGGAACCATTCCGACGAGGTGTCGGGCAGATCGACCAGCCATTGAAGGGGGTACACGACCACCGAAAGAAAGGCTCGCACGCTGTCGAGGTGGTGCTGCCGGTGGTCAATCGTCATGAGAACGATGGAAAGTGTGGCAAGTCCCAGCAAGCGGGCAAACAGGGGCGGGCCGGCTGTAAAAATCTGTTTAATGGTAAAGCCTCTGCTGCATCACCGGGTTTTGTGATGACGACAAGTCTACCTCTGCCTGGGCCTGTAGAGGTAGACTGAATACTCGATGTGTCGAACTATTCTACTGCGAACACATCACCGCCGCGTTCGTCCAGCAGTTCCAGTGCCCGGCCACCACCGCGAGCCACGCAGGTCAATGGGTCGTCTGCGACAACCACCGGCAGGCCGGTTTCTTCCATCAGCAGTCTATCGAGGTCGCGCAGCAGTGCGCCACCACCGGTCAGCACAATACCGCGCTCAGCGACGTCAGCACCGAGTTCCGGTGGCGTCTGCTCCAGTGCGGTTTTGACCGCGCCGACGATGCCCGCTAATGGTTCCTGCAGTGCTTCCAGGATTTCGTTGCTGTTCAGCGTGAAGCTGCGCGGCACGCCCTGGGCCAGGTTACGACCCTTGACCTCCAGCTCCTTCATTTCGGCGCCCGGGTAGGCAGAGCCGATCTGCTGTTTAATATGTTCGGCCGTGGCTTCACCGATCAGGGTGCCGTAGTTACGGCGCACATAATTGACAATGGCTTCATCAAAGCGGTCGCCGCCAATGCGCACTGACGAGGAGTAAACAATGCCATTCAGCGAAATCACCGCGACTTCCGAGGTGCCACCACCGATGTCCAGCACCATCGAGCCGCGCGCCTCATCGACCGGCATCCCGGCGCCAATAGCGGCAGCCATGGGTTCCTCGATCAGGTAGACCTCACGGGCACCCGCTCCGGCCGCAGATTCCTTGATGGCGCGGCGTTCCACCTGGGTGGAACCGCAGGGCACACAGATCAGCACCCGGGGGCTGGGACGGAAAAAGCGTGCCTCGTGTACCTTATGGATGAAGTGCTGGAGCATTTTCTCGGTGACGGTAAAGTCGGCAATCACGCCTTCCTTGAGCGGGCGGATAGCGGTGATATTGCCCGGTGTGCGTCCGAGCATGGCCTTGGCTTCGGCGCCTACGGCGGCGATACTCTTGGGGCCACCTGGACCACGGTCCTGACGAATGGCTACTACAGAGGGCTCGTCGAGCACGATGCCCTGGTTGCGCACATAGATCAGGGTATTTGCAGTTCCCAGATCGATCGATAGATCGTTGGAGAACATCCCCATCAGACTTCTGAACATGGAGGACTGAATCCCTAGCGTGTTTAAAGGGTTGTAATCTAACACAACCAGGACCGAAACGGGCAAGCGGATTAGTCTCTGGTGGTGGCCAGGCGGCGAGTACTGCGTACCCATATGGCATCTAATTATGCTACCTTTCGCGTTTTCCTGAAACGGTTACCGAGATTATTAGCATGTCCCTGGATAAAGAGGCCGTTGGCAAGATTGCCCATCTGGCGCGTTTGGGCGTCGACGCAGACGAATACGATACCTACACGCGCAACCTGTCCGATATTCTCTCGTTTGTGGAGCAACTCAATGCTGTCGACACCAGCGGCGTCGAGCCGATGGCACATCCCATGGATGCCAGTCAGCGCCTGCGTCCTGATCAGGTATCGGAATCCGACCAGCGTGATGAGTTTCAGCGTATCGCTCCCAAGGTGGAAGCCGGCCTGTACCTGGTGCCCAAGGTTATTGAGTAAGACGGGATGACCATGTTTCAAAAAGACATCAAGGAACTCGCTGCGGACTTAACGGCGGGCGAATATTCCAGTGAAGAACTGACCCGGCATTTTCTCGAGCGCATCGAAAAATATGACTCGCAGCTTAACAGCGTCATAACACTGACGGCTGAGGCGGCGCTGGCCGATGCACGTGCCGCGGATCAGCGTCGGAAAGACGGGCAAAGCACGCCGCTTACCGGTATCCCTTACCTGCATAAGGATATTTTCTGTACCCGGGGTGTGCGCACCAGCTGTGGTTCGCGCATGCTGGACAATTTCGAGGCGCCCTATAACGCTACGGTGACCCAAAAACTCAAGGATGCCGGCGCCGTCATGCTGGGCAAAACCAACATGGACGAGTTTGCCATGGGGTCCTCCAACGAAACGAGTTTTTATGGACCAGTAAAGAATCCCTGGGACCAGGCACGCGTA
>CAVWAK010000038.1:0-9165 GCA_963752745.1 uncultured Gammaproteobacteria bacterium
ACCCAGCGGTCAATCATTGGCATAAGGTGATAACGTTCCGCCGCAGGCAGGAAGGCGTTCGGCGGTATGATACGCTCATTGTCATCGCCCCTGTTTTCTACCATGCGCAACAGCAGCTCAACGTGCTGACTGTGCTCCGACTCTCCTTCAACGGGCACTATAGGCTGGGCGTACAGGACAAATTCGTCTTCTTCAACGGCACGCTGAATGCGCTGCATCCACTGCATCTGACCATGATGCTGGGCAATTTCAAGGTCATCCGGCCTGGATACATGAACGCGGTTGCGGCCCTGTTCCTTGGCAACATAGCATGCTGAATCGACCGCCTTCATCAGTTCTGTCAACGGTGTCTGGTTATCCAGAATTGGAACTACGCCAATACTGGCGCCAATCCTGAACTCCATGTTATCGCGACGAAAGCGGTAGTCTTCGACCTTCTTGCGCAGTTTCTCGGCTATTTCTTCAGCCTTGTCGAGAGGGCAGCCGAGCAGTAATACACCAAATTCATCGCCACCGAGTCTTGCCAGAACATCCGATTCGCGCAGGCAGCCATTTAGAAGTCTTGTGACTTGTACAAGCAGTTCATCTCCGGCGGGGTGACCACAGGTATCGTTCACCGATTTGAATTGATCCAGATCCATATAAAACATCGCGTGCTGTTTTTCGGCATGACTCGCGCTATGAATCGCTCGTTCCACACGGGTATCGAATTCCACCCGGTTGATCAAGCCGGTCAATGCGTCATGCGTAGCCTGGTGTGAGAGCTGCATCGCCAGGCCGCGCAGTTTGGTCACGTCATGGAACACCATGACCGAGCCGATAATCTGGTCCCTGGAGTCCAGGATAGGCGACCCGCTTAGTTCGATAGCAGCTTCGGCCATGGTGTCTTTCTGGATCAAAAGAGCCGGGCGGTCGAGCGAGCAATCAACTCCGTCTTCCAGCCATTTCTGCATTGGTATGGCAACACCTTCTTCACCGGACTCGTCCATAAGTCTCATGACGTGTGGCAATGACTTCTGCTGTGCCGCCTCATTGCTCCAGCCAGTCATATTTTCCGCCACGGGGTTGAGGTAGTTAACCTCACCCTGCAAATTGGTAGTGATCACCCCGTCTACAATCGATTCCAGCGTGACCCGCCACAGTTCCTTCTCCTGAAACAGGTTTTCCTTGGCAAGGCGTGCCCCCGTTGTATCCCGGGCAACGCCTTCAAAGCCAGTATGCTGGCCGTCGGAGTTTTCCCGGAAATGGGCGTTAAGCGTTACCCAGACATCGTGTCCTTCACGATGCTGGAGGCGAGCCTCATAGCTTTCCAGCGCGCCGAAACTGTTTGATAGAGCTGTTTGAAACTGATTGTGATCTTTAGTATCGGCGAACAGGGATCCCCACGACTTGTTGTAGAGGTCTTCGGATTCGTATCCCAGCATGAATTCGATCGAAGGGGATATCCTGGTCAGGCTGCCATCATCAGCAACCTGGAAATAGGTGTCCATCATGTCGTCGAGAATCCGGCTGAGTTCGCGTTCCGAATCCTTGATTTTTTCTTCAGCTTTTTCGCGCTCAATAATTTCTGCCTGGGTATTCTGGCGCGCTTGTTCAGCCGCTTTGCGAGCGGTAATGGCCTCGTCGCGCGTTTGAGCCAGATTTTTAACCAGGTCAGCGTTGCCGCGTGAAATCTGCAAAAATCGTTCAATGATGTCTTCCAGGCCACTGCTTGCACGAGACAATGCGAACAAGGCCACCATTACCATGCCCCATGGCAGTAGTGCCGGCAGCTGCTGTTGCTGAATCAGCAAGGCTATGGGTGGCAAGCACGCCGTGGCGATAAAAATCAGCAGCAGGCGGGTATTCAGGGCCGAACCGGAAAACAGGCCGATGGCTGAAATCATCACCGCTGCCGGCAGCTCGGCGAATGCCTGGTTGCCAGACAGGTTCAGGTAGCTCAGTAGTGGTAGTACCAGACCCCAGCACAGACCGAGCAGTGCGGTACTCAGGGTATTGAAAACCCCGGCCGGTTTGCCAAAGTACCCGGTAAGTGTGCTCGCATTTCGTCCGATAACGCTGGTCAGACCTCGAACGGCAATAGCGGCGGCAATTACGAGGGGGATTGCTGTGGCGGGGAGCTTGGGCGAGGTATCGGGTAGCTGGACATACAGCAGGGCGAGTGCCAGCAAATGCAGCACTAATTCCAGTAACAACAGTTTGTATGGGTTATGCTGCATCCGGTGACCAGAGTTTTCCCAATGCTCGAGTTCAGCTACACAAGGTGGCTACTTCTCTGGTTGCGGTTCCTGGCAACTTAGAGCGAATAGTGCCCACACTATCGAAAAATAAAAAAAACTCAATGGGAAATAGACATTTGTTAATGGCTTTGTGAAATCCCCCGGATTGTTTTCCACGGGTTTTGTGAATCGCAGGAGTTCAGTGTGAGTAAAGAGCGTAATTTTCTGCCCCTTAATATCGCCGTTTTGACAGTCTCGGATACGCGTACTGAAGAGAACGATACATCGGGTAAAACCCTGGTTGATAAGTTGACCGCTGCTGGTCACCATGCCGCTGATAAAGCCATAGTGCCCGACGATATCTACGCTATTCGAGCGCGCATTTCAGCCTGGATTGCCGATCCTGATATTCAGGCTGTAGTTACTACTGGCGGAACCGGTGTTACCGGGCGCGATGGGACGCCTGAAGCCGTCGAAGTATTGCTGGATAAAAGAATCGAAGGCTTCGGTGAGATATTTCGAATGCTTTCCTACGATGAAATCCAGACCTCAACGGTTCAGTCCAGGGCACTCGCAGGTGTTGCCAACGGCACGTATCTGTTTTGTGTTCCGGGTTCAAGTGGAGCCTGCCGCACTGCGTGGGACAAACTGATAGCAAAACAACTCGACTACCGAACCCGGCCGTGCAACCTGGTTGAGCTGATGCCGAGACTTACCGAGCGTTAGCTCGGTGTCCACCGGCTTCCCGGCAGGGCCAGGATATTCTTTCTCACCATGCAGTCGTTGGGAAGTGGTCGTTATTTCTGGCCAACAGGGGGGCGTTGCCCTTCTGATATAATGCGCAGCCTGACCAACGAACAGACGGAGCCTTTGTGCAAACCTCGTGGAAGGAAAGTATTCGGGAACAAAGGGCGGCTTTACTCGAACAATTAGTGACGCCTCTGCTCAACCTGGCGCGAGATTGCGAAGCTGCGATTCCGCAGCGGGAAGCTCTCAGCCGAGTGCTGGAGGGGGGGTTTTCCAGCATTCCTTTTTGTACCTACCTTTATGTGACTGACCTCGAAGGGATCCAGCTGTCCGACAATATCAGCCGTTGCGGGCGTCTGGTCGAGCATTTTGGCAGGGATCGGTCAGCTCGTCCCTATATGAAAGAGGTTCGGGCAGACCGCGACTTTGTCCTGTCTGACGCCTATATCAGCTTGTCAGCCCACCGGCCTTCTGTGACAGCGTTGCAAACCTTGTATCAGGACGCCAGGCCAGTCGGTTACCTGGGCGCCGACTTCGATTTGCGTGATCTCCCAACCACCAACGATCTGTACGTCGAGCCCGGCGTCTGGCAGCAGATCAAGGGAGATCCCGCCATACGCGGAACTGTGTTCCAGCAGACCCGGGTGGAAAGTGTCCTGGATCGGGAGATCGATCAGGCTATGTCGATAGTCGAAGAGTTGATTGTCGAACGTGGAATGTTCCAGTGTGTACTGCATTTTTCCAGTAGCCGGGCCACGATCTGGGTGGTGGATGACCCGTACCGATACCGGATACTGCAGAGCGACGCGCTGTCAGACCCCGACGTTTGCATGGCTTATCCGCGACGTGACTATCCGCCGGACGCTGAAATACCGGCTGAAAAAGTGGGCTCGATTCTGCGCGGTTTGCAAACGCTGCGATTTGCAGACGACACGATTTACCTGCGCTCGGCTTCACTGAATATTTTTAACGGCCTGATCAGTTTGACGTTCTCCTGTGATGGTTCACATTACATGCCGTACTCCGAATTTCTCGACAAGGACGCGACGTTCTGGTTCGGTGGTACAGCAAACCGCTAGGCACCTGAACTTGCACTCCTGTCACACTGAACTATATCTTCTGGTGCAGATGACAGAATTACGAAAGTACATCCTTGAGGTCGGAAATAATGTGTGGCAATTCATTCCTGGGCTGGTCCTCCTGGTGTTTGTAGTCGGTGCGCAGTCAGGTGAGTTGGAGGTTGGTGACCAGGCGCCGGCGTTCGAGCTTGTTGACCAGTATAACCGGCAGCATGCCCTGACTGATTACCTGGGCCGTTGGTTGGTGGTGTATTTTTATCCCAGGGACGACACGCCGGGGTGCACCGCACAAGCCTGCGCTTTTCGCGACGATTTCAGGCAGCTGCAGAGCATGCAGGTGGCGGTGCTGGGTATCAGTCTGGACAGTGTCGCCAGCCATCAGGCGTTCGCAGAAAAACATGGCTTGCCATTTCCGCTATTGTCTGATGAAAATGGCAAGGTCGCTGCAGCTTACGGTGCCCTGTGGAAGCTGGGGCCACTTCGATTTGCCCGGCGGCACAGTTTTATTATTGATCCGGAAAACCGGATCAGCCGTATTTTTCGATCAGTGAAACCCGCGCGCAACAGCGACGAGGTTATCGCTGAACTTGTTAAGCTGGGGGCTGGTGAGGGGCTATCCAATGAATGAGAAAACGACGCTTGCACGTATTGATTCGCTTGAGGAACGCTACGCTCATCAGGAGGCCGCTCTTGACGAGATCACCCGCAGGGCTATTGAGCAGGGTGGGCTGATTGAAGCGCAGGCGGAGAAGATCGAGCGCCTGGAGGCGGCATTACGTGCCCTTGATCAGTCTTCATACACGGTCGCCACTGATGAAAAGCCTCCGCATTACTAGTCGCGCCTGCCGTCAAGGTAATACCAGCGACCGTTTTTCCTCGAAAATCGACTCACTTCGTGTAGACGCTGCGCCCGGCCGTTGATTTTGTATCGCGCGATGAATTCTACTGTCCCTGAATTGTGCTCTGCCTGACCATCGGTGCAGTTAACAATGTTTAATCCCAGCCATTGTGGTTTTGGTTCTGCGTCCAGAACAAGCTCCGGTGGCCGTGTTGACGCGTGCCAGGTTGCAAGCAGGTATCTCACGTCCAGGCGCGTGTAGGCGGTGTAACGGGAGCGCATAAGTTGCTCTGCCGTGTTCGCTGTTTGTTCGCCGGATATAAACAGGCCGCAACATGCTGCATATGCATCACCGGATCCGCAAGGGCAGTCCATAAGGTATCTATTTCTTCAGCAGCGATTCCAGATCAGCAAATGGCTTGTGAGTGGTGCTGGGCTGCTTCCGGTCAGAGCTGGTCGCGCCCGGGGCTTGTTGATCAGCCTCCAGCAAGCGCTGGTGCTCGTTATCATGGCAGTACAGGCACAGTAACTCCCAGTTACTACCATCGCTGGGGTTACGGCTATGGTTATGGTCGCGATGGTGGACTGTTAACTCATGCAGGTTCTCGCGGGTAAATTCGCGTTCACAGCGACCACAAATCCAGGGGTAGAGCTTCAGGGCCTGTTCGCGATACCCCAGTTCCCGGGCATCTCGTCCCTTGTGGGAGGCCGCCACCAGTTCGTCCAGACGGTTATTGTTCATTGGCGTTATCTTCACATCATCAGGTAGTTCTGGAAAGTGGATAGTTTACTTCAGCTTGAACAAGTCGGGCAGGATATTGTCAATTGATCTAGAATTAAAACTAGGCCGGCTGGATAGTTAATGTTTGCGGCGGGTTTCTGGTAACTTTATGAAAATTATAAGAATACTTGCAATACTTGCTGCGTTTCCGTTACTTTCGGGTGCCGAGTGCGCGTTTGTAGCCAGCTCCGGGGGCAGGTCTTCGGGTTCTGAAGAAGAGCAGCGTTCCAACCTTGTGATCATCATTCGCGACGGCCAACTGGTTGATGGTCCTGTCGAAGGGGTGCAGTTCGAGTCTGGTTCGGTACGGGGTGTGACAGGTCCAAACGGCGAATTCCGGTTTGAGGACGGCGAAGAGGTGCGCTTTTTTATCGGCGCTATCGCACTGGGCCGGTCGGTTCCGGCAAAATCCCTGATGTCGCCCATTGATCTTGTGCCTGACGGCGACCTGGCCAATCCTGAAGTGATTAATATTGCCAGACTGTTGCAATCCCTGGATGCAATCCCGGGTGATGAGCGTATTACCATACCTGACAGTGTCCGCCGCATCGCGACCACGAGTCATCCCGAGATCGGTTCAACACTGGAACTTCTGGACTTCGCTGACGATAATGCTTTCGCAAACAGTGGCAGTCAGCTGGTTGCCACACTAACCGGGCATTACGCGTTTACTGCGACGCTGGTCGATGCCACTACCGCACGGCAGCATATGCAGGCATCGCTGCAGAAAGCCAGACTGATCGAAAAATAATATCCTAGAGTGCTAGTGCGAGTGCGTCGAGTCTTGTGCCCGGCGCCAGGTGTCGTGACTGGTTGTTCGGGAGCCAGCTTCCTGACAAACGTGCAGCGCGTGTCGGGCCATCACCATGCACGGGTGTCGATCCACCGCCTGAGGAGAAAAACTGCCAGGCAGCCAGTATCGATCGTATAGGCGCCCGTTGTGCCGCCCAGCGGTCTGCTTCCCGCTCTTTTTGTTGTGCCGAGATGTCCGAGCGTTCATGGTGGCGCAAGGCGATATGTCCGTACTCGTGATAGCGGTAGAACTCGCAGAGTGCCGGTCCAGCCTGTTTACAGAGAAACGGATTGTAAAGAATGACCGGTGACCTCCCCGGTTCATGATGGACGGCGGCTATATCTGGCAAGGAAGCGTCGGCAATTTCCTCGATCGGGGATTTGGCAGTAACCGGGAGAGTCAGGAAGATACCGGCTAACAGCTGGCTCAGCAGCCCGATAACACGTAATTTCATGTTTTTGCTACGCGTTACTATCAAACTTTTCCCTTTGAGAGAATTCGCACGCAGCTCAACTGTACTACGTTATCTTGAAAAACCCTAATTATTTTCATGGAAAGTTTTCCGCTTCAAACAGATGCTATTTGCCGTTAAGCAGATACATCGGCCTGCCGAAGAATAATTTAAGAGGTATTGCTGGAGGCGAGGGAGATGGACTGTACTGCGAACCGGTTTGTGGACCGCCAGTTGGAACGGCTGTTCAGTATTGAACGCGACATCATTCGGCTCTATGCGGAAGCCTGTTACGCGAACATACAGGGTGCCTGTGGTAACCATAGCTGTGCAGAGCGAGTGGATGAATTAAATCGTGCGATTCGTGAAGCGAGCGCTTCGTTAAGCGCGTTGAAAACTGACCTGCGCCGACTGGGCGTACCGAGGGAAGCCATGATCAGCCTGGATGACCTGCAGAAACTGGATATATTCGAAGCACAATTCAAACAGCACGATGGCGCTTTTGCGGTGCAAAGCGAAAAGTTCGGGCGCGGCCAGCTGTTTGCCATGCTGGAAGATATAGCCGGCGCAAAGGAATAAAGGGTGTCGGATATTGGTGTCTGGTTGGTTTTGAAACGCCGATAAACCGTCAGCCAGCCGCGGCTTGATCCGGCTTGATAGAAGGTAAGCATATATAAAATATAGAAATAAGAGTTTCAATTTCCTCTGGCGTAATAATTGCTCCCTGGTGAGGATCATTCATATATCCGAAGGAAGTACGATGCTGTTCTCACTGAATCGCCACAACCGTGAATGCCTTAGCCGCCGGTCCCGCATTTTTATCAGGATTCATCACCTCGCCGTGGTCGGGCTGATAGGCTGGATAGGCTATCTGTTTACCCTTCGAGAGCTGCTCTAACAGCCTCTGGTTTCGAAAAAGTATATACTTACACCAGACTTGCCGGGACTAAAGGTGCGGAATGTCTGGAGCAATCCATAACTGTCGGATTTTTCTTGCTATTGCTGGTTTAGCGGTCATTGGCACTGTGTCTGCCCAGGATATATACAAGTGGCAGGATCAGAAGGGCACGACACACTATGGCGAGATTCCTCCGCCTATGGAGTTTTCCAGCTTCGAGGTGCTTGAGGTTCAGTTAGAAGAGCCTGCTCGCCCGGTGGCCGAAAGTTACCGCTCCGCGCTGGAGCTTGCCAACAATTTGCAGGCAGACCGTCTGGAGCGCGAGAAGATGCGCCTGGAGCGGGAAAAGCTTTTGCAGCAGGACAGGCAGGCACGTCTTGAGGCACAGCGCTACAACGATACTTACCAGACCCGATATTACAACGGTGGTTACTATCCCTACCGCTCTTATTCGCGTCCGCCGCACTCTGGCAAGCCTCACCCCCGTCCACCCCGGACACATCCACCCCAGGCTTCTTATCCGGGTACCAGTGTGCCAAAACGGGTTTATCTGGGGCGCTAGTTCGCTAGCTACCAGTCGACTTTGAAGCCAAAAAATATTGAGCGATCATCCTCGGCAGCGTCTTTTATCTCGACCGCCATGAACTTGCTTTTATTCACGTAGAAGGTGGCATCCTGGGTAATTGCTGCTCCGGCAACGGCACCGATAAAGTGGACGCCCTTTCGTGGTATCCCGAGTGCAGTCAGGTTGCTTTCCGAGAAATCCGCTATGAAGTCCTGAATTTGTTCCCGGTTATCGCGGTATGCCTGACGATAGGCTCTCTCACTCATGTCAGCGTCGACATCAAGGAGCTGGTAGCGGTAGCGCTCCTTGCCTGAAATTTCTCCGACGCCTGGCGGTTCGGCAGCCAGAACCGGCATCGACAGTATTACTGCTGTTATGATCAGCACAGGATTTGCAAGTTTATGTAGTTGACGATTCACCGATTTTACCTCCGGTGTTACTTGCCGAGCAGTTTATCCGGCAATTGTTCATGTCTGTACGGTTTATGCAGCAAAATCTGTTCCGACTGGTCTTTGACGCCAGCTGGACTGCACACCAGTATCATTCGTTATTATCTTTAGCACAATTTCACCAATGACTATAGCGCATTAGCTGGCCGGGATCTGCTAAAATTACAAACCATTTAATAATAGTCATCTAAGTCTATGAAAGAGCAAATAAAGTATGGATAGATTGAATCGCGACAGTTTGAATCTGACGGGTTTCGAAGGCGTCAGGGAACACCGGCTGGTGTTTGATAAACGCGTCAGAGGGACGGGGCCCCAGGGTGGTGCCTGGGACGGTATCGGTCAGTT
>CAVWAK010000039.1:0-75839 GCA_963752745.1 uncultured Gammaproteobacteria bacterium
AGCGGGCATTGAAGGCCGGTATACGCTACCTGGTCTATCAGGTCCTGTCGGGGGTGCTGCTGCTGGCGGGTGCGCTGGTCTACTATCACAATACCGGCTCACTGGTATTTGATCACATCGGTCTGGAGGCGGGTGTTGCAGGCTGGTTGATCTTTATCGCCTTCGGAATCAAAAGCGCCTTTCCGTTTCTGCACAGCTGGCTTACCGATGGTTACCCTGAAGCGACAGTGACCGGCACAGTCCTGCTCTCCGCTTTTACCACCAAGGTTGCCGTCTATAGCCTGGCACGAGGCTTTGCAGGTGAAGAGATCCTGATCTATATCGGTGTCACCATGGCCTGCTTCCCGATTTTCTACGCGGTTATCGAGAATGACCTGCGCAGGGTGCTGGCCTATAGCCTGATCAACCAGGTCGGCTTCATGGTGACGGGTATCGGGATTGGTACTGCCCTGGCGTTGAACGGCGCGGTTGCCCACGCGTTCAGCGACGTGATCTTCAAGGGATTGCTGTTTATGAGCATGGGTGCGGTGCTCTACCGGACCGGTAACATCAATGGCTCGGATCTGGGTGGACTCTACAAGTCCATGCCCAAAACCACCCTGCTTTGCATTGTCGGTGCACTATCCATCTCTGCATTCCCGCTGTTCAGTGGTTTTGTCAGCAAGTCGATGGTGATGACCGCACTGATGCAGGAAAATCATGGCTATTTCTGGCTGTTGATGCTGTTCGCCTCAGCCGGTGTATTCCATCACGCAGGCATCAAGATCCCATACTTTGCCTTCTTCCACCACGATTCCGGCATACGTACGGAAGAAGCGCCGCGGAACATGCTGGTGGCAATGAGTGTGGCGGCGGCTCTCTGTATCTTTATTGGCACCCAGCCCCAGTATCTCTATGCGTTGCTGCCCTGGGAGGTGGAATACTGGCCCTATGATCTGACCCATGTACTGGCGCAAACGCAGTTACTGTTTTTCTCCGCCCTGGCCTTTGTCTGGTTGAACAAACAGGGGCTGTATCCGCCGGAACTGCACTCGGTAAACCTGGATGCAGAGTGGTTCTATCGCCGGTTATTGCCTGCCGGCGCGCAACGAACCCTGCACCTTTTGCGCAGTGCAAAAGCATCGACGCTGACAACGGTAACGGCACAGATGCAGGGTGTGAAAAACGAATTCGGCAAATCACCGATGGCCAAATACCATCTCTCGGAGAGTTGGCCTACCGGGAGCATGGTGTTCTGGATTTCAGCTATCCTTGCTGCATTTCTGTTGCTGGATCTCTTTGGTTTGGGACGTTAGCTTGAAGCGGCTGAGGACAAAACCCCGATAGATTCGAGATACTCTGCTGCTGAACCACAGAAGTAGCCAGAGATATCGTCAAGGTATTTTAATAAACAATAAATCATGACGAGCCCTACTCCCACTCGATAGTGGCGGGCGGCTTGCCGGATATATCGTAGGTAACGCGGGAAATGCCGGAGATTTCATTGATGATGCGCCGTGACACATGATCAAGAAACTCATAGGGAAGATGAGCCCAGCGTGCTGTCATGAAGTCGATGGTTTCCACGGCCCGCAACGCCACGACATAATCGTAACGCCGTCCGTCACCGGTGACACCCACAGACTTCACGGGCAGGAAGACAGCAAATGCCTGGCTGGTTTTGTCATACAAGTCCTGCTTGCGCAACTCTTCAATAAATATGTGATCCGCCAGGCGCAGCAAATCGGCATATTCTTTTTTTACCTGGCCGAGAATGCGCACACCCAGCCCCGGTCCCGGGAAAGGATGACGGTAAACCATGTCGTAAGGTAATCCGAGCTCAACTCCCAGCTTGCGGACTTCATCCTTGAACAGCTCGCGCAGTGGCTCCAACAATTTCAGCTTCATGTTCTCTGGCAGGCCACCGACATTATGGTGCGATTTGATCAGGTGTGCCTTGCCTGTTTTTGCACCGGCAGATTCAATAACATCGGGATAGATTGTCCCCTGCGCCAACCATTTTGCATTGGCCAGTTTGTCTGCTTCTTCCTCGAAGACTTCGACAAACAGGTTGCCGATAATTTTGCGTTTTTTCTCCGGGTCCGCTTCGTCACCCAGCGCACCGAGGAAACGCTCTTCGGCATCCACGCGAATCACCCGGACTCCCATATGTTCGGCGAAGGTAGCCATCACCTGATCGCCTTCCTGGTAACGCAGCAAACCGTTATCAACAAAAACGCAGGTCAACTGGTCACCGATAGCCTTGTGCAACAGTGCCGCGACAACTGACGAATCCACACCGCCGGAAAGACCTAACAGGACTTCTTCGTCACCCACCTGGCTACGTATCTGCTGAATGCTCTCATCAACAATATTGCCAGCTGTCCACAGCGCATCACAGCCACAGATATCGACAATAAAGCGCTGCAGGATGCGTTCACCCTGATGGGTATGAGTCACTTCCGGGTGAAACTGGACGCCGTAAAAACTGCGCTCATCATCTGCAATAGCCGCGATTGGTGCGGCATCGGTGCTTGCCATAAGCTTGAAGCCGTCAGGCAGCTCAACAACGCGATCACCATGACTCATCCAGACATCGAGCAGGCCGTAGCCTTGTTCGCTGGTATGGTCTTCTATGTCCTTGAGCAGGCGGCTATGACCACGCGCACGCACTTGCGCATAACCGTATTCGTGGTGATCGGCATTCTCTACTTTACCACCCAGTTGAGCGGCCATGGTCTGCATGCCATAGCAGATACCCAGCACCGGCACGCCAAGCTCGAAAATCATGGCTGGTGCTGATGGAGCATCACCACCGGTCACTGTTTCAGGCCCACCGGATAGAATCACACCTCTGGGATGATAAACCTTCAGCTCTTCATCGCTAATATCCCAGGGGTGAATTTCACAATACACACCTGTCTCGCGCACACGGCGCGCGATCAATTGCGTGTACTGCGAACCGAAATCAAGAATCAGTACGCGATGAGCGTGAATATCTGTAGCAGACACGTGGCAGTTTATCCGTTGGGCTGAATCAGGAGCGGTAGTTCGGCGCTTCCTTGGTGATAGTGACATCGTGAACGTGGCTTTCTGCCATACCGGCATTGGTCACGCGCACAAACTCGGGGCGGGTACGCATCTCTTCAATAGTGGCGCAACCGGTGTAGCCCATGCTCGAACGCAAACCACCCATTAACTGGTGAATAACCGGCTGTAAATTACCCTTGTAAGGCACACGGCCCTCGATGCCTTCCGGCACAAGCTTGTCGGCTTCGCTGCCTTCCTGGAAATAGCGGTCACTGGACCCTTGCTGGGTCGCCATGGCGCCCAGTGATCCCATGCCACGATAGGACTTGTAGGAACGGCCCTTGTACAGTTCAACCTCGCCCGGTGCCTCTTCGGTACCGGCAAACATGCTACCCACCATAATTGCGTAGGCGCCAGCCACAACAGCTTTGGCCATATCGCCGGAATAGCGAACACCACCGTCAGCAATCAGCGGTACGCCACAATCTTTCAGTTCATGTGCGACATTGGCAACTGCGCTGACCTGCGGCACGCCCACACCGGCAACGATGCGCGTGGTACAGATGGAACCTGGACCGATACCTACCTTGACGGCATCCGCCCCGGCATCAACCAGCGCGCGCGCGGCCGCTGCAGTTGCAATATTGCCACCGATGACCTGCAGATCCGGATAATGTTTTTTCACCCAGCGTACCCGTTCGAGCACGCCTTCGGAGTGACCATGCGCCGTGTCAACGACCACTACATCGACACCTGCCTTGACCAGTGCATCGACACGCTCGTCAGTGCCGGCACCGACACCCACAGCCGCACCGACACGCAGACGGCCCTGATCATCCTTGCACGCATTGGGCTTGTCACTGGCTTTCTGAATATCCTTTACCGTAATCAGGCCACGCAACTCGAAACCGCTACCGACAACCAGTACTTTCTCGATCCGGTGCTGGTGCAACAACTGAATCACTTCTTCCCGCTCGGCACCCTCCTGTACGGTCACCAGCTTGTCCTTACCCGTCATAACGGCGGATACCGGTTCGTCAAACCGGGTCTCGAACCGGGTATCACGATTGGTAATGATGCCGACCAGCTCTTCGCCATCGACCACCGGCACACCGGAAATGTTATGTCGTCGGGTCAGATCCAGTACTGCACTGATGGAAGTATCAGGGGAGACAGTAATGGGATCCTTGATCACCCCACTCTCATATTTTTTCACCCGCAGCACCTGCTCGGCCTGCTGCTCGATAGTCATGTTCTTATGAATGATTCCAATGCCGCCTTCCTGCGCGACTGCTATCGCCAGTCGGGCTTCGGTCACTGTATCCATCGCCGCTGACAGCAGCGGGATATTAAGACCGATCTCGCGCGTCAGCCGGGTCGAGAGGTCGACATCCTTGGGCACGACCGTTGAATGGTTCGGCAGCAACAAAACATCGTCAAAAGTAAGGGATTGTTCAGAAATACGCAGCATGCGGTACACCGTGATCGGGCCGGGAATTAACTGACCATTATAGGTTTTGAGGCCCTGCCGGTAAACCGCGACTTGGAGTTATCCGCCTGTCCGCACAGAAAAAACCTTTTATTTTTGAGATAAGAGCAACATAAACACTGCCGGGCGCTGATTCCCCGCGCTTGCCCGTCAACTTATGACAGGGGCCCGGACGGCTGGTCAATTTACAAAGCCAAAACGAACTTCGGAAATGGTATCGTTGACGCAAATCAGGGGCCACCGATACCGGTGCCGCATGCAGACAATAGTCATCGCCTATGCCAACAGACACCACTCAAGGCTCACAACGCGAAATCTACAGCGTTTGGCAGCTTAACCGGGCAGTCCGGGAACTGCTGGAGACCGGTTTTGCCCGAATCTGGGTAGAAGGCGAAATATCCAACCTCGCCCGGCCACCCTCAGGCCACCTCTACTTCAGCCTCAAGGATGCACGCGCCCAGGTCAGCTGCGCATTGTTCCGGAACGTCGCCACCCGCCTGGGTTTCAAACCAGAGAATGGCACTCAGGTACTGATTCGCGCAGAAGTCAGCCTGTACGAGGCCCGGGGCAATTTCCAGCTGATTGTGAACCAGATGGAAGAAGCCGGCGATGGCGCCCTGCGACGCGCCTTCGAGGCCCTCAAACAACGTCTCTTCGACGCGGGCCTGTTCGACCCTGAGCACAAGCAGCCATTACCCGTTTTGCCATCATGCATCGGTGTCATCACTTCTCCTGGCGGCGCCGCAGTTCGCGACGTACTGGCCGTGCTGGAACGTCGTTTCCCAGCTATCCCGGTCACTATTTATCCCACCCTGGTGCAGGGCGAATCGGCAGCTGCACAGATTGTTGCCGCACTGGAAACGGCTCAGCGAAGGCAGGAGTGCGACGTCCTTTTACTGACGCGCGGCGGTGGCTCACTTGAAGACCTTTGGCCCTTTAATGAAGAAATCGTGGCCCGCGCTGTGTATGCCTGCCGCATACCACTGGTGTCCGCTGTGGGACACGAAATCGATGTCGTGATCAGTGACTTTGCCGCCGATCAGCGCGCCGCGACACCGTCGGCAGCAGCCGAGCTGCTCAGCCCCGACCAGGCAGAGTGGCTGGCACGACTGGAACAACTTCAGCAACGCCTGACCAGCCAGATACGGCAGAAATTACAGCAAAACAGCGAACGTCTTAACTGGCTGCAGCGCCGCACCCTGCAATGCCATCCGGGGCGACGGCTGCAACAACAGTCGCAGCGTCTTGATGACCTGTCACTGCGCCTGTCACGCGCCTGGCCTCACCGACACGCCCAGTGGCTGGCACACTGTTCGACGTTACGCGCCCGATTAAAACAACAAAGTCCACAACAGCAGCTGCAGCGTCTGGAGGCAATCACCACGCAGTTGGCACAGCGCCTTAAATACTGTATAAATATACAGCTATCCGAACACCGGGAAAAACTTGCCATACTGTCGCGCGCGCTCGACAGCATCAGCCCTCTGGCGACACTGCAACGCGGTTACTCGATTACGCTGAAACAGCCAGCGGGAATACTGCTACACAGCGCCTCGCAGGCACGCGCCGGTGATACACTGGAAACCCGGCTTGCCACAGGAAGCATCATCAGCCGGGTGGAGGAAACAAAGGACGCATGAAAACCACTACAACTCTTCTCTCGTACCTGCTGGGCGCCAGTCTGCTGTCGACGAGTCACGCTGCCCGTCTACCGGATGCTGCCGCCGTGCCGGGTGGCGTCGCTCTGATCACACTGCCAGCAAGCGGCAATACCAGCAGTGTCACGCTGAATGGCAAGCCAGTCATGGTAGTCGAAGATGGCGATAGTCAAATCGCTGTCGTTGGCCTGTCACTGTCAGCCAGGCCCGGGGAGCACACACTTGAAATCAGGGATACAGATACAGGCACACTTCGAAAACAGGCCTTCCGGGTAACAGACAAGCAGTACGAAACCCAACACATCACTATAAAGAACAAACGCAAGGTTAACCCGGAAAAACGCGATATGCAGCGTATCAGCAAGGAGCAGCAACTGATCAGAAAAGCGCTTGCCAATCATGCCGCAAGAACGCCGGACAGCCTGCGCTTTCAACTGCCGGTTAATGGTCCTGTCAGTAGTCCGTTTGGTTTAAGGCGGTACTTCAACGAGCAGCCGCGCAAACCCCACAGCGGCCTTGATCTGGCAGCACCGGAAGGCACCCCCATCAGGGCCCCTGCCGCAGGTCGCATCAGCGACACCGGCGATTACTTTTTTAATGGCAACACGGTTTTTATCGATCACGGTCAGGGACTGGTCACCATGTATTGCCACATGTCCCGAATCGATGTTAAACCAGGCCAGAAGGTAGTCGTCGGCGAGATAATCGGTACAGTAGGAAAAACCGGTCGCGTTACCGGTCCACATCTGCACTGGGGCGTCAGCCTGAACGACGCACGCGTTGATCCCATGTTGTTTCTCGACGAAGCGCCTCCCGATCAAGGCAAACACGATTGAAAACCGTTAGTCGGGCGGTACTATCTGCCAACCTCCGGCATCTCCGCCAGCAGCAAGGCTGGAGTCAGGAAGCCCTGGCGGAACACTGTGGCCTGCACCGGACTTACATCGGCGCTGTTGAGCGCGGTGAACGTAATATCAGTCTCGACAACCTGGATCGGCTGGCCGGCGCATTGGGTGTCACTCTCTGCTCCCTGTTGGAAACAAACAGCCATTCCTACCGCATTCGTGAAACGCCCAGCCGCTATCGGACGCGCACATCAGCCACAGATTGCGATGTATATGCGGCAACTTGCTACTTATAGCCTGTCGACGCAATTACCAGAGTGCTTTTTAATGTCTACCCATGAAGATAAATGCAAGGAAGCATCTGGCGCGGCAGGTCCGCTTGCTACGCACCAATCGCGGCTGGTCCCAGGAAGTTCTGGCCGAACTCAGCGGGCTTAACCGTAGCTATATCGGTGCTGTCGAGCGTGCCGAGCACAATATAGGTCTGGATAATATTGAGCGGATTTCCTCGGCACTGGAAACAAGTCTGCCAGCCCTTCTGAATGACAGCACCTGCAGCCAGCACGAGCTGCCATCCCGAACCAGTGCATCACCAGTTCCAGGTAACCAGCCAGTCATCATTCACAGGAAGATTTTTCTGGAACTGCTGAATCAGTGCGCGCAAAGTCATCGCGAACTGGTACTCGTCTATCTGGAACGCTGTGGCGTTACCGTGCGCGACTGATTCAACCCCGGGTCTCCCCGTATTCATATCGACCAGTTCGCAAACGCTTGTAGTGGCGGATCATGATTATCATTTTATCAATAGCCGGTGTGTCGATACGCGCTACCGACAGGCCGACACGCAAGGGTATGCCTGATGCCTCCGGCGAACCGATGTCAATAAAGTTACGCTGCGCCCGAGCTGCCGCCAGGGTAACGAACTCGCAGTTCCATACCACCATTTTGCCTTGAAACAGACCGGTGAACCGCAGATACGCATGCTGATCATCGCGCTGGTCAACCAGTAGCCATGTCTGGCCATGATCGTGCAGGTAACTTGAAAACACATCTGCGTTACCGCTCATAGCGGCAGGCTGATGCTCACCACCTTTAGACATAGCTACTTCTCGAATAGCTCTGCGTCAAAGAAATCCGGTTCCGGCGCATTGCCGTCGTGAATCTCACTCCAGCGCTTTTGCCGGTAAGCTTCCCTGACCTGTAGATAAGGATCGAGTGATGCTGCGTCAAGCACTTCAGTTGCGGTCAGCAGATCGGCTCGCTCACTGACAAACAACAATCCGTAGGCGGCGTAACGAACCGTGTTGTCATCAACAAGATACCGTATAGGATCCATCTTCAGTTCAGGAATCAAGCCAACAGTATCGCGTACATTGCTAGGTCCGAGCACCGGCAGGACAATGTACCAGCCCTCGCCGAAACCCCAGACCGCAAATGTCTGACCAAAATCTTCCTTGTGGTGTTCAAGTCCCCAACGCGTGGATACGTCGATCAGCCCGAAAATACCGAAAATGGTATTGAAGCCAAAACGCATAGTATCAGCTGCTGCCTGCCCCCCCTTGGCCTGCAGAACACCATTGACTATGGTGATGGGCTCAAACAAATTATTGTAAAAATTGCGAACACCGGTACGCGCCATATCCGGCACCACTTTTTCATAACCCTCGGCCACCGGCTTGAGAAGCAGACGGTCAAACACGTCGTTAAACTTGTAAACAACTCGATTGACCGGCTCTAGCGGATCGCTGACTTCCTCGTAAGGCGAGCGTGTTGCGCAGCCGCTGGCAATCAGCGCCAGCAAAACTATACACACAGCTATTTTGTGCAGTGATGCCATGGTCTTATTCTATTGACTCAACGCCCTATTTTTTTTTGACATGCTGAATCATACGTTTTCGGCTCCTCTGCTGTCGAGGAGTCAATTTATTACGTTTTCCCTGATAGGGATTTTCACCTGTCCTGAATTCAAGGCGTATGGGAGTTCCAACAAGGTGCAAGGCATTACGATAATAATTGTTAAGGTAACGTTTATACGTTGGCGGAACGCGGTCGGTCTGGTTACCATGGATCACAATAACTGGCGGATTCTGCCCGCCCTGGTGAGCGTAGCGTAGCTTGATACGCCGCCCACGAACCAGTGGCGGCTGATGCTCATGAACGGCGCGCTCCAGTAGACGCGTCAGTTCCGGGGTTGCCACCTTGATAACCGCTGCCCGGTAAGCGTCATGGACCGCAGCGAACAAATTCCCCACGCCGCTGCCATGCAGCGCAGAAATAAAATAGCGCTCGGCAAAGCCCAGGAATGGCAGCCGACGGTCCAGCTGGTCACGAAACCACTGGCGCTGATCATCATCGAGACCATCCCATTTGTTAATCGCCAGCACCAGCGCAGTCCCGCTTTCAACAACATGTCCGGCCAGCGTTGCGTCCTGCTCCGACACCTCGCTGTGTGCATCCAGTACCAATATGACCACATTGGCATCATTGATCGCCTGCAAGGTCTTTATAATACTGAATTTCTCGATCGCTTCGCTGACTTTGCTACGGCGTCGGACTCCCGCGGTATCGATAAGTGTATATCGGTTACCATCGCGTTCGAGCGGGATATAAATACTGTCACGGGTAGTACCGGGTTGATCGAAAGCCAGAACCCGTTCCTCGCCAAGCATACGATTGGTAAGTGTCGATTTTCCGACATTGGGCCGCCCCACTACAGCAATACGAATACCGTCTGCCTCCGGATCAGACGCTTCATCTGCGTCCTGAACGGCGGGCAAGTCCGCCAGAACCCGATCCATCAACCCGCTAACACCGCGGCCATGTGCAGCGGCAATCATGGCGGGCTCCCCAAGTCCCAGCGAGTAAGCATCGGCAGTTACTGCAGTGATATCCTGGCCATCGGTTTTATTTAAAACCAGATGCGCCGATTTGCCGCTACGCCGCAAACGGTTGGCAATCTGCTCATCGCTCAGATTGATCCCGTCACGTGCGTCGAGTAAAAACAACACAACGTCGGCTTCCTCAACCGCTACCCACACCTGGTCCGCCATCAGACCATCCAGGCCGTACTCGTCGCCTACCAGGCCACCAGTATCGACTATAATATATGGCCTTTCGCCAACCTTGCCATTGCCATACTGGCGGTCGCGGGTCAGCCCGGGGAAATCAGCCACCAGCGCATCGCGGCTGCGCGTAAGCTGGTTAAACAGCGTGGATTTGCCGACATTGGGCCGACCGATTATGGCGATGACAGGAAGCATGACGACAGCGCAAAGCCTGAGCTAGGCTGGCTCCAGTTGATAAAGCGCCAGCGTACCGCCAGCCCCCAGCACCAGCAGTCGGTCGCCGAAAACAGCTACCGGAGTGGCCGAGATGCCATCGCTGTCGACACGTACACGTCCCGCAATCGAACCGTCGAGGCGCGACAATAAATGCAAATAGCCTTCGAAATCTCCCACACCGACATAATCACCAATAATCGCCGGGCCGGTAAGCGCACGCTGACGCAAGGCGCCCTGTTTCCATAAAGAGCCGCCACTAAGCCGATCGAGCGCCCACACTTCACTGTCAGTATCGCTGACATAGACATGGCGACTATCCACATCAAGCCCCGCATAGGACGACATGTCACGATTCCAGAGAACACGCCCATCCTGCAAACTGATGGCTACCAAACGTCCCTGATAACTGGTGACATAAAGCACACCCTGGCGCACCACAGGGTTGGCATCCAGATCGACAATGCGCTGCAATTCGGTCCGCCCGCGTGGAATCGCTACTGCGGCTTCCCAGATTTCTCGCCCGGACGCTGTTTCCAGAGCCGTCATTTTGCCGTTGGCAAATCCCGCCAGCACAACACCTTCCGCTACCAGAGGCGTACTGGTACCGCGCAATGTCAATACCGGCACTGAACGGTCGTGAATCCAAAGAACCTCACCACTGCCTGCATCCAGACCAGCGAGGTTGCCGTCCACCGTTTGTACGATAACAACCCCCTCATACACCTGGGGCACTGAAAGCACTTCGCTCGAAACCTCCGTACGCCAGCGTATTTCGCCGCTTTCGGCATCAAACGCGACCAGATCACCTTCACTGCTACCCACCAATGCCAGGCCTTCACCGACACCGGTACCGGCAGAAATGGCGATATCCGTCTTCGTCCGCCAGACCACCTTGCCTGTTTCGATCTCAACAGCAGAAACCGTGCCTTTACGATCGGCGACATAAACACGCTCGCCAGCCACTGTCGGCACGAGCTTGATGAACTGTTCATCGGTACCGTTACCAGTACTGCGGCTCCAGATCTTTTTCAGGTCCACTTGCCGCTCAAATGACTCCAGTTCTGCCGGTGGCTCGGAATTGTCCTCGTCACCAAACCAGGAACAGCCACTGAGCAGTCCTGCGACCATCAACAGCATTAGTACAACAGGTTTCATTATTCTGCGTCACCAGCAGCACTGACGCTTTCAAGTTTGGCAGTTAACAGCGAAACATTCGGCACCTGTGCAGGTGTTTCGGCTAACGCGGCCTTGTACGCCTTCGCCGCCTTCTCCAGCTCGCCTTGTGCAACGGCGAGATCACCTCTGAGCTCACTGTACACAAACTGATATGCGCCCGGGTTCTGAACAGAATCCAGTATAACCTCAGCCTGGGCATACTGCAGCCTGATCGACCATAACCCTGACAAGACGGGTACGCGCGGTGTGTTCCACTGCAGGCGTCGAGGCCATATCAAGTGCCCACTCCAGCTGCACCTGAGCTGCTGACAATTCGCCATTCTCTACCGCCTGCTTTGCCAATAACATGGCTGCCAAAGGCGCATAAACTGACGATGTAAACTCGGTAATCAAAACATTGGCATGCGCCTTAACCTGTTCTTTATCACCGACAGCTGACACAGCCATCATTTGCGCATACGTATTGGATGCACTCAGATTCTGGCTTTCCTGGTAACCAAACCAGGCCTTGCCTCCAAGCAATACCGATAGTCCCAGAAGGATTCCGGTAATAACCGAGCTACCGTTCTCCTTCCACCACTTTCTGAGTGCCTCTACCTGTTCTTTCTCCGACGCATGTACGTCCATCGGAACCTCTCCTGATAATCTACCCGTGAATGATTTCTGCAAGCCGGTCTGGTAAAGCTGTAAATTCGACCGTCTCCTGATCTGTTTGTTCGCGCAGCGCCTTTAGCCCTGCACGACCCTGTTCCAGTTCTTCGTCACCCAGCACCAACGCAAAATGCGCACCACTGCGATCAGCTTTCTTAAACTGGCTCTTGAAACTGCCACCGCCGCAATGCGTCATAATACGCAAGGTCGGCACACTGTCCCTGAGCTGTTCAGACAGCAGCAAACCATGGCGTTGCGCCTGCTCGCCGACGGCGACGATGTACACGTGCGGCGCCTTGTCCGGCAGGCTCACATGCTGACTCTCAAGCAATGCAATCAGCCGCTCGATACCCATGGCAAAACCGACTGCCGGCGTTGCACGCCCGCCCAGCTGCTCAACCAGCACATCGTAACGGCCACCGGCACATACTGTACCCTGAGCACCCAGCTGATCGGTTACCCACTCAAATACCGTGCGCCCATAATAGTCCAGACCGCGCACCAGGCACGGATTAACCGTATACGGTATCCGCGCAGCATCCAGCAAGCTGCAAAGCCGCTCAAAATGCGCTTGCGATTCGGCATCGATGTATTCTGAAAGCCTCGGCGCCTCTTCCAGCAGGGACTGCGTCTGCGGACTCTTGCTGTCGAGAATCCTCAAGGGGTTACTCTCCAGACGACGTTTACTGTCTTCGTCGAGTTGCTCCCGATGCTGCTGCAAATAACTGACGAGCGCTTCACGAAATTTTGCCCGATCTGCACTGGTACCCAGTGAATTCAGCTGTAAGCTCACCTGCTGCAAACCTAACCGCTTCCACAGACGCGCCGTCAACATCAGCAGTTCTGCATCGACATCAGGGCCATCGAGCCCAAACACTTCAATGCCAATCTGGTGAAACTGCCGATAGCGCCCTTTCTGTGGTCGCTCATGCCTGAACATAGGGCCGCTATACCATAGACGCTGTACCTGGTTGTGCGTCAGGCCATGTTGAATGCACGCACGCACACAGCCAGCGGTACCTTCCGGCCGCAGCGTCAGACTGTCACCATTACGGTCGTCGAAGGTATACATTTCCTTTTCGACGATATCCGTTACTTCGCCGATCGAACGTTTGAACAATTCTGTTTTTTCGACAATCGGCATACGGATTTCCTGAAATCCGTATGTATGCAGCACACTGCGAACCGTGTCTTCAAAGTATTGCCAGGCGGGAGACTGCGCCGGCAATATATCATTCATACCGCGTATGGCTTGCAAGGTACTAGACATCGTTCAGTCGTCCAGCACCAGTCGCGCGACCTTTCCACGCTGGAAAGATTGCAGATCTACAACTTCGCCGCGATAGACGATTTCAACTCCCGGCGCATTGCCCAGCAGTATTTGTATAGGCGGTTCAGCACGTACCGTGCGTTGACTGCCAGCCCTCTGGGTGCCGACGACCAGTTTGCGACCATGGCTCTCCATTTCCACCCAGCTGTCCTCGCTGAATCGCATATTGATTTCGGCCGGTCCGGTGACAGCTGTTTCGGGCACCGGGAGCTGTTCGCTCCCGGTCACACCGGTGCCGGACGAGACAGGTTCTTGCACGGATTCCTCAGTCGGTTCTTCGTTTACACCCTCCGACGGTTTGCTTTCCGGCAACTCCTCGATTTCGGGGCGACGCGAAAACGCCGGGAGCTGCGCAGCACCGGAATCTGATGTCGGCGCATCAAGCGGTAAGACCAGGCTACTACCGCCTTCTTCCGGCTGATCAACCTTATCCATCAGACGCTCAACGAGCGGCACACCGTATGTTATGAGGGCAAGCACCAGGGCAATAAGCGCCAGCCAGAAAAACCACTTCCCCAGCGGCAAACGCAGAGTCCGCTTGCGACGCATCCCGACCGCCTTTAAAGGACGGGCACGGTAATCGTCATCAGCCGGCAATGCTGCCAGTACCTCTTGCTCATCGAGGCCCAGTAGTCGCGCATAGGCCTTGATATAACCACGCACAAAAGTCAGCGCCGGCAAACCCGACTCATCGCCACCCTCAAGCGCCTCGACAACCTCGGATCGCAAATGCAGCGCTGTTGCCACGGCAGCCACTTCACGCTGCTGTTCCCGGCGGGCACCGGACAGACGATTACCAACAGCTGCCAGTCCAGACGCTGCCGGGGACTCTGCATCGTCGTTAAACTCAATGGTCACCCAGTTTACTCTCCCACTCGATCAGCGCCTGAGTTTCACTGGCCTCCGGATGCTGGTTTTTCAACACCATTGAATAGCTCGATACGGCATTAAGGTCCTGCAAGGCAGACTCGGCTTGCACGCCAATCCAGAGAAACTCCGGACTCAACGTAGCGACGCCCTGCAGGCGCTGCAGGTACGCACGTGTTGCCAGGTATTTCTGCTGGGCAAAACTGCTGCGCACCATCTCACGCAATGCCGGTGGATAACTTGGATTGCGTTGCAATGCCTTGCGGAAATACGTATCTGCCAGGACGACGTCCGGCCGATCCATGGCACAGATACCCGCATTGGTAAAAATCAACTCCGGATATTTATACAATGGATCGCTGGCCGCAACGACAAACATCTGGTCGGCCTTTTCCAGTTCACCCTTGCGGCACAGGAATTGACCATAAGCGTTCAAAGTAACCGGATCCTTGCGGTTAATGCTGTACGCCTTGCGGTAATGTTTTTCTGCCTCCTTATCTTCACCAAGTTTTTCATTGAGGATGGCCAATGACACCTGGGCCAGCTGCAGTTCCGGGTTCTGCTTGACCGCCTTGTTAAGTTTCTCCGACGCGGCCTCATACATACCTTGGCGCAGGTACTCGATGCCCAGCTGAGCATTGATGTCAGCCGGATCCCCCTTAAATTCAGCATCTGATTTGGTCGGATTCGATGAACACGCACCAAGCATTAACAACACCAGAATTCCTGCAATGAGATTACGTATCAAGTCCCGCCTCCAGTAACATGTATGGCCATTCGCTCCCGGCGCCGGGTGCGATCTTCAAAATCACCAGCCAGTTGACCACAGGCTGCGTCGATATCATCACCGCGTGTACGGCGTGTGATAGTTACTATGCCGGCGTGATGCAAGATATCCCGAAAGCGGTCAATGCGCGCTGCACTGCTGCGGCGATAGCGGGTTTTCGGAAACGGGTTAAAGGGAATCAAATTAACCTTCGATGGTACGTTCCGGAGTAATTTGGCAAGCGCATGCGCCTGTTGGTCACTGTCATTGACACCGTCGAGCATGACATATTCAATGGTGACGCGCCGACGGCCTTCACCGACATATGTCCTGCACGCCTGCAGGACCTCATCGATCTGATATTTCCTGTTCAACGGCACCAGCTTCTCGCGCAACAGGTTATCAGGTGCGTGTAGTGACAGGGCGAGACTGATATCAGTCACTTCAGCAAGCCGTTCAAGCCCCGGAACCACGCCAGCAGTACTCAGCGTGACACGGCGCTTCGACAGGGCATAGGCAAAGTCATCCTGCATCAGATTAATGGCAGCCAATACATTATCGAAATTCAGCAGCGGCTCGCCCATGCCCATAAAGACTACGTTGGAGATTGCCGGTTCGTTGTCAGCAGCCAGTAACCGACTGGCCATCCACAATTGACTGATGATTTCCCCAGTCGTCAAATTGCGATTGAAGCCCTGCTGTGCAGTCGAACAAAAGCTGCAATTCAGGGCACAACCAACCTGTGAAGAAATACACAGGGTGGCACGCTCCGATTCCGGAATGTAAACACTTTCAATGCGATTCCCGTCAGCCAGTTCAAACAACCATTTGCGCGTGCCGTCTGACGCACGCTGATCTGCTGCGACCACCGGCCCCTCAATGCAGGCATCCGCCTTGAGCGCCTCCCGCAGGGACTTGCCAAGGTTGGTCATGAGGTCAAAATCATCGACCCCCTGCTGATGAATCCATTTCAGAACCTGCTGGGCGCGAAAGGGTTTTTCGCCACGCGTAACAAACCAGTCGGCCAGCGCGGGCCGATCCAGGTCAAGCAAGTTCTGTTGCGGCTGAATGTGCACTCTGAAGTATCCTGTTGCTCCCAAGCCCAGCGGTGGTATGGCGGACCGGAAGTGAAGGCTAAATCTCCTAAAAATCTGTAGTTTAGCCAATCTAATTCAATTGCGTAGTGTACCTTCTCAGGCACAACCCAGGCAATTGTGATTATCGGCGCGCCGGTGTGGACTGGCGCCGGAATAATATTTCAGGAGTTGCCAGGAATCATCGATAAGTTACTGTAATTATTGAATACAACAGCTGTGGAACCATGGAGCAGCACTATGCGCTACCGTTATCGGACGCACAGGTCAGCGAGTGGCGGATACCGATGAACCTGGTGATCGACTGGATATGGGCCTCGCAATACTCATGCAGATCGAGATCAACCTGGTTTCACGCATGCCACAGCGGCACCGTGATTAACCCGCAGCCGCCTGGATCTGCACCCTGGCTGGACTCCTGATTGCCGTCGGCAACTCGACGCGACTTTAAGCAATCTACTCGATCACAAGCATGCCGAAGGCTTTGAAAACCGTAATTTCAATACCGGTGTGCGCCGCAGAGTGTGGCTGAAAGACACCTACCACTTTGAACAGAGTTAGTTGCCAGCCGGTAACGCGAGTCATTACGAACGTGTGACGACTACTCCCGCTCCTCGATCCAGGCCAACTGAATGGCTTCGAGAATCTTTTCCCCGCAGTGTTCGGGATCGTCGTTAAATGCTTCCAGCGCCATAACCCAATCGCGCAGGTCGGTAAAACGTACCTGGGTAGGGTCAATATCCGGATGCGCTTCATCAAGCTCGATGGCGATATCCAGTGAATCTGTCCACTTCAGCTCCATACGCTCATCCTCTAGTGGTTCTCGCTGACCATGTTAATGGTGTACTTGGGTATCTCCACCACCAGGTCCTGGTCTGCAACCCGGGCCTGGCAGCTGAGTCGTGAATCCGGCTCCAGTCCCCAGGCCTTGTCGAGCATATCGTCTTCGGTTTCGTCTGACTCTTCCAGCGAATCAAATCCCTCGCGAACATACACATGGCAGGTGGTGCAGGCACAGGATTTCTCGCAGGCATGTTCGATATCGATTCCCGCGGCCAGGGCAGCATCGCAAACCGTGGTACCAGGATCGACTTGCAGGACTGCTCCTTCCGGGCAGATTTCTTCGTGGGGCAGGATAATTATCTGCGGCATACTCTTTCGACCTATTTGAACTCGTCCACGGCATGTCCTGCCATGGCCTGGTGAATATTGGCATTCATGCGGCGGTCAACAAAAACCGTGCTGACTGCCTCAAGTTTTTCGATGGCTGTTTTGATGGCTCGATGGTTATCACCTGCCTGCGCATTGCCCAGCGCTTCGGCTGCAGCATCGATCGCTTTTCGTTCACTGCTATCCAGATACTTATCGCCATCCTGTTTCAACGCAGCCTGCAAGGCTTCGAGAACCCGGTCGGCTTCGACCTGTTGTTCACGCAAGCGGCGAGCTTCCATGTCACCCTGAGCATGATCCATAGAGGCGCGCAGCATGGTTTCAATTTCATTATCCGTCAAGCCGTACGATGGCTTCACTTCGATATGCGCTTTCACGCCACTGTTTTGTTCTTCGGCAGAGACACTGAGCAGACCATCGGCGTCGACCTGGAAAGTAACGCGGATACGCGCCGCTCCAGCGGTCATTGGTGGCATGTCACGTAATTCGAAACGGGCCAGTGAGCGACAATCATCAATCAATTCCCGCTCACCCTGCACCACGTGGAGCGCCATGGCCGTTTGGCCATCCTTGAAAGTCGTAAACTCCTGGGCCCGTGCAACCGGAATCGTGGTGTTACGCGGAATAATTTTTTCAGAGAGCCCCCCCATGGTCTCGAGGCCCAATGACAAGGGAATGACGTCCAGCAACAACATTTCGTCTTCAGGTTTGTTACCGGCGAGAATGTCGGCCTGTACGGCGGCACCGATGGCGACAACCTTGTCGGGGTCGATATCCACGAGCGGTGGCTTTTCGAAGAAATCCCCAACCATGCTGCGCACCTTGCGCACACGCGTCGAACCACCCACCATGACAAGGTCGTGCACGTCTTCAATACCGACACCAGCATCTCTCAACACACGTCTGCAGGGCATCAAGGTCTTGCGGATCAAGGGTTCAAGCAACTCATCGAGTATTTCGATGGTCAATACACCCCGCCAGCGACTGCCATCCTCCAGCTCGATATCGATATCTGCCGAATCGCTACCGGTCAGGGCCTCCTTGGCCGCACAGGCTGACTGTAAAAGCCGGCGCTGCAGCGAGTGACTCAAATCTTTACCGATACCGGCCTGCCCCATAATCCAGGTGGCGACCAGATTGTCCATGTCGTCGCCGCCGAGTGCTGTATCCCCTGCGGTAGCCAGCACTTCGAAGACTCCCTGGCTGAGGCGCAAGATAGATATATCAAACGTACCACCGCCCAGGTCGTAGACGGCAATGACACCATCCGAACCCCGGTCCAGCCCGTAAGCGACAGCCGCTGCCGTAGGCTCATTTAAAAGACGTAACACCTTGAGCCCGGCCAAAGTACCCGCATCCTTGGTGGCCTGACGCTGGGCATCGTCAAAATAGGCTGGCACGGTAATCACCACACCCGTCAGCTCACCGCCCAGTGTCGTCTCGGCCCGCTGCTTGAGCACCATCAGGATATCGGCAGATACCTGTACAGGACTGCGATCACCGGCAGCCGTGCGGATCAGCGGCATACCCGACTCGCCAGCAACGAATTCGTAGGGCAGCCTGGTCCCGAGACCCTTAACATCGTCGACGCCACGCCCCATGAAACGCTTCACGGAAACAATGGTATTCAGCGGGTCGCTGGCAGCCTGGGTCCTGGCTTCTTTTCCAACACTACAGTCACCGTCCGGCATATAACGCACTACTGAAGGCAAAAGATGCAGCCCGTTTTCATCGGCCAGCGTATCTGCCACTCCGCTACGCACACTGGCGACCAGCGAATTAGTGGTTCCAAGGTCAATGCCCGCTGCGAGCCGGTGCTCGTGTGGCGCGGTTGCTTGACCGGGTTCTGAAATCTGTAACAGGGCCATCAGTAAAGCTCGTCTTCCAGGTCGGCTTCCAGTTCCTGCACCTCATTGTTGAGGCGCGTAAAAAATTGCATGCGCAGGGCGAGTGTAACTGCTTGGTCAATATCAGCACCACTGTCGAGTGCCTGACCCAGCGCGGCTTCAAGATCACGATACTGATCTCTGATCTGCCGCGAAAGCGTATCCAGAACTTGCAGGGGGTCGTCCTGTATACGCACTTCCGCCAACTGTTCACGTAACTCAATCTGCTGCATCAGAAATTCGGGATCCTGGTGCGTCTGCTGTTGATCTTCAATCGCGTGGCCACGCAGCGCAAGAAGGTACTGCCCGCGTTTCAACGGGTCCTTGAGAGTCTCGAAGGCCTCGTTTATTTGCGCAGCCCGTTGCACCGAGAGACGGCGTTCCTGATCACTGGCATTCGCAAACCGGTCCGGATGTGCTGTGCGCTGCAACTCGCGATAGCGCGCATCCAGATCTTTGCGATCAAGCCGGTAATGCTCGGGCAACGCAAAAAGCTCAAAGTGATTTTGTGACAGGGTAGTAGACATTGCTTACCTGAAAAAAAACATCCCCGCCAAAGCGGGGATCGCATTCGCGTTTGATAGCCAACATGCAACGTCAGCAGTCAAACATTAAAACTTTCGCCGCACCCGCACGCGTCCTTGACGTTGGGATTATTGAACTTGAATCCCTCGTTCAACCCTTCCTTGGCAAAATCGAGCTCTGTGCCGTCGATATAGACCAGACTCTTCTGGTCCACAATCACCTTAACACCGTGATCCTCGAAGACCGTATCACCGTCACCAATCTCGTCAACAAATTCCAGAACATACGCCATGCCGGAGCAACCCGAGGTGCGCACGCCGAGACGCAAACCTGCGCCTTTGCCACGCTGGCCGAGGAAGGCCTTAACCCGGCTGGCCGCCGCATCAGTCAGTGTAACCGCCATACTTACAGCCTCCTAGTGAGCCGCCCATTGGACGCTTTCGAGATCGACACCATCCTTGAACATTTCCCACAGCGGCGACAGGTCGCGCAACTTGTCGATCTTGCCCTTGACCAGTTCGATGGTGTAATCAATTTCCTCTTCGGTGGTAAAGCGCCCGATAGTGAACCGAATCGAACTATGTGCCAATTCATCGTTGCGGCCCAGCGCACGCAGTACATACGAAGGTTCCAGACTGGCACTGGTACAGGCTGAACCTGACGATACCGCCAGGTCCTTGAGCGCCATAATGAGACTCTCGCCCTCGACAAAATTGAAACTGATATTCAGGTTACCCGCAATACGCTGTTCCAGATCACCGTTGATATAAACTTCTTCAATATCCTTGAATCCATCCACCAGGCGATTACGCAGTTTCAAGAGGCGTTCGTTGTCGGCCGCCATCTCTTCCTGCGCCAGACGGAAAGCTTCGCCCATGCCGACGATCTGGTGTGTCGCCAGGGTCCCTGAGCGCAAACCGCGCTCATGACCACCACCGTGCATCTGGGCTTCCAGACGAACGCGCGGTTTGCGGCGAACATACAGGGCACCGATACCCTTCGGGCCGTAAATCTTGTGCGCGGAAAAGGACATCAGGTCGACTTTCTGCTTCTCCAGGTCGATATCAACTTTACCGGGACTCTGTGCAGCATCGACATGGAAGATAATTTTGCGTTCACGGCAAATCTCGCCAATCGCAGCAATATCCTGGATCACACCGATTTCGTTGTTCACGTGCATGACGCTCACCAGAACGGTATCGTCGCGCAGGGCCGCCTTGAATTTATCCAAATTCAGCAGACCGGAAGGCTCGGGATCAAGGTAGGTCACTTCAAACCCTTCACGCTCCAATTGTCGACAGGAGTCAAGCACCGCCTTGTGTTCAGTTTTCAGCGTAACGATATGCTTGCCCTGTTTCTGGTAAAAATGGGCCGCACCCTTGATAGCCAGATTGTCTGATTCCGTGGCACCGCTGGTCCAGATGATTTCCCTGGGGTCAGCGTTGACCAGTGCAGCTACGTTAGCGCGCGCCTCTTCGACTGCCTCGTCAGCATGCCAGCCAAACACATGGGAACGCGATGCCGGATTACCAAACTCCCCCTGCGGGGTCAGATAAGTACACATTTTTTCAGCAACGCGCGGATCAACCGGCGTGGTTGCCGAGTAATCAAGATAAATCGGTGTGTTTACAGTCATAATCCCATGTACCTGCTTTATTCGTCCTGCGTTTAACCACTACCACCCAGAAACCTGGCTGGCCTTGTCTAACCATTTCATCTGCTGGGCAAATGCCGCCAACAGAGTATCAATATCGGCGTCGGTTGTTTCCCGCCCCAGACTGATACGTATGGCACCGCGAGCCAGCTCGGCCTCCACGCCCATCGCCATCAGAACATGACTCGGCTCTGTCTTGCCGCTGGAGCAAGCTGAACCACTCGAAACGGCGATACCGGCCTTGTCCAGCTGCATCAGTAATGTTTCTCCATCCAGCCCGGCCACCGCCAGCTGCAATGTGTTCGGCAATCGTTCTGCAGTAGCCGCAAACACGGTCACCTGCGGATAGCGCTGCAGGCCTGCCTGTGCCCGGTCACGCAAGGCAGCCATCTTTGCAGCACGGCTTTGCAGGCCGTCAACAGCCAACTCAGCCGCGACGCCAAAACCGACAATTGCGGCGATATTCTCGGTGCCGGCTCGCAAACCGTATTCCTGTCCACCACCAAGCTGCAACGGCACCAGCTCCAGCGATTTGTCGACAACCAGCGCACCTACACCTTTTGGACCGTAAAGTTTGTGCGCCGACAGACTCATTAACTGTGCGCCGCTTGCCGCAAAATCCAGTGGCAGCTTGCCCGCTGCCTGTATTGCATCGGTATGAAAGACTGCGCCGGCCGTGCGCGCCAGATCCGCAAGCTGTGCCACCGGTTGAATCACACCGGTCTCGTTATTCGCCGCCATCACCGATACCAGCCGGGTATCGCTCTTCAGTATCTCTTTCAGGTGCTCGGGCAATACACGACACTGCCCGTCCACATCAATCTCGTTCAGTTGCCAACCACTCGCCCGCAAAGCCCGAGCCGGTTCAAGCACCGAAGGATGTTCAACGGCACTGACCGCAATGCTGGTCGGCGCATATCCGGCCGTCACAGCATGCAGCGCAAGGTTGTTAGCCTCTGTGCCGCCGCTGGTAAATATTACCTGGCTGGCATGCACACCCACCAAAGACGCCACCTGTTCCCGAGCCCTGTCGAGCTGTGCCCGAACGACACGGCCAAACTGGTGAGTGCTGGAAGGGTTGCCCGGCATGCCAGCCAAGCAATCTGTCATGGCACTCAACACCCGTTCATCGAGTGGCGTACTGGCGTTGTAATCCAGATAAAGCTTCATGCCGGTGTACCAGGGATCAGACCGGGTCCACTACCCTTTGAGTCGATTCCAGCGCAACGCTAACATCGGGAAGATTATCTGCTGCAGCCTGCCTGGCATTCCCCTGGTCCACCAGCTGGCCCAGGGTGATCTCATTAAGGAAGCTGTAAATCTGATCACTCAAATCAGTCCACAAATCGTGCGTCAGACAGCGTCTGCCATCCTGGCAATCTCCGAGCCCACCGCACCTCGTAGCGTCCACGCTCTCATCCACTGCCGTTACGACTTCTGCCACCGGAATTTCATAGGGGGATCGGCTCAGCGAATAACCGCCACCCGGTCCGCGCGTACTCAAGACCAGCCCATGTTTGCGCAGTCGGGTAAACAACTGCTCGAGATAGGACAGCGAAATACCCTGACGCTCGGAAATACCCGCCAAGGTGACCGGCCCCTCATCCACATGCAGCGCCAGATCCAACATAGCGGTGACCGCATAGCGACCCTTACTGGTCAATTTCATACCAAACTTACCCGACTCAAGCCTTTAAAAACACGAGTAAAGTGCCATACCCGAGTAAAACAGTCAAGAATTATCCTCGGACGGTTTGAGGGGTTTTTCAGTTTCTTCGCCGGTTTCAATGGGTTCCGTGCTGCAGGCGCTCACAAGCTCACAAGGCCCAAGGTCTGGCATCTGCATTTCTGACACCTCCGCACCCAACCCTTTCAAGCCGCGACACATGTCCTCGAGTCGCTTATCCATGATATGAATATGGTCAAGCATATTGTTGATGGCACTGGCTACCGGGTCCGGTGCATCCTGGGTGCCCCCGTAAGCATCGAAACCCATTTTCTTGGCAATCGCTTCGCGGCGTTTTTGCTGTTCGTCCAGACTGCCGCCAACCACACGCCCCGGGACACCAACGACTGTCGCACCGTCCGGCACATCCTTGAGCACGACCGCATTCGAACCAATACGGACGTCATCCCCGATATTGAGTGGGCCCAGCACCTTCGCACCGGCACCAATAACCACATCATTGCCAAGTGTTGGGTGGCGCTTGCCCTTGACCCAGCTGGTGCCACCCAGCGTCACTCCGTGATACAGGGTACAGTCGTCACCAATCTCGGCTGTCTCACCGATCACCACACCCATGCCATGATCGATAAAAAAACGGCGGCCGATTTTTGCCCCTGGATGAATTTCAATCCCGGTAAACAGGCGAGCGATATTCGACAGAATACGTGCCAGCCACGGCAACCCGTTGCGAAACAGTTTGTGGCTGATGCGATGCAGCAATACAGCATGAAAACCTGGATAGGTGGTTACGACCTCAAGGCGTGTACGTGCCGCCGGATCACGATCGAAAATGCAGTCGAGGTCTTCGCGCAGTCGTTCCCACATACATTCACCTTTGGCTATCAGTTTGCCTACTATACCGCGACCATTGAATAATTCCTGTTACAACCACAGCAGTCATACTGCTATACATTCGCCCTGAACATATCAACTACCGGGTTTTTTGATCTACTGCCGTGAGTATCCCACGCAGGATATTAATCTCATTTTCGTTCGGGCGGACTCGCCCAAACAAACGGCGCAAACGACGCATCAGCTGGCGGGGATTTTCGGGGTTAAGAAAATCAATTCCGGTCAGCGTGCTTTCCAGGTGCCGATAAAACAATTCCATTTCATCGGCAGTGGCAAACCGGTGATTTTTTTCCATCTTTTCCGCCGGAATGCCAGCGGCCATGCGAAGCTCGTAGGCAATGACCTGCACAGCGGCAGCAACATTCAGCGATGGATAATCCGGATTGGCTGGTATTTGCACCAGGTAATGACAGCGATCAAGCTCTTCGTTGGTCAAGCCGGTGCGCTCTCGTCCAAACAATATTGCCGACAGCGTGCTCTCTGGCTGTTGCATAACCAGCTCGGCACATTGCCGTGGATTCAGCATCGGTACCGGCAAGGTCCGGCTGCGTGCGCTGGCACCAATTACCAGGCCCGCTCCGGCGATAGCTTCATCCAGTCCGCTAACACAGTGCGCGCTGGAAAGCAGATCATCTGCGCCGGACGCGCGGGCCGTAGCCTCGGCACTTGGAAAATGCTGCGGACTGACTAAAAACAGTTCCGCAAGCCCCATATTTTTCATCGCGCGTGCTGCGGCACCGATATTGCCAGGGTGGCTGGTATTCACCAGAATAATACGCGATTGACGCATACCTTATGCCCGCCGCATTCCGAAAGGCATTGCGGCATCAATATCACGAAGACCAGCAATCGACATCAACAGGCGATCAATCCCCAGCGCCACGCCCGCACAATCCGGCAGCCCATCACGCAATGCCGCCACCAGCTGTACATCCAACGGCACACTTGCCTGCCCCGCCTGCTGCCTGACCACATTATCAATCTCAAAACGCCGTTGTTGCTCATCAGCATTCGCAAGTTCATGAAACCCGTTCGCCAGTTCAATACCTTTGAAATACAGTTCGAAGCGCTCAGCCACCGGCTGCGGCTGCTGGCGAACCCGCGCCAACGAAGCCTGACTAACCGGATAGTCATAAACAAACAGCGGCGCATCATCCAGTCGCGGTTCCAGCCAGTGTGTCACCAGCAGATCGAGCCAGGGGTCGAGCATGTCGCCAGGCATCGTCTCCGGCACGGAAGCCAGCTCCGATTGAGCGAATCGTCTGAATGCGTCGAGCGGATCTGACCAGGGGTCCAGGCCGGTCTCGTTGAGAAACCACTGCTGGTAGGTCAGCCGTCGTGCCGGCACGTAGTCGCAGACACCCTCCATCACAGTCGCCATAAGCACATCAATTTCATCCATCAACGCATGATGGTCGCTACCCGGCCGGTACCACTCGAGCATAAGGAACTCGGGATTGTGCCGTCGCCCCAACTCACCGTTGCGAAACACATGACATAGCTGATAAATCGGTCCGCTGCCCGCCGCAAGCAGGCGTTTCATCGGAAACTCAGGTGAGGTGTGCAAATACAATGGCGAAACGCCGATCGAGGGACCCCACCAACGCGTCTGGAACGACTCGATCGCGGGATCAGTACTGCCAGCCTGCGACAACATCGGCGTGTCTACTTCCAGAACATCACGGTCAGCAAAATAATTACGAATGCGCGCCAGCAGACGGGCGCGCAACCTCAGGGTTTCGAGCTCGGCACCGGGGCGCCATCCGGAGTCTGCGGTGGATTCAGTCCTTGGCACGGCCGACGTATTCGCCGGTACGGGTATCGATCTTGAGCACTTCGTCAATGTCGATAAACAAAGGCACGCGCACTACGGCACCGGTTTCAAGAGTCGCTGGCTTACCACCGCCCCCGGAGGTATCACCGCGCACGCCCGGGTCGGTTTCCGCAACCTTCAGCATCACAAAATTCGGCGGCGTTATACTGATCGGCTCACCGTTCCAAAGGGTCACTACACAGCTGTCCTGCTCCTTCAACCACTTGACGGCATCAGCCACGGCCGCCTCACCGGCACCCACCTGCTCAAATGTCTCGGGGTGCATGAAGTACCAGAATTCGCCATCATTGTAGAGGTACTGCATGTCTGTCTCCATGACATCTGCAGCCTCAACCGATTCGTTGGATTTAAAGGTACGCTCGATAACCCTGCCGGTCTTGAGATTACGAATTTTTACCCGATTGAACGCCTGGCCCTTGCCGGGCTTCACAAACTCGTTTTCAATAATGGAACAAGGATCGCCGTCGAGCATGATTTTCAGACCGCCCTTGAATTCGTTGGTACTGTAGGTCGCCATTGAGCACCCTTAAGGCTGAAATTAAAGATGCGCATCATACCGGGAACCCGCTCCCTGCAACAAACGCCGCTGTGGCAAACGCTACTCTCGAGGGCGATCACCGACCCCGAGGAACTGTTGCGGCTGCTTGATTTACCCCTGGACAGCCTGCCAGCCAGCCTGATGGCCAGCCAGGAGTTCCGGTTACGCGTCCCACGCGGGTTTGCTGGCCGCATGCGCAAGGGGGATCCGAATGACCCACTGCTACGCCAGGTGCTGCCATTGGCGGAGGAACTGGCAGAAACCCCGGGGTTCAGCCACGATCCTTTAGACGAGCTCAACGCCATGCCGGTAGCCGGGGTGCTGCATAAATACCAGGGACGAATACTGCTGACAGCGACCGGCGCTTGTGCCGTACACTGTCGCTATTGCTTTCGCCGTCACTACCCGTATAGCGAAGCCAACCCTGGCCGGGCTCCTGAACAGACCTTAGAGTATGTACGCCAGCACACCGAGATCAGTGAAGTCATTCTCAGTGGCGGCGATCCGCTAACACTGACAGATACCAGGCTTGGCCAGCTGGTCGCCAGGCTAGAATCCCTGCCCCATATTACCCGCCTGCGCATTCACAGCCGGGTGCCAGTGGTCCTGCCAGAGCGGGTCGATGCCAACCTGCTGGAATGGCTGCAAATGACCCGTCTGCAAGTTGTGCTGGTGATCCACGCCAACCATCCAAACGAAATCGATGCCAGTGTCCGCGAGGCCATGAGGACATTAAAAAAGATTGGTATCACACTGCTGAATCAGTCGGTATTGCTGCGCGGTGTCAACGATAACGCCAGTACGCTGGCTGAATTGAGTGAGGCGCTATTCAATGCTGGCGTTCTGCCCTACTACCTCCACCAGCTGGACAGCGTTCAGGGTGCAGCCCACTACGAGGTAACCGATAGAGAGGCAGTTAAGCTTATAAATCAATTACGTACAACTCTTCCAGGCTACCTGCTACCAGAATTGGTTCGGGAATTACCCGGCCAGTCTTCCAAGACCCCGGTTTAACACTGTTGTTTTTTTGTGCTATTGTCTACCTCACAGGCAATAAGATAATAATAAGCAAGGCAGCCTGGTTCGCCCGATAACTGGAATAAAGCCCTAAAGCAGTCAATCTATTCAGTATTCACCGCTCAGGACGATAGCCCCATCGGGAAGCAGCGACGGCCGAACCATATCCGGATTCCGATCTGCCTAGCGATAACCAGCGGACGAAAAAACATGCAACTCACTGTACCTAATCGCACGGCTCCGAAAAGCAATTCATTCGACAGCAAGCCTTCCAGCGTTAAAAGCTGGATAGACGATTTACCGATGGCAAATGTTGGCGAAACAACGCGTCTGCTGTTTGGAGTACTGACCGACCTGAACAAGCAGGACATCCCTGCCAGCCAGCGCTTCAAGGCACTGGAAATGCTGCAAAAACCGATACTGCACGTCACCGGCCACATGAAAAAACACTACATCGGACAAGCCATGCCGCTGGCCGCCCAAAACCTTAAGATTGCACACCTGTCCAGGGAAATCAGCTATGCCCTGGCAACCGGTTACAAAGTACTGGTGATGGAACAGATTGCCGGCGTTGGACGCAAGGATAAAAAGCTCCTGGTTACATCCATGCATCGCGCCATCAAACAGCTCAGCACAGTGCTGTTGAAATCCTACCAGGTCTACGAAGCCTACCCGGACTCGGTTTGGCTGGAGATTCATTCACTGTATCGCTATGCGGAAAGTAACCGCCTGCACAATACCAAGGTCATTGACGACACGACAAAGCGTGCCGCGTCCACAATTTCCGATGCCTACAAACAGATACTCATGCTGGCATTGGCTTGCCCATATCGGATGCGCCACACTGAAGTTGAAATTGTCTATACGGCACTTGAAGACTGGGCCAGCATCTGTGAACTGAAGCCCCTATACAAGGCCGGTGGTGAAGTCATGTTCGCCACTAACTTTGATGCCGACCAGCCACCAAGCTACCTGGTGTTACGTGATGCAAATGAGAATCGCAACACCTGCCGTATCCTGGGCACCAGCCGGCTCGCTGACCTCCTGCGCAAACGCCTGTCAGAGAAACGCGAAGGCGACACTAAAACAGGTAACCACCCACTCAGCGAGAACCTGCTCAGACGCCTGATGCTGGCCTGGGGAGTCATGCCCAAGCGGCGTTATTCACGGGTTAGAGACCACTCCCAGGTGATCGCGGCCATGGGCCTGAGCTCAATTCACTACTTTGTCAGTGGCGAAGTCGCCTTTAATGAAAACGCAGTCGGTGACGACTGCTCAAACGAACTGGGAGTGAAACCAGGCCCTAAACCTGGCGAACCTGCCCACTTCGGTGCCCGCACCATTAGCGAGGATACCGGCAAGTTACCTGATGTCTGGGAAATGGACTACCAGATCGAGGGACAGGAAGGGCCCTCGTCAACTGAAATGGCTGTAGCGCGAGCTGCGTCCGGCATGCAGATCGACGTCTCGCATCAAACCAAGAACTGGAAAATGGTCAACGTCAGTGCCGGTGGCTACTGTCTGCTGTGGGACAACCCCGAGACTACTCGCGCCCAGGTCGGCGAACTGCTGGGTATTCGCGAACAAAGCGACCCGGATACCTTCCACTGGCGTCTTGGCGTGATCCGCTGGCTGAAATCTGTCGAAAAACGTGGCCTGGAGCTTGGCGTGCAGATGCTGTCGCCAGGTGCAGTAGGTGTTGCTGCGCGCATGGATCTCAAAACACGCAGCAAGACTGAAGACTTCACGCGTGGCCTGTTACTGCCGGAAATTACGTCGATTCAGCAGCGCGCTACCCTGCTGTTACCATCCCCCCCGTTCAAACCTAATGACACCGCCATCGTCAACTGTCATGGCAAAGACGTTCGTGTCCGGCTGACAAAACTGGTGGAAAATACCGGCAGCTTTGCGCAGTTCCAGTTTGAGTCAATGGGTGAAATTGAAACTCAAAAATCGCGCAAGAAAAACAAAAACCCCTTATCAAAGGACTTTGACGATGTTTGGGAACTGATCTAGAACAGGTCTCTGAAAATATCCGGATACTGGACTTCACCGCCTGGCGCCAGTGAGCCGTCAACCAGTTCCATGGCCGTCAAGGCGTCGCCCGGGATACTCAGATTACAACTGATACCCCAGTCGGCCGCCGGCTTGAAACCGAAGCGCTCGTAATACTCCGGATGGCCGGCAACAATAATAGCGGTGTAGCAGAGTGGTTTGGCGCGTGCCACCGCAGCATCAATTAACTCAGAACCGATGCCACGATGTGACTGGGAAGGCACCACCGACATGGGGCCAAGCGCCAGAATTTCGGTTTCGCCCTCACTGGACTTGAGCTTGACCTTCGACAGCACAACGTGGCCGACAATGCGCCCATTAAGCTCTGCCACCAGCGACAGGTCCGGAATAAACACCGGTGATTTACGCAAATTCCCGACCAGCTGCGCCTCGGCTTCGCCCTGGAAGGCGCTTAAATTAACCACATCGATAGCATTGAAATCGTCAGCGACTTCGGCGCGAACTTTGATCGGCTGCATGGGCTTCCCCGGTTGTCTGTGTTGCCTGATTAATGCGCGCCATGCTAGCAAGAAATTCGAGCAGGGAACAGCAGTTAGATCATTTGTCCAGCTTCGCCTGCAAACCCGGTCAAAGGTAAAGGTTCTGTCCCTGGTTGCCGAAACAATGAGAGCGCACTGCCGGCTTGCACCCGGCGGATGGAAACAACTCTGGAGATTACAAAGCACATGGAACAGGAACACACGCTGCGCCTGCTCGTTATCGAAGAATCCCGTAATGATGCAGAAGCCCTGGCAAATGTACTGCGCAACGCCGGCCAGGCTTCCCGACTGAGCTACGCCGAAAACCTGGAAGACTTGCAGGCATCGCTGGATAAACAGCGACCCGACCTGCTGCTCTGCGCCATGTGCCTGGAAAGTATTTCACTGCAGGATGTAGTCCAGGAACTGGCGAAACACGAATTCGACATACCGCTGATTGCGATCGGCGAGTCAGGCGACGAAGCCGATATCATCGAAGCCATGCGTCTGGGTGCCAACGACCTGTGCTCCTATGATCAGCCCGAACATCTGCAACTGGTCGTCAAGCGGGAGCTGTCTCAGCTTAAAACCAGCCACAGCGCGCAAAACTATGAAATAAGGTTCCGCGAGAGCGAAAAACGCGCCCGGATGCTCATGGAAAGCTCACGCGATGCGATTGCCTATGTGCACGAAGGCATGCATATATTTGCCAACGGTTCCTACCTGGAGATGTTTGGCTTCGATGATCTGGACGAAATAGAGGGCACTCCCATACTCGATATGGTTGCGCCGGAAGATCATGCAGAATTCAAGGAATTTCTGCGTAACCTTGGCAAGAGTGACCAGGAAGATGTGACGCTGGAAACCCATGGCATGCTGCCGGACGGCAAGACCTTCGATGCCATCATGGAGTTTAATGCCGCCAGCATCGATGGCGAGCCCTGTACCCAGATAATCATTCGCAGTCAGGCCGCCAATAACAAGGAGCTCGAACAGAAACTTAAATTCCTCAGCAAACAGGATGTGCTTACCGGCCTTTTCAACCGCCAGTACTTTATCGAAGAACTGGAACTGGCTGTAACCAATGCCGTATCCGGCACCGAAGACGCTGCTATCGTTTACATGCTGATGGACAATTTCAAGGATATCAAGGATAACATCGGCCTCGGCGTTGCAGACATGGTTATCAGTGATATTGCCGACCTGTTGCGCGAGAACACAGAACCTGACGATGTAGTTGCCCGGTTTGGTGATCACTCCTTTACGATCCTGCGCAAGGGCTGCGATGCAACCTCTATTCAGGCACTTGGCGATAAGCTACGTCAAGCTGTCGAAGACCACATTGCCGATGTCGAAGAGCAGTCTGTAACCACAACCTGCAGTATCGGCATGAGTATTATTGCCGAAAGCACGCCAACAGCGCACGAAGTCATCTCACGCGCCGACCTGGCCTGTGAAGTTGCGCGCTCTTCCGGCGGTAACCAGTGTCACGTTCACAACCCGGTAGTTGACGAAAAAATCGGCAAAGAACGTGATCAGCAGATGCACTCTCTTATCAAGGAGTCACTCGAGAAAGAGCAGCTGGTATTACTGTACCAGCCGATCGCCAGTCTGCAGGGTGACCCGAGCGAGAAATACGAAGTCCTGCTGCGCATGCTCAATGAGGAAAACGAATACATTCTACCCAGCCAGTTCCTGCCGATTGCAGAACAAACCGGCCAGATGGCGGAGATCGACCGCTGGGTGGTCAAACGCGCCATCGATACACTGGCCGAACATCGCGCAAAAGGTGTCGACACCCAGTTTTTCATAAAAATTTCCGGCCCCGCACTACAGGATGCAGATCTGATCGCATACATCCAGACATGCATAAAAGCGGCGCGACTTCCTGGCGACGCATTGATATTTGAAATCGCTGAAAAAACCGCTTCGCAGCAACTTAAACACGCCAAGACCTTCGTCAAGACATTGCAGGAACTACACTGTAAAACTGCGCTGGAGCACTTTGGTGCCGGGCCCAACTCGTTCCAGCTATTGAAACATCTGCCGGTCGATTACCTGAAAATAGATGGTTCGTTCATCCATAATCTGGCCAGCGACAATGACAACCAGGCTATGGTCAAGTCAATCCTCGACACGGCCAACTCGATGAACAAACAGTGCATTGCAGAATATGTGCAAGACGCACACAGCCTCGCCGTACTTTGGCAAAGCGGCATTCACTATATCCAGGGCAACTTCCTGCAGGAACCCAGCGAAGCCCTCGATTATGATTTCTCGGGCGAGCTTGCCTAGGAGTCTGCCAGACTCCTAGTCGAGAACGTGTGAAATCAGGCCGTCAGCCAGCTTGGGTTCAAACCAGGTTGATTTCGGCGGCATGACCTCATTGGCATCCGCTACCGCCATCAACTGCTCCATACTGGTAGGGAACATGGAAAAGGCTACTGCCATTTCACCGCTATCAACACGTTTTTCCAGTTCGCCAAGCCCCCGAATGCCGCCAACAAAATCAATGCGCGGATCGGTGCGCGGATCGCTGATCCCCAGCAATGGTTCCAGGAGATTATCCGCAAGCAGACTGACATCAAGGCGCGCAACCGGGTCTTCCGGCACCAGTTGCGGTTTTATAGTCAAACGACACCACTGACCCTGTGCATACATACCGAACTCTCCCGGTTGCGAGGGAGAAACCGCAACCGCTTCAGGTCTTACCTCAAAAGCAACTTTTAGCTTCTCCAGCAGTTCATCTGCGGTCATCCCGTGCAGATCCTTCACGACACGGTTGTAATCGAGAATTTTCATCTGCTTGTGCGGAAAGATAACAGACAGAAAATAACTGCTCATCGCATCCGGGCCACGATCTGCGCTCGCCGCCACACGCGAACCGGCCGCAGAGCGATGATGCCCATCAGCAATGTAAATCGCTTCCATGGCGTCGAAGCCTGCAGTCAGTTTGTTGATCACTGCCGGGTCGTCGACCACCCAGAATGTGTGCCCGATACCGTCATCGGCAGTCAGATCATATTCAGGTGGAGCCGAAGTCACTGAGGCGATCAACTGGTCGATGTCATCCTGCGATTTATAGGCCAGCAATACCGGGCCGGTCTGTGCATTCAGCGCCTCAATCTGCCGGACCCGATCATCCTCTTTGGCTGGCCGGGTAAATTCATGTTTGCGAATACGATTGACGTCATATTCGGCTGCCGACGCTGCAGCCACCAGCCCGATCTGCTCATGGTCACCCATGGTCAGCCGGTAGACGTAGTAACAGGGTTTATCATCTCGCTTCAAGACACCTCCATCGATCATCTTCTGGAGGTTCTCCGCGGCCTTGGCGTATACCGACATATCGTACGGATCAGTATCTTCGGGCAGATCGATCTCAGCCTTGGATATATGCAGGAAGCTAAACGGCCGGCCGTCAGCGCGCTGGCGGGCCTCGGCGCTATTCAGTACATCGTAAGGCGGCGCGACGACGTCGTCGGCACGCTCGGGTACCGGTCTTAAACCGGCAAACGGGCGAATCAGAGGCATTATTCAGATCCTGGCCAAATCTCGGGAGGCGGTATTCTACCCGCCAGCGAAGAACTGCGCACGGGCTATACTGAAATGGTAGTTATCCACTGGCAGGAGGGTGCCGCCATGATGGAAATGCTGCTGGATACGGAAATTGACGAATACGGCCTCCTCAGGAATCCAGCCGACTGGAGCCCCGAGCTGGCCCAGGAACTGGCCCGGCGTGCCGGACTCGGCCCTCTAACAGAGAGTCACTGGGCATTTCTCATGTCACTACGCGAGTATTACCAGAAGTTTCATGCTCCACCGCCACCACACAAGGTCTGCCATGACCTGCATATGTCACACAGTTGCAGCCACGAACTGTTTGGTCACTGCCTGTCTGCCTGGCGTATTGCGGGATTACCTGACCCTGGTGAAGAAGCGAAATCGTATTTAGCCGCGGACTAGTCATGGTTCGACATGCTTTTTAGCCGCGTGAGTTTTGCAGCGCAGCGATACGTTCTTCCAACGGTGGGTGAGACATGAACAGGCGCTTAATGCCGTCCGCTTTGCGCTCGGATATCCCGAAAGCCGCAAGCTGATCCGGCAAGCTCGCCTGACCACTGGCCATCTGCAGACGCTGTAATGCCGCGATCATCTTCTGTCGCCCCGCCAGATTCGCCCCGCCTTCATCTGCGCGGTACTCACGATGGCGCGAAAACCACATCACAATGGCGCTGGCCAGGATTCCCAAAACCACCTGGGCAATAATCGAAGTTATCCAGAACGCCGGCCCATGGCCGCGCTCGACTTTGAAAATAACGCGGTCCACGACATGGCCAATAACCCGCGAGAAAAATATTACGAACGTATTCACTACACCCTGTATCAGGGTCAACGTGACCATATCCCCGTTGGCGACATGGCTGACTTCATGACCCAGAACGGCCTCGACCTCGTCTCGCTTCATGTTACTTAACAGGCCGCTACTCACCGCCACCAGCGCGTTGTTACGGCTCATCCCTGTGGCAAAAGCATTGGGAGCCGACGAATCAAAGATAGCCACCTCCGGCATGCCGATACCGGCTGCCTGCGCCTGGTTGGAAACAACATTCACCAACCAGGCTTCAGTTTCATTTCCCGGCTGATCAATCACTTGTGCGCCAGTCATGCGTTTCGCAGACCACTTGGAAATGGCCAGTGAAATAAAAGCACCGCCCATACCAAACACCGCTGAAAAAATCAGTAGCGAACGCAAATCCAGATTAACGCCCTGCTCATCCAGGATGCGATCCACCCCCAGAAGGCTGAGAGTGATACTCAGCACTACCAGAATGGCAATATTGGTCGCGAGAAATAAAAATACACGCTTCATATGCTAACCAGCTCCTGTATTAAGCATCACCACTGTTATATGGCGCCCGGCAGGTTCGCTTTCAAGACCTATTCGGAGTTTACGCTATCAACACGCTGCAGACCGCGCGGCAACTTCTTGCCCTTGCGACCACGGTCACCAATATAGGTTTCCAGATCAGATGCCTTCAATGTCAAATGCCGCTTGCCGGCATGAAGCACGAGGCAACCAGCCTTGGGTACACTGGCCACTGCCACCATGAATTCCTCCCGGCTGGCAAGCTTCTTGGGATTCACAGCCTGTATCTTGATGCCTTTGCCACGGTTCAGTCGCGGCACTTCTGCAGTGGGTATCACCAACATCTGGCCCTGTAGATTTACTGCAGCGAGCTGATCGGTTTCCGGATCGGTTACCGCGGCAGGCGGTAACACCTCGGCATTTTTGGGTACTGACAAGAGAGACTTGCCGGCCTTGGTGCGTGCCGCCATATCGCCCAATCTTGCGACAAAACCGTAGCCGGCATCGCTCGCCAGCAGATACAAACTATCCGGGTCTCCCGCCATGACGCCAACAAATCGCGCGCCGTCCGGCGGATTGAAACGCCCGGTCAAAGGCTCACCCTGCCCTCGCGCTGACGGCAGACTGTGTGCAGCCAGAGTGTAGGCACGCCCGGTGGAATCCAGAAACACCACCTGCTGATTGGTGCGTCCCAGCGCTGCTGCACGGAAGCTGTCTCCCGCTTTGTAGCTCAGGCTGATGGGATCAATATCGTGGCCCTTGGCAGCACGCACCCAGCCTTTTTCAGAGAGCACAATGGTCACTGGCTCACTGGGTATCAGCGCAGTTTCATCGAGTGCCTGTGCGGCCTCGCGTTCTATCAACAGGGAACGCCGCTCGTCGCCGTATGTTTCTGTATCAGCGTTAATTTCTTTTTTCACCAGCGTTTTCAAACGCTGCTTGGAGGACAATATTTTCTGCAGCGAATCGCGTTCCTGGCTGAGCTCGTCCTGCTCACCACGAATTTTCATCTCCTCGAGTTTAGCCAGGTGACGAAGCTTCAGGTCAAGGATGGCATCAGCCTGCAGTTCACTGATTTTGAAACGCTTCATAAGCACCGGACGCGGCTCATCCTCACGGCGGATTATCGCGATGACTTCATCGATATTCAGATAAGCGATCATCAGCCCGTCGAGGATATGCAGGCGATCCAGTACCTTGTCCAGCCGGTACTGCAGACGCCGCGTCACCGTGACTATACGGAATTCAAGCCACTCCCTGAGAAGACTGCGCAGATCCTTGACTGCGGGCCGTCCGTCGAGGCCGATCATGTTCATGTTTACGCGATAACTGCGTTCCAGATCGGTCGTCGCAAACAGGTGCGACATCAGCACTTCGGCTTCGATACGGTTGGAACGCGGCACAATTACCAGTCGCGTGGGGTTTTCGTGGTCAGATTCATCGCGTAAATCAGCCACCATAGGCAGCTTCTTGGCGGCCATCTGACCAGCGATCTGTTCCAGAATCTTGTTACCGGAGACCTGATAAGGTAACTCGGTCACAACAATATCGCCGCCTTCCTGCTCAAAGCACGCACGAATACGCACGCTGCCATTCCCTGACCGATATGCCGCCATCAAATCAGCGCGCGGCGTAATTATTTCGCCCCCGGTAGGATAATCCGGTCCCTGGACATACTCACACAAGTCCTCCACAGTCGCCTTGGGGTTTTCCAGCAGATGTACAGCTGCTACTGAAACTTCTTTGAGGTTGTGCGGTGGAATATCGGTAGCCATACCGACCGCAATACCGGTAGCCCCGTTCAAAAGCACCGCGGGCAGCCGCGCCGGTAACAGTGTCGGTTCCTTCAAGGTACCGTCGAAGTTGGGCGCCCAGTCGACCGTGCCCTCGCCCAGCTCGGACAGCAAGACCTCTGCAAATGGTGTCAGTCGCGCCTCCGTGTAGCGCATCGCCGCAAATGACTTGGGGTCATCGGGCGAACCCCAGTTACCCTGACCGTCTACCAGCGGGTAACGGAATGAAAACCCCTGCGCCATGTGCACCATGGCCTCGTAACAGGCCGAATCACCGTGCGGATGAAACTTACCCAGCACATCACCTACGGTGCGCGCGGATTTCTTGAACTTGGCCCGTGCCGACAAACCCAGCTCTGACATGGCATAAATGATACGTCGTTGCACCGGTTTCAGGCCGTCACCGATATGCGGTAGTGCGCGATCAAGGATCACGTACATGGAATAATCCAGGTACGCTTTCTCGGTAAACGTATGCAGGGGAAGTGTTTCTATCGTATCCAGCGTTGTGTCGGTCGCCATACCCGTCCCGTTATCAGATTCGAACGGGGATCATTCTAACTGGAAACGGGCGTCGTATGACACCGGTCAATTTACTAGGCTGAGTTCCTGGCCTGACGCAGTAATGTCCACTCGGCAGTAATATCGAACATTTCACCGTGGCCCACCAGAGAGTGCACCAGATCCGAGAGTTTAATTGCCCGGTGTTTAGAATGGGTACGCACCGTATCGATCATTTTCTCCACGGCTTTTTCATCCAGCTTCTGACTGAATGTCGATAACAGCTTGACCACCCGCCAGTCGGCATATTCGGTCAGGCGCATCTGGAATGCCTCACGTCGCGCATCAGTAGCAAAATCAAGTTCAGTTGCAGAATGGAGGAAGCTCTCCCCTGTCATTTCATCAACTTCCTTGTACAGATACATTTCCAGCTCATAAGGTGTCGGCGCCTCGCTATCGCTGCGGCTCTGGCGTAACAGAATCTGTACAGCATCATACAAGGCTGATACTACACGTCCTTCATTCAGGCAGCGGAAATCAGGGCCATCGTCAGACTCGAAGAAACTACGCAACGGGCTAACCGACTCAGGTATGCCGACAAACTGTAAATGTGCCCCGCCCTCCACGCTTCTCGCCAGGAAAAACGGTATCGTCGGAGTATTGGCCGCCAATACAGCTTCATAGACGCGCGATGTTGTCGCCCCCCATATGTCGCCAATATCGACGCCCAGTTTATGCTGGTTTTTGGTGATCAGCTCGACAAAAAACTCCTTCAGTCCTTCGCGTTTTCCACCGAGCACACGCTCCAGCATCAACACAGTCCCTGCTTCTTCATTGCGTGTATGTATTACCCGGTAAGGGATATCCATGAGGTTTGTTGCCGACTTCTTCTGTTGCAACGACACCAGGCCTATCTTTACGGTGGCACCCTTTTTAACGCCCACCTTTTTATCCAGCTGAATGCGCATACCGCGCGTGGAGATATCCTTGGACGTCCCCTGCAAGGTCTTTGAACCTATGCTCACATCCACCCCGGTTTCCGCCAGGTAGCGATCTTCACGCCGGCGCTCAACATACCCGAACCGGATCAGCTCCGGATGCAATGCTTCGGGTGTCATTTCCAGTCTCTCCATGGCCTTGCCATCAACCACACGGCGCGATTCCGTGCCTACCCAGGCCAACGCCTGACCACCATCGTGTGCGCCCTCATGTTCAACCATCTGACTGAAGGCCTGGGTGACATCAACGATATAGCCCACCAGTCGCATGGATTGCAAACGCTCACGTAACCGCGTCATCTGGCTTTCGGATTTGTACTGCAGCCGCTGCGAAACCTCATCCAGTTTTCTATCCGGCACCGGCACGACGGGCACTGCACTGACCTGCACCTTGACGATACAGTGCTCCGGCTGCTGCAGCGCGTGTGCAACAAACGCCTGAAACGTCTGCCAGTCCCCAGACTCGAAATCCGCCGCGGAGTGGATGCGCAAACACTCATCCTGGTCGCCGCGTTCGCGGTACATGGCAAGCACGTAGCTTGCACCCTCGTTCAACTGCTGCAGCCGATGAGGCAGACACATCGGTGTAAAATTATAGTTGTCAGCGTCAGTACAGAAAAAGTGGGCAAGGTGTGCATTTCCCTCACTCATGGCAACCGCCTGAACCCTCAGTTCCCCGCTCTCATCCTGTTCAACAAAGAAAGGAATCTGGCTGGCACTCTGTGCATAGCTACGTTCGTACAACCAGCTCTGTACCGAGCGATACTCGTCCTCGGCATCAAGTTTATATTTGCGCTGGTGTTGCTCCACCAGATTCCCGATAACTTCAGAGAAACCGGCCGGCCTGTCCATATTGACACGCTGCAAACACAGTGCTGTTTCTGCCTCGCGTGGTTCTATCCTGACAACGCGGTACTTGATGTACTCCTGCTCGACACCGCCATCTTCGGTCAATACGCCACCGAGGAATGTCACCTGGATATCCTGGCCGACCTTGAAGGTTGTAAGTCCCTTGATGTTGATGCGCAAACCGCAAACTGAAATATCCCGTGTTATCGCATTGGTGCGTATATTGCCACGCTGCAGTGTTACCGAGCAGGCGTACTGCAGCCGGGGATGTTCACGCCTGCGAAAGTAACCCAGCGGCAACTGGTCAGGATTTTCCGTCAGCCCGGTAACTTCACGGGCATTCCCGTCACCGGACTCACCATCACGTTCAAGAGCGGCAGCGCGTGCACGCTCAAGCCGCCGCTGCTCAAGTTCAGCACGCCTGCGGTCCTCCTCCTCACGCGCATCGGTCTGCGCCTGGATAGTATGTTCGCCGCCGACAATAGCCTCAAAGGTGCCGACAGTGAAAACACCCCGGTTTTCCTGCAAGCCCTGCTCGAACATCTGGAAAGAAATATCGTCCAGGTAGTGCACCCGGTCATTGAATGCGTAACGTCGACACTCTCCGGCCACGCGGCCACGCATATCGATGGTCTGGAAACAGGGGCGCGTCAGACGGGAATCTTCCATGCGCTTGAGAAAACGACCAGTATCCGAACTCTCAACCACGATTTCGGTGACCAGCTCCTTGTCATCGGAACCGATCTTGGTGCGTTTAAAATGTTTGACGACGACTTCGCCCATAGTCCTTACGCTTCCATGTCAGCGCATTACTGCTATATAAGCCTTATATTTCAATACGTTAATGAATTTTCCGGCAAAAATAGCCGGTGAACACGACCTATATATCGGCAAGATTGCCGTTTTTCTCCAGCCAGGAACGGCGATCGGAGGAGCGATTTTTGGCCAGCAACAGGTCCAGGGTCTTGTGACTATCATCATCTGCTGACAGCGTCAGCTGAACCAGTCTGCGAGTATCCGGATCTATGGTTGTTTCACGCAGCTGCAACGGGTTCATTTCACCCAGACCCTTGAAGCGCTGCACATTTATCTTGCCCTTTATATGTTCGGCTGCAATACGGTCAAGCACACCCTGCTGCTCGGCGTCATCCAGCGCATAGAACACCTGTTTGCCAACATCGATGCGATAAAGCGGTGGCATGGCAACATACACGTGCCCTGCCTCGACCAGTGGCTGAAAGTGACGCAGGAACAATGCACACAGCAGCGTGGCAATATGTAGTCCATCAGAATCGGCGTCAGCCAGAATACATATCTTGCCATAACGCAGATTTTTCAATTCCGGCAAGCCCGGCTCAACACCGATCGCCAGCGCAATGTCATGCACCGCCTGCGATGCCAAAACCTCGGCTGCATCGACCTCCCAGGTGTTGAGTATCTTGCCGCGCAACGGCATAACAGCCTGGTATTGCCTGTCCCGGGCCTGCTTGGCAGACCCCCCGGCCGAATCACCCTCAACCAGAAACAGTTCGGAACGCGCCAGATCATTGCTACTGCAATCGGCCAGCTTGCCCGGCAAAGCCGGCCCGCTGGTAACCTTTTTCCGGATCACTTTCTTGCCGGCTCGTTGACGACTCTGGGCATTCTGAATAGCCAGCTGTGCAATCTGCTCGCCAGCCTCGGTATGCTGGTTCAGCCACAAACTGAAACCATCTTTGACCACGCCACTCACAAAGGCCGCGCACTCGCGCGACGACAGGCGCTCCTTTGTCTGTCCGGAAAACTGAGGGTCGACCAGCTTGACAGAGAGGATGTAGGTGCAGCGCTCCCAGACATCATCCGGAGTAATTTTTACACCGCGCGGCAACAGGCTGCGAAATTCACAAAACTCACGTATCGCTTCGGTAAGTCCGGTACGCAGGCCATTTACGTGAGTGCCGCCCTGCGCGGTGGGAATGAGGTTGACATAACTCTCGGCCACCAGCTCACCGCCTTCCGGCAACCAGGCCAGCGCCCATTCAGCCGCCTCGACATTACCTTCCATCTTGCCAACAAACGGCTCCTCGGGAAGACAAACCGCCTCACCCAGCGCGTTGACGAGGTAATCCCGTAAACCATCTTCGTAATACCAGGTTTCTTTTTCCCCGGATTTTTCATCAAGCAGTGTGACTTCAAGACCGGGACACAATACCGCCTTGGCGCGCAGTACATGTTTCAGCCGCGGCAAGGAAATTTTTGCTGCATCAAAGAACTGTGCATCCGGCCAGAAACGAATTGTAGTACCTGTATTCTGCTTGCCTACCTTGCCGACCTCATCAAGCCCCGACACTTTCTCGCCGCTCCTGAAGGCCAGGTTGTACTCAACACCTCCACGCCGCACCCAGATTTCCAGGTTTTTGGACAAAGCGTTAACAACTGATACTCCCACGCCATGTAAACCGCCCGAAAACTGGTAATTTTTGTTGGAGAACTTGCCACCGGCGTGCAGGCGGGTAAGGATAACCTCGGCCCCGGAAACGCCCTCCTCCGGATGAATATCCACCGGCATGCCACGACCGTCGTCTTTGACTTGCAAAGAACCGTCCTTGAACAGCGTGACCTCGACCTTTTTGGCATAACCGGCCATGGCCTCGTCGACACTGTTGTCGATCACTTCCTGGGCAAGGTGATTGGGGCGAGTGGTATCGGTATACATACCCGGGCGCTTGCGCACCGGGTCAAGCCCGCTAAGGACTTCTATGGAAGCGGCATCGTATTGGTTGGCCATCTAAACCTTAAAATTCGGAAATGAAATATCCGGTCATATGCTACCGAAAGCTTTGGCAATGTTCTATTCTTCTTCCCACAGCAACTGTTGCCCATGCCCCTGCGCTTCCAGGCGGTCCCTGATTACGCCAATCCTGTCACCGGACGGTAACGGACAGAAATAGTGATCAGCGAGTACCATACGATAGAGATCCTGTCGGTTGCGGCGGATAAACGCCCAGTCTGAACCAGGCGTCGGTCGAAACTGGCCATTGCTGCCGTAAGCATAACGTTTGACCTTGCGCTGGCCACACATTATGCCCTCATAACTGACATTCTCGGCACTCGAGCGAGATTGCAGAACCACGGTATATCGCACCACCCGGTCTTTACCGATAGACAGTGAGTCGGGATCAACAAAAACTGTAAAGGGATAGTCGAAGCGACCTATATCCAGAGCTAACAGTGCATCTTTACGTGGATAGGCGGGCAGCGTTACATCCAGCTCTTTCCACTCGGAACCGGGCGGCGCCTTGTACGGGTGGAACGCGTCGCCATCACCTTCATCATGGAAGACGTCTTCGGCAGACATTGCTGTCTGGCTGAGCCCCAGGCACGCAAACAAGAATAAAATCGACCTTAATAGCATGTCGCGTATTAAACAGCTTTGCGGGCCGGCTGACAAACTGCCTCTCAGCCAGCCCGAATGCGCGGCCGGGACTATTCTTCAGGAAATATCAACTTTCGACCTTGATCCGCTTCGGCAGCACTTTTGCCTGTTTTGGAATCACCACCTCAAGCACGCCATCTTTGGATCTGGCGTTGATACCATCAGCATCGACAGTATCCGGCATACTAAAGCGCCGGGAAAAACTGCCACGTACGCGTTCCACACGCTTGTAGCCCTCGCGATCTTCGCTGGATTCGCTTTGGCGCTCACCCTTGATCGATAGCACACCATGTTCCATCTTTACTTCGATGTCTTCGGGATTCACACCCGGCACATCGGCATGAATAACATACCGGTGCTCTTCCTCGCGGATATCCACCGCCGGCGTCCAGTCGCTGGCTGCGAGCGGATCGCCATCTTCAGCCGGGCGACGTACACGTGCATTGAACATACGGCCGATATCAGCATGCCGTTGATTTAAAAGACCCCAGGGTTCATAACGTACGAGAGACATTGCATACCTCCTGCTATTCAAACTTTAAGGTCGCCAACAGAGCGCCTTTCGATAGTCGTTATATGGGAACGCTGAACGCGCCTTTCAAGGGGCGATACAGAAAAATACCGCAACCACTGGAAGGCGCTAGAAACGCACCACGAGCAACCAGGCAAGAAACCCTGCACCGACCAGTGATGCCAGCAGGGTATAGAGCGCATGACGCCGGTACCTGTCAACCAGCAGAAACTGCGGTTTGGCAGATATAAGAAATGGATAACGGTCATGATGACTGGCGCGAATCACGTTGGTCTCGGCCTCTGCAGAACGTGCAGCGCGATCAGCAATCACTTCACGCTGCGCCTGCTGGCGTGCTGTCTGCCATTCATCGTTATCAATACTGCCATCAGCATCTGCATCAAGTCGTTTCAGTAACCCCGACTGATCCTGCTTCCAGCGTTTCAGTAGCGCAGAGACCTCTGCACTAACGGTATTATCTGTGCTGCGAACCGTATCGAACCAGCCCAGGATATACAGTTCCCGGCCATCAATTCGCTCTTCGGTATAGCGATAACGGGTGCCTAACAATTCCCCGAAAAAGCCTTTCTCTTCGTAAACACCCGGCCATTTTGTGCTTCCGTACCAGACCTTTTTGACACCGGGAGTGACTTCGGCCTTGCGCGGATCAACCAGGCATTCGCCGGTAGAGTCATAAAACAAAAAAGGTGTTTCGCTACTGCCAGACTCGACATCCGACCAGTTTGAGCCCGAGCGACTGCTGTGCTTTTCCTTTTCGATCTTGAATCGGTACCAGACACAGGACGTTTTAGTCAGAGGTGACGTAATCGGCTGCTCCAACAGGCTCCTGCCAGCCCCTTCCAGCTCTATATAGCCTTGAGGTGCAGATCTCACCAGTGCGGTTGGTGTGTCTTCAATAACTCTCGCGCGATGAAAATTTCGCCAGATAAGGTAAAAGAAATAAAGCGTCAGTGTGCCGAAAACCACGGCAAATATTGCGAAATGCAACAGCGCCATTGTTTGAACATCTTCGATTAAACCCGACATCAGGGTAGACCAACGCTAGTCGCCAAACAGGCTCTTGATGCTTACATCGGCTTTTTCTTCATCGCTGAATTCCAGCAGGTCGAACGAACTGAAACCGAATTTTTTGGCGATAATTACATCGGGAAACTGTTCGATGCGGACGTTATTCAGGTTAACACTTTCGTTATAGTACTCACGGCGATCAGCAATACTGTTCTCAAGCGCAGTAATCCTGTCCTGCAGATGCTGGAAAGTAGTATCCGCCTTCAACTCCGGGTAAGCCTCGGCAACTGCGAACAGATTACCCAACCCGAGACGCAGCTGTGTTTCCGCCGCCCCAAGCGCTCCAACATCACCACCTTCTCGCGCCCTGGACACTTGTGAGCGCGCTTCCATCACTTTGATCAGGGTTTCCTGCTCGTAGCCCATATACTGCTTGCAGACCTCAACAAGCTTGGGTAGCTCGTCATGTCGCTGCTTCAGCAGGACATCGATGTTCGACCAGGCCTTGGACACATTATGTTTGAGAGCGACCAGACTGTTGTAGATCTGTATCGCGTAGATCAGCAAGGCGGCAAATAACACACCGATAACAACCCAGACTATGGTACCCACTTCCATGGAAGACTCTCCTTTTTACGCTACCGCGCTAAATGCTTGAATACTGAAGGGGTATAGCGGCGGACGCAAGCTGCGCCTTAATTTCCAGCGCTCACAGGCCAACATCGCAGGAGAGGGGGCGGCATGGCTAACCTGGTGACACTCCAGGCCACCAGCAATAAGGAAAAGCGGGTATCAGCAGGAAAACATGACACTACTGGTATCAGGCAAAATCCAGTACAAGTGCAGCACGATTATCTCCCGGCAAGGGTTCGAGTTGCTGGGTATACTCGCCATGACTGATACCAATACCCAGTGCCGCGCCCGCCTTGGCAGCAGCGATCATGTCGGGCGTGAACTCGAATCGCATGAAGTGAACCGAGGAGGTCTTATCCTCATTTTCGCGCTCCATATCCTCATCGGCGACTGCGAACACAGGATCAAAACCGTCGACCCGAATCCAGACCTCGTTTTCTATGCCTTTTAGCTGCGCCAATGCCTCGCGGCGCCGGTCTTCGTCCGGCACTTCGATCATGAAGGTGGCCTTGAGATTGGCGCCATCCGGAATCAGTGGGATTATAGGCATCCAGCTCTTCCTGAATACCCTGCAGCCTCGAATATACGTTCTACACGCAGCATTTCCTGTATCTGGTAATGCATCGTCAAGCGGTCTTCGAAATACAGTGCGGCAATATCACCCAGCGGTACCCGGCGATTCTTTTTGTGCGCTATCACCTGGGCACGAAATTCCGGCCGGGCCTCAGCATACTGTTCCAGGGAATAGAGATCACTGCGCGTCAGTTTTTCCATTTGAATCTCCATTACCCGTCAAATTCCGTAGGCCTGGCGCAACAGTTTTAACGGGTGCTCCGGTTCACGGCCATTCTGCAGGCCATTTTCTATTTGATGCCCGGCCATCGGGCAATCACTGCAGTAGTGATCGGCCCCGGATTTCTCCACGCGGTTGATTACCGGCTTGCAGATCTTCATGGAAATCTCATGAAACTCTTTTTTCACCGCGTAGGTGCCATCGTGACCGGAACAGCGCTCAATGGCATCGACCTCGGTGTCCGGCACCAGCTGCAAAAGTTCACGGGTTTTCATGCCGATATTCTGCACCCTCAGGTGGCAGGCCACATGATAGGCAATCTTGCCCAGACTGTTCTTGAAATCGGTCTTTAGCTGATCGTGCTTGTGCCGGATGACCAGATACTCGAAGGGATCGAAAATATTGTCGCGTACTTTGGCAACATCGGCATCATCGGGAAACATGAGCGGCAGTTCCTGCTTGAACATCAACACACAGGATGGCACCGGCGCGACAATATCCCATCCCTGGTCAATCAGTTTGACCAGCTGGGGAATATTCACCTGCCTGGCTTTATCGACGGCCTCCAGGTCGCCCAGCTCCAGTTTTGGCATACCACAGCAACGCTCGGTATCCGCAAGCCGCACGGGAATACCGTTATGCTCAAAGACCGCAATCAGATCCGCCCCCAGTTCCGGCTCGTTATAGTTACCGTAGCAGGTTGCAAACAACGCCACCTTGCCACGCGTCGGCCCGGCTTCGGGCGCCGCGCTGGCATCTTTGTTCCGCTCGGCCGACACGCGTCGACGCAGGGTTTTCGAATGATACTCGGGCAACACGGCGTCGGGGTGCACTTCAAAGAGCTCCTCGACGATTTTACGGCCGACCTTGTTGTGGTTAACCGCGTTCACTACGGCAGATACCACAGGGATACCCGCCAGCGTGCCAATGATATCGGTTGAGGTCAGAATCCTGTCGCGGGTGAGCGATTTGCCCTGCTTATGTTTTACCGCCTTGGCACGCAACATCAGGTGCGGAAAATCCACGTTCCATTCATGTGGCGGCACATACGGACACTTGGTCATGTAGCACATGTCACACAGGTAACAGTTATCGACCACGTCCCAGTAAACACGCTTGTCGACCCCATCCAGCTCCATCGTGTCGGAGTCGTCTATGGCGTCAAACAGCGTGGGAAACGAATTACAGAGATTGAAACATCGACGACAGCCGTGACAGATGTCGAAAACCCGCTCCAGTTCCTGGAACAATGAGGTTTCGTCGTAAACTCGGGGTTACGCCAGTCAATCGGGTGGCGTATCGGCGCTTCCAGACTGCCTTCACGAGCGGGCATTATGCTCCTCCAGAACGACGTAACAATATGCGAGTGGCCGGATTCAGAAGTCCCGGAACATGATGGCGGGCAACCGCCAGATATTCTGGTTTCGCACCCCCCCGCCACGGAGCACAGGCTCCGCAGGGAGAGCGGAAACTAAACGGCGATCAGTCGTCCAGCTGATCCAGCGCTTTCTGGAATCGATTGGCGTGAGACCGCTCAGCCTTGGCCAGGGTTTCAAACCAGTCAGCAATCTCGTCAAAGCTTTCTTCACGTGCTGACTTGGCCATGCCCGGGTACATGTCAGTGTACTCGTGGGTTTCACCAGCGATCGCAGCCTTCAGATTGTCCGAGGTGGCGCCAATCGGCAGACCGGTAGCCGGATCACCAACAGCTTCCAGATATTCCAGATGGCCGTGAGCATGGCCGGTTTCGCCTTCCGCGGTGGAACGGAATACAGCAGCTACATCGTTGTAACCTTCAACATCGGCCTTGGCTGCAAAATACAGATAACGACGGTTAGCCTGTGATTCACCGGCAAACGCATCTTTCAGATTGCCTTCTGTCTTACTTCCTTTCAGATCCATTATGTGACCTCCAATCTCATGCGTACGTGGGCTACCGCCCGAATTTTAGACTTAGTCTAAACCAAGGGGTGAAAATCTATCCCAGCAGCAACTGGCTGTCAATCGCTGTCGCCGCCAAATTCTGGAAACCTGGCGGACAGATTGACCTGCCCGAGGGGCACTTGTAACGTACACAACCGAACTTCCGGAGACCCACGTGCCCAAACGCAGCCAAAAATTGCCCGACTTTGAAACCGCCCTGGCCGAACTAGAAACACTGGTGGAAAAAATGGAGCAGGGCGACCAGAGTCTTGACGAGTCGCTAAAACAGTTCGAACGTGGTGTACAGCTCACCCGTTCCTGCCAGCAGGCACTGAAAGATGCCGAACAAAAAGTACAGATACTGCTGACAAAAAACGGCAAGGAAACCCTGCAGCCGTTCGATGATGAAAATGCCGACTGAACTCGACAGCTTTGCCGAGCGTTGCAGGCTACGCGTGGAAGCAGCACTGAATCGTTTTTTGCCGGGCGAACAGACCATGCCGGCACAATTACATCAGGCAATGCGCTACTCGGCCCTGAATGGCGGCAAACGTGTTCGCCCTTTGCTGGTTTATGCCAGCGGGCAGGCGCTGGACGCCGATCCGCAAACGCTTGACGTGGCTGCCTGCGCCATCGAATGCATCCACGCCTACTCCCTGGTGCACGATGATCTGCCGGCCATGGACAACGACGACCTGCGCCGTGGGCAACCAAGTTGCCACAAAGCCTTTGGCGAAGCCGAAGCAATTCTCGCCGGTGATGGCCTGCAGGCACTGGCCTTCCAGCTGCTTGCGCACGCCGACATGGGGCATATCACCGCTGATATCCGCCTGCGTATGGTAGAGCTACTATCCCATGCAGCCGGCTCCCGTGGCATGGTGGGCGGCCAGTCCATGGATCTGGCGGCGGTCGGCAAACAACTTGATATCGCCGAGCTGGAAGACATGCATATCCACAAGACCGGTGCGCTAATCCGCGCTTCGGTTCTGCTTGGGGCACTCAGCGGCAGCAATCATGATGAGTCCCGGCACCGGACACTCGACCACTACGGGAAATGCATCGGTCTGGCCTTCCAGGTCCAGGATGATATCCTCGATGTTACCGCCAGCACTGAACAACTGGGCAAACAGGCCGGCGCCGACACGGCGCAGAATAAGCCAACCTACCCCTCCCTGCTGGGCCTGGCGGGTGCCCGTGAACGGGCTCTTGAATTACACCAGGATGCTACCGACAGCCTGTCAGACTTCGGCCCGGAAGCTGACCCGTTGCGCTGGTTGTCTGCCTACATCGTCGCGCGCAGCCATTGACTTAAACGCGTTTTCTCTTGCCAGACAAGCGTCTGGCACGGATAATTCCCTATCCAGCTTCTATTGTAGTCCCTGATGCCCTCCAACCCAGACCTGCCGCTGCTCAACCTCATCGATTCGCCCGCGGATCTGCGCGCATTGCAGCAATCCGAGTTGCGTCAGCTGGCCGATGAAGCACGCCGTTTCCTGATCAAACTGGTTTCTACAACCGGCGGGCACCTGGCGGCCAATCTCGGCACCGTGGAACTCACCCTGGCCCTCCACTATGTATACAACACTCCGGATGACCGGCTGGTCTGGGATGTCGGCCACCAGAGCTATTTACACAAGATTCTGACCGGGCGGCGCGACCAGATGGAGACTCTGCGCCAGAAAGACGGTCTGGCCGGCTTCCCGAAACGCGACGAAAGCGAATACGACAGCTTCGGCGTCGGCCACTCAAGCACCTCAATCAGCGCAGCATTGGGGATGGCAATCGCTGCAGCCCACACTGACAACCCGCGTCGGGTAATAGCTATTATCGGTGATGGCGCCATGACTGCCGGCCAGGCTTTTGAAGCCCTGAACCATGCCGGCACTCTGGACGAAAATTTACTGGTGGTCCTGAACGATAACGATATGTCGATTTCCCCAAACGTTGGTGGCCTTTCAAACTACCTGGCACGAATCCTGTCAGGACGCACCTACTCGACCGTCAGGGAAGGTAGTAAAAAAGTGCTGCAAAACATGCCATCAATGTGGGAACTGGCTCGCCGGGCCGAGGAACACATGAAAGGCATGGTAGTTCCAGGCACCCTCTTCGAGGAGCTGGGTTTCAACTATATCGGCCCGATTGACGGCCACGATACCGACGCCCTGGTCAAAACCCTGCGTAATCTGCGCGCCCTCAGCGGTCCCCAACTCCTGCACGTGGTCACCCGCAAAGGCAAGGGGTACCAGCCCGCGGAGAGTAACCCCTGCAAATTTCACGGCATCGGCAAGTTTGACCCGGCAACAGGGCAATGCGAGACAGGTACCACGCCGGCTAAAACCTATACAAAGGTCTTTAGTGACTGGGTGTGCGCCATGGCCGACACCGATGACAAGCTGATTGCCATCACCCCGGCAATGCGCGAAGGCTCAGGACTGGTCGAGTTTTCCAAGCGCTACAAGGACAGATATTTTGACGTCGGCATTGCAGAACAACACAGCCTGACCCTGGCCGCCGGCATGGCCTGCGACGGTCTTCGCCCGGTCGTGGCCATCTACTCCACGTTCCTGCAACGCGCCTACGATCAACTCATTCATGATGTGGCGCTCCAGAACCTGCCCGTGTTATTTGCCATTGACCGCGGCGGACTGGTTGGCAATGACGGTCCAACACATTCGGGCAACTACGACCTGAGCTATTTGCGTTGTATCCCGAACATGACAGTGATGACTCCGGCAGACGAATGCGAATGCCACCAGATGCTGTCGACAGGCTTCAAGCTAAACAACCCCGCTGCGGTTCGCTACCCACGAGGCAGCGGGCCAGGCACTGCCTTACCGGATTCGCTGGACAGCAGCATACCGGTCGGCAAAGCGGAAATCCGCCGCGAAGGAGTTGGCGTGGCACTACTGGTGTTTGGCAGCCCGCTGGCCGCTGCGCTGAAAGCAGCTGAGCGCCTTGATGCCACAGTGGTCAACATGCGCTTTGTGAAACCGCTTGATGAAGTGATGCTGCGCCAGGTGGCCTCCCGCCACCAGCGACTGGTGACTATTGAAGATAACACCGTTCGTGGCGGTGCCGGCAGCGCCGTCGCCGAATACCTTGCAGAACAAGATATCAACGTACCGCTGACCCTGCTGGGCATTCCGGATCAATTTATCGAACACGCCAGCCGCGAACAGCAGCTGAAAACCTGCGGCCTCGATGCAGACAGCATATACCAGCGTATTCAAAAGGAAATGGCCGGTACAATTGCAACCCTGCGCGCGGTCGATTAATATTTGACCTTTTCGGTCAGGAATTACTGTGGCCGCACGTTACACATTGAAAATACTGGCCGATTTCGCGTCGGCACACACGCTACGTGACTATCCGGGAGCCTGTGCGCGCATGCACGGTCATAACTGGAAAGTCGAGACGGAAGTGTTTGCCTCGGGGCTTGATGAAACCGGCATGGGGGTAGACTTTAAGGTGATCAAGCAGGCCACCCGCGACATTGCCGGCCGCCTTGACCACCGTTACCTGAACGATCTCGAACCATTTACCGAGATCAATCCAACGGCAGAGAACATTGCCGCCTATTTTTACAAAGAGCTTTCGGCGCAGCTGAACAACGACAGTATCAAGGTCCACGCCGTAACGCTCTGGGAAACTGAACGCGCCTGTGTGCGTTACGCTGAGGACGAGTCATGAGCAAACCACAAGCTACCGCAACGGTGACCAATAATATCGCCGACGTTCAGAGCAGCGCAGACACGCGCCATATTGCTATCGACAAGGTCGGTATCAAAGACATTCGTCACCCGGTACGCGTCAGAGACCGTTCCGAGGGTGAACAGCACACCATTGCCAACTTCAACATGTATGTGAACCTGCCGCATAATTTCAAGGGCACACACATGTCACGCTTTGTGGAAATACTCAATCTCCACGAACGCGAAATCAGCGTCGAGTCCTTCAAGGAAATGCTCGGTGAAATGACCGAACGCCTGGAAGCCCAGGCTGGTCATATTGAAATGACTTTCCCCTATTTCATCAACAAGACTGCACCTGTCTCCGGCGTGCAAAGCTTGCTGGACTATGAAGTATCTTTCATCGGTGAAATCCGCGACGCACGGCCCTCGATGCAGATCAAGGTCGTGGTACCGGTCACCAGCCTGTGCCCCTGCTCAAAGAAAATCTCGGAGCGGGGGGCGCACAATCAGCGCTCACATGTCACCTTGACAGCCACGACCAGTGGATTTGTCTGGGTCGAGGAACTGATTGAAATGATAGAGAGTCAGGCCTCCAGCGAACTCTACGGCCTGCTCAAGCGCCCCGACGAAAAATATGTCACGGAACTGGCCTACGACAACCCGAAGTTTGTCGAAGACATGGTGCGCGATATAGCTGCGACTCTGAACGCTGACGACCGCATCACTGCATACGTTGTGGAATCCGAAAATTTCGAATCCATCCACAATCACTCAGCCTATGCACTGATTGAGCGCGACAAGGAAAAAGATCCCGTCACGACCAACTAAGAACCATCAGTTACAGCAACGTTATTTAACGTACTGTTCCCTGCGCTTGTCGGTTAACGCTTTCAGAAAACTTGTAATATCACTTGCCTGTTGATCAGTCAGCTCTTTATCCAACTGAAGTTTTCCCATCTTGTGCACGGCTTCATCAAGCGCTTGGATTTTCCCATCATGGAAATACGGCGCAGTTAAGGCCACATTACGAAGCGGCGACACCTTGAAAACCATACGGTCATCCTCGTCCTTTGTAAGCGCGTATATGCCCAGGTCCGCCTGGTTTTCGTAGGGATTTTCCTTGCCGAGGGGTTCATATGCCTCACCGCCAAGCAGCTTTCCATCGTGACACGACTTGCAATCAATTTTTATAAAGTCACTTAGACCACGCTGCTCAGCCACACTTAATGCACCCGCGTCACCATTCATGAAATCATCAAACCGGCTTGGGGTTATTAATGTCCGCTCAAAAGCTGCAATAGCTTCGGCAATATTCTGATAAGTGATGGCAGGCTCATTGCCAGGGAATGCCAGCGCAAAAGCGCTCTGGTATTCGGCTATGCCTCTAACTTTCTCTTCCACCGCCTGCTCGTCGGGCATTCCCATTTCGATGGGATTAAGAATCGGCCCCTTGGCCTGCTCGACCAGGTCCGCGGCGCGGCCATCCCAGAACTGGCTGTCCTGCCAGCCTGCATTCAATACCGTCGGGCTATTACGGGTTCCCTGCTCACCTCTCGCACCAGGTGAAACAGGCAGATTGTCGACTCCGGCAAAGCCATCCTCGAGACGGTGACAGGAAGCGCAAGACTGCGTGTCATTGATAGACAGGCGCTTTTCAAAATAGAGCTTCTTGCCCAGAGCAATGCGTTCCGGCGTGTCATTTTCCGCACCCGGCATAGCAGCCGGTAATGGTGAAAAATAGCGGTTTGCACGACGGATCAGGCGATCAGAATCATCAGCAAAAACTGTGGCTGTCGCCACCAACAGGGAGGAAATAACGATCCAGGTGATGTGTTTCATGTCCGCTCTACTTTTTCCACCCGCCTAAATTATTAGTCAAACGCCATAATGCCTGGATTATAGCCGAATCTCTTCCATATCTTCTTTAGCAGATAGCGTGACACTAGCAACGTCCAACATTATCTTCCTTTAGTTCGCCGACTTAGCCATGAATGTCGGTGATGTGGTGAGCTATGGAATTTCCTCGATATAGCTCCGAGCTATCGGTGTTTGCACGTAGTAACGTTTCCCGCCGTCCTCAACCCAGAAGTAATAATAGCCCTTCTCGGGCTCAGACGTGACCTTGCTGTCACGCACCTGCCAGCTTTTGACATGCTCTCCGTCAGCGTAGGTCACTCGATAATTGCCTTCCAGCCAGGTTACCCCGAGACGGTTCAGGCGGTTCTGCTGTTCTTCTGTGCACCCCCCCAGCAGCAAGCCAAAGAATAATAGCAACAGGATTTTTGGCATCATTATGACCTCGAATATGGTAGAAAACTGACCCTGCAGGATACACAGCGCATTGCCCTGCGCGTAGTTATTTCTTCAACGCGCCGCCAATTAAAAGCAGGTGTCCAGGACCACATTTGCAAAATCTCCAAACGAAGGTCCGGTTTCGACTGCCACTACCACCCAATAATGACGTTCGCCTAATTCCGCAGGAGCGCCGTCCTTCGGCGCGATCGGTTATATTTCCAGTAATCGCGGCGAACGGCGCCGCTCCTACAGTGCTTCGAAGTAAACGGGCAGTGGCGCGTGTTTTTTGCAGCAGACACACCATGATATCGTTGGTATCAGAATGCCGGAACACCCGGCGCTGCGCGTCCAAACCTGTTCGAACCGTTCATGGTTAGCGGGACCTATTGCGAGCCTGGCCGCGAGCGCCTGCAACCGAAGCAAATTGATGAGGTAGACAATGCCAAATACCTGTACCAACCGCGGCAACCTGGTATTCCTGCTAACTTACCTGTTGACGGGAGCAGGGTTTACGCATGCGCAGGCAGCCGAACATTTTGAAGCAGGCATATTCTCATCATCCGAGCCTGGTGAAAATCTGCCGGATGGCTGGCAACCGCTCAACTTCAGCCGGATTGAGAGGCATACCAATTATTCCCTGGTTAAAGACAATGATACGGTTGTCATTAAAGCCGTCAGCAATCAGTCTGCTTCCGGGCTGACGCGGGCAATCTCAATTGATCCGGAAGAGCACCCCTTCATCCAGTGGAGCTGGAAAGTAAATAATCTCCTGCAGAAGGGCGATGTAACCCGCAAGGATGGCGATGACTACCCCGCCAGAATTTATATTACCTTTGCGTTTGATCCCGACAAGGCGAGTTACCTTGAGAGGCTGGAACAGAAGGCTGTCCGGCTTACACAGGGGCAGGATGTTCCCTACCGGGCTATCGCCTATATCTGGGGGAGTAACAGCCCGGCTGGAACCATGATTGCAAATTCCTATACGGATCGGGTACAGATGTTTGTTGTTCAAGCCGGCGATGAAAAGTTACAGCGGTGGGTAATGGAGACACGCAATGTCTATGAAGATTACAAAACAGCCTTCGGTAAAGAGCCCGCAAGGATAACCGGTGTAGCCATTATGACGGATACGGATAATACTCAGGAATCTGCCACCGCCTGGTATGGTGATATTGTTTTCAGTAACCACCGGAGCGGTCCTGATTAAGCTGTCACTTGAGCAATAAAACACTGGCGTGGTTTTCTGCGTCTGCTTGCAATGCAAGGACCTGGCCTGAAATCGTCGATTAGCGATTAGAAGTATCAGCGGAAGATAAATTTCCTGGCACACCCCGACCCGGGCATAAACGAAAATCATCTTTGTTACTGCTGTGTACGTGATTTCCTCAATAGCTTCCCGTTTTTTACGCCGCTAGAGTCCACATTTAATCAGACATTTACATCAGCTATTAAGCAAGATGTTTATTTTTTTCTTTCGCATACACGAACAGGGTTATGAGACCTCACCTCAAATCTACACAGTTAGCACATGTAAAAGCTGCGTATCGAATAGTGTTCGGTCATCCTGTCCCATACACCATCTGTCAGACACATGAACCGGGCGAGCTTGCAATTCGGCTGGATAAAGCAATCCGTGACATGAAGCCGCTGGATGAATTCAACTCGTATGAGCTTATCTACCCGCACGAGGAAACCCGGTCCGAACCGTTACCCTTGAGTATTCGCGCGCTTGCGCGCTGGCAATACATGCAAAGACACTGACCATCAGCCTCTGAAAGACAGGTTTTGACCACCTCCAGATATGCCACTACAAAGAACCTTAATTACAGCGAAAGTCGTTTCCTGAACGATGGCGCAGTAGCCACATTTGAAACATTCTGTAAATGTTGGCTTGTATTACAAACCAGGAAAGGAGGATAGCGGATATACTTTATGCTGACTGGTTAAACACCCGGCGCTGAGTTCTTTGAACTAATTCTGGCCGGAGTGGCCATAGGTATGGCACTGCCAGCTGCCAGCCATTTTCCGGAATACCGGCAGACCATCCTCTCCCTCGTTATCGGCACCACTGTATTCTTTGAGTTGGTTGGCCCGGTATTTACCCGCATGGCGCTAAGACATGCGCATCGGGTCAGTCCTGAATAATTCTGCCTTTATAGTCCTGCCCGGCTTTATTGGACAAAGGCGCTGTGGCTAAATCCCGAATATTCTCTTAGGATTGGCAATACGCATAATTCTGGAAAGGAGTGATAACGCATATGAAACCAATTCTCACTGTTGAATTTCACGCAAAGGGTCAAGAGACAGAGTTTGATGAAGAAAGCGTTACGCTAAACACTCCTGAAGAACTTTTTGAGTTCGTTGCGCCTGGGGGTGCCTGCGAAAACATACCGGATGAAGTGGATGAAATCAGGATAGTGTTTTTAGCCCCCAAACATCCGAACGTCAATCCGGTTGCCGATCTACCGGCAACCCTGCAACTCGGTATGGTGCTTTTCAACGGCCCGCTATCGGAAATCACAACTACCGCAGAACAGATACTTAATAAGGCAGGGCGAGGCGAGCTTTCCAGCTCTTTTCTTGAAATTATAGGATTAGCCCAGTGAAGACGGGAGTTGGTACAGCTATATCGAACAGCTGTAATCGATCCTGGTCGGCCACTTCGGTTTTTTTGCTTGAGAAGCGTGGTGGATTTCGGATAATGCAAAGTTATATCTAGAGAGGATAATTCAGATGGCGACAAAACTGGAACTGGAAGAATACCTGTACCGACGTGCAATCGATATTATCGAGTCTGCTGATACGGATAGCGATAAAGAAAAACTGCTATTCCAGGAGGTCTGGGCACCTTTGGCAGATTTGTACAAAGACAGCGCTACTATTCCTCAGACCGAGGACAGCGCATAAATTTGGTGAACCTTGGCTTCCAGAACAGGTCGCTATCAGGTTATACCGACGCTTTCTAGGCAGCCCCGCGCTGCATCATTACCAGCAGCTCGGCTTCGCCGCGGGTCAGACCGCAGCTATCCATAAGATCTTCAATATCGGCACCCTTGTTGACCAGCTGGCTGGCCTGGTCATAGGGGCGTTCACCAGTGGTGCGCAACTCCAACTGGTCCTGTCGCTCAGTAATACGCTGTACCTGCTGTTCCAGTTTTACTACGTGTTCACCGGCACCCATGGATGCGCTGCACAGGGCACCGAGTTCCTGTTCCAGCGAATGAATACGATGCTGTAATTCCTGCTCGGTTTCTTCCTGCGCCATGGATTTTTGGCGTACGAAGTGCAGGGCGTAGGTTTGATAAAACACCAGCATGCAGGCAAAGCCTGTCAGGGTGATCAGTATGGAAATCATCATGGTTGCACCTCAGGCGTATTCATCGATGTGAGCGTCATCACCGTCTTTCTTCCTGTGCTGTCGCCGACCATCAGATTTTCTTTCACCCGTTGCCGGCTTACGCTGTGGAGCATTGCTACCCTGCCCGGCACCACTAGCCGGTTTGCTGGGCGGAACCCGGTATGCGGGTGGCACTTGTCCGATATCACCCATGCCTGCACGCTCGATTTACCGACAGAAACCGCCAATCTAGAGATTGGCGAGTTCCTCCCACTCTTCGTCGGTGAGTAGTTTGTTCAGGTCAACCAGGATCAGCAGTTCGTCGTCGCGGCTGGCTACGCCCTGGATGTACTTGGCACTTTCATCGTTACCCACATTGGGCGCGGACTCCACTTCTGACATTGCAAGATCCACAACCTCGGCCACGCAATCCACCAGGATACCAACCACGTGCTTGGCACCTTCAATAATCACAATCCTCGTAGAATCAGTAACTTCCGTTGTTGTCAGCCCCAGACGGATACGCGTATCGATAACGGTTACGACATTGCCGCGCAGATTAATAATACCGAGCACATAATGCGGCGCACCGGGAACGGGGGCGATTTCCGACACGCGCAGGACTTCCTGTACCTGCATCACGTTAATACCGTAGACCTCATCGGCGAGACGGAAGGTAACCCATTGAACTACAGAGTCATTTGTACTGGTGGCCACATTAGCCATATCCGAACCTCAGCTAGGTTGATTGTAAAGACAATACCGACGTCAAATTTCAGTCATTTGTCCAGATATACTAAAAAAAGCATTTATCATGCCATACCATCGGCCAGTTCCCGGGCCAACTGATCGATATCCAGCAGCGCGCACATATGCTCGATTACTGTGCCCGCCAGCCACTGACGCTTGCTGTTGCCGCCACGCCATTTGACGTCATCACTGTTCAAATCGATAACATCGCCAATGCGGTTACAGGCCAGCGCCCAACGTCCGTCGTCTATCATCACCAGGTGCTGCATACGTTCATCAGCATCCTCACTCAGTTGAGCCGCGAGATCAGCCGGCAGAACGAAACGTGCCGTATCGACAACCTTGGACTGCAAACCCTGGTAAGGCACCACGCCGAGAAACAGCGACGAATGCCCCGGCATTGGCGTGCAATCCTGCTCGTTGGGAACTACGCCCTTAAGCTTGACCAGCGGTACCGCCAGCGTCAGTCCGGCCACTTCAAACAGGAGCGCCTGAAAACGCGAAGCAGCCCAGTCCGGTAAGCCCTCTGCAACGGCGTGCTCCTGTGCCGCTGCAACAGTAACATCCGTCACAACCGGGGCCTGTTCGACAATGACTGGCGCTTCGACAGGCGCCACCATCGGCACACTTTCAGCAACTGGTGCGCGCGCCGGTTCGTCGAGCAGTGCATCGAGATAGGCACTCAGGGCAAGCTGCTGATCGAGTACCTGCTGTTGTCGGGTATCAGTTTTCATTGAGAAACGGCCTCGGCAAGCGGCGACGATGCCTGCTGCAACCAGCGTAGCAGCGACGAATAGGCTTCAGTGCCTCGCGCATCCGGGTTATAAACGCTGATAGGCTTGCCTTCACGACTCGCCTCGCGAAACTGGGTATCTATCGGAATCATGCGTGCCCACAAGTGCTCGCCATGCAAGTCACGCATGGCACGCAATGCATCAATTGAGGCACGGGTGCGCCGGTCGAAAAAGGTTGGAATGATGGTATAAGGCAATACTCCGCCTTGCGAGTGGCCAATCATTTCAAGGGTCCGCAGCATACGCTCCAGCCCCTTTAATGCCAGGAACTCGGTCTGCACCGGGATCAATAACTGTTCGCAGGCTGCCAGTGCATTTACCATCAAAATGCCAAGCATGGGCGGGCAATCCATCAGCACATAATCGAAGCGATCCTGCAGGCGCTCCAGCGTCTGCTTGATGACCAGTCCCATACCACCGCGCGCACCCAGCTGCCGGTCAAGTGTTGCCATTGCGGTTGACGCGGGCAGCAGGTTCAGTCCATCGACGTCAGTATCCTGCAATAAATCACCCAGTTCTTTTATCTTCCGGTCATTGGCGCGCGCTTCAAATAGCGAGTAAACGCTACTCTGTATACCATCCGGATTCAGCCGGAAATACGAGGTCATCGAACCCTGCGGATCCAGATCGACCAACAGGACTCGCTGTCCTTGCGCGGCAAGCAAGCCTCCCAGACTGACCGCTGTAGTGGTTTTTCCCACCCCACCTTTCTGGTTGGATATTGTCCAGATCTTCACGATGCAGACCCACCCCGGGGTAATCGTGGCAACGCAGGCGGTATCACCTCACCACTAGCCGACGCAGTACCGGCGCTCCCGCTGCCCGCATTCACTGGCTGCACCGCGTTTTCGCGGGTTGTCTGTAAATGATCCAGGCGTTGGCTGACTCGCGCGTCAGAGCCGGACATAATCACAAGCACCACGCGGCGATTCCTGGCACGGCCTTCAGCAGTATCATTGCTACCAAGCGGGCGGAACTCACCATATCCAATAGCCGCCATGCGTTGCGGTGCTATGCCCAGCCGGGTAAACAGGTGAACGACGCTGGCAGCACGCGACGCAGACAGTTCCCAGTTAGACAGGAATTCGAAATTGTTTATCGGCACGTTGTCCGTAAAGCCTTCGACATGAACAATGTTATCCAGCGACTTGAGTTTGTCAGCCAATTGGCGCAGCACCGGTTGGGATTGCGCTGACAGGTCAGCACTACCCGAAGAGAACAGAATACTGGACTTGATCTCCACTTCAATCCAGCGCTTGTCACGACGAACCTCGATCAACCCGTCATCGACCAGCTCGGACATCGCCGACTCAATAGAATCAGCCAGCTGCTGCGCCGCCTCGTCCAGTTCCTGCACTTCATTTTCGGGCGCCATGGATCCAGGCTCGACTTTCTCTTCGGCACGCTCCTGAACAGGATTATCAGGCACCGGCACTTTGAACAACTGGATAATTGGCACTTCCTGGTCGAACCGCTCGTCGGACTGCAACGGCGAACGCATCAGGTCCCCGATCTGGATGGGCTGCAGACTACGTGCCGGGTCGCGAAATGCGGCAACGATTGAATCGGACAACACTCGATACTTGCCTTCGTTGACCGAGGAAATGGAGTACATCACCACAAAGAAAGCAAACAGCAGGGTAATGAAATCAGCGTACGAGACCAGCCAGCGTTCGTGGTTCTCGTGCTCTTCTATGCGCTTTTTTCTAGCCATGCGTTTGTGTCCACTGTAGCTGTATCGGGATTGAGGTTTCATACTCAGTTACCCCGCAACTACTGATAGTACCCCTGCAGTTTGGTTTCGATATTGCGCGGGTTCTCACCCTCGGCGATAGATATCACACCTTCCACAACCATTTCCCGGAACTGTGTCTGGTTATGAATCTGACTCTTTAATTTATTGGCCATAGGTAGAAACAGCAGGTTGGCAAAACCAACACCATAGATGGTGGCAACAAAAGCGGTGGCAATACCACTGCCAAGTTTTGAAGGATCAGCAAGGTTATTCATCACGTGTATCAACCCCATGACAGCACCGATAATACCGATCGTGGGGCTGTAGCCGCCCATGCCGTCAAAGACTTTAGCCGCTTGAATGTCCTGATGTTCTTTACTGTCTATTTCAACTTCCAGAATGGAACGTATGATTTCAGGTTCACTACCATCTACCAGAAGCTGCAACCCCTTGCGGGCAAACTGGTCAGGCTCTTCCTCGGCAATCGCCTCCAGTCCGAGCAGACCTTCACGTCGGGCGATATTGCTCCAGTTAACAATTTTTTCAGCCGCTTCCTCAGGCTGCAGCTTGACCGGGATAAACACCCAGGATGCGATTTTCATGGAACGGACAAAGGTTCGAATTGGCGTCTGCACCATAACAGCGCCAAGCGTGCCGCCACCGACTATCACGAATGCCGTCAGCTGGATCAGCGAGGAGATATGGCCACCTTCCAGTATATTACCGCCCAGTATCGCAACCAGCGCCAAGAAGATACCGACCACGCTCAGGATATCCATCTCAGTTCCCGGCAGCCTGAACCAGTGAAGCTCCGATATCCCTCAGCGACAGAACCTGATCACTGAGCCCGGCTTCGGCCACCGCCATAGGCATACCGTAGATCACACTACTTGCCTCATCCTGACTCCAGATTGTTGCACCCTGCTTCTTCAGCTCTCGCGCACCCTCGCGACCGTCTGAGCCCATGCCAGTCAACACCAGTGCCAGGGTTTTACCTCCATAGACAGAAGCTACGGAGCTGAAAGTAATGTCTGCACAAGGCTTGTAATGTAAAGCCGCATCGCCGTCACTGATTTCGACGCGCACTTCGCCACCAGCCTGTCTGAGGTTGAGTTGCCGTCCACCTGGAGCGATCAATACCTGGCCGGGCTTGACCAAATCGCCATCCTCGGCCTCTTTCACTTTGATAGCGCACTGCTGATCGAGGCGAGTAGCGAACGCTGGCGTAAAGCTGGCTGGCATGTGTTGCACAACGACAACCGGAAAGCGGTAATTTGCCGGCAACTTGGTTAGCACCTGGGCCAACGCAATCGGACCGCCGGTAGAGCTGGCAATTGCTACCATCTGGAACTGGCCACGCTTAATGACCGGCGCGAGGTGCACTGCTCGCCACGTTGCCCCTGCCTGAAGGTGCTGCCGCAGGTGATGGCGCACGCCGCTGCCGTGCTACCGCGTGAATGCGTCTTCGCAGCAGCAGCTTGGCTTCTTCGCGGTCTTTCGCAATGTCTTCGAAACGCTTGGGCAGAAAATCAACAGCACCGGCTTCCAGTGCATCGAGCGTAGCCTGAGCACCATCGTGTGTAAGTGAGGAAAACATCAGGATGGGCAGTGGCTGAGCCGACATGATATGCCGTACTGCCGTAATCCCGTCCATGACGGGCATTTCGATATCCATCGTGACCACGTCCGGCTTCAATTTGGCAACTTGTTCAATTGCCTCCTTGCCATCACCGGCCGTACCTACGACCTCGATACGTGCATCCGCTTCCAGTATCTCGACAATCCGGCGTCGGAAAAACCCGGAATCATCAACAACGACGACACGCGTCACCATGGCCAAAGAGCCCTGTGTGCTGCCGGATTACCGCCGTTAGATTGAGTGAGTGGCTGAGCCACCTCGCATAGCAATTTGCAGGTCACTGTTCATCCCTTACATGTGCCGAGCATGAGCTTTCATTAAACTGGGAACGTCCAGGATCAGTGCGATCCGTCCGTCACCGGTGATAGTGGCGCCTGCGAAACCTGCAAGTCCCTGCAGGAAAGCACCCAGCGGCTTGATCACAACTTCTTCCTGGCCTACCAGTTGCTCGACCACAAAGCCCACTTTCTGGCTACCCACATGCACCACAACAACATGACTAACTATTTCCGGGTCCGATTCTGAACCACCACCCACCAGCCATTCACGCAGGTAGAATAACGGTAAAGCTCTTTCACGAACCATGACAACCAGCTGACCGTCGACCACATTGGTACGACTGTCATCCAGGTCAAAGATTTCACTGACACTGCCCAACGGCAACGCGAACGGCTGCTCGCCCAATTTGACCATCAAGGTCGGCATAATAGCCAGTGTCAATGGAACACGAATCATCAAGCGGCTGCCTTTGCCCAGCTCAGAGTCGATCTCGACACTGCCGTTTAACTGGCCGATGCGGGTTTTCACTACATCCATGCCAACACCACGACCGGACACATCGGAGATTTCCTCCTTGGTAGAGAAGCCAGCGGCAAAGATCAGGTTATAGGCTTCCTTGTCGTCCAGACGAGCAGCCGACTCAGTATCCATCAAGCCTTTTTCAACGGCCTTCGCACGCAGAACATTGGGATCCATCCCTTTGCCGTCATCCTCGATAGACAACAGAATATGATCGCCTTCCTGCTCAGCCGCCAAAATAACTGTGCCGCTCCGGGACTTCCCTGCAGCTTCACGCTCATCCGGGCTTTCGATGCCGTGATCCACGGCATTGCGCACCAGGTGCACCAGCGGATCAGCAAGTGCTTCGACCAGATTCTTGTCCAGGTCGGTCTCTTCGCCCTGGAGTTCCAGATTGATTTCCTTGTTTAAACTGCGAGCCAGATCACGGACCACACGCGGGAAGCGTCCAAACACTTTCTTGATCGGCTGCATTCGCGTCTTCATCACGGCGTTCTGCAGATCGGCAGTTACAACGTCGAGATTTGCAACCGCTTTGCTAACGTCTTCGTTGCCCAGCGACTCCTTGAGGGTGGACAGACGGTTACGCGCCAGTACCAGTTCACCCACCATATTCATGATGTCATCCAGACGCCCTGTATCCACGCGCACCGTTGCCTCGGATTTACTGGCTGCAGGTGGAGCTGCGGGTTTTTTCGCCGGGGCTGGCGATGCCGCGGGCTTGGGTGCTACAGGCTGTTTAACGTCTTTACTTTCGTCCTTGGGCGAACTGCCAGCTGTAGTTGGTGATTTGCCGTTGCCGTGCAATTCATCAAGTAACGCCTCGAATTCATCATCCGTAATTTCATTGCCGCCACCTACTGCGGGTGCTGCAGCCTTTTCGGGTACAGGTGCGGCTGGCTCTTCTACCGGTTGAGGCACCTTACCAGACCCATGCAACTGATCGAGTAACGCATCAAATTCTTCTTCGGTGATATCGTCACCGCCTGACACAGTATCACCAGCTGTGCTCTCAGGCTGGGCAGCTGCAAGCATGCTATCGAACTCAGCGTCCGCGTCATTCGCTGCTGCTCCAGGTTCTGGCGTTGCTTCAGGTGCGTCTGCGGCTACCGGAGCGGCACCTGCCGGCACAGCCAGACTTTCAAGCGTATTTAACAGCTCCGCGGCAGCCGGTGTCGGCAACTCGCCACCCTGAACTTCGGCAAACATAGAGTTTACTACGTCGAGAACCTGCAGCACGGTATCCATTAGATCCGTATCAACGCTACGCTCGCCATTACGCAGTACATTGAATACATCTTCGGCGCGGTGACAGACCTGAACCAGGCCATCCAGGCTCAGAAAGCTGGCACCACCCTTAATGGTATGGAATCCGCGAAATACGGCGTTTAAAAGGTCAACATCATCCGGGCTCTGTTCCAGCTCGACCAGTTCTTCGTTCAACCTTTCCAGGATTTCTCCAGCCTCGACCAGAAAGTCCTGCAGAATCTCATCGTCGGCATCTAAACTCATCTGCTGTTCCCTCAGAATCCCAAACTAGATAACAAGTCGTCTACTTCGTCCTGACCGGACACTGAGCCACCGTCATCGCTGACACCAGGCACTTGTGGTCCGATACCCTGCATAATATCTTCGCTTGTCTCGGCATCACCGGAGTTTTCGATGCCTGCCTCGGCATCACCCGATAAGCGAATCAGCTCGACCAGATTATCTTCCACTTCGGTCACAAGCGTGATTACCCGGCGGATAATCTGGCCGGTCAGATCCTGAAAACCCTGCGCCATCATCACTTCTGACAGATTGCCGTGAATCTGGCTGGCGTGCGTGGTAGTGACGTCAAGGAAGTCACCGATTTCCTGGCTCATGCCGCGAAATTCTTCGACACTCATATCTTTATTGCGGAACCTGTCCCATTTTTCGTGCAGGGTATTGGCCTGGTCCTGCAACTGTTCGGCAATCGGCAAGGTACCTTCTACAGCCGAAAGCGTCCGGTTTGCCGATTCCTCGGTCATATTGATAACGTGATTCAATCGCGCCTTGGCATCCGGAATATCCGATTCAGCCATGGATTGCATACGCGAATCCAGTGCAAAGCTGGTCAGCGAATCGTGCAGCTGACGCGTCATCTTGCCGAGCTCCTGAAACAGGGTTTGCTCACGCATTCGACTAAGCTCTTCAATCAAGCCTCCGGCAGCACTGTCATTACCGGCTTCGAGCTCGGTAACCAGCGTACGCGCCTGATCTAACAAGAGGTTACTATCAGTTTTAGTTGCCGGTTCCATAGCCTACCCCGCAGTTGCTTCGACGCGCTCGAAGATCTTGTCGATCTTCTCCTTCAGGGTGACAGCGGTAAACGGTTTAACAATATATCCGTTTACGCCGGCCTGGGCGGCTTCAACAATCTGTTCACGCTTGGATTCAGCTGTAACCATCAGCACCGGAAGGGGCGCCAGCTTTTCATCGGCACGCACGGCCTTGAGAAGCTCAATGCCGGTCATACCCGGCATATTCCAGTCAGTTACCAGAAAATCGAAATTACCATTCTGCAACATTGGTAAAGCCGTATTTCCGTCATCTGCTTCCTGTGTATTATTGAACCCCAGATCACGCAGCAAATTCTTAATGATGCGTCTCATCGTGGAAAAATCATCCACGATCAGGATTTTCATATCGGTATCCAAGGGGACCTCCCGCTAAACCGTTCCTGTTTCCATGTATGTGTTTCGGCCGTTGTTGCTAGTTCTTTTGGCGTCAATCACGCGTCCATTCAGTCATACGTGAGCGCAAGCGGATCAGCGCCTGACCATGAATCTGGCAGACACGTGATTCACTCACACCAAGAACCTCACCTATCTCGCGCAAGTTGAGCTCTTCATCGTAGTACATCGCCATCACCAGGCGTTCGCGTTCAGGCAAGCCGGAGATTGTTTTGGCAAGTGCCGCCTTGAAATCAGCGCTATGCAGGTTGTCCAGCGGCTCATTACGCGGTGCATCAGCAACTGGCTGGGGCGTATCATCACCGTTCCCGGCATCATCAATACTGAAAATCCGGCAGCCGGTAGCATCCTGCAGAATGCGGTGATATTCCTTGAGATCAATCCCCAGTTTCTCGGCGACCTCGACGTCACGGGCATCGCGGCCCTCTACGTTCTCAATTGACCGCACAGCTTCCGCAACCTGTCGAGCCTTGCGGTGCACAGATCTTGGCGTCCAGTCAGTGCGTCGTATTTCATCCAGCATGGAGCCGCGGATACGAATACCGGCATATGTTTCGAAGCTGGCCCCCTGCGACGCATCGTAGTTTCGCGAGGCTTCCAGAAGACCGATCATGCCCGCCTGGATGAGATCATCCGCCTGAACGCTTGGCGGCAGGCGGCTCATCAAATGGTAAGCAATGCGTTTCACCAACGCTGCATGCTTGGTAACCAGGTCTTCTCGTTGAATTTCAGGATTAGTAACGTACATAGCGGCTCCATTCATACTGGCATCTCCATGTTTCCGTTGCGCGACTGGATCAGGCGTTCGACAAAAAATTCCAGGTGTCCACCCGCGGCTGACGGTACCGGCCATTTTTCAGTTTTCTGTGCTAGTGTTTTAAACGCCATGGATGCACGGCTGCGCGGATAGGCCTGAACAACGGCGCGCTGCTTACGCACAGCCTTACGCAGATAGTCGTCGTGTGGGACAACACCCATAAACTCCAGTGTGACATCAAGATAGCGATCCGTGACGCGTGAGATTTTGCTAAACAATTCCCTTCCCTCCTGGGCACTTTGTACTTGATTGGCGAGCACGCGGAAATGCTGGATGTCGTATTCACAGCTCAACACCTTTATTAACGCATATGCATCTGTAATTGACGCTGGTTCGTCGCACACCACAACAATTACTTCCTGCGCTGCACGACTAAAACTGGTTACGCTTTCATTGATACCGGCCGCGGTATCGATGATCAGGGTATCCACATCATGATTGAGTTCGCTGAAGGCGCGGATCAAGCCGGCATTCTCCATGGTGCTCAGTTCAGCAAGCCGTTTTATACCGGACGATGCCGGTACTACCATGATGTCCGAGGGACCCCTGACGATGACTTCCTCCAGTGTTCGCTGGCCGTCAATGACATGAGACAGGTTGCATTCCGGATGAAGCCCAAGCAGCACATCAACATTTGCCAGGCCCAGGTCAGCATCAAGCAACATGACTTTCCTGCCCACATCCGATAACGCAACAGACAGGTTGACTGACACATTGGTCTTTCCAACGCCACCTTTGCCGCTGGTGACTGCTATTACTCTTACCGGGTTAGGTTGTGCCATTCGTCGTAGTCCAGCGGCCTGATCCATATACAATTCAGACAGAAACATTCGCCCGGAGTCCTCCAAATTGTTCGGCCATGACAGTGTCATCGGGCAAATCAAGACTGTTTGAGAGCTCGGCAGCCATCTGCACCAGCTTGTCGGCACGTGCCGGATGGAAGTCTTCGGGTACACGCTGACCATTGGCGGTAAACATCAATGGCAAATGTTGATTGATAACTGTGGAAAGCACACCGCCCAGGCTGGCAGCTTCATCCAGTTTGGTAAGAATCGCACCATCCAGCGGCACGCTGGAAAACGCCCGAATGGTTTCATCCAGCACAGAGGGATGCAGCGTTGCCGATAATACAAGCAAGGTACGAATAGGAATTCCGCTATCAGCAAGTGTTGCGAATTGCTCGGTCAGTCGCACATCACGCTGACTCATACCAGCTGTGTCAATCAGCACCAGGCGTTTATCGGCCAGGCTATTCAGAGTGGATCGTAATTCATTGTGATCCGACGCCACCTGCACAGGTATACCCAGCAGGCGGCCATAGGTCATCAGTTGTTCGTGTGCACCGATACGGTAGCTGTCTGTGGTTACCAGTGCCACATGGCGTTGTCCGTGTCGCAGTACATAGCGGGCAGCCAGTTTTGCCACACTGGTGGTTTTACCGACACCAGTAGAACCAACCAGTGCGACGATACCGCCCTGGTCGAAAATATCGTTTTCTGCAACCGGCACTGTAACCGCCAGTTCAGTGAGAGCCAGCTGCATGGCGTGCGCATCATCACGGGCATGTACGGTAGGAGCGGAAACCCGTTCTATGAGGTCGCTGTTCAGCTCCATATTGCTGAGGCGACGCATCACACCGGTATGTAGTGGTTCACGTCGCTCGCGATCGCTCCACGCCAGGTGAGCAAGCTGGTTTTCCAGCAGGCCACGTAGCTGCCTGATTTCTTCGCGCATGGACACAAGCGCTGGATCCTGGGACCAGCTCACTTGCGTGGCGCCTGTATCTGAACGTCTTGCAGCAGTTGCTTCAGCTGTCATCTCATCAGCCACTGCTTCCGGCTGAGAGCGGGATTCGGCTGCAGTCGGGGCGAGGTTTTCGTTGTAATCAAGAGCAGCGATGATTTCAATGCCACCATCGACCTGACGATTGGAGAGAATTACGGCATCTGGCCCCTGATCCTCACGAACTTTCTGGATAGCCTGACGCATGTCAGGCGCAAAGAAGCGTTTAACTTTCATTTCGACACTCCGTAGACCAGTAGGAGGATCGGGTCTGCTTCCTTATTTTTGTGTGCCATGTTCATGCCCCCGTGCTCCCGTTCTGCTGTACACCCAGGCTGGGTGCGTCTGTGCCAATGTTTGCAACCACTTTTATCTGCTTGTTGTCCGGTATCTCGTTGTAAGCCAGTATCTGCAGGCCCGGTATGCTGTGGCGAACCAGTTTTGCCAGCCACGGCCGGATCGGCGGTGTAACCAGCAGAATCGATGGTTGGCCGGCCGCTTCCTGCCGCTGGGCGCTTTCAGCCAGTGAGCGATGCATCCGCTCAGCCAGCCCGGGTTCTATTCCGGCACCCCCTTCCGAGATTGCTTGAATTGAAGATTGCAATATCTGTTCCAGAGAAGGATCGAGGGTGATAACCTGGACCTCCGGCCCCATCCCATTGATATGCTGAACAATTGATCGACCCAGCGCGACACGCACAGCAGCCGTCAAAGCGCCGGGATCTTGACTCCTTGAGCCAGTTTCGGCGAGAGTTTCAGCAATAGTCCGCATATCGCGAACCGGAATGCGTTCTTCCAGCAGGTTCTGCAACACTTTAAGGACGACACCGATCGACAGCGTACCGGGTACCAGGTCCTCGACCAGTTTCGGCGCGGCCTTGGCAAGCACATCGAGTAGCTGCTGAACTTCCTCGTGACCGATAAGCTCGTGACCATGTGACTGCAGGAGCTCACTGAGATGGGTCGCCACTACGGTGCTGGCATCAACCACTGTGTAACCGAGTGTTTGTGCGTTATCACGCTCGGAGGTCGGAATCCAGACGGCCTCCAGACCAAAGGCCGGATCACGGGTTTCAATACCCTGGATGGTGCCGAATACGCGCCCGGGATTAATTGCGAGATCACGGTCCGGGTAAATATCAGCCTCGCCGACGGGTACGCCCATCAATAGAATACGGTAGGCGTTCGGTGCCAGTTCGAGGTTGTCCCGAATATGAACCGGCTGCACCAGGAAACCCAGTTCCTGAGAAAGTTTTTTGCGCACGCCCTTGATGCGATCCATCATTTGGCCACCCTGGGCACGGTCGACTAGCGGTATTAAACGGTAGCCGACTTCCAGCCCGATGATGTCAACCGGACCGACATCTTCCCAACTGAGATCTCGCGCCTCCTTTGGCGTTTCATCTGTCTCGGGTTCCACTTCAGCGGGCAGCAACTCCTGCTGCTGACGCTTCCAGATATAGTAAGTACCCGCACCACCGGCAGTAGCCAGCGTCAGGAATGCAAAATTGGGCATACCCGGAATCAGGCCCATAAAACCGATCATTCCAGACGACACACCCAGCACCATGGGATTACTGAACAGCTGGTCGAACACCTGGTCCGACATCTTGTTCGATCCGGATACGCGCGTAACTATAATGGCAGTCGCGGACGACAATACCAGTGATGGAATCTGTGCCACCAGGCCGTCACCGATGGTCAGCAACGTATAATTTCGCATTGCATCACCGATCGGCAAATCAAACTGCAACGTACCGATGGCCAGGCCACCGATAATATTAATAAACAGGATCAGAATGCCCGCAATTGCATCACCACGCACAAATTTGCTGGCACCGTCCATGGCACCGTAGAAATCTGCCTCTCGACCGATATCATCACGCCGGGTGCGCGCCTCTTCCTGGGTAATAAGGCCCGCATTCATATCGGCATCGATGGCCATCTGCTTGCCGGGCATGGCATCCAGAGTAAAGCGGGCACTGACTTCCGACACACGTCCGGCGCCCTTGGTTACCACGACGAAGTTAATAATCACCAGAATGGCGAACACCACCAGACCCACAGCATAGTTGCCGCCGACCACAAACTCGCCAAACGACTCAATCACCTTACCGGCAGCACCGGTGCCGGTGTGGCCGTTCAGCAATACCACGCGTGTTGAAGCTACATTAAGTGCCAGGCGTAACAGTGTTGTTACCAGCAGCACCGTGGGAAATACGCCGAAGTCGAGAGGCCGCAAGGCATAAATGGTAACCATCAGCACTACCAGGGACAGCGTGATGTTGAACGTGAAGAACATGTCCAGCGCTATCGGAGGCAAGGGGATGATGATCATCGCCAGCATCATCACCAGTAATACCGGTGCCCCCAGTCCGCTGAGGTTGATACCGCTGAAATTCAGAGTTTCTGTATTAGTTGCCATTGTCATTTGCCTTACGTTCATGACCAGTGCCGCTGCCCGGCCCCTGGAAATAGTCATCGGAAATATCAACCTTGCCCGGTCGGTTGGGGACAGGACCACCACGGGCACTGGCCTTCAACTGGAAGACGTAGGCGAGAATCTGCGCGACAGCCAGGTAGAGGCCAGCCGGCACCTCATGCTCGATTTCAGTACTGTAGTACAGCGCACGCGCCAGTGGTGGCGCTTCGAAAAGCGGTACTTTGTTGGCCACGGCCACGGTACGAATCTGACTGGCAACCAGCTCTACGCCCTTGGCGACGACAACCGGCGCCCCCATATTCCCGGCGTCGTAGCGCAGTGCCACGGCATAGTGTGTCGGGTTGGTGATGACCACGTCTGCGTCGGGGATCGCATCCATCATGCGGCGCTCGGCAATTTCGCGCTGCATCTGGCGAACCCGGGATTTCACTTCGGGTTTGCCTTCGGTATTCTTGTGCTCGTCCTTGACTTCCTGACGAGTCATTTTCATGTTTTTGGCGTGATCCCATAGCTGGAATGGAACGTCAATGGCCGCGATCAGCAACAGTGACGCACTCAACACGATGAAGGACTTTGTAAGAATATAGCCAGCATGCGCCAGACCGGAACCGACCGATTCTCGCCCCAGAGCCATGAGCTCAGGCAAATAATGCGAGAGCAGAAGCGCACCAACGCCTCCTATAAGCAGGAACTTGGCTAATGCCTTGAGAAGCTCGACCACGCCACGCGCGGCGAAGATGCGCTTGAGGCCCTTCAGAGGATTAAGTTTCTCCGTTTTGAAGGCCAGTGCCTCGGTACTGAATGCCCAGCCACCGAGTGCAACCGGTGCGGCAAACGCTGTTGCTACCATTACCAGAAGGAAAGGTGTCACCAATAGCAGGCCCTGGGTAATAGCTGTAGCGAATATTTCAATGACTGCCCAGGGGTCGAATATCTTTGCGCGCTCAACGGTTAGTCCCAAACGCATAACATCGCCGAGCTGTTCAATCATCGATCCGCCCATCACCATCATGGACAATGCGCCCATGAACAACATGGCCATGGTTGTCAGCTCACGCGAACGTGGCACCTGACCCTTGCGACGCCCCTCCTCAAGGCGCTTGGGGGTCGCTTCTTCGGTTTTCTCCTGACCGTCCTCATTCTCCTGTGCCATATCACTGCGCTCCCTGGCCAAGCGTGCCGGCAGCTGTGAGCGCACCATCCAGCATATGCTGAAGCTGTGGCAGCAGATTGGAAATAGCAAACACGAGGACAACAAAACCCAGCGTTAGCGTTACAGGAAAACCGACACCGAAAACATTCAACTGCGGAGCAGAACGACTGACAACGCCAAAGGAAATGTTAACCAGAAGAATCGATGCAACCGCCGGCAACGCTACCATAATGGCATCACCAAACATGCGCCCACCCCAGTAGGCGATAGCACGGAAGTCTTCGCGTCCCAGTGCATCGACACCGATTGGCACGGCCGTAAAACTGTCCACCAGCACGCGAAGCAGTGCCAGGTGACCATTGAGCGCCAGAAACAGCAGGGTCGCTATTACCACATAGTACTGACCTATTACCGGAACATTGACACCATTCTGCGGATCCACCATCTGTGCAAAGCCCAACCCCATACCCATAGCGATGGTCTGCCCGGCAATCACCAGAGTGGCAAATACAAGTTGCAGGCTAAAGCCGATAGCAAGGCCCATTAGTAGCTGCTGCGCGGTGATCAGGGCACTGGCCGGTGAGAAAATATCTATGGCGGGCACTGGTGGTATCAGCGGCAGTACTATCCAGGTTATCAGTAACGCCATGACCAGCCTGATACGTACTGACACCATGCGTGCACCAAAGATCGGTGCAATAGCAAGCATCGCCGCGATACGGGTGAACGGCCAAAGAAAACTGCCTATCCAGGAGGCAATATCGGCGCTGGTGAATAGCATGACTGCGCTATCCCCTGCCCTTAGCCGATCGTATCCGGAATACGGCCAATCATCTGGGTAGTGAAATCCAGCAGCGTATTCAGCAACGCAGGGCCGGCGATCATAATCACCAGGGCGACAACAATCAGCTTGGGTACAAACGTCAGTGTCATTTCATTGATTTGTGTGGCCGCCTGAAACATACCTATCAGCAAACCGACCACCAGCGCGGAAAGTAACAGCGGCGCCGCCAGTAAACCCGTCACTGTCATGGTCTGGATGCCAATTTCAAGAACAGTTTCCGGCGTCATTCTATTGCGCTCCTAAACAGCAAAGCTCGCAGCGAGCGTACCCATGATCAACGACCATCCGTCGATCAACACAAACAACATGATTTTGAACGGCAGTGAGATAATCATCGGCGACAGCATCATCATGCCCATCGACATGAGCAAAGTGGCAATCACCAGGTCAATCACCAGGAAAGGAATAAGAATCAGGAAGCCAATCTGGAAAGCAGTCTTCAGCTCGCTGGTCACAAACGCCGGCATCAGCAGTGAAAACGGCACATCGTCGGCAGTTTCGAATTCGGGTGCGTTGGAAATATTGGCAAACAACATCAGATCATCATCCCGTGTCTGCCCAAGCATGAAACCACGAAATGGCACAGCTGCATTCTGCAGTGCCTCCTGCGCGGTCATCTGTTCTTCCATATACGGACTGAGTGCCTCTTCATATACCTGGTCAAAGACCGGCATCATGACAAACAGGCTGAGAAACAGCGCCAGGCCAATCAAAACCTGGTTGGACGGAGAAGACTGGGTACCAAGCGCCTGTCGCACAATTGCCAGCACGATAATAATGCGTGTGAAAGAGGTCATCATCATCAGCGCCGCCGGCAGCAGGCTGAGTGCTGTCATGAACATCAGCACCTGAATGGTGACGGTATAGGTCTCGGAGCCATCGGCGCCCGGCTCTATCTTGAGTGCAGCCAAACCTGGCTCGGCCAGTGCAAGCACGGGTGACAAACCCAGCAAGAAAGATATCCAGAGTAACAGGCGCTTCATTCCGGTTTACCCTTCTTCAGCATGTGGCTTAACTGCTCGGCAAAACCACCACCGGTCGGAGAGCTCATCTGTAGTGGCTGATCGAGCACATGCAGGGTTTGCACTCTCCCGGGCGCGACGCCCAGCAGCAACTGCGTTTCGCCAGCCTGAATAAGCACAACACGCTCTCGGGAACCCATGGAAAGGCCGCCAAGCACGCGCAGACCGCCACCAGCAGCCATTTGAAAGCGTCCAGTGCGCTTCAGCACCCAGGCAATCGATACAATTAGTCCCAGTACAACCAGCATGCCCAGGGTGAGCTGCCAAAGACTGGTCATGGCGACGGGATCCTGTGCGGCAGGTAATGTCGGCAGTCCACTTGCGGGAGCGGTGGCATCTGCCGTTGCTATCGGCACCTCATCGGCCAGCGCGACAAAGGACATCATCCACAAAATTACGATACGTTTCATGCAGGTCCTACTTGAGTTTCTTGACGCGTTCTGCAGGACTGATCACATCGGTAAGACGTATACCGAACTTCTCGTTGACCACAACCACTTCGCCATGTGCTACCAGGGTGCCATTAACCAGCACATCCATCGGCTCACCTGCCAGGCGGTCGAGTTCAACCACCGAGCCCTGGTTCAGCTGTAACAGGTTGCGAATACTGATATTGGTGCGGCCGATTTCCATCGAGATGGTGACCGGGATATCCATAATGACGTCCAGGTTAGCTTCATCACCTGCCGGCCCACCGGACGTATCTTCTAGATTCTCAAACTCGGCAGCCGGGTTCCCTGCGTCTGCTTCCTCTGCTTCGGCAATCGCCTGTTCAGCCATAGCATCTGCCCAATCGTCGGTGGCACCTGCTTCAACGTTTTCTGTTTCTTCACTCATTGGCGTCTCCTGCCAGCCCTGCTAATCGATTTGATCGGGTATAATTTTGTTAACGAGTTTCACGGCACGACTGCCGCTGCTAATGCCGAACTTGCCGCGAAACACCGGGGTGTTCTCGGCGTCAATAGTTACCAGGCTTGGCAAATCTACAGGAATAATGTCGCCCGCCTGCAGCTCGTTCAGCTCGCGCACGGACAGGCTGGCTTCCACCAGCAGGCTTTTCATTTCAACCTGGGCTTCTTTCATCTCTTCACGGATGGATCGTGTCCAGCGTTCATCACGATCGCTGCGATCACTCTGAACACCTGCATCCAGCAAATCGCGGATCGGCTCAAGCATGGAATACGGCATGGTTACATGCAGATCTCCACCGCCGCCGTCGAGCTCTACACGAAAGGTATTTACGACAACAACTTCGGTCGGGCTAACGATATTGGCAAAGTGAGGGTTAACTTCAGATCCCTGACAGTCAAACTCGAGATCCATTACCGGCTTCCAGGCCTGCATTAGATCCTCGAAGGCGATTTCCAGAACCATCTGGATAACCCGCAGCTCGGTCGGCGTGAATTCACGACCTTCGATCTTGGTATGGAAGCGGCCACCACCACCGAAGAAATTGTCCACCAGTGCGAATACCAGCTTGGGCTCAAGCACAAACAGTGCAGTACCGCGTAGCGGTTTAATGCGTACCAGATTAAGGCTGGTCGGAACAAACAGACTGTGGACGTACTCGGCAAACTTGAGCATCTGCACGCCGGATACCGATATTTCACCGGCCCGGCGCAACATATTGAACAGACTGATACGGAAGTAACGCGCGAAGCGCTCGTTGATCATCTCCAGCGTAGGCATGCGGCCGCGGACAATGCGGTCCTGGCTGCCAAAATCATAGCCACGAATTTCGCCTTCGGGAATCTCTTCGTCGGTTTCAGTCTCTACGCCACCACCGCTGACCCCGTGTAACAGGGCATCGATTTCGTCTTGTGAGAGAAGATCATTCATGAGTTCGCCCTACTGCATAACAAAGCTGGTGAAGAAAACACTTTCGACACCGGCATTGCCGGTTTCGGACTTCATCACTTTCTGAATCTCAGCCAGGGTATGTTCACGCAGCGCTTCCTTACCTTCCCGCGAATTAAGCGCATACGGATCCTGACTGGCAAACAGGAAGACCAGCGAGTTACGTATTGCCGGCCGATGTTCCTTGATCGATTCCACGACCGTGGGATCGCGGGTACCGACCTGAAGCGTTACCTGCAAGAAGCGGATGTCGCTATCTCCGGAGAAATTCACCACAAAGGGAGGGTCCAGGGGGACGTAGCTGATAGGCGCCCTGGTTTTCTTGGCCTTGGCATTTTTCGTGTCCGACTTGCCGTCAGATTCGGTTTCCTCGGCAACAACTTCCTCATCGCCAGAGAGCATGCCGGTCAACATTAATGTAGCGGTCGCCGATACACCGAGCAGTAAAACGACTACGATGATGATAATAAGCAACTTGGACTTCGGCTTGGGCGCCTCTTCGCCACCTTCCATGTCCAGATCCAGATCGTCTTCCTGTGCCATTTACAAACCCCTGTTTTGCGTTATGCATGAGGGTTAGCAAGACGTATGCCACGCGAGGGGCATTTTTTATGTATATTATTTACAATGAGTTATAATCATTTTATCCGCGGCTGCCAGACTTTTGACTATTTCCCATCACAACAATTGACAGAAGATTGGCTGAATCTCCATGCCACAAGAACCGCCCGCCAATACCACAGACACGCTGATTCGTAGCGCGCGCGACATTGATTTCCCCGCCATTGCGAGGCTGATCACCGACCCTGAAGAACTGTTTCGGGTGTTTCCAGCCGGTAGCTGGCCACTCAACGCCGGTCAGATCCACCGGCTCGCCGAGCAGCGCCGGAACCTGACCGTTGGCAGCATAGATAACAAAATAGTCGCATTTGCCAACCTGTACGACG
>CAVWAK010000040.1:0-109399 GCA_963752745.1 uncultured Gammaproteobacteria bacterium
CATTGCTGCTGACATTGCTGGCTGCAAGCTTTCGCTACTCTCAAAAAGCAGATTTATTTCACGGGCACTGGGCGATCTGTGGGGCCATTGTTGGTGTTGCAGGGAGGTTATCTGGCAAGCCGGTTGTGACCACGCTTAGAGGAAGTGACGTTACCCGCGCCCAGAGCAATTTCATCGACCGGGCTATTTTATCTCTGTGTATTAAGTTGAGCCATAAACTCGTTTGTGTGAGTGAGGCAATGGCGGCACGCCTGTGTGCAATGTACCCTGAATCAAGAACCAAATTCTCAGTTGTTCCAAATGGTGTTGAAAACAAGTTCCTGCAGGTTAACAGTGAGCATAGAGGTTCTTGCAGCGAAACCGTGAATTTGACGACGGTCGCCAGCCTGGTGCCGGCCAAAGGTGTGGGAGACCTGATTTCCGCAGTCGCAATGCTTTCTGACAGCAAGAGGATATCACTGACTATCGTTGGTGACGGGCCGCAACGTACAGAGCTTGAGAGGCTGGTAGCACAGCATAAGCTGGAGTCTCTTGTGCAGTTTATCGGAAACGTATCCAGCGATCGTGTCGTTTCCTGTTTGGCATCAACAGATATATTTGTATTGGCAAGCAGGAGCGAAGGTCGCCCCAACGTAATTGTAGAGGCTATGGCTGCTGGTGTGGCAATAATAGGCACCCGTATCGAAGGAATTATGGAGATTCTAACTGACGGTGAGACCGGGATGTTGTATGACTCCGGCAGTATCGAGCAGCTGGCTGCCTGCATAGAGAGGTTGAGCAATAGTAATAGTTCATTATTAAGAAAACAGCTGGGTGGGGCAGCCAACAGGTATGTGGTTGAGCAGCGCTTGACCTGGGAAGAAACGGCCAGCCGCTACCTGGAGCTATACGCCGGCCTGTTAGCCCCACGGCATGATCGCCGCAAGTTAAGACAGTTGTAGGATAGCGCGATGTGCGGGATTACCTTTCTCTATAGCGAAAGAACATCTGTTGACGGGCTGCGCGCCCGTACCGGGTCTGCAATGTCATCAATGCTCCACCGTGGACCGGATGACGGTGACATGTGGGTAGATGAATGTTGTGCGCTTGGTCATCGGCGCCTGGCCATCGTGGATCTCGTCGCCAGCCGCCAACCCATGTGTGATCCGTCTGGCCGGTACGTGCTTGCCTACAATGGAGAAGTGTATAACTACCAGGCGTTGCGCCATGAGCTCAAGGCTGGATGGGCATTTACAACGCATGGGGATACTGAGGTAGTACTTGCCGGGCTTGTGAGTATGGGGGCTTCCTTCCTTGAACGTATGGAAGGTATGTGGGCGCTGGCTCTATGGGACAAGGAGGAGCAGGTTCTCTTCCTGGCCCGTGATCGTATCGGGAAGAAACCGCTCTACTACAGGGCGCTGGGTGCAGAGATGGCTTGTGCATCTGAATTGCCAGCCCTGGCCAAACTGGTTGCAGCACCATTCCTTGAAGACAGCAAGAGTTCGGCAGATTATCTTCGTTACGGGTATTTTCTGCCTGGTACGACAGCCTATGAAGAAGTAAGGGAGGTGTTGCCGGGACACAGTTTAGTATGGAGGCCGGGTCAGGCGCCAAGTGAGAAGCCATACTGGACTTTGGCTTGCGATAGTTTTGCCGGGACACGAGAACACGCTGAAAATGAGTTGCGGGAAACTTTGCTGGATGCAACGCGCAAGCGTCTTGTGGCAGATGTGGAGGTGGGGGCGTTTTTGTCTGGTGGTGTGGACTCATCATTGATCGTGGCTCTTCTGGCCGGTGAGTTGGACGTGCATCCCAAGACATTTTCCATAGGCTTTGAGGAAAAATCTTTTGATGAGCGCGTATATGCCCGGCAGGTTGCTGCACAGTACGAGACGCAGCATTTTGAAGAATGTATGACCACGTGGGACAGGGGTGCGCTGACCCGTCTGATACTGGAGCATATTGGCCAGCCTTTTTATGATGCGTCTCTGTTGCCAACGGGAATGGTTTCAAGGCTGGCATCAGACCATGTAAAGGTTGCTTTGTCCGGTGATGGCGGCGATGAATTGTTTAGTGGCTATCAACGATATCAGGCGCGCGTGATATTGCGCTGGTATTCCAGGTTGCCCAGGCTTTTGCAAAAAGGGGTGGAGACCCTGGTGAGGGTTATGCCTGAACCTATGGCTCACCACAGCAGAAGCCTGTTAAAAAAGGCACACCTTTTCCTGGATATAGTGGCGAGGCAGCGAGCAGAGACCCCTTACATAGCGCCGGTGCTCTACTCTGATGAAGAGTTCGGGTTATTAGTGCCGGATTTTGTGACCAAGGGACATGCTGCGCCAGGACTGCCGGAAGAGACATCCGAGGATGGTGTGCGTAGCATGATGTGCGCAGATGCATTAGTGTATTTGCCGCAGGACGTTCTTGCCAAGGTGGACAGGGCAAGCATGGCGCACAGTATCGAAGTGCGGGCTCCTTTCCTGGACCACAAGGTTATTGAGCTGGCCTTTTCCCTGCCTCGAAAGTGGCATCGCCGGGGCTTTTCCGGGAAACGCATGCTTAGGCAAACGTTCAGCGAACTTCTGCCCACAGAGATATGGGCGAGACGCAAGCAGGGGTTCGGTGTTCCACTGCACCAGTGGTTCCGGGAAGGTCTTGCTGGTGAGTTACAGGACCTGTTGATGCAGGCCAGTCATCCGTTGAATAATATCTATGTCAAGAAGCTATTGTCAGAACATCAGCGTGGTGTCAGGGATAATGGTTACCGGCTTTGGAACATCTATGTTTACCTGTTATTCAGGGAGCAGGTAAGGATATGATGCGATTGGCGCTATTCGTACCGGATCTGTGTGGGGGTGGTGCGGAGAAGATGATGGTTCATCTCGCCAATGAGTTCTCCCGTAGTTTTGAAAGTGTCGATCTTGTTGTAGCAAAAAAGCAAGGCCCATATCTGACGCTGGTAAATGATTCCGTTCGGCTAGTCGACCTTGGTGTGGCATTTACCAATCCGTGGGTGCTGGTGAAGCTCGCTGCTTATATGCATCGTGAGCACCCCACGGCGGTACTGAGTGCGATGACCTATCCCAATATTGCGATAATTCTTGCTCGTATGTTATCCGCTGCAAAGGCTCGCATTGTAATCAGTGAAAGAGTAGCAATGGGTGTACAGGCGAGTAGCAGTCGGACGTTGAAAGAAAAGCTGAAGCCACTCTTGGCAAAATATATATACGGGAGGGCTGATCAGATTGTCGCTATCTCGAATGGTGTGGCTGATAATCTGGCAGAAACAGTCGGATTGAAACGGGAAGATATAACCACTATATATAACCCGGTCGTAACGCCTTTACTGCATCGGCACTATCCGATGCCGGATCATCCATACTTCGACGACGGTGGGCCACCTGTGATACTCGCTGCTGGACGCCTGGTGCCGCAGAAGGATTTTAAAACATTGCTTCAGGCCTTCGGTTTGCTCCTGGAAATCACGGATGCCCGATTGATCATTCTGGGAGAAGGGGGGTTGCGAAAGGAATTGCTGGAACTGGCGGAACACCTTGGAGTCAAGGAGCATGTTTCGCTGCCGGGTTACTCCGAGAATCCTTACGCTTACATGACGCATGCAGGTTTGTTTGTCCTGTCATCCGCGTGGGAGGGGTTCGGTAACGTACTTGTTGAGGCTATGGCTTGTGGATGCCCTGTTGTCAGTACCAACTGTCCAAGTGGGCCTGCAGAAATTCTGGAGGATGGCCGGTTTGGTTTGTTGGTGCCCCCGGGGAATGCCCCCGAACTTGCTTCTGCCATGGTTAGTGCTCTGAAGAAACCATTGGCCCGTGAAACGCTCCAGGCACGTGCGGGAAACTTTAATGCAGATAAAATTGCAGTTGAATACCTTGGCTGTATGCGGCCAAACTAGGTAGTTCCTTGCTCAGGCGTAAGGGTTGCTTCCATTTTCTAACCAGTCACAAAGTTCTGTTTCCAGAATATCAGAGAGTAAATCAACGTCAGGGCGAAAGACTTCGATAAGAGTGTGTCGTAACTCAGTTGGTAATGTGCCTCTCTGTAGTGGTTTGTCATTTAATCTCCTGAGTATGGATAACGGCCGTGCGGTGCTGATGCCAAGCTTTTCTCTAAGAAATCGGTTTATGTTTATGATGGCTGGTGGGGGTGTTTGGGTGAGCCAGCCAAGGAGGTTTGACTTATGTATCTTGGATTCGTTGGACTTGGGGAAATCATTTCGACCATCATCGGGTACTCCGAGGAAATCCAGGGTTTTCCTGTAAGTGCCTGCGGGATCCGCAATGAATTCCTCGAAAAACAGTATTCTGACCTGTCTATGGGGGAAAACATTCAGCAAGTGTTCAACCTGATGGCCCAGGCTGGCGAGCTCCTGGTATTGTAAAATCTGTTCTGCGCGACAGCCCTTTGGAATATGTTGTCCCCGGGCACGCTCATTCTGAAGTAACCATGCTTTCTCAAAGTCTGGTTCGTTTTCATTGAAATTGTAAAGCGCCTGCCCATGCATCGCGTAAGCAAGATCTACGGGGTTGCGCAGCATTACGATAATGCGGGCGTCCGGATTGAAATCCCGAATAAGGTCAAGAGCCACTTTGGAGTACAGGTACCACACCGAAGCCTCCCCAATTGCCAGATGTGCATCTGTACTCTTGTTAAACAGTTTAAGGTAGTCCGCTTCCTCACGGACAGCCGGGTAGTTGACGAAGTCTTCGGCAAAGTAGTGTGGTTCCTTTGCATGCGGCATGAATATGCGAGGGTGTGAGCGCAAATACGTGTAGAGTGAGGTTGTGCCTGATTTTGGGGCGCCGGCAATAAAAAAATTGGGGCGGCTCATCATTGATTACCGGCGAATCGGAAAAGTGTGGGATTTATTTCAACGTTTCTTATTATGTAGAACGCCAGTGCGATGTTCCAGAGTACCATTGAAGTGGCAGTTGCGAATGCAGCACCTTCTATGCCAAAAAGCGGAATCAATACCAGGTTCAGAATAATATTTAGTATGCTGCTTGCTGCAAAAAAATGCGCAGCCTGTCTCTGATGGCCTGTCATACTCATAATGAAGCCGACAGAACCAGATATAACATTTACAAGCCCTCCTGCTGTCAGCAAGGCAAGCGAAGCGTGCCCGGCCATGAATTCATTACCGAAGAAGGCCAGGAGTTTGTCGCCAAATAGCCATAGGCAAAAGCAAACCGGCAAAGCAAAACTGCTGGCCATCCGCACGCCCAGTGTGGTCAGGTGCTGCAGATCATTTGGTTTGTTCTGATGGTATAGCTCGGATATGTATGGTGCGAAAATCATATTGACCAGTATCAGGCCGAACGTGGCTAGCGTGGCCAGTCGCGAAGCTGCAGCATAAATTCCCGCCTGGGTTGTATCAAGCATCGTGCCGATCATGATTATGTCGGCATAGTTCATTACCAGTTGGGTGCTTGATATGAACAGGATAGGCAGGGAATAGTGTACCCAGTCGGATGTTAAAAATGTACTTTTAGCGGAGCCTATCTGCGCGGGTAAACTCTTTTTTATTAGCAAAAAGACACTGGAAGAAAGAGCAATCAGCCAGGCAGCCAGTGATGCAACCATTGCCGTGGTTGCACTTACAGTACTGGCTGGAGATAAAAAAACGTTCCCAGGATTATCAGTAAGCCAAGCGGTTGTATAATTCCGTCACCAATTTGTGACATGGCTGGCTTTTTGAGTGCAAGCAGGGCGCCCTGGGTGATCTTGTTGTATATCCACAAAGGTATCAGAAAAAGGCTTGTAAGAACTGTTGTATAGCCTATTTCGTCCATGAAGGAAGTCAGACTTATTATTGCGATCAATCCAAGTGAAAGTAGTACAGCACTGGAGACGGTGGCGATCTGGTAGCTCCTTGCAAGAATTCCCCGGGGGCGAGCTGCCATTCGAATTTTGATATATATTCAGGCAGGTATCGTTGCAGTGTGGTGTCCAGGCCAATTTTGCCAAGTATGACGGCGACGGCAATCCATGAGATGACATAAAAGAATATACCGTATTCTTCGACGCCCATAAGACGTGCAAGAAGTATCTGGCTGAAAAAAAGTAGCGCCATACTGGTAGTTTTTACCAGTAGTGTTGAGCTGATGCTTTTCAGAAACCGGTTTCTATGAGTTCGAATGTTGGTCTGCATCCTTGATTGCACGTCCCTGGTGTCAATGGATAAGCTGGCAAGGGCTACATCAATTTACGTGTTTTCGGTAGTTATTTATAGTGCGTTGTGCAATGGTCCGGCTGCGTCCGACAAGCGATGTATTTTCGAGTGCCGCGCTGAAGATGTTCTCCATTTGCTCATTGGAAAGATCACAGAATCCGGTGCGCTGACATTTTGTGAGGTTGTTCATCTGGTTGACGCTGTTGGCTGTAAATGGTCGATGTTCCAGGCGATAGACCAGGTCGTCAATAATGCTGGCTGGCACGGCTTTCCCGTTAACCGTGTAGAGCACCAGTAATGCAAACAATCCATCGGTATAGGACTGGTTAAGCTTGCCTGCCTTGATAAAGTAATCCTTTGCAGAAGCGAAGTGTTCTTCCGATTGATCGCCGGTCCTTATCGAGCCGGCGAGCCCCGCATGAACACGGCCCATCTGGTAGTTAGCGCGTGGCGATAAGGGGTGATGCGACACTTCGGCATGACTGAATGCTATCACGTTACCCCACGTGCTACTGCGGATAAACAGCGTCCCCGCCAGAAAAATGATAAACAGAGTGATTCCCGAGTATACGGATATTCTTCTTCGGGAGGATTCCGAAAAATTCACCAGGTAGTATATGAGTGGTAACAGTATGCCAAGCTGTGGGAGATAGTTTCTGTGTTCGTGTGCCAGTTCCAGCCCCAGGAAACTGGATTCCATGCTATGGCCGCCAAGAAAGAACAGTATGCCAAAGCTGGCTAGCGGAGCCAGTTTACGTAGCCACCAGGCTGCAATGAGGAGTCCGGTAATGCCAAGCAATGCAAGCAAAGTTGTTGCCGGGTCAACGAGACTTTTTGACACGGTAATATCATCGTGAAAAAGGCCCAGGCTGTCATTTCCAGGTATCAGTGTCCATTGAATATAGGACCATATAACCCTGGGTTCGGTCAGCAGGCGTTCAGGCAATGTGAACTCCCGCCAGGTATAGGAGTTGCCAATAAACCCGGGGTTGGCTGCAATGTACACTAGTACAGCGCAGGCGGGGAGTATTGCAAAAATCAGAAAGAAAACCCGAATCGCGCGTCGACTGGATGCCTCCTGGGCCTGAAAACGGAATACTGTGACTTCAATGATCAACAGATACAGGGGGATTAGTAAGCCGATTTCCTTGCAAAGGGTGGCAATGGGCATGAAAACCAGGACGGCCAGCAGTATTGTCCAGCCTCCGGGCTTGTTATTGGCCAGTAGAACTCTGCCGTAGATGTAGGCGATCAACGCGCACAATGTAAACAAGGATGCAAGACTGGCCATTCTTTGTACAACATAGAGTACGCTGGACAGGTTTACGGGATGTAGCAGCCAGATTACTGCTACCAGTGCGGCTGTCATGCCTGCTGTGGAAATGTTCCTGTGTAGATGAAACCGTTGTGTGTAGGCATTCAGTAGCAAATAACAGAAGCTGAAAACCAGGAAGCCATTGATCAGGTGTATCGCGAGGTTTGTCAGTTTGTAGGCAAACGGTGTCAGTCCCGAAAAATAGTAATTGATGGCAAAACTGAGTGTGCTGATTGGCCGCTTGAGCGGGCCGGCTTGCCCCGATATTGCCGCGTCAAGCAGTGATGATGCTGACAGGTCGGTAATCTGTATATCGGTATTGGCCGCGATATTCCATGCGTCATCAAACAGGAATGCGCCGTTTAGACCGGGGTAGTAGGCTAGAAAGGCAATGACCAGTCCAGCGGCCATTATCAGGCTTACGTATGGGGGGAGTGTTTTGGGATGCTTGTCCATAAGCAAAAAAACACCCCATCGAAAATATCGATGGGGTGTTTTTATCTAAACGTTGCTAATACGCTTAGCGGCAGCTTGCCGGAAGGTATTTCTCTTCGACATCGACAGTGGCACATACCCATTCTACGCCGCTTCCGGTGCCTGTACCGGTCATGGTGAAGCTGTCACCGGCGGCCATGTCACCACCGATGGCATTGACGGAGATCTTGATCTCACCTACAGTGGCGCTGGTTTGAGTGTAATCCATTGACTGCACCACAGGAGTTGCATAGTTGGTGCCTGTGGCATCAATACCGGCAGCATCTTCGTCAGCAGGCATGGAGCCCTGCGTAATATAGTACTCGGATACCGAAGTCTTGGCAGCAGGCCAGTGCGCCGATTGCTTCTGACAGCTTGGCACGAATGGTGTAATCCTGATAAGCCGGAATAGCAATCGCGGCCAGAATACCGATGATCGCCACAACGATCATCAGCTCGATAAGGGTAAAGCCCTGTTGTACTTTCTTCATGATGTGTTCCTCATAAATTAACGTTAACGTTTGTCAAATAGCGTTGTGAACCAGAAGCCTGATTCTTTGGCTACCACTGCTAATGCAGCATGTATGCCAGTACCGGTACGCTATGCACAGGTATTGGCGGCCGCTTGAGAAATATCCTTAATATTATTAGAAAACAATATGATATGAGGTATTCGGTTGTTCAGGGTGGGGTGCGCATGGTGGTTTCCTCCGTGAATTTTGATGCCGGTCTTCCGTGACCGGGAATGTCATTCTGACATAATTTGGCTGTTGAGTGACGCGTTGCGTCACTTTTTACGGCTATTCCAGGCCCAGTTTCTTCAGACGGTAACGCATTGCCCGGAAAGTGATGCCGAGCAGTTTGGCGGCCGCTGTTTTATTGTTGTCGGTCTGTTCCAGTGCGTGGAGGATGGCCTGTCTTTCGATGTCCTCCAGGTAGTCTTCGAGTGATACGCCTTCGGGTGGTGTCAGTGCGCCTGGCGTACCATTATCTACTGGACCAGGTGTGTCAGAGGCGCGAAGAGCCAGGTCGTCAACCTGTATGTCCCTGCCTTCGCTGAGGGTGAGAGCGCGCTCGAGAATATTTTCCAGCTCGCGGACATTGCCAGGGAACGGATAGCGTTGCAGTGCGTCAATGACATCCTGCTGGAGCTCTGGTGGAGTACTGCTCTGGTCGCTGGTCAGTTTTGCGAGTATTTGCCGGGCGAGTTCAGGGATGTCTTCGCGACGGTTTCGTAGACTGGGGACTTGCAGTTCGATGACGTTGATCCGGTAGTACAGATCCTGTCGAAAGTCGCCAGCGTCTACAAGATTGGCCAGATTTTTGTGAGTTGCCGACAGAATGCGCACGTCGACAGGGGTTTCCTTTTGTTCGCCCACCGGTCGTACCGCCTTTTCCTGAATGGCGCGCAGCAGTTTCACCTGCATTTGCAATGGCAGTTCGGCGACTTCGTCGAGAAACAGCGTGCCGCCATTGGCCGCCTGGAACAGGCCCTCCTTATCAGTAACGGCACCGGTGAAACTGCCTTTTGTGTGGCCGAAAAATTCACTTTCCATCAGCTCCGAGGGTATGGCGCCACAATTGACCGGTACGAAGGCCTGTTCGTTGCGCGGCCCTTTGGCATGGATCAGGCGCGCTACCAGCTCCTTGCCAGTACCCGACTCACCACTTATATATACCGGCGCCTGGCTGCGCGCCAGTTTGGCAATGGTCGAGCGGATGGTCTGCATCACGGCTGAATCGCCCAGCAGGGTATCGCGGCTACGGCGGTCTCTCTTGGGGAAGTCACCCAGCTTGAGGGCGCTGTTGACCAGATTGCGCAGGATTTGCAAGTCAACGGGCTTGGAGACGAAATCGAAGGCGCCCACCTTGAGCGCCTGCACAGCCGTTTCCATGTTGCCGTGTGCGGTAATTACTGCAACGGGCAGTTCGGGGTAATCGATTTGTATGGTTTCTACCAGCTCCAGGCCGTCGCCGTCGGGCAGGCGCATGTCGGTAAGGCAGAGATCGAAATGATTTTCAGTCAGCAGAGCGCGTGCGTCAGAAAGATTCGCGGCGGATCGGGTGTCGATGTTCATTCGGCCGAGCGTTAGTTCGAGCAATTCGCGGATATCGGGCTCATCGTCGACAATAAGGGTGAGTGGTTTGCTCATTAACTTAAGCTGTCCTGACGTTGTTCCACGAAGTGTATGCGAAAACAACTGCCGCCGCCCGCTTCAGGCGTGTAGCTTAGCTGGCCATGGTTGGTTTCACAGAGCTCCCGGGCAATGAACAGTCCGAGTCCGGTTCCGCTGGCTTCAGTCGTATAGAAAGGTTCGAATATCTGGTCGGCTGTTTCGCTGTCGATACCTTCGCCGTTATCGACGACATCAAGCTGAATGGAATTGTGCGCATCACTTTGCGCTCGTAACAGCAACTGTGCCGGATCACCCCCATGCCTCAGAGCATTCTGGCACAGATTGGTCAGAATCTGATGTAACTGCCCAGGATCAACGTGCAGTTGCAGATCGGGGGGGCTGACAATTAATTGCAGCTGTTCTGGCTGGAGTTGCTCCATGTGCATAAACTCGTCTTTGAAGTCTGACAGCCAGTCCTGTAACACCAGTTTCTGTGGCTGGTTGACGGATCGCCTGGACAGTTGCAGCACGTTTTCAATAATGGTGTTTACGCGCCGTGTGTGGGTGCCGATGATTTCGGTCAGTCGTTTATCGCCGTGATCCAGTTGCTCGGATTCCTCCAGCAACTGGGCGGCGTGGCTGATGGCGCCCAGTGGGTTGCGGATTTCGTGGGCAATACTGGCGGTCAGGCGACCCAGTGAAGCCAGTTTTACCTGCTGGGTTTGCTGGGCAAGCTGGGCACTGTCTTCCAGCAGGATCAGTGCGCCCTGGCCCTGGGCAGTCTTGAGGGCGCCAAAGCGAGGCAGCAGTGAGCTTCCAGCCGACCCGGTAATTGCCTGCGCTTGCCATCCGCTGTCCAGTTTCCACTGTTGCAGCTGGCTTTCCAGTTCAGGGGCGACGGCTGCGAGCTGTTGTGTTGACGGGTTATCAAGACCAAGCAGCTTCTGCGCCGTGTCGTTAACCAGACGGATAGTATTGTTGTTGTCGACGACCAGCAATCCTGACTGCAATTGCTGAATGATGTAACGATTCAGCTGCTCAAGATTTTCAAGGTCAATGCCGCGTTGTTCGGCCAGCGCTTCGCCCTCGCGGGCGCGGATAATCAGAATGTGAGTAAGTCCTGCGGCGATAAATACCACAGCGCCCATCAGTCCGGCGCGGGTGATGTTGCCGGCTCCGGTTTTATCCATTGCCAGATTCGCCAGTCCTGATTCGAACAAAACTGCAAGGGCGGCAACGGACGCAAACAGATAGGCGAGCCGCCCGGGGAGCACCCAGGTGCCCACCACAACGGCGATCACCAAAAACACACTCAACGGGCTGGTGACACCTCCGGTAGCGTGCATGAGCAATGCGATGGCTCCGATATCGGCCAGTATCTGTAACAGAGCCTGACTATCATGACCGGGCCAGCGCATGCGGGTAGTGAATCCGGCGGCGATGCTGAAGGCGAGATAGGCCATCAACGTCGACCGAAACATGTCTGGTCGCTGGATACCGAAAGGGTTGCTGTCCTGCAGGGCAAAGTAGAGTACCGCCAGCAATCCTGCGAGTACTACCCGGTAAAAGGTTAATAGCCGTAACGGCTGCCAGTCTGTAAAGGTGCTCGTGGGCTTGGCTGCACTCGCAGCAGGCATGGTTCAGCCGTCCTCGTCGCGGTGCTGGTCACAGCAGTAGAACCTGTCGTTGGCCTGGATCGCCTCGTCGCGCGGGACATACGTGCCACAGCGGGCGCAGCTGACCATATCACCAACCTTTTTCTTTGGTTTGTTTTCAATCCCGGGGCTTTTTGCCAGCCGGAATAAAATCCACACAACCAGGGCGATGCCCAGCAAATAGATAAGTAAGCGAATTCCAAACATGGGTGCAGTGTACGTGGATGGGGACAGATTTTAAATCTGTCCCCGAAGCATGGCAGAATAGGGCCTTTCGCGCATAGGACAGTGCCATGCATCTTCATGAATATCAGGCCAAGCAATTGTTTTCGGATTACGGTGTACCGGTGCCGGACGGCCGCATGGCCGAGTCGGTTCAGGATGCGGTGGCTGCGGCTAAAGCACTGGGCGGAGATCGCTGGATGGTCAAGGCGCAGGTCCACGCCGGTGGCCGCGGCAAGGCCGGGGGTGTACAGCTGGTTGACAGCATAGATGCAGTGGAGCAAAACGCTGATCGTCTGCTGGGCGCCATGCTGGCTACCAAACAAACCGGCCAGCCGGGCTTGCCAATCCACCGCTTGTTGATTGAATCCACTGTGGGCATTGAGCGAGAGCTATACCTCAGCTTGCTGGTCGATCGGGCCAGCGAACGCATTATGGTGATGGCATCTGCTTCCGGCGGTATGGATATCGAGGAGGTTGCGGCCGGTGATCCCGCTGCCATCCTCACCGAAGCAGTTCATCCTGCCGTGGGTCTGCAGGGTTACCAGTGTCGTAATCTGGCCTTTGGTCTCGGGCTTGAGGGTGGCCAGATAAAATCGTTCACCCGCTTGCTGAGTGGACTCTACCGGCTGTTTGAGCAGGAAGATGCCAGTCTGGTGGAAATAAATCCGCTGGTCGTCACCTCGGACGGTAATCTGCTGGCTTTGGATGCCAAGCTGGATATCGAGGATAACGCCCTGTACCGGCATGCGAACCTGAACGAGCTGCGGGATATCACCCAGGAAGACGAAAAAGAGCGCGCAGCCAGCGAACACGGTCTTAATTACATCACTCTGGAAGGCGACATAGCCTGTATGGTCAACGGCGCTGGCCTGGCCATGGCAACCATGGACCTGATCAAGCTGCATGGTGGTGAGCCGGCGAATTTCCTTGATGTCGGTGGTGGCGCGACGGCGGAACGCGTGGCAGAAGCGTTCAAGTTGATACTGTCAGATAAAAAAGTGCGCGCCATCCTGGTGAATATCTTCGGTGGAATTGTGCGCTGTGACCTGATCGCCGAAGGCATCATCCAGGCCGTTGAGGAAGTGGGCGTGGATCTGCCAGTGGTAGTGCGGCTTGAGGGTACCAATGTGGAGCAGGGAAGAATGCTGCTGGCGAACTCGGGCCTCAGTGTTATCACCGCCGATGGGCTGACCGATGCCGCGCAGAAAGTTGTCGGTGCCGTGAAGGAGGCAGGTCAATGAGTATTCTGGTCGACAGCACTACCCGGGTTATCTGTCAGGGGTTTACTGGCAAGCAGGGTACTTTTCATTCGGAGCAGGCGCTGGCCTACGGTAGTCGGCTGGTAGGCGGCGTCACCCCTGGCAAGGGTGGTCAGAGCCATCTCGATTTGCCGGTTTTTGATACGGTGCAGGATGCCGTGCGTGAAACCGGTGCCAACGCCAGCATGATCTACGTGCCTGCGGCCTTCGCCGCTGATGCCGTACTGGAAGCCGCTGATGCAGGTATTGAAGTGATTGTCTGCATCACCGAGGGTATTCCGGTGCTGGATATGCTCAAGGTAAAGGCCGCGCTGGCAGGCGGCGATGCCAAACTGATAGGGCCTAACTGTCCAGGCATTATCACTCCCGGCAGTTGCAAGATCGGCATTATGCCTGGTGCCATACACCAGCCTGGTGGCATCGGCATTGTGTCGCGCTCCGGCACTTTAACCTATGAAGCGGTGTATCAAACTACGCAGGCCGGACTGGGGCAGAGTACCTGTGTAGGCATCGGCGGAGATCCGATTCACGGGCTCGAATTTACTGATTGCCTGGAGCGTTTTGAGCGCGACCCGGATACCCGTGGTGTCATCATGGTGGGCGAAATTGGAGGCAGTGCCGAGGAACAAGCGGCCGAGTTTATCCAGGCGCACATGAGCAAACCTGTAGTGGCCTATATTGCCGGTGTTACGGCGCCACCGGGTAAGCGCATGGGGCATGCTGGTGCGATTATCAGTGGCGGCAAGGGGACTGCTGAAGCCAAGTTTGCCGCGCTGGATGCGGCCGGTGTGGCTGTTGTACGTTCGCCTGCCGATATGGGTGCGCGAATGGTTGAGGTACTGGGTGCTGCCTGAATCCCGCCCCGAAAATAGCAACCTGCGCCTGGTGATGGCGCAGTGCAATCTGCTGGTTGGCAATATATCGGCGAACACCGAACAGGTAGTGCTGGCAGCCAGGCGAGCGCGGGATGAATTTGCTGCCGACCTGGTAGTCTTTCCGGAACTAACCCTGACAGGCTATCCACCTGAGGATTTGCTGCTGCGTCCGCAGTGCCAGACGCTGGTGGATGCTGCCCTGGAGCAGATTCTGCGGGAGGTCAGCGGTATTCATATACTGGTGGGTCACCCACAGCAGGCTCCTGAAGGGAGATTCAACTGCGCTTCGCTGCTATATGACGGGCGCGTGATCGCGTCCTGCAGGAAGCATCACTTACCGAACTACAGTGTCTTCGACGAAAAACGTTATTTCCTGCCCGGCCAGGGTTTCAGTGTGGCTGAAGTGGCTGGCATCCCGTTAGGCATAACAATTTGCGAAGACATCTGGATGCCTGAGCCGGCCCGGGCTGCCGCCGATGCCGGTGCTCGTATGCTGGTCAATCTCAATGCCTCACCCTTTCACATCGGCAAGCGCGATGAACGTGAAGCTGAAGTTGCCAGACGTGCTCGTGATACTGCGTGCCCGGTTGTTTATGTCAACCTGGTAGGCGGCCAGGATGAGCTCGTCTTCGATGGCGAATCCTTTGTCCTGGATGCCACGGGTCAGGTCTGTGCGCGCGCACCTGCCTTCGAGGCCGGCCTGCACGTAGTCGATTTCAGTATCGATGGTGACAGCGTCAAACCGCTTCCGGCAGAGGTGACGGCGCACTCTGATGCGTTGGCGAGTATTTACCAGGCCCTGGTACTGGGTGTGCGCGATTACATTGAGAAGAATGGTTTCCACGGCGCCGTTATCGGCTTGTCGGGTGGGGTGGACTCGGCGCTGACACTGGCGATAGCAGTTGACGCTATTGGTGCCGGGCAGGTCGAAGCTGTGATGATGCCGTCGCGCTATACCGCGGATATGAGTCTTGAAGACGCGCGTGCCGAAGCGGAGATACTGGGCGTGAGTTATCTCGAGATCCCTATCGAAAAGCCGTTTGAAGCATTTCTTGACGTTCTTTCCAGTGCCTTCGCCGGTAGCGCGCGCGATACCACCGAGGAGAACATCCAGGCGCGTTGCCGTGGCCTGATTCTCATGGCATTGTCCAACAAGCAGGGGCGTATCGTGCTGACCACCGGTAACAAGAGTGAAATGTCGGTAGGTTATGCCACGCTCTACGGCGATATGGCGGGTGGTTTTGCGCCAATCAAGGATGTGCCAAAGCTGCTGGTTTACGCGTTGTGTGAATACCGGAACGGTATTTCCCCTGTGATTCCCCAGCGAGTGATTGATCGTCCGCCGTCCGCAGAACTGGCACCTGATCAGAAAGATGAGGACTCGTTGCCGCCCTATGAGGTGCTGGACCCGATACTGGAAGCTTATATAGAAGGTGACAGGAGTATCGAGGATATTGTCGGTCTGGGCTTCGAAGAAGCCACTGTGCGCCGTATTGCAGGCCTGGTCGATCGTAACGAGTACAAGCGGCGTCAGTCCCCGCCGGGAGTGCGCATCAGTCAGCGCGCCTTTGGTCGTGACCGGCGCTACCCGATTACTTCGGGTTATTTGCGTGCCCGGCCGGGAGCCAAGTAGATTTGAAATTCATCCTGCTTTAACTGTATTGTTAGCCGACTGACTCGGCCTCAAAAGGGGAGCGACACATGAAAAAAATTGAAGCTGTCATAAAGCCGTTCAAGCTGGACGATGTGCGCGAAGCGCTGTCCGGTATCGGCATTACTGGAATGACTGCCATTGAGGTTAAGGGATTTGGGCGCCAGAAAGGCCATACCGAGCTGTATCGTGGTGCTGAATACGTGGTGGATTTTCTGCCCAAGGTGAAACTTGAAGTTGTCGTCAAGGAAGAGGACGCCGAGCGTTGTATTGAAACAATTACCAATGCCGCGCGTACCGGGAAAATCGGTGACGGCAAAATTTTTGTTACCCCTGTTGACCAGGTGGTGCGTATACGTACCGGCGAAACTGACGGCGACGCTGTTTAGGCAGGTTTTGTGGTGAATAAATCAGCAGGACAGGTTAAACGCCTGTCCTTTTTTATGGGGTCGACGGAGCTGGCGGGGTGACAGTGTTTATGTCCAGCACGCGCTGGGCATCGTCTGATAGACCGTGCAGTTCCATCTGGGTATAGGCGCGAATCAGCACTTTGAGGGCATCCTGGGCAGCCGGGGTGCGCTGATAGTTCTCAACGACATACTTGGCACGGTTGGCTGCGGCAACATAAGCGCCGCGCTTCATGTAATACTCGGCGACGTTGATTTCATACTGTGCCAACGTGTTGTGCAGAAACACGATGCGCTGTTTGGCGTCAGGTGTATAGCGGCTGTCGGGGAATTTTTTCACCAGCAGGGTGAAGTCATTGAATGCGTCGCGCAGCGCACGCGTATCCTTGTCCGATGGTTCGCGCGAGGATAGTCGATCGACAAGGTTAGACCCGCGGGTGTAGTTGGTCAGTCCCTTCAGGTAATAGGCGTAGTCGATGTGCGGGTTGCCCGGGTTATTGCGGATAAAGCGATCCGCAGTGGCAATGCAGGAATCCGGTTCGTCGAACTTGTAGTAAGCATAGGCAATTTCAAGTTGTGCCTGCTGGGCAAACTTGCCAAAAGGGTGGCGCGCTTCAAGTTGTTCGAATGTATTGATGGCCGTTTCATAGTCACCGGACGTCAATGCCGCCTTGGCCTTGTCGTAAAGCTCCTGGGCCGACATATTGGCAAATTCATCGTCTGGCGAGCCCGCGCAACCAAATATGAACAGTACTGCCAGAAGAGATAAAGGGCGTAACCAGCGCATCAGCCTGTAAATCCGCATTTTCAGTGTTAAAGTGAAATTGTAAAGCGCCACCCCCCCGCTTGGCCACTAACTTCTATGTCAGAACAGATTAAATTAAGTGCTCGTATCCCCGAAAATGCCGCTGGTCGGCGTTTCGACCAGGTGTTGGCAGAGCTGTTTTCGGATTATTCACGCAGCCGGCTGCAGCAATGGGTCCGTGACGGAGCGGTGCTGCTTGACGATCGGTGTGTGGTAGCCAAGTACCGGGTCAGCGGTGGTGAGTGGGTGGAGATCGTAGCCGAGCTCCCCGAAGACAGTGAAGTTTTGCCGCAGGCAATACCGCTGGATGTGCGCTATGAAGATAAACATCTGCTGGTGATCAATAAGCCGGCAGGCCTGGTGGTTCATCCTGCAGCAGGCAATCGCGATGGAACATTGCAGAATGCGCTGTTGCACTATGATGCAGGGCTGGCAGCACTGCCGCGTGCCGGTATCGTCCATAGGCTGGATAAAGATACCAGCGGGCTAATGGTGGTCGCGCGTCAGTTGAGTGCCCACAAGTCGCTGGTCGAACAGCTGCAAGCACGCAGCGTACATCGTGAATACCTGGCTCTGGTGCAGGCCCAGGTGACTGCAAGTGGCCATGTAGATGCGCCGATCGGGCGTCATCCGCGCGATCGACTGCGCATGGCGGTGGTGGAATCGGGGAAGCCGGCAGTGACTCACTACCGGGTGCTCGAGCGTTTTCCAGCGCATACACTTGTCGAGGCCAGGCTCGAGACCGGGCGCACCCACCAAATCAGGGTGCACATGGCATATATCCACCACCCTTTGGTCGGAGACCCACTGTATGGCGGACGTTTCCGACTGCCGGCGGGGGCTTCGGAGGCGCTTGCCGAGGTGCTACGCAAATTTCGCCGCCAGGCTTTGCACGCCCGCCGACTGGAGTTTATCCATCCGGCCAGTGGCGAGCCCGTTGGTTGGGAAGCCGAGCTGCCGGTCGATTTTGAACACCTGCTGGCGGTGCTCAGGGAAGCTTCATGATTTACCCTCAGTGGCCAGCCCCTGCACATGTCCGCGCAGTTTCGACGACACGCACAGGTGGCGTCAGCCAGCCGCCCTACGACAGTTTGAATCTGGCGAGCCATGTCGGCGATCAGGACGGTGCGGTGCAGGCAAACCGTCAGCAACTGGTTAAACAGCTGGGCCTGGCGGTTGAGCCCGTCTGGCTTGAACAGGTCCATGGGGACAAAGTGGTTAATGCCGCGCTAGCGGCAGGCACACCACCCGCCGATGCCAGTTACACCCAACAGCCCGGGGTAGTGTGTGCGGTAATGACGGCAGACTGTCTGCCGGTATTGTTCTGTGATCGGCAGGGTGAGGTGGTGGCGGCTGCGCACGCTGGTTGGCGTGGTCTGGCGGGCGGCGTGCTGGAGGCAACCGTGGCGGCAATGGGTGCCCCGGTCGATTCGTTGCTGGCCTGGCTGGGTCCGGCGATTGGCCCTGCGGCATTTGAGGTCGGCGATGAAGTGCGCACAACGTTTGTCGACCGGCAGGCGGAGGCGACTGCAGCGTTCAGCCGGTCGGGCAATGGCCAGTGGTTGGCAGATATCTATCAGCTGGCACGATTCCGCCTCGCGTCGGCAGGTATCGAGCATATATATGGTGGAGGTTTCTGCACTTTCAGTGACAGCCATCGTTTCTACTCCTTCCGTCGGCAGTCAACCACCGGGCGGATGGCTTCGCTGGTATGGATTGCGCCGTGACGGGCCGAACGCCGGGCTGCCCCGGATGGTGAGGATTCCGTATACTGTCCCGCTTTGCGATTGAAGTTGGCTGAATGTCTTTACTGACCTGGATTCTTGTTTTTTGCCTGCTGGGTGGTGTACTCAGCGTGCTGGCGGCCGCGGTATATCTGTTGTTGCCGGACCTGCTGCGCGCTCGTTTGCTGCCGCATACGGTGAGTTTTGCTATTGGCGCCCTGCTGGGGGCGGCCTTGCTGGGGCTGCTTCCCCATGCGCTGGAAGGCGCCGGTGGTCAGGATTTTCATGCCATCACCGGCGCCCTGTTGCTGGGGCTGTTCGTATTTTTCCTGCTGGAAAAGCTGGTGCTGTGGCGACACTGTCATCACGAGCATTGCGAAGTACATGGCCCGGACGAGCCCGGTCAGCGGCACCAGGCAGCGGGAACCCTGATTCTGATCGGGGATGGTCTGCATAACTTTATCGATGGTATTTTGATCGGTGCAGCCTTCCTTACCGATATTCACCTCGGTATTGTCACCAGCCTGGCGGTGGCAGCACACGAGATTCCGCAGGAAGTAGGCGATTTTGCAGTGTTGCTGCACAGTGGTTTCAGTACCTCAAAGGCGTTCTTTTATAACCTGCTGTCCAGCCTGGCAACAGTCGTTGGTGGTTTGCTGGCCTACTACGCGCTTCGCCAGGTCGAACCGGTGTTGCCCTACGTGCTGGCGGTGGCAGCATCGAGCTTTATCTATGTGGCTGTCGCTGACCTGATCCCGGGCTTGCACAAGCGTGTGGAATTCAGTGCCACTGTTAAGCAAATGGTGCTGATAGGTGCCGGTGTGGCACTCATTTACGTTACCCATTTCAGCCTCCACAACTGAAGGTGCAGCGACTGTCCGGGCTTGCGCCTGTAGCAAGGCGCTGCTTATAGTGCTGTTTCTGAGAACGCACTGGGGGCATTCATGTCCAGCTGGTATATGTTGACGCTGGTCGGGAAAGATCAGGCGGGTATCGTAGCGCAACTGACAACGGCGCTGTTCGAGGCGGGTTGTAACCTTGGCGAATCCTCCATGATCCGCCTCGGCGATAGTTTTACTGTCATGATGATGGTTGACAGCCCTGAGGGCGAAGCGCGTTTGCGAACGGTATTGCAGCCTGTGGTCGACAAACTTCAACTGGCGCTGCATGTCGACGCGATTGAAGCGGGTCTCCACCAGCGACCAGTGCCGGACGTCTGTATTCTGGTGCATGGTGCCGACCGAACCGGGATTGTCGCGCGGGTGACCGCTTCAGCAGCCGCGGCAGGGTTGAATATCCTCGATCTTGAGTCCGATGTTGCCGGTACGGAAGCCGAGCCTATCTATATTCTCCAGATTGAAGGCGTTGCTGCACAGGGCGTGGATGCAATTGAAGCGGCGTTGGCGCCCCTGCAGGCAGAGGGTGTCAAGGTTGAGGTGCGCCCCATAGATACATTTATCGGGTGATGTGTGGCAGTTCTGGAGATTCTCACCTATCCGGATGAACGGCTGCGCCAGATATCGGAGCCTGTGCAGGTATTCGATGCCGGGTTTCAGGCCCGGATCGATGACCTGGAAGAAACCCGGCTTGCCGGGCCAGGTGCGGTCGGTATTGCAGCACCGCAGGTGGGCTGGTTTGAGCGGGTAGTGATTGTAGATGTCTCCGGCCGGAAAAAAACGCGCAATCACGGCCACCTGATTTTGGTAAACCCGGAAATTACCAAATGGGAAGGCCACAAGGTAGGCCGTGAAGGCTGCCTGTCGGTGCCAGACTACACCGGCAATGTCATCCGCGCAGAAAAAATCCAGCTCGATGCACTGGACCGGGATGGAAATCCGCTGTCATTTGACATGGATGGCTTCGAGGCACGGGCCATTCAGCATGAAATGGATCATATTGACGGCCTGTTGTTTCTGGATCGGCTGGTCAGCCGGCGCCAGGACTTGTTTCAACGCAAGGTTTACGAATAAATATCCCCACTCCAGCCCTTGATTTACCCCTCGATTCGACCCATATATTGTCTAAGTGATAACTTTTGAGGGGAGTTTCCGTCATGAGGATGGATAAGCTGACATCCAAGTTCCAGATGGCGCTGGCCGATGCCCAGAGCCTGGCCGTTGGGCGCGACCATAATTACATCGAGCCGGTGCACGTGCTGGTGGCATTGCTTGACCAGGAGGGCGGCAGCGTCCGCCATCTGCTGACCCAGGCCAGCGTCAACAGCAACCTGCTGCGCTCGCACCTGGGTGAGATGCTCGATCGCCTGCCCACAGTCGAGGGTGGCAGCGGCGATGTGCACATTTCCAATGATCTGACACGTCTGCTCAATCAGACCGACAAGCTGGCGCAGCAACGCAAGGACCAGTACATCTCTTCGGAGTTGTTCGTGCTTGCGGCGGTCGAAGACAAGGGTGAACTTGGCAAGCTATTGACTGATGCAGGCGCGAGCAAGAGCCTGGTAGAGCAGGCCATTGAGAAAATGCGCGGTGGTCAGAGTGTCGACGACCCCAATGCCGAGGATCAGCGCCAGGCGCTGGAAAAATACACTATCGATCTGACCGAGCGTGCCGAGCAAGGCAAGCTCGACCCGGTAATCGGCCGCGACGATGAAATTCGCCGTACCATACAGGTACTGCAGCGCCGCACCAAAAACAATCCGGTGCTGATCGGCGAACCCGGCGTGGGTAAAACCGCCATTGTTGAAGGACTGGCCCAGCGTATCGTCAACGGCGAAGTGCCGGATGGTGTCAAGGGCAAACGGTTGTTAAGTCTCGATATGGGGACGTTGATAGCGGGTGCCAAATTTCGTGGTGAGTTCGAGGAGCGTCTCAAGGCAGTTTTGAACGACCTGGCCAAGCAGGAAGGGCAGGTGATTCTGTTTATCGATGAGGTGCACACCATGGTCGGCGCCGGCAAGGCCGAAGGCGCCATGGACGCCGGCAACATGCTGAAGCCGGCGTTGGCGCGAGGTGAACTGCACTGCGTGGGTGCCACAACGCTGGATGAATACCGGAAGTACATCGAAAAGGATGCGGCGCTGGAGCGCCGTTTCCAGAAGGTGCTGGTTGACGAACCAAGTGTCGAGGATACGATCGCTATCCTGCGTGGTTTGAAGGGGCGCTATGAAGTACACCATGGCGTGGATATCACTGACCCGGCGATTGTTGCCGCGGCGACACTGTCAACTCGTTATATCACCGACCGTCAGTTGCCGGACAAGGCCATTGACCTGATCGATGAGGCTGCCAGCCGCATCCGCATGGAAATTGACTCCAAACCGGAGCAGCTGGACCGGCTGGAGCGGCGCCTCATTCAGTTGAAAATCGAACGCGAAGCCCTGCAGAAGGAAAGCGATGAAGCTTCGGTTAAACGCCTGGGCAACCTGCAGGAAGAAATTGACAATCTGGAGCGCGAATTTTCCGATCTGGAAGAGATCTGGAAGTCCGAGAAAGCCGCGCTACAGGGTTCCCACCATATTAAGGAAGAGCTGGAACGCGCCCGCCAGGAGCTGGAAACTGCACAGCGTGCCGGTGACCTGGCGCGTGCGGGTGAACTGCAGTATGGACGTATTCCCGAGCTTGAAAAGCAGCTCGACATGGCAGCGCAGGCAGAAATGCAGGAAATGAAACTGCTGCGCAACAAAGTTACTGATGAAGAGATCGCGGAAGTAGTGTCCAAGTGGACCGGTATACCGGTAGCGAAGATGCTGGAAGGCGAGCGTGACAAGTTACTGCGCATGGAAGCCGAGCTGGAGCATCGGGTGGTTGGCCAGGGTGAGGCTGTCAAAGCTGTCTCGGATGCTATTCGGCGTTCACGTGCCGGGCTGTCCGATCCAAATCGCCCGAATGGTTCGTTCCTGTTTCTGGGGCCGACCGGTGTCGGCAAGACCGAGTTGACCAAGGCGCTGGCCGAATTCCTGTTCGACACTGAAGAAGCCATGGTGCGCATCGATATGTCAGAGTTCATGGAGAAACACTCGGTGGCACGATTGATTGGTGCACCGCCGGGCTATGTCGGTTACGAGGAAGGTGGCTACCTGACCGAGGCCGTCAGGCGCAAACCCTATTCGGTTATTCTCATGGATGAAGTCGAAAAGGCGCATCCGGATGTGTTTAATGTGCTCCTGCAGGTACTGGATGACGGGCGTCTCACCGACGGCCAGGGGCGTACGGTGGACTTCCGCAACACGGTTATTGTCATGACGTCTAATCTGGGTAGTCAGCAGATTCAGGAGATGGCCGGTGAAGAGAACTACGAGCGTATGAAGTCTGTGGTGATGGAAGTGGTCGGTACGCATTTCAGGCCGGAGTTTATTAACCGGATTGACGAGGCCGTGGTCTTCCACCCGCTGGGTCGCGAACAGATCCGTTCGATCACCGCTATCCAGATCGACTACCTGCGCAAACGCCTGACGGAGCGCGAGCTGGGGCTGAAGTTAACCGAAGCTGCGCTCGACAAGCTCGGTGAAGCGGGTTTCGATCCCGTGTACGGTGCGCGGCCACTCAAGCGGGCTATTCAGCAGCAGCTGGAAAACCCGTTGGCGCAGCAAATCCTGGCTGGCCGCTTCCATCCTGGACATGTGATTGAAGTTGAAGTGGAAGCTGATCAGCTCGTGTTCCGGGTTGGTGCTGCACATGCCAGCGCTGCTTAAACCGTAGTGATATCAGGTAGTAAAGGCGGGCTTTAGCCCGCCTTTTTTATTTGGGTGCTGTGTTTTTCGGCTTGAAGGCTGTTTCACGAAACCGTAGTATGGGGCGCTGATTTGGCCACAGGCCAGACAAAAAAAATATTATTCTGGAGGAGGAGTGTCCATGAACGTCACTATGAGAGTGTCGCTCGTTGCTGTATTGGCAATTTTTACTGCACCGGCGTTTGCCGCGAAAGGGTTGGCTCAGAGTTACGCCGATGTGGGTTATACCCGTTACAGCGGTGATGACTACGATTATGATGGCGCCACGGTCGATGCTGTGTTTAGCATCTTCGACTATGTCTCCCTGCGTGGTGGCTATACGCGCGGCTGGACAGACAGTTTTCCTGAAGACAGGGATCGGTCGGGTGATCCGGACCTGAATGACTTCCAGTTTGGAATACGACCACATTACAGTTTCAGTAAGCAGCTGGATGTCTTTGCAGACCTGCTCTATAACAACAAGAAGTTCAATGGTGATGGGTCTAAAACGGAAATCGGTGGCATCTACGGTGCTGGTGTGCGTTATCTGATATTACCAAGACTGGAGCTGGATCTTGGCGGGGAATATCGCTCTGCTGATATAGATTCCGGGTTTCTCGTGGTCGGGGGCACGTTCAAGGTTAATAAAGTGCTGGGTATCAGTGTGAAAACCGAACAGGCAAGTGACGATCAGTTTTATTTCGCTGGTCTCAGGCTGTTCTTCTAGCGGCGTATCCTGCGAAACGGAAAAAGGGGCGCAGGGTTAAGCCCTGCGCCCCTTTTTTATTGCGCATCAAGCTCGCCTTTCCACAGGTGGGCTTTTATTTTTGTTCTCCCCGGGAAACACCTGAAAGTACGCGGTCAAGCATTCGCTGGCTGAGGATGCGTTTGAGCCCGGCAAACAGGTAGGTCGGGAAGGTGACGTAATACCTGGGACGTGGATGCGGGCACTCCAGTGCCTTGACGACTTTTTCCAATACCGCTTCCGGTCCCAGGGTGAATGCGACAGCCTTGCCCTCCCGCGTAAGGCGTTTTTGAGTGGCCAGATACTTTTCTCTGTGTACGCTGGTCTCGATATCTATATTGCGTTGAAAAGCGACCATGGCGTTGGCCCTGAACTGGCTCAGCACCGGGCCTGGTTCGATCAGTATCGCGTGGATATTGGTGTCCACCAATTCCAGTCGTAGCGTGTCATAGAGCCCTTCAAGAGCATACTTGCTGGCGTTGTAGGCACCGCGGTAGGCCAGCGAAACAAACCCCAGCACCGAGCTGTTTTGAATGATTCTGCCTTCATCGGCTGCCCGCATCCAGGGGAGCAGGGCGTTGGTCAGTTCCATGGTGCCGAAGACGTTGGTCTCGAACTGGGCCCGCAATACATCGCGGCGTAGATCCTCGACTGCGCCAGGCTGCCCGAATCCAGCATTGTTGAACAGGCCGAACAGGCGTCTGCCGGTTATTCCGGAGAGCTCTTCGACCGCCTGGTGGATGGATTCTGGCGAATCCAGGTCCAGTTGCAGGCATTCGAGCCCTTCGGTTCGCAGGCGCTCCACATCGGCTGTCTGCCTGGCGCTGGCAATGACACGGTAACCGCGCTGCCGGAGGCCATGGGCCGTGCAGTAGCCGATTCCGGAAGAGCAGCCGGTTATGAATACAGTGCGCTGTTCCCTGTTCATGGCTTGTATCCTAACCCCCTAAAGTGCAATGGATTTTATTTTCGGGCAGAGGCATCAGTCGTGGTCATCCGTTTACTCAAGAAACCTGGTAATACGGCGATATACCGGGTAAGGAATTCCAGCGTACTATAATGGAGTAACAATTCATGGATTTCGCCACCCTCGTCGGACTTCTGGGTGCTTTCGGTATTATCATTGCTGCCATACTGTTCGGTGGCAGCGCCATCATATTTGTCAATATTCCCTCGCTGCTGATTGTCGGCGGCGGCACCGTGTTTGCTGTGGTGATGAAATTCCCGCTGAAACATTTTTTCAGTGCCTTCAAAGTAGCCATGAAGGCCTTTTTCTCCAAGCCTGAAGATCCAGTCAAACTCATCGAAGAGGGCGTGTTGCTTGCCAATATCGCTCGCAAGGAAGGCGTGCTGGGACTCGAAGGCCAGGATATCGAAAACGAATTCCTGCAACGCGGTATCCAGCTGTGTGTCGACGGCCATGAGCCGGATTTTGTGCGCACCATGCTGGGCAAGGATATCAACCTTACCATTGAACGCCACGAACGTGGCCAGGCTATCTTCAAGGCTATCGGCGACGTGGCGCCGGCCATGGGTATGATTGGTACCCTGATCGGGCTGGTGCAGATGCTGTCTGCGATGGACGATCCCAAGGCCATTGGTCCGGCGATGGCGGTGGCGCTGCTCACTACCCTGTACGGTGCCATTATTGCTAACGCCTTCGCGTTGCCGATAGCTGACAAGCTGGCGCACCGCAGCCAGGAAGAGCGCCTTAACAAGGGATTAATCCTCGAAACTATCAGCTCCATCCAGGAAGGCCTCAATCCTCGTGTCATGGAAGAACTCCTGAAAACCTACCTGCCAGCCAGCCAGCGCGACTCTGTCGGCGAGGCGCAGGCCGACGCGGCTTAAGAGCTCCGCTGCCAGACAGGGATAGAAGGCGATGTCTGAAGACGCACCAGCGGCCAAACAGGATAAGGGTTCCCCGCCATGGGTGATGACCTTTGCCGACCTCATGTCTTTGTTGATGTGCTTTTTCGTGCTGCTGCTGTCGTTTTCGGAAATGGACGTTTCCAAGTACAAGGAAATGGCCGGGTCGATGAAAAATGCATTTGGCGTGCAGCGCGATATCAAGGTCAAAGAGCCACCCAAGGGGATCAATGTAATCGCCCGTGAGTTCAGTCCGGGGCGTCCTGAACCGACCTTCCTCAACGTTATTCGTCAGATGACGACCGATGACCTGCGGATTAACCTGGATCTGGGTAAGGAACGTCGGCGGCCTGTGCCGACACCGAAGTCCAGAAATATTCCGGACAAGGATAAAACCTTCAAGCCTGAGGACATTGAGAAAAACAAGGCGGTCCAGCAGAAGGTACAGAAAGCCGGTCAAATGGCTGATGGCAAGCAGCGTTCCCAGGCAGCTGGTCTGACCGAAGCGCAGAAGAAGGAGCTGGCCAAAGCGAAGGCTTTGGCAGCCATGCGTTTGGACGAAAAGCTCCAGGCTGAAGAAAAGCTGGCCAGCATGCGGTTAAAACAAAATGGCAAAAATGTCACCATTGACGAGAAGTCACTGGACGAATTGCTTAAGGCCAAGGCTGATGCCAAAAAACAGAAGAAACTGAACGAAAGTGCCAGATTGATCAGCAGTGCTCTGGGTAAGGAAATCAAGGCGGGTTCGGTGGATGTCGAGACCGCTGGGCAGAAAATTATCATTCGCGTACGTGAAAAGGCTTCGTTCGGTTCCGGCCGCGCCAAATTGAAAGGCGCATTCCGCCCTATTCTCACCCGTGTGACGCAGATATTGAAGAATTCCGAAGGCAAGATTATTGTTGCCGGTCATACTGACAATGTCCCGATTTATACGGAGCGTTTCCGCTCCAACTGGGAATTGTCATCGGCGCGCGCTGTGTCCGTGGCACACGAAATGATGCTGGCAACCAGTATTCCGTCAAACCGGTTTTTGATCCAGGGCTATGCTGATACTGATCCGGTTGCGAAAAATGATACTTCTGCAAACCGGGCGAAAAACCGGAGAGTTGAAATTATCCTGCAGCAGGGTGACGATAAAACCTCGGACAAGCAACTCAGTGGATCAGCGAAGAAGCCATTGCCGCCAGCTGACTTGCCACGGGCGCCTGGTCTGGAGCAGACTCCAGCGGTGGCGCCGGCTAAAAAGCCCGGCAAGGCAACTGGCAAAACGACCAAACCTGCGGTGAGTGGCGCGACGAAGACGCCACCAAAGCCGAAAGCGCCAGATAAGTCATCCGGTATCCAGGTGGGTGGGTCAAAAGCTGCTGCAAAGAGCAAACAGGCGCCGGCTGAACCTGAAAAGAAGGCAGGGGAGTCGCTCGGTATCAAGGCAGGCGGGAAGTAAACAGGACAGAGTATGAATGACGACGATCGCAGGGAATATTTTCGAATCGAGGACGAAATTGCCCTCGACTACCGTGAGGTTAATGAAGATGAAGTCGATCAGTTACTGGAGCGTATCAAGTCACGTCTAGTTGACAGATTTACCGCAGCATCCAGCTTTGCTTCGACGACACGCCAGATGGCCCATGTCATTCACAAGGTGCAGACCCAGTCACCGGAGCTGGCGCGTTGCCTGCAGGCCATCGACCAGAAGCTGAATATGATCACCCAGTTGTTTGTAACCGAGGAAATGGATACTGCCCAACAGGCGACCCGCGAGGTGAGTCTCAGTGCCGGCGGTGTGGCGTTTCGCGCGCAGCATGAGCTTAAGACCGGCAGTCTGCTGGAGTTGCGTATGGTGTTGTTCCCGGCGCTGGTGGGCATTGTGACTATCAGCCGTGTGGTTGGTTGCTCGCGTATGGAAGATGACAATACCCGGTTTCCCTGGCAGGTGGCGGTGGAGTACGAGCACTTGCGCGAGACCGATCGCGAGTTGCTGGTGCGGCATATTATGTCCAAAGAAACCGAGCAGCTACGCGCACTTCGCTCGGAAAACGATCCAACAGGTTCCTAGCTCACTGCTTGTTGTTCCGCTTCCTGTTTCTGCAGCTCCCACAGTTGTGAGTACAGTCCTTCCTGGGCAAGTAATTGCTGGTGGTTACCCTGTTCAATCAGGCGGCCATGTTCCATGACCAGAATGGTATCAGCATCGACTACCGTTGAGAGCCGGTGTGCGATAACCAGTGTCGTGTGATCGCGGGCGGCACTGCTCAGGCTTTCGAGGATGGCTTGTTCGGAATGGCTGTCCAGGCTTGAAGTGGCTTCGTCGAATACCAGGATTCTCGGGTTCTTGAGAATGGCGCGGGCGATAGCGACGCGCTGTTTCTCGCCACCGGATAACTTAAGGCCGCGTTCGCCGACCACGGTATCATAGCCGGCGGGCAGTCTGGTTATAAAAGTATGAATGTTAGCCGCTCGGGCGGCGGCTTCGATATCGGCCTGGCTGGCACCGTGGCGGGCATAGGCGATGTTGTAGCGCAGGCTATCGTTAAACAAAACGGTGTCCTGTGGCACGATGCCGATAGCCGCACGCAGGCTTTCCTGGGTGACGGCGCGCACGTCCTGGCCATTCACCAGAATGCGTCCGGCGTCGACGTCATAGAAGCGGAACAACAGGCGCGCCAGTGTGGACTTGCCAGCGCCACTGGGTCCTACCACAGCGATTTTGTGTCCGGCAGGAATGCTGAAGCTCACGCCATGCAGAATTGGCCGCTCGGGATCATAGGCAAAGCTGACCCGGTCGAAGCGTACCTCACCCTTGCCGACGTCCAGCGCGATAGCGTCATCGCGGTTTTGAATTTCCGGCTGCAATTCCATCACATCAAACATCGCACGCATATCGGCTATGGCGTGTTTCAACTGGCTGTAAACGATGCCGAGAAAGTTCAGCGGTATAAACAGCTGCAGCAGAAAGGCGTTGATCAGCACCAGGTCACCGATCGTCAAGGTGCCGGCAACCACGCCTCTGGTGGCCAGTATCATAATCATAGTAACGCCGATGGCGATAATGCCGGCCTGACCGACATTAAGGGCTGACATCGATGTCTGGCTTTTTACCGCTGCGTCTTCCCATTCTTCCAGCGAGGCATTGTAACGGTCGAGTTCGTGCTGTTCGTTGCCGAAGTATTTAACCGTTTCGTAGTTGATCAGGCTATCAATGGCCTGGGTGTTGGCTTTCGAATCGGTCGCATTCATCTGGATGCGGTATTTCATTCGCCATTCGGTGATTTTGAAAGTGAACAGAACATAGACCACCACCGCACCGAAGGTGATAAGTGCAAACCCCGGGTCGTAGTTCTTAAGCAGGATCCCGGCGATGAGAGTTACTTCCACCAGCGTCGGTAGAATACTGAAGGCCATGTAGTTCAACATCGAGCTGACGCTGCGTGCACCGCGTTCCATGTCGCGGGAAATGCCGCCGGTCTTGCGGTCCAGGTGATATCGCAGCGACAGGCGATGCAGGTGGTCGAGCACCCGTGTGGATACCTGGCGCATGGCACCGTGGCGTACCCTGGAGAAAATTGCATCGCGCAGCTCGTTGAACAGCGAGCTGGCGAGTTTCAGCGCACCGTAAGCCAGCAGAAATGCCAGTGGCAGCACCAACTGGGTGTTTTGGGTGTCCAAGGCATCGACGATATCCTTCAGCACCAGCGGGATTCCCACATTGGCGACCTTGGCCAGAACCAGCGAACCCAGAGCGATGACCACGCGTCCACGGTAGTCCCAAAGGAAAGGTGCCAGAGATTTCAGTGTCTTAAGGTCATTACCCTGTGAGACGGGAAGTTCTGTTTGACGTGAGTGCATGGCGAGGATTGTACCTGTCTGGCACTGATTTGACGCGCTCTCGCCAGCTTGACGGTTTGCAACGGGCCTGGAGTCTGGCCGATGATTGCCTGCCCGCAGGGCCCGGCCTGTGGAATGCGCGTAAAACGTCGAAAATTCAGCCTGCCGGCTGTTATAATCGCGCGCTTTGTAAGACCGGCTGGAGTTTCGGCAATGCCAATTTACGAGTACCGTTGTGCTGAATGCGGGCACGAAATGGAAAAACTGCAAAAGATCAGTGATGCCCCGCTCACCGATTGTCCCGCCTGTGGTAAACCCGGGTTGCAAAAACTGGTATCCGCGGCCGGTTTCCGCCTCAAGGGCGGGGGCTGGTATGAGACCGACTTCAAGAGTGGCAAGAAAAAAAATATTGCCAAATCAGATTCGAAGAAAGCCGGGTCGAGTAGTAAAGACGGTAAATCCTCAACTGCTGACGGCAAGTAAAATGAAGCTCTACCGCCTCGATAAACTGAATATACAACGGCCATAGCCAGGAAACAGACCATCCATGCGCACGCACTATTGTGGAAAACTCGATACCAGTCATCTTGATCAGGACGTTACCCTGGTCGGCTGGGCACACCGACGCCGCGACCACGGTGGCGTGATTTTTGTCGACCTGCGCGACCGCGAAGGCCGGGTGCAGGTGGTCTTTGATCCGGATACCGAAGAAACTTTTGCCAACGCAGAACGGGTGCGCAGTGAATTTGTCCTGCAGGTAAAGGGCCGTGTGCGGCGCCGTCCGGAAGGCACCGAGAATCCCGATATGCCCACCGGTGAAGTCGAAGTACTGGGCAAGGAGCTGTTGATTGTGAACACAGCGGAGACGCCGCCGTTTCACCTGGACGACGATACCGTGTCTGAGGAACACCGCCTGCGCTACCGTTATATCGACTTGCGCCGCCCCGAGATGCTGGAACGTATTCGTCTGCGTTCCGAGGTCACGCGCGAACTGCGTTACTTTCTGGACAGCAATGGTTTTCTGGATATTGAAACCCCTATTCTGACCCGTGCCACGCCGGAAGGTGCCCGCGATTACCTGGTGCCCAGCCGCACGCATCCGGGCGAGTTCTTTGCGCTGCCGCAGTCGCCCCAGCTGTTCAAGCAGCTACTGATGATGTCTGGTATGGATCGCTACTATCAGATTGTGCGCTGTTTCCGTGATGAGGATTTGCGTGCCGACCGTCAGCCGGAATTCACCCAGCTGGATATCGAGACGTCGTTCCTCGACGAAGACGAAATCATGAACCTTACCGAAGGCATGATCCGCGGCTTGTTTGATAAGGTACTGGACGTAAAGCTGGATGATCCTTTCCCGCGCATGACTTACCAGGAGGCAGTGAAACGCTTTGGCTCTGATCGTCCTGACCTGCGTGTGCCGCTGGAGCTGGTCGATATCGCCGATTTGCTCGAGAACGTCGAATTCAAGGTCTTTTCCGGTCCTGCGAAGGACCCCAAGGGGCGTGTCGCTGCGTTGCGTTTACCTAAGGGTGGGGAGCTGACTCGCAAGGAAATTGATGAATACACGAAGTTTGTCGGTATTTACGGTGCCAAGGGTCTGGCCTATATCAAGGTTAACGAACTGGCCAAGGGGCGAGATGGTCTGCAGTCACCCATACTTAAATTCCTGCCCGATGAAGCAGTAGATGAAATTATGCGACGTACGGCAGCCGAAGACGGTGACCTGGTGTTCTTCGGTGCCGACAAGGCGGCTATCGTCAACGAGGCGCTGGGTGCCCTGCGCGTTAAACTTGGTGAAGACCGCGGGCTGATGGAAGGCGACTGGAAGCCGCTCTGGGTAGTGGACTTCCCGATGTTCGAATGGGATGACAACAACGGTCGCTGGAACTCACTGCATCATCCCTTTACTTCACCCAAGGAAGAACATCTCGACTTGCTTGAGAGCGATCCGGGTAATTGCCACTCGCGTGCCTACGATATGGTGCTTAATGGCACCGAACTCGGCGGTGGTTCGATGCGTATCTACCGAACCAGTATACAGCGGAAAGTATTTGAGCTGCTTGGTATCAGCGATGAAGAAGCCGAGGACAAGTTCGGCTTCCTGCTAAATGCACTCAAGTACGGTTGCCCGCCTCACGGCGGTCTCGCCTTTGGCCTGGATCGGCTGGTCATGCTGATGACCGGCACCCAGTCAATTCGTGAGGTGATGGCCTTCCCGAAAACCCAGACGGCCAGTTGCCCGTTGACCAGTGCACCGTCCGAGGTGCCGGCCAGCCAGTTGATGGATCTTAATATCCGCTTGCGCAAAGTACCTGAAAAACAGGAAGCCTAGGGGCTTCCGTATTCAATTGACTGCTGACTACAAGCGCCCCGAGTCAGTACTCGTAGTCATTTATACGACAGGTGGCGAAGTGCTGGTAATGGAACGCCGGCAGCCGGCAGGCTACTGGCAGTCGGTTACCGGCAGCCTCGAATATGGCGAGGGGGCCGGCGCGGCTGCCATACGTGAAGTGGCCGAAGAAACCGGTCTGGATGTGGCTGAGGAGCTGATTGGCTGCGGTTACCAAAACCATTTTGATATTGTCCCTGCCTGGCGAGAACGCTACGCACCGAATGTCACCGGCAATACCGAATATGTATTCCGTGTGGTATATACCGACAGACCGGCAATCAGGATTAATCTTAAAGAACATAGCCGCTATGATTGGCTACCGGTTGCAGAAACGCTGCAGCGGGTCAGTTCCCGTACCAATCGGGAGGCTATCCGTCGTTTCGTGATGGCGGATTGATTTACCATTAACAGGTAGCGGCCACGGTTCGGTTGCTGTTTGAGGAGAATAAGGCATGCAGGCTACAGCCATTGAAGTCACATCCTACATGGCTATGAGTGATGAGGAATGCGAGGCGCGCATTGTCGAGGCGAAGCGAGCGCTGGGCGATCGCCTGGTGATTCTTGGCCATCACTACCAGCGTGATGAAGTATTCCGGCACGCTGACTTTTCCGGAGATTCCCTGAAGCTGTCACGGCAGGCGGCGAACTCCGATGCGGAGTTCATTGTTTTTTGTGGCGTGCATTTCATGGCTGAGGTGGCGGATATCCTTTCGCGCCCCGGGCAGATTTCAATTTTGCCTGACCTTGCAGCGGGCTGTTCAATGGCCGACATGGCGAATCTGGCCAAGGTCGAACGTGCGTGGCAGGAACTCTCCAGCGTGATTGACCCCGACGAGACTGTTACGCCGGTAACGTATATTAACTCGGCAGCCGACTTAAAAGCGTTCTGTGGCGCACACGGAGGCATTGTCTGTACCTCGACCAATGCGCGGAATGTCCTCGAGTGGTCGTTCAGCCAGCGCGAGAAAGTCCTGTTCTTCCCTGATCAACACCTGGGTCGTAATACCGGATACCGCATGGGGCTCTCGCTTGAGGAGATGGTGGTATGGGATTTCGATAAACCCATGGGCGGGCTTCAGGAAGAAGAAATCCGCGCTGCAAAAATGATTTTGTGGAAAGGGTTCTGCTCTGTGCACCAGATGTTCAAGCCGGAGCATATTGATGGCTTCAAGGAAAAATACCCCGAGGGCAAAATCATTTCCCACCCCGAATCCAGTTTCGAGGTCTGCCAGAAGTCGGACTACGTCGGTTCGACCGAATACATCATCAAGACCATACATGCTTCCGAGCCCGGTACGCGCTGGCTGGTTGGCACTGAATTGAACCTGGTCAACCGCCTGCACGAGGAATGTAAATCTGATGGCAAGTCAGTGCATTTCATGTCGCCGACTGTTTGCATGTGTTCAACCATGTTCCGTATCGACCCCCAGCACTTGCTATGGACGCTGGAAAACCTGCTTGATGGCAAGCCGGTCAACCAGGTCAAGGTACCGGAAAAAGAAGCCGCGCTGGCGCGTGCTGCGCTGACGCGTATGCTCGAAGTCTCGCCATAGCCTTGATTGCTCGCGAACCTGCATAATTTCCCAATATTTCAAACGGTTGGTTGTGTGGCGTAAATTGCACCCGGCTATTCAGGATGGCCAGGCAGCGGGCACTTACGTAGCTCGCTGCGCATGCTAAAATCTGCGCCTTTCGAAAATTTCACTATTCAGATCCTTGAGAGGCAGCCATGGCCGGACACAGTAAATGGGCCAATATCCAACACCGCAAAAAGGCGCAGGATGCCAAGCGCGGCAAGGTTTTCACCAAATTGATTCGCGAGATTACCGTAGCGGCCCGCTCGGGAGAGCCGGATCCAGCCGGTAATCCACGCCTGCGCCTGGCAGTCGACAAGGCGCTCGGCGCCAACATGAACAAGGACACGATCGAACGAGCAATCAAGCGCGGCTCCGGTGCCCAGGATGGCGAGAATTTCGAAGAAATCCTCTACGAAGGCTATGGTCCTGGTGGCGCTGCAGTCATGGTTGATTGCATGACGGATAACCGTAACCGCACGGTATCCGAGGTGAGGCATGCTTTCACCAAGGCCGGCGGTAACCTCGGTACCAGTGGTTCGGTGGCTTTTCAGTTTACCAAGACAGGCATTCTCAGTTATCCACCGGGTAGCGACGAGGATGCTGTTATGGAAGCAGCCCTGGAAGCCGGTGCCCAGGATGTGCTGGGGAATGACGATGGTTCTATCGACGTACTTACCGAACCGGACGAATTCATGAATGTGAAGGAGGCTATGGTAGCCGCCGGATTCGAGCCGGAGAACGCAGAAGTCACCATGCGTGCTGAAAACACCACGCCGCTGGATCAGCAAGATGCGGAAAAGATGATGCGTATGCTGGAAGTCCTGGAAGATCTCGACGATGTGCAGGAGGTTTACTCCAATGCGGATATCTCCGAGGAAATTCTGGCGGCATTGGGTTAACTGCGGGGTTGAACCAGGTCGCGCCGGGTTTTACGCATAAATTTGGTTCTGCCGTCCGCACAGACTAGAATGCCAGCAATGATTCGTATCCTTGGCATAGACCCCGGCTCCCGTTTCACCGGTTACGGCCTGATCGACACTGATGGTCAGCGCGCCCGCTATGTCACCAGCGGCTGCCTGAGGGTGAATGGCGATAGCCTTCCAGAGAAGCTGGGCCTGATTTTCAGCGAATTGACTACGCTGATTAGCGAACATAAACCTGTGCAGCTGGCTATCGAAAACGTATTCATGCACCGCAATGCCGATTCGGCTCTCAAGCTGGGCCAGGCGCGTGGCGCGGCAATCTGTGCGGGCGTCACAAGTCAGTTACCAGTTGCCGAGTACGCACCGCGCGAAATCAAGCAGGCCGTAGTTGGCAAGGGCAGTGCGGACAAACAGCAGGTACAGCACATGGTGCGTGTATTACTGAACCTTAGCGAAACTCCCCAGGCCGATGCGGCCGATGCGTTGGCTATCGCCCTGTGCCACAGCTATCAACAGCAGGCTATCGAGCGCGTGTCCGCAGCACAAAAACTTCGCAGGGGGCGGCTGCGTTGATCGGTTACCTGAGTGGTGTGTTGCGTGACAAGCAGCCCCCCGGTCTGTTGATCGACGTGCAGGGCGTCGGTTACGAAGTCGAAGCGCCAATGACGACTTTCTACGATTTGCCCGAGGTTGGTCAGCAGATCACGCTCTATACACACCTGGCAGTGCGTGAAGATGCTCATACGCTGTATGGATTCGGTAAAGTGTCCGATCGCAGCCTGTTTCGGACCCTGATCAAGGTCAACGGGGTTGGTGCCAAAATGGCCCTGGCCATTCTGTCCGGCATGGACACCAGCCATTTCGTGCTCTGTGTGCAGGCGGGCGATACCGCAGCACTGGTGAAATTGCCGGGCGTCGGCAAGAAGACGGCCGAACGTCTGGTCGTGGAAATGCGCGACAAGCTTGCAGACTGGGCGTCTGAGGGTGGTGTGGCGACAACAGGTGGATCAGCAAGAGTACCTGACGTCGCCAACCCGGTAGAGGAAGCGGTTGGTGCGCTCATAGCTCTTGGCTACAAGGCACCCGAAGCCAGCCGGATGGTTAGGGTTATTGATACGGCCGGCCTTGGTACTGAAGATATTATTCGCGCTGCCTTGCAGGCGTCGGTTAGCCCCTAGTTGGCAGCGTACTCCTCAGTCGTCCGGCTGAGGCATCGGTAGCCCTGACAGTTTGCACAATTCATGTACCGGGTCGCGCGGAAACAATCTGTAGATATGTTTCTCATAGGCTTTCTGGTCGTGAAACTGGGTGTTCTTCGGACCCAGTGAGGTGACCATCGTGTGCATTGTCGGGTTGACCTGGTTCTCATCGTAGAATTCGCGGAAATACCAGATCAACTCCCAATGATCCACATGCAGATCAAGGCCATCTTCGTTAGCCAGTTCTTTTGCAAAATCTTCACTCCAGTCATCGAGATTCGACAAAAAGCCTTGCTCATTGGTCTCGATAGTTTTGCTGCCAATACTGAACTGTCTTGTCATCAATATCTCCTGTGGTCTGAGCCAGTCGACTGTATTACTGACAAGCGTAGTCGACTACCGATGGGGGTCAAGCATATTGCCTGTCTGTATCTTGCGTGAGGTGGAGGCCGAAATGATTCGTAGCGGCGGCTGGCTGGCCAAACGACAGGCGTGTCAGTCTGGCGGGCGACACGGAGTTGGTCGAGGGCACCGAGCAGATTGTTCAGGTTGGCGAATGCAGGGCTTTGGCGTGCCAGGCCAGATGTTCGCCAATAAAGCTGGCTATGAAGTGATAGCTATGATCGTAGCCTTCCTGCAAGCGTAGTGTCAGGGCTAATCCGCCCGCTTCACAGACTGCCTGCAGGTTCTGTGGGAACAGTTGGTCGGCGAGAAATTCGTCAGCGGTACCCTGGTCGACAAGCGCAGGAGGTAATTTTGCGCCACCTTGTATCAGGCAGGTGGCGTCATAGGCTTCCCAGTCTTTGCGGTTGTCTCCCAGGTAGGTACTGAAACAGCCTTCACCCCAGCCACACAGAACCGGATTGCTGATCGGCGAAAATGCCGACACCGAGCGATATGCACCCGGGTTCTTCAATGCGCAAATGAGTGCGCCATGACCGCCCATAGAGTGGCCTGCAATTGACTTAAGACCAGGGATAACAGGAAAGTTCGCTTCAATAATGGCGGGCAGTTCGTGCACGATGTAGTCGTACATATGGTAGTGCTTTGACCAGGGTTGCCGCGTCGCGTTGACGTAGAAGCCCGCGCCCTGGCCAAGATCGTAGCGGTCTGCAGCATCAGGTACATCAGCACCGCGCGGGCTGGTATCAGGTATCACCAGTGCCAGTCCGTGCTCGGCAGCATAGCGCTGGGCACCAGCCTTGACGCGAAAATTGTCATCGGTACAGGTGAGGCCGGACAACCAGTAGAGTGCTGGCAGCTTGGCGCTTTCTGCCTGTGGCGGCAGATAGACGGAAAAAGTCATGCGGCAGTGGCAGCTGTCTGAATCGTGCTGGTAGCGGTTCAGGTAGCCACCGGATTCTTTTACACTTTCGATCTTTTCCACAATACCATCCCTAGAAAATGATAACCGAGCGAATGCTTTTACCCTGGTGCATCAGGTCGAATGCTGTGTTGATCTCTTCCAGCGGCATGGTATGGGTAACCATGCTGTCCAGTTCGATTTTACCGTTCATGTAATTGTCGACGTAGTCGGGTAATTCGGTGCGGCCTTTGACGCCACCAAATGCCGAGCCTTTCCAGGTACGCCCGGTAACAAGCTGGAAGGGGCGGGTGCATATTTCCTGGCCAGCGCCGGCCACACCAATAATGGTCGAGACACCCCAGCCCATGTGGCAGCATTCCAGTGCGTCGCGCATGACCGCAGTATTGCCAATGCATTCAAAGGAGTAATCGACGCCGCCATTGGTCATTTCAACAATGGCCTCGGTAACACCAACACTCAGTTGTTTCGGGTTGACGAAGTCCGTGGCACCCAGCGCTTTTGCAATATCGAACTTTTCGGAATTAACATCGACAGCGATGATGCGTCCGGCTTTGGCCATCACTGCGCCCTGTATGACAGATAATCCGATGCCGCCCAGTCCGAAAACTGCGACCGTAGAGCCTGCCTCGACCTGTGCAGTATTGAGCACCGCGCCAATACCGGTGGTAACGCCACAGCCCAGCAAGCAGACCTTGTCGAGCGGCGCGGCAGGATTGATCTTGGCAAGAGCAATTTCCGGGACAACGGTGTATTCGGCAAATGTCGAGCAGCCCATGTAGTGGTAAATGGCTTTTCCATTGTGGGAGAAGCGACGCGTGCCGTCCGGCATGTAGCCAGTCCAGAGAGTGGGTGCAATCGTCTGACAGAGGTTGGTTTTGGTGGATTTGCAGTATTCGCAGTGTCCACATTCCGGAATGTACAGCGGGATCACATGGTCGCCCGGTTTCAGGTCTTTTACGCCGGGGCCGCATTCGACTACTTCGCAGCCACCTTCGTGCCCGAGGACACAGGGAAAGGCGCCCTCCGGATCATCGCCTGACAGGGTAAAGGCATCGGTATGGCAGACGCCGCTTGCCACCACTTTCAGCAGTACCTCGCCTTCTCGCGGACCTTCAACGTCAATTTCTTCAATAGACAGGGGTTGTTTGGGCGCCCAGGCAACAGCAGCTTTCGCTTTCATGCGGATTCCTTGCAGTCAGTCGTCATTTTTCAGGGCGTCTACCCTAGCGGAATTACCCCGGCATCACAATTTCGGTTATCCTGAATCCCATGATTGAACCCGACCGGATTATCACTGCCAGCGCATCTTCGGAAGACGAGGCGCTGGACCGCGCCATTCGGCCCAAAACACTGGCAGACTATGTTGGTCAGCCGCAGGTCAGCGAGCAGATGGGAATCTTCATCGAGGCGGCCCGGCGGCGGAAGGATGCGCTGGACCATGTGTTGATATTTGGCCCTCCCGGCCTGGGCAAAACCACCCTGGCCCACATTATCGCGAACGAAATGGGGGCTAATCTGCGTCACAGCGCCGGGCCGGTCCTTGAGAAGCAGGGTGACCTTGCAGCGCTGCTGACAAACCTTGAGCCAAACGACGTATTGTTCGTCGATGAAATCCATCGACTGAGTCCGGTGGTCGAGGAGATTCTGTATCCAGCCATGGAAGACTATCAGCTGGATATCGTGATCGGTGAAGGGCCCGCTGCACGCTCCATCAAGCTGGACCTGCCACCCTTTACGCTCGTTGGTGCGACCACGCGAGCGGGTTTACTGACGTCGCCGTTGCGAGATCGCTTCGGTATTGTTCAGCGCCTGGAGTTCTACAATACTGCCGATCTTGCCACTATATTGAAACGGTCAGCGCATATTCTGGGTATAGAGATGGAAGAAGCAGGCGGATTGGCGCTGGCAAAGCGCTCACGGGGCACGCCGCGCATTGCCAACCGCCTGCTGCGTCGAGTGCGCGACTACGCTGAAATCAAGGCGCAGGGCATCATCACGTCGGATGTTGTAGAACTTGCCATGAGTATGCTGGACGTCGATGATCAGGGCTTTGATACCCAGGACCGTCGATTGTTAAGCACCATTATTGAGAAGTTTGATGGTGGTCCGGTGGGTGTAGACAACCTGGCAGCGGCGATTGGAGAGGAAAAGGGCACAATTGAAGATGTTCTTGAACCCTACCTGATCCAGCAAGGCTTCATTATCCGTACACCACGTGGTCGGATGGCGACCAAAAACGCCTATTTGCAACTGGGCCTGAAACCTCTCACCGGCGCATAGCGGCCGGGAGCCGGCTGAGAACCTGTTTGGCAGTGTTTCGGTGTGACGTCAGTTTGCCGCCATAAATTGATAATACATTCGGATTGGAAGGGTCCTGGTGTATACGGGTTTCACGCGAGCGCTTGAAAGCACTGCTTTCGCTGGATGGCAGAACTCGCAGGCCGGCAAAACTATCGATGACATCTTCGCGATTGAGTTTTTTTTCGAAGTGGTGGTTCCAGGTTTCCAGTAAGTAGGAGATTTCACTTTCCAGTGGATGTACATCTGCAGGGTCGCCCCGGTAGGCGGTTTCTGTCGTGCCAATCATAATCCGGTCTTTCCAGGGCATGGCAAATACAGCGCGATGATCCTGCGGTGCTTCCAGATAGTAAACTCTGTTTCCAAGTGTCCCGGGCACAATAATGTGTGTGCCCTGAACCAGGTCCATGCCCAGTGGCTTGATCACGGGAGTGACGTCTTTCAGCACATCATTGACCCATGGACCGGTGGCGTTGATCAATGCGCGGCTGGTGATGCTGTGTTCTATACCGCTTTTTGCGAATATGACTGTGCAGGCATTTGAATTGCACCGGGCGCTTTGGAACACCGTGTTGTAGTGTACTTCTGCTCCCCTGGAAACCGCTTCCGAGATTATGCGCTCGGTCAGCCGCTTGTCATCAGTTCTGGCATCCCAATAACGAAATACGGCGCGCAGATCGCTTGTCCGCAGGCCGTTCATCGTTGGCCATTCACTTTTTCGCAGCAGCCTGAAACCTTTTCCGCCCAGCAGGGTGTACAGGCTCAGGCCGGAGGCGATCAGCCACGGGCTCCGGCTTGTTTGCCGGTAGACTGGTATATAGAAGGGTGTCAGGGATACCAGGTCCGGCTGCTCTTTCAGCAGGTGCTTGCGCTCTTGCAGGCATTCGCGCACCAGCTTGAACTGGGCGCTTTCCAGATAGCGTAGTCCACCGTGTATCAGTTTGGATGACTTGCTCGATGTGCCCAGGGCGGCTTCTGCATATTGCTCGAGTACAAGCACGCGGTAACCGATTGCAGCGGCTTCGTGTGCAACTGCGGCGCCGTGGATGCCGGCGCCAATGATGGTTAGATCATAATCCATGCATACAGGCCCGCTGTCCTAATACCGGATGTTGTAGTAATTTGCCAACGTCGGCTGTTTCAATCAGCGTGGCGCCGCGTTGCGCCCAGTCAAGGGCCGTTTCCGGATCCATAACGTCGTACAGCATCCATTGTGAAGTACCGTTCCAGAGTGAAGCGTTTGCGGGGATTTTTCTGTAATCACAGATCAGGTATTCGGGTTGTAGCCGTTCCGCCACTTCCTGGCTGCGGGTATCATAGTCGTCCAGTACCCAGCCAATTTCCAGTTTGCTGTGCGAGCGGCACCAGCGCAGCGCCTCGCTGTTGAAAGAAATCAGGCAGCATTGTGTCCCATATTCATCCAGCAGTGGCAACAGGTTTTTCATCACACTATCCAGTCCCCAGTGATCGATACTCTCCTGTTTGAGTTCTACCATGGCATGCGCGGAGGGGTAATTCGACAGTTTATCCAGTGTGTCCTCCAGTGTCGCTACAGGTGTTTGGCTATGCCGGTTTCCGAACCTTGCTGGCTCGTGAACACTCAACTGTATCTGGTGGCTTGCAAGGTGAAACGGAGACTTGTTGACGCCCGACGTGCGTTCAAGGTTGTCGTCGTGCAGCAGAATAAATTTTCCGTCGGTGCATAGTTGTATGTCAAACTCTACCCAGCAAGCTCCAGCCTGCAAGGCCGCTTCCAGTGAACTCCAGGTGTTCTCGGGGTAGCAGTGCATATAGCCGCGGTGTGCTACCAGAAGAGGGATTTTTTCAGTATTCATATCTATGTTGCATAGCCTGGGTTAGCCCGCCGGTGTCTGGTACCCCGGAGTCTACTTTAATATTACGTCACCCATGCAACAGATCTGAACGCAGTAGCGGTTTTAGCGGCTGCCGCGGAGGACTGCCCGGTGGCCGAGTTAGTAGTAAGATAAAGACTTCCGGGCAGGAATAATTATGATCGGGTATTCCAGAGGTGATTAATGACTGAACTGTTCCAGCTACATACTCGTCTTGCAGCTGACTGTATTACTGTGGGGCGTTTGCCCCTGAGTCTGCTGTTATTGCTGAATGATGCTCGCTACCCATGGTTTTTGCTCGTGCCTCAGCGTGCGGGGATGACCGAGGTGTTCGATTTGCCAGACGCCGAGCAGCAGCAGTTGTGCCACGAGTCGGTACATCTGTCGCGTTGTATGAAGCAGGCGTTCCATGCCGACAAGATGAATGTTGGTGTTCTGGGTAATCTTGTGCCGCAACTGCATGTCCATCATGTCGCGCGTTTCAGCAGTGATCCGGCCTGGCCTGGCCCGGTATGGGGGCACAGCGAGCCCGAATGCTATGATAAACCGCGTATCAGTGAGCGCCTGGCCATGGCGAGTGACTGGTTTGGCGATGAACTGGAGATGATATAAATGAAGTCGTCAATATTAGTTTTGGGTGTATTACTGATTTATACGCTGCAGGGCTGCTCACCGGGTGGTGATGAGCCGGCGCCGACACCGGGGGCGGGAGAGCCGCAGCATGTCTGGAAAGACCAGGTTAAGGCGCTGGATAAAGCAAAAGGTCTTGAGCAGGATATGAATAAGGCCTTTGAACAAAGAAACCAGGAAATAGACCAGCAAACGCAGTGAGGCTGTATTCCGGATTGTGGACGTGTTTCACAGCAAACTCTGAAATTGGTGCTATATTTTCTCTGAGGGCTGCAGTTTAACTGCAGGGTGTATTAATGAGGAGGATAGAGTATGGCAGTATTGGATAGAACGTCCGGCTTTCCTTACGCACCGTCTGACTGGAGTGAGTCCGCAGCGCGTGATCTTGCCTCGCAAGAGGGTCTGGATCTGAGAGACGAACATCTGGAAGAGTTGCGAGCGCTACAGGAATATTGTTCCCGTCACGACTGTAACAAGTACAGCGTGCGCGAGCTGCATGATGCCCTGGACGAAAAGTTTCATGACAAGGGCGGTTACAAATACCTCTACAAACTGTTCCCGGGTGGCCCAATCGCTCAAGGCTGTCGTTTGGCAGGGCTGGAACCGCCTGCCGGTGCGATCGACCGGGGTTTCGGCAGCGTCGTTTAAAGGTGTTTCTCCTGCGCGGCTACTGCTTCAGCAAGCCGCGCAGGAATTCAAGGTATTTCGCACGGACGCCCCCTGGCGCCTGGTAGCGAAGCTGACCTTCCGGATCGGCCAGGTAAGTGGCAGGCAGGCTGCGTGACTAGCAGACTTCTGTGGCCTGACCATGCCGGTCCATCAGGCTGTCCGTGTCCGGCGCGAAGCTGCTCAGGAATCCGAATACAGTGTCATCGTCTTCGGCGGTGTTAATCATAACAAGCTGTATTGGCCCGTTAGCGAGTAGCGTGGCCATCTTCTGTAATGCAGGCCCTCCAGGCAGGGTCCGCACCAGCTGGCCCAGAAGTGCACAAACACCCAATGGCCACGACTGTCCCGCAGTGCGAGTTTCTCACCGTCCATATTGGTCAGACTAAAAAGTGGTGCCGGACCGACGGCGTAATGACGGACACCATGAGGTATCGATATCGTGTCAGCGCTGGCACTCAGTCCCGGGCTGGTAGTTATGAAAGCTAAATGGTTTGCCGCCCAGTATTGTAAATACTGATGGTGATGAAATACTGTTTCAAAAGAGTTCTGCCGTCGCCGGCTGGAAACCGCGCGCCTCGTAGAATGCGCTCATCTGATTGAGCGTGCGAGGCATAAACCTAATCTCAACCGAGGGCTGAGCCAGCACACCGGCGGATCCTGAGGACAGGCCCAGAATGAGCAGAGTTTTGTTGAGGGGCGACATGGACAATAACTTAACCTCGGTTGACGGAATGATTTCAATTCCTGAACCGATTAAATCACAATAGCATCTCGTTTATTCCGGGATCGTACTGTTGAGACTATACCGCCCAAAATCGATACGCCGCCTTTTGCTGGTCGGCTTTGTGCTCGTGGTTATGCCGCTGATGGTGGCATTGATCCATGCGACTTACGAGGTGGATCGGCTGGTAGCGCAGGGTCAACGTGCCCTGTTTGCCACGGTGCGAGCAACGCAGGGCAGCCAGCTGCTGCTGGAATCGATTACCGATATGGAGCGCAATGCGTTGCAATATAAGGTGCTGGGTGACGAAGCACTGCTGGACGTCTACCGGGAGAATCGTCAGAAATTCATCGATACCACGAAGAAGCTCGCGGCGCTGAATCTTTCGCAGCTGCAGCACGAGCGTTTGCAAATGATGATGCGTGTGGAGAATGAAGTCACCGAGACTCTGGAGCTGTTTCCTAACGATGCGGAGGAGACGGCCAACGCTATTAACGGTTTTGGCTCGCTGGCCCGCGATGCTCGCAAGATGCTGGTGGATAACCGAAAGTTAGTGGAGCGCGAGGTCGGGACGATGGAAAACAAGGGTGCCGAGGTGCAGCGCAGCCTGGTCGTTCAGGCCATGGCGCTGGTGCCTGGGGCGCTGATCATGGCCGGTATTTTCACCGTCCTGATTACCCGTCCGCTGCGGCAGATGGATAAGGCGATTCGACGCCTCGGGGATGGTGATTTTTCCAAGCCGGCCCAGATTGTGGGGCCCCGTGATCTCGAGCAGCTTGGAGAGCGCCTCGACTGGATGCGCACCCGCCTGCTAGAGGTGGAACACGAAAAGACCCGGTTTCTGCAACATATTTCCCATGAGCTGAAGACGCCGCTGACGGCAATCCGCGAGGGGGCTGAACTTCTCAGCGAGGAAATGGTCGGTCATTTGAATGCCCAGCAGGCCGAAATTGCCGCTATATTGCGCGATAATACGCTACAGTTGCAGAAACTCATCGAGAACCTGTTAAATTTCAATGTCGCCATCTCGCGCGCCTTTACTCTCCATGTTGAACCAGTGGCTCTTCGTGGTCTGATTTATAATGTACTTACAGATCATAAGGTTGCGGTTCTGGCGCGGCAAATAGTGCTGGATGTTTCGTTGCAGCCCGTGGAAATTCAGGGTGATCAAGCAAAGCTGCGCACAGTAGTGGATAATCTGGTCTCGAATGCAATCAAATTTTCTCCGGAGAGGGGTCGGTTGCGCGTGTATCTGGAATCGCGCGATGGACAGGCGATTATCGAGGTGGCTGATTCCGGCCCGGGTATTCCCGAGGCAGAACGTCGCCGGGTCTTCGATGCATTTTATCAGGGCAGTAACACGGCGAATGGACATGTGCGCGGCACCGGGCTGGGTTTATCGATAGCGCGCGAATACGCGCAGGCACACGGTGGTTATATTGAAGTTATTGATGGCGAGAGTGCCGGAGCCTGTCTGCGGGTGGTATTGCCGCTTGAGCAAGCTGAGGAAAAGAGTGCGTAACAAGATTTTACTGATGTTGAGCTGTGTTGTGATCGCTGCCTGTCAGCCGATCACGGTGCAGCATCATGATGAAGGACCGATACCGGTATCCGTGCGGGTGGATGATACCGCTTACTGGTTGGAAGAGTGGCGCCAGGTGAGCCAGCTGCCTGAGATCCAGTTCAAACTGGCGCTGAAAAACCGGGAGCAGGAATTCGAGCGCAAACCCGATCCTAGAACGCGCCTGCGCCTGGCATTATTGCTGGCGACCGGTCCTGCGCCGGAGCGTGATCAGAGTCGGGCGCTGGTGTTACTCAAGGGTATGGATGATGCCGGGGCCAGTGAGAGTGCGGGGGCGTTGGCGGCTTTGATTACGCAGATGATTGAGGAGCAGCTCTGGTCTGGTGAAAAAATCACCGAATTGAAAGGGGAATTGGGGACGGCTGATGCTCGTATCGACGAGTTGGAACAACAGTTGCAAGCGTTGACCAATATTGAGCAAAGTATTCAGCAACGAGAGACTCCGGGTGACCGGAAGGAGACACAATGAGCGCTTGTCGCTATCGAATTCTGGTGGTTGACGATGATCCGGCCCTGCTGCGGTTATTGTCCATGCGGTTGTCCGCTGTCGGCTACGAAGTGGCCGCTGTTGAAAGCGGAGAAAAGGCGATTGCCCAGATCCCGACCTTCCAACCTCACTTGGTAATCACGGACTTACGTATGGATGGTATGGATGGCATGGCGCTGTTCGACCAGATACACCAGCGTAGTTCAGCACTGCCGGTGATTATTCTTACCGCGCACGGATCAATTCCGGAGGCGGTTGATGCAACCAGTCGGGGTGTGTTTGGGTACCTGACCAAGCCGTTTGACAGCAAGGATCTTCTGGATCAGGTGACCCGCGCATTACGCGTCACCGGTGAGACGCACGAGCGCTCTGAAGAAGAGCAAGTCGCAAAATGGCGTCAGGGCATTGTGACCCGCAGTCCGCTGATGGAAGATCTGCTTGGTCAGGCCCGCCTGGTGGCAGCCAGTGAAGCCAGTGTATTCATTCATGGGCAGAGTGGCACGGGTAAGGAAGTGCTGGCTCGCGCGATACATATGGCCAGTCCAAGGGCTGATGGCGAGTTTGTAGCAGTGAACTGCAGTGCGATTCCCGAGTCCCTGTTCGAGTCCGAATTTTTTGGTCATATGAAGGGTTCCTTTACCGGCGCCACACGTGACCACAAGGGGCTATTCCAGGCTGCCCAGGGTGGTACGCTGTTCCTGGACGAGATTGGTGATATGCCGATTAGTTTCCAGGTGAAACTGCTGCGTGCTATCCAGGAGCGTAGCGTGCGGTCGGTCGGGGCAACCCGCGCACTACCGGTGGATGTGAGAATCATCTCTGCTACCCACCGCGATCTGGACGAATTGCGTAACAGCGGAACCTTCCGTGAAGACTTGTATTACAGGCTGAACGTCGTTGCTCTTGATATTCCATCTTTGGCGGAACGCCGCGAGGATATTCCACTGCTGGCCAATCATTTCCTTTCGACCCTGGAAGATGCGGCCAGAAAAAAGGTTACGGGTTTCTCACCGGAATCCATGGAGGTGCTGTTATCCGCGCCCTGGCCGGGTAATGTGCGTCAGCTGTTCAATATTGTTGAGCAGTCGGTAGCGTTTACCACTACCTCGCTGATACCGGTCAGTCTGGTTCAGCGCGCCTTGCGTGACGAAGTTGATGTTGCCATGCCGGCTTTTGCGGATGCCCGTTCGCGTTTCGAGCGGGAATATCTGACCCAGCTATTGCAGATCACCAATGGTAATGTCAGTCAGGCGGCGCGCATTGCCAAACGTAATCGCACTGAGTTCTACAAGCTGTTACATAAGCATCATCTGAACCCGTCACAGTTCAAGGCAGCACGCGCCTCCTAGGGCGGTGTCGTCGATAGGCGACACTAATTTGCCGGTAATGGCTGCAAATTCGGTGAGTCTCCTTAAATAGTGTTGCTATTTGGCAACACTATTTGAGGTTTCAACACTTGTCTGTCCAGCGTTTTCCGGATTAGCCCTGAATTTTATTGTTCTTCTGAACACATTGGATGGGTGGCACAACGATTGCTGTTGTCAGTTCCAAAAAAATCAGGCGGACATGTATGAATCGTTGGGCAGCCATTTTATTACCGGTGCTGAACTGTGCGCCGCTTTTGGCGGCGGATGTGGTTACTGCGAGATCTGGCGAGCCAGTGGATTTCATATATATAGACAGCGACCATAACGGCTATGTAAGTCGTGTTGAGGCACGCTCAGTATCAGCGGTAGAGAACCAGTTTGATTTGGCAGATACCAACCGGGATGGGTTGCTGGACAGGGAAGAATATGTCGGAATTGGTAATGCGCGGGTGTCTCGTTGAACTTGTTCTCCGCATTGGTACATGGTGTTTTTATCTTGCGCGCCTTTTGTGCAGACCTGTGTTTACATCAAACACTGGATGCAAACCAGCGCCTGCAACGGTAAGCTTGGCAGCCGGGAATTAATGGAAGTCCGTGTTGTCCGTAAACGGGGGATGGATTGTCACAGTTTTTTTGGCCGGTTCGTGTTTATTACGAAGATACGGACAGTGGCGGCGTAGTGTATTACGCCAACTATCTAAAATTCATGGAACGAGCGCGCACCGAGTATTTGCGCTCCCTGGGTTTTGAACAGGATCGTCTGCGCATGGAGCAGGGTATACTGTTTGCGGTGCACTCACTGCAGGTGAATTACCGTCAGCCCGCCCGTTTTAACGATACCCTGGATATCAGCGCTGAAATTAGTAATATCCGGCGTACCAGCCTGACATTTACTCAACGTGTCCTTCAACACGACGCGGGTGACCTTTTGTGTGAAGGTGAGGTGCGTATAGCCTGTGTTGAAGATGGCTCGTTCAAACCTACGCCCATCCCTGAAACTATTCGTTCGGAGCTTTTGAATGCAAGCTGATCTGTCTTTCTTCAGCCTGATTACCGGTGCAAGTGTCGTTGTGCAGCTGGTTATGGTGCTGCTACTGAGCGTCTCGGTGATGTCCTGGACCATGATTTTTCGCAAACGCGGGGCGCTCATGGAGGCTAGCAGCAGTGCCGAGCAGTTCGAGGACCGTTTCTGGTCGGGTGGCGAGCTTGCAACACTCTACCAGCAGTTATCCCCGCGGGCCAATGAGCTGACTGGTCTGGCGAATATCTTCGTATCGGGTTTCAAGGAGTTCACGCGGTTACGCCAGCATGCAGGCGGTGACCCGATGGCCATGGTGGCCGGTGCGCAGCGCTGTATGCGGGTCTCCCTGTCGCGCGAAATCGACGAGTTGGAAGTGCACTTGTCATTTCTTGCCACGGTAGGTTCTACCAGTCCCTACGTGGGCCTGTTTGGTACCGTGTGGGGTATTATGAATGCCTTCCGCGGCCTGGGTAACGTGCATCAGGCAACGCTGGCAATGGTAGCGCCGGGTATCGCCGAGGCGTTGATTGCGACTGCCATGGGCCTGTTTGCCGCGATACCGGCGGTAATTGCCTACAACCGTTATTCCAATGATGTCGAGCGGCTGGAAAATCGCTACGACAACTTCCTGGAAGAATTTACCAGCATACTGCAAAGGCAGGCACATGATTGATTGCTGCATCATGAGTGAGGTCGGCTAAGCGGTATGGCCAGGCAGCGTGTCAAAAAGCGGCCCATGTCCGAGATCAACGTCGTGCCTTATATCGACGTCATGCTGGTCATGCTGGTCATTTTTATGATTACTGCACCCCTGTTGAATCAGGGCGTGGATGTTGAGCTGCCTCAGGCAGATGCCGAGCCGATGGACGAGCAACAGCAGGATCCGCTGGTGCTCACGGTAGATGCCGAGGGGCAGTATTTTCTCAACATAGGCGGTGACCCTGAAACAGCGATAGATGCAGAGACGCTTGTTTCGCGCGCTGCTGCGGTATTACGCCAGCGTCCGAAAGTTTCCGTGCTGGTGCGAGGTGATTCCCGTGTTGACTATGGTGAGGTGGTTGCTGCCATGTCATTGTTGCAGCAAGCGGGTGCTGTCAAGGTTGGTCTGGTGACCGAGCCTGGCGGGGAGGATGGTTAGATTCGCGAGTTGTTGCGACTGTTGCGAGAGCGTCCGCGTCCGTTTGTTTATGCTGTACTGGTACATGCAGCATTACTGGCGGTGTTGATGTTCAGTCTCGACTGGGAGTCCATCCACCCGACCAAGTCGAGTAAACCGGCGCCGGTACAGGCTGTGGTCATCGATGGCGCGAAGCTTGATGCCGAGGTAAAGCGCAAGCACGAGCTGGAAGCGCAGAAAGTGAGTGATGCCGAAGCAAAGCGCAAGCGTATCGAGGCAGAGAAGACCAGGGCTGTAGAAGAGAAGCAAAAGGCTGAAGCAAAGAAGAAAGCAGAAGCCAAAAAGCAGGTCGAGGCCAAAAAGAAAGCCGAAGCAGAAAAGCAGCGTAAGGCAGAAGAGAAGAAAAAAGCAGCAGCCAAAAAACAGGCTGAGGCCAAAAAGAAAGCCGAGGCAGAAAAGCAGCGTAAGGCAGAAGAGAAGAAAAAAGCAGAAGCCAGAAAACAGGCTGAGGCCAAAAAGAAAGCCGAGGCAGAAAAGCAGCGTAAGGCAAAGGAAGAGGCCCAGCGCAAGGTGGCAGAGAAGGAAATGCAGGACCGGCTGGCAGCAGAGCAGGAGAGCCTTGCAACGCAGCGCCGTTCAGCCATGCAGCGTATGATTGACGAATACGTGCTGTATATTCAGGAGAAGGTGCAGCGTAGCTGGATACGGCCACCAAGCAGCGGTGGCGAGTTATCCTGTACCGTTGAAGTTCGCCTGATACCGAGTGGCGAGGTCATCGACGCACAGATTGTGCGTAGCAGCGGTAATGCTGCTTTTGACCGCTCGGTAGAATCAGCCGTATTCAAGGCGTCACCGCTACCGGTGCCGCCAGACCCCGATGTTATGGAACAGTTCCGTACACTGAGATTTGAGTTCAAACCTGAATGAATATGAGATACATTTATAACAGTCTGCTGGGCGCTTTGCTGTACCTGCCATTGCTGGCACATGCGGCGCTGACTATTGAGATAACCCAGGGTGTTGACGGCGCCGTGCCGATTGCCGTTGTGCCATTTGGTATTGAGGGCAGCGGCGCTGCTCCGCCTCAGGATGTCGCAGCTATTGTTGCTGCTGACCTGGCACGCAGTGGTCGTTTTGCACCGGTGCCGGAACAAAATTTAATTTCCCGACCGGTAGAGATGGATCAGGTGAGATTTCCGGACTGGCGTACGCTGGGTGTGGAAAATCTTATCATCGGTAAGGTCGAGCCAGCAGGTGCCGGGCAATACCGCGTTCAGTTTCGCCTGTTCGATGTGTTTCGTGGCCGACAGATCACCGGTTACAGTCTGCCGGCTTCCGCTGACAAATTGCGCTATGTGGCTCACCGGATCAGCGATATCATCTACGAGGCTCTGACTGGCCAGCCGGGTGCATTTGCTACCAAAATTGCGTATGTGATTTCAGAAAAGCGTAATGCTAAAACGGTTTATAAGCTGGAGTTGGCTGACAGTGACGGTTACAACCCGAAAACGTTACTGAGTTCCGGGCAGCCGCTGATGTCACCCGGCTGGTCGCCCGATGCCCGCAAGCTGGCCTACGTCTCGTTTGAAAAACGCCGTGCGGGCGTGTTTGTGCAGGATGTCGCGACTGGCAAGCGTGAAGAGCTGGCTGCGTTTGCAGGAATCAACGGTGCGCCTGCCTGGTCGCCGGACGGGCGTAGTATGGCCGTGACCCTTTCCCGGGACGGTAATCCGGAAATTTACAGCATGCGCTTGTCGGACAAGAAGCTGAAACGGCTTACTTCCAGTGCTGCTATCGATACCGAGCCGGTCTGGACGCCGGATGGACGGAGTATTGTTTTCACATCGGATCGCGGTGGTAGTCCGCAGCTGTATCGCATGCCGGCACAAGGCGGGCGTGCGCAGCGAGTAACATTTGAAGGCAGCTATAACGCCAGTGCTGATTTTTCTCCGGATGGAAAAACACTGGCCATGGTGCACGGTGAAGGCGGGCGCTACCAGATTGCCACGCTCGACCTGGACAGCGGTCTGTTGCGTGTGCTGAGTGATGGCCAGCTGGACGAGTCGCCAAGCTTTGCACCCAACGGCAGTATGATTATTTATGCCACGGAAGCCGGACACCGTGGTGTGTTGGCTGCCGTGTCGAGTGACGGCCGGTTCCGTCAGCGTTTTAGCCTGCAGCAGGGTAATGTGCGTGAGCCCGTGTGGTCACCATTTGAAAAACGCAAGTAAATAGCCAGGAGTAGCACTTATGAACAGCATCATTTCTCAGTTAAAGGAGCAGATAGCATGAAACTCATTCACAGCGTAGCAGTGGCACTGGTTGTGGTCGCATTTGCCGGTTGTAGTTCAACAGGCGGTAACAAGGGCGACGATGTTGCTGTCGAGGATCACAGTGGCGCGGGTGGTGACGGTAGTGCGGTTGCTACCGGTGTCGGTAGTGGTTATGGCGACCTCTCTGTCGAGTCCCTGAATGACCCCAATAGCCCGCTGTCACAGCGCGTTATTTACTTCGAGTACGACAGTAGCGAAGTTGCGAGTCAGGATCGCCCGCTGGTAGAGGCGCACGCCGCATTTCTGGCAGCCAACCCGGAGATCAAGGTCGCTGTGGAAGGTCATGCCGACGAGCGTGGCGCACGTGAATACAATATTGGCCTGGGCGAGCAGCGTTCCCAGTCGGTACGACGCATGATGGAATTCCAGGGTGTCTCGCCGACACAGATCAGTACCGTTAGTTTCGGCGAAGAAAAGCCGGCTGTGGAAGGCCATGATGAGTCTGCATGGAGCATGAACCGTCGTGTGGAATTGGTCTATGTGGGTTACTAGGGGAGCCGCAACAGTTATCTTGCTGGCGCTGTCGGCGGAACTGCCGGCAGCCAGCAATGCTGATCTCGAAGCGCGGATTCAGCAGCTCGAGCGCAAGCTGGATAGCCGCAGCCTGGTAAATATGCACGAGCAAGTCACCGCCCTGCAGCGCGAAGTTCAGCAGTTGCGCGGCGATATCGAGGTGCAGACACATACACTGGAAAGCCTGCAAAAGCGCCAGCGCGATCTTTATCTGGATATTGATCGTCGCTTGCACCGTATAGAAGCTGGAGGTGTGGAAACGCAGTCCCAGTTGCCGGGCGCAGCTGGAGTATCGGGTGTGCCTGCTACTGGGGCAGCTGCTGTTCCAGCTGCGAAGGTTGCCGAGACAAAAAAGGCGGCAGCGACGCTCAACCCTGCAGAGCAGCGCAAGGCCTATGACCAGGCGCTGGAGTTGCTGAAAGAAGGTCGCTACACCGACGCGTCCAGCGCTTTCCAGGCGTTTTTGAAGACCTACCCGGGCAGCAGCTATGCTGATAACGCCCAGTACTGGCTTGGAGAAGTGTATTACGTGACGCGCAAGTTCAAGCCGGCATTAATCGAGTTTGAAAAGGTGTTAACGCAATATCCTGCCAGTACCAAGGCCGGTGACGCCAGGTTGAAAATGGGATATATCTACTACGAACAAAATAGCTGGGCGGAAGCGCGTGAAATATTGGGGAAGGTTGTAAAGGATTCTCCGGGCAGCACCAGCGCACGGCTGGCGCAGGAGCGCATTGACCGTATGCAGAAGGAAGGGCACTAGCAGGCTGTTAAAACCGCTCTCGCGGCAAGATCTGACGTTATCACGCTAAGGGTGAGTTGGTCGGCAAGCGTTTCCGGGGCTGCCGGCCAATTTATGCGTAGCCCATCTGCTGTGAGCGGCATCAATTCCCCATTCGTCTGAGTGACACTCAGCGTCAGCCGGGTGCTAACATACGCCTTATGAACACGGTTATACATCAGGCCACGGTGCCAGAGCGCCTGCGAATCACCGAGACATTTCTCTCCCTGCAAGGTGAATCCACCACTGTTGGGTTACCCACAGTTTTCGTGCGACTGACAGGTTGTCCGTTGCGTTGCCAGTACTGTGATACGGAATATGCTTTTCGCGGTGGCGAATACCTGGAGTTGCCTGTGCTGTTGAACAGGATCGCTTCCTACCAGGTGCGCCACGTCACTGTGACCGGTGGCGAGCCGCTCGCACAACCGGCCTGCCTGCAATTTCTTGAACAGCTCTGTGATGCCGGTTATCTGGTGTCGCTAGAAACCAGCGGTGCGCTCGATGTCAGTCAGGTCGATGGGCGTGTTACCAAGGTGCTTGATCTCAAGACGCCTGGTTCGGACGAGGTCGAGCGTAACCGGTTTGAAAATCTCGATTACCTGGCGCCGCGTGACCAGGTCAAGTTTGTCATCTGCGACCGCATTGATTATGACTGGGCCTGTGGAGTGATAGACGAGTACCGCCTTCAGGGGCGCTGCGAATTGTTGTTTTCACCGAGTTATCAGCAGCAGGACGCAGCCGAATTGGCTGAATGGATTCTGGGCGACCGCTTGCCGGTGCGTTTCCAGATGCAATTGCACAAGATCTTGTGGGGCAATGAGCCAGGACGTTGAGCGCAAGGCCGTGGTGCTGCTCTCCGGTGGTCTGGATTCGGCCACCGTACTGGCGCTGGCCCGGCAGCAGGGTTATGCCTGTTATGCCATGAGTCTCGACTACGGCCAACGGCATTCGGCCGAGCTGGTGGCTGCCCGCCGGGTGGCTGAGATGCAGGGAGTTGTGGAGCACAAGGTGATGCCGATGGATCTGACCCTGATCGGCGGTTCGGCGCTGACCGATAGCCGTATCGAGGTGCCTGATCAACCCGGTGACGGCATACCGGTTACCTATGTGCCGGCCCGCAATACGATTTTTTTGTCTCTGGCGCTGGGTTGGGCAGAAGTGCTGGGTGCCTGGGACCTGTTTATCGGCGTGAACGCAGTAGACTACTCCGGGTATCCCGATTGCCGGCCGGAATACATCCAGGCATTTCAGCGTCTAAGCCAACTAGCCACCCGTGCGGGTGTTGAAGGCGGCAAGTTTCAGGTACACACTCCGCTTATAGATATGAGTAAGGCCGGGATCATTCAGGCCGGCACCCGGTTGGGTGTGGATTACGCGTTGACGGTATCCTGCTATGCGGCCGATGAGGCGGGACGTGCCTGTGGACGTTGCGATTCCTGCCGTTTGCGCGCCGCCGGTTTCGCAGCAGCCGGGGTCGATGATCCCACCCACTACCAGCATGACTGATTGCAGTAAGAGGACCCATTTATGACGTTTGACAGCTTTATTTCCGCGCAGTCTTTTTTTCTCTGGACTGTTTTTATTATTGCGCTACTGATGGGCGCTATCGTCAATAAAACCAATTTTTGCACCATGGGTGCCGTGTCCGACTGGGTCAATATAGGCGACACGGGGCGGTTTCGCGCCTGGTTGTTTGCCATTGCGATTGCTCTGCTGGGTGTGACGGTGCTTGAGGCGGCCGGGGTGGTGAATGTCACCAGCGCATTTCCACCCTATCGTGGCCCCCAGTTGATCTGGGCTGAAAATCTGCTGGGCGGCATCCTGTTCGGTATCGGTATGACGCTGGCCAGTGGCTGCGGCAACAAGTGCCTGGTGCGTATTGGTGGCGGTAATCTCAAGTCGATCATGGTATTTGCAGTGATTGCGGTGATTGCCTACTTCATGATTAATCCTTTCCCCGGCTCGGACCAAACGCTGTTTACCGTACTGTTCTATGACTGGATTCGGCCACTTGCCATCGACACGGGTACCGGCCAGGATCTGGGTGCGCTGGTTGCCGGTAGCGAAAAGGCGGCGACTGCGCGGACGATTATCGGTGGCATACTGGGCTTTGTATTGCTGGTAATAGTGTTCAGCTCACGTGATTTCCGGGGCAGTTTTGATAACGTGCTCGGTGGTCTGGCAGTGGGTCTGGCGGTACTGGCTGCCTGGTACGTAACCAGCAATGTGCAGCTGGATATCGATGGCGAAAATTACACGCTACAGGCTTATGCCCAGCAATGGGATTTTCTTGCCGAGTCGGACGAGGGCAAGCCTGCCGACACGCGACCGCTGGCCGCGCAATCCTTTACCTTTATCAACCCCATGGGACAGACGGCTGGCTATTCAGCGTCCGGATTCAGTTCGGCTTACCTGACCTTTGGCGTGATGGCGGTTGCCGGCGTTATTCTCGGGTCACTGCTATGGTCGCTGCTGAGTCGCAGCTTCCGCTTTGAATGGTTTGCCTCCTTCAGGGATTTTTTCAGCCACTTTATCGGTGCCATCCTGATGGGTTTCGGTGGTGTGCTGGCGCTGGGTTGTACCATCGGTCAGGGAATTACCGGTATTTCCACCCTGGCGCTTGGGTCGTTCATTGCCTTTGGGGGGATTGTTCTTGGTAGTGCGCTGACCATGAAAATCCAGTATTACAAAATGGTGTACGAGGCCGACGCCAGCTTTATTGCGGCACTGATTACCGCGCTGGTCGACATGCACCTGCTTCCCAAGGCGATGCGACGTCTCGAAGCCGTGTGACAGGCTTTATACAGGCAGGCGGGGGACCGTCTGGTTCCCCGCCTGCCTGTCGAAGGCTTGTCATTTTCGGCGGGTTCGGTATCATGCCCCGCTTCTTCACGGGTCGTTAGCTCAGTTGGTAGAGCAGTTGGCTTTTAACCAATTGGTCGTAGGTTCGAATCCTACACGACCCACCATTATTCAAAGGGTTATGGGTTTGTAAATCACCCATTATCTCTGCCAGGCATGTGCCACGGTGAGGCTGTGCAGCAAAATCCTGCTGATCGGTTCCTGGCGAAATTTTCGCTTATTCTTGCTTGCTGCCGGCGTGGTCCTGTTCGCGGAACTCTGCCGGGGCCATACCAGTCCAGCGGCGGAAGGCGCGGGTGAAATTGCTGGGTTCTGAGAACCCCAGCAGGTAGGTTATTTCACCTATTGGCCGGTGTGTCTCACGGATATAGTGCAGCGCCAGTTCCCGACGTGTGTCCTCTAGTAATCCCTTGAAATTGGTGCCTTCCTCTTTCAGCCTGCGCTGCAGGCTGCGCAGGCTCAGGTTGAGCGTACCGGCGATGTTGCTCTGCTGTGGTGTTCCGTCCGGCAATAATTCGATGATGCGGGAGCGGACCTGCATGGCAGTGCCGTCGCGGTCATAGCGCGCCAGATAGTCGATTACAGCCTGGTCATTGATGCGCGCCAGTTCCGGGCTCGGGGTCGGCAGGGGGTTGTCGAGCTCATGGGCACTAAATCGCAGGCGGTTGGTCTTGGCGCTGTAGTAGATCGGTGCCTTGAACAGGGCATCAAAGGATTCATGGCAGTCGGGTTTGGGACGTTGCAGGTAGACGACTTCCGGGTTAAGTGACTGACCGGCCGTGATTCGACACATGCGCAGGAATGAGGCCATGCCCATATCGCCGGCAGCATGTACGAAGTTCGGCCACTTTTCCGGGCCGGTTATGACCAGGTCAACCGACTGATCGATGTCAATCAGGCGAACTTCGATCACAGCATTCACAAAACGCGAGAAGCGCACCAGACGGTTCAGCCCGTCACGCAGGGTGTCGCTGGCCAGCCAGGCAAACCCCAGCCCCTGCAGCACGCTGGGTTGGGTGTATTCAGCCAGTTTCAGTCCAAAGCACTCGTCACCGGTTGCCTCTACAGCGAGGCGCCAGAGCGTCTGCAGGCGAGTTGTTTGAAAGCGTTTGTCGGGACGCGATGCTTCCTTAATATCAATCCCTGCCTCTTCAAACAGTGGCAATGGATCGATCTGGTAATCGCGCAGGCCTTGCGCAATCAATGCGGCGACACCGGACAGTGTCGTGATCCGTTCGAGATTGAGATGTTCCGCCATGCCGCCTCGCGTTCCCGGTTAACGGTAACGATACTAGCAGGCTTTGTATCTGCTTACAGCAGACGCATCGGGTATTGCAGGTTGTAGTATGCTGTTGTGGCCGTGCGCCGGTGTTTGAAGGGTGACGCGCTTCACCCGGCCAGGTGCCGGCGAAGCGCGTCTGTGTGGGTTTGACTAGTTGGAAAGGCCCGGGTTGCCCGCAACGCCTTTGAGCACGGGTTCGTTGAGCGCAATCTTGCTGATGGTTTTCTTGTCGCGCAGATACTCGGCAACCACATCCCAGACCGGGGTACCATCCAGTTTCTGTGCGACACTGGCCCAGCCAGCAACCGCATATTCCTTGTCGGCACTCAGCGGCTTGCCGTCCAGCTCCATATCGTTGATACGCGAGCCGATGCTGGCGTTCGGATCGATGCTGTATTTGAGGCCGCCAACTCGCACCATGTCACCGCCTTGCTGATAGTAGGGGTCTTTATTGAACAGGTTGTCGGCAACGTCTTCGAGAATTTCCTTGATGCGTGTGCCAGTCAGGTTGTTCAGGGTGACTGAGGGATAGGTGATGGCTGTCTGGGTCATGACATGGTCGAAGGTGATGGCCTCCCCTGGCATGACGCTGACGCCCCAGCGGAAGCCGGGGGAGAAAGCGATTTCGGCGCCCTGGACATCCATCAGTGCGTCACAGATGAGCTGGTCAAACGTTCCGTTGAAGTTGCCGCGACGGTAGAGCAGTTCGTCGGTAACGGCCAGCTCTTCGTTAAGCTTATCCTTGTAGGGTGCGCGTACCTTGTCGATATAGGTGGCCATTTCGGTATCGGCTTCGAGCAGGTTGGAGAATACTGGCAGCAGGTGGTAGCGGTAGTCGCGGATCTTGCCATCGCGGACGTCGAAGTCGAGCACGCTGAGGAATTTGCTGTTGGAACCGGCGTTGGTGACCAGCGTAACGCCATTGGCGTTTTTGACTTCCACCGGACGCGGTACGGCGTCATGAGTATGGCCGCCCATAATGGCATCAATGCCGGTGACACGAGATGCCATCTTGAGATCAACGTCCATACCATTGTGCGACAGAACAATGACCACTTGTGCGCCTTCGCCACGCGCCTTGTCTACCATTTCCTGCATGCGATCTTCGCGTATGCCGAAGCTCCAGTCGGGTACCATGAAGCGTGGGTTGGCGATCGGCGTATACGGGAATGCCTGGCCAATAATAGCCGTTGGTACGCCATTGATCTCCCTGATGACGTAGGGCTTGAAGACCTGTTCACCCCACTCATTGTCGATTATGTTCTGGGCCACAAAATCGATGCTGTCCTTGAAATCGTTGTTAATGATTTCCGTAACGCGGTCAGCGCCGAAGGTCATTTCCCAGTGCGCGGTCATAACGTCCACGCCAAGCATCTTCTGGGCATCGACCATGTCCTGAGCGTCGGTCCAGTACGAGGTGCCGGAACCCTGCCAGGTATCGCCGCCATCAAGCAGCAGCGAGCCCGGGCGCTGAGCGCGGACGGTCTTGATCAGTGTCGACAGGTGAGCAAAGCCACCAACCTTGCCGAGCTGATTTGCCGCGTCGACAAAGTTCAAATAGGTGAACGCATGCGCCTCGGGAGAGCCGGGCAATATGCCATAGTGTTTCAGAAAGGCGTCGCCTACCAGGTGCGGAGGATTGCCTTTCATGGGGCCTACGCCCAGATTGATGCTCGGCTCGCGAAAGTAGATGGGCAACAGTTGCGCATGGCAGTCGGTATAGTGCATGAGCGAAACGTTGCCAAAGGCTGGAATCTCGTAGGGTGTACCGGGGCTGGAGGCTGGTTTGACTCCGTTGTGAGAGGCAGCGGGTTTGTCGCTTTCGCAGGCGCTGAGGGACATCCCTGAGGCGCTAGCGACAGCTAGCATCTGAAGAAATTCGCGGCGGCTGATGTTCATGCTGTATTCCTTGCTGAAAATGTGATTTAAGGCGAAGCAGATTGTCTAAATAGACGTCTTGCAGACGCCAATATTCCGGGCTGGTAATCAAAAAAGCCCGGCCAATTGACCGGGCTTTTCGCTTAAGCGCTGCTCTTTATTTGCGAGCACCTGGTCCATTGAGATCCAGACCATTGCTGACAAAGGTATGGAAGTACTCAAGGGTGTTGTACTCGTCTTGCTGAGGCTTGTAAGGCTTGGCCCGCACCTGCTTGTTGCAGCCACCGTAACGGCGCTGAAGGGTGCCCAGGCCGCCCCACTTGGAACGATAGACAGGGAAGTGAGTGGTCTGACCTAATGCCGGGCTGAGCAGGTCAGCGCGGACACGGTTGCCAGCGTTGAACTGATGACAATCGGCGCAGGACATGTTTAGCTGGCCACGCTTCGAGTAGAAGTGTGCCTTACCCTGATTGTAGGCTGCCATGGCGCCGTCATCCGCAGGAACCTTCACGTTGGTTTTATTGCCACGCGAAGTGTAGGCCATGTATGCCGAGATATCAGCAACCGGACCTTTTTGCCATTTCAGTGGCTTCTCGCCGTTGGCTTCGCGGCAGGCATTGATAGTGCCTTCCAGTGTAACCACTTTGCCGGTATTGGTATCGAAGTAAGGATAATCCTGCTTGACACCGATGCCGCCATTGCGGAAGCAGCTGGCATAGGTTTTGCCGTTTTTGAACGGTTTGTTAAACAGGCTCTTGCCTTTGTCAATGTTGAGTTCATAGGGCGGGAACTCCTCGATGGATTCCCACTGTTCGCGGGATGCAGCATCGATGGAATACACGCCATTTACAAAATCGTTAAACGGTACATCGGGAAAACGATCTGCAAAATACGCACGGAACTCGACCAGGTCTTGCTGGGGTCCCGCCTGGACGGCGAGGGATGCAGCAGCTGTCAGGCCAAGTGTCGCAATAATGGTTAGCAATTTTTTCATGGATTCTCCACCTCCGGTTCTGGGTGTTGTCCGGGTTATCTGATCAATTGTGATCAGCTGACTTTTGTTTCTGTTGAGTCACTTTCACCCTTGTTATCGACCCAGCTGATTTTCAGAGTATCACCGGCCTTGGCGCCGGAAAACTTGAATGACAGATAGGGGTTCTTGGAGACAGCAGCGCCCCACAATGCGGTCATAACCGTTGTGCCGTTATGTTCGCAAACCACTTCCTGGATGAAGTGTGCGGGGATCAGCTTGCCAGACTTCTTGTCCTTGCGCTGACCGGTTTCCATCGGGTGCTTGACCAATGCTTTAACTGTGGTCACGCCGTCGCTCGTTTTCGCTCTAGCTTTAATTGATGCCATGTTTCTATCCTCTATCCTTTATTTAGCCGCCGCAGCCGCCGATGGTGACCTTAACTTCTTTGCCGGTGCTGTACAGTTTGCCGTCGGCTTTGACTACAGCGATAACGCTGGAGGTCTTGCCCATCTTGATACGGGTTGAGACAAAGCCCTCTGCGCCTGCGCCCATGACAAAAGAAGCAGTCAGTGGCGCTGCATTCTTTTCGGCCAAGATGCTGATGGACTCGGCGTTAGCGATGCTGGTTTCAATAGAAACCGGTACCACGGCACCATTTTCTGCGATATCCGGTGCGCGAATAGTAATCTTGTCCGAACCTTCCAGCGCGTGCGATCCCACCAGGGAATCAAGCGCACTGTCTACGGACTTGGCATCGAACGCTTGAGTCGGCCAGGCGGCCATTACCATGCGCGGGGTCAGCAGGCCTGCGCCCACGGCTGCGCCGACTGCGCCGGCGGCTACGGATCCTTTCAGGAAGGTTCTGCGTTTCATGTTGGTCACTAGTTCTATCTCCTCTGAATCTACGCACTCTTTACAGTGTGTAGACGTACTCCACGATTTTATCGATATCGCCTTCGCTCAGTATCTGCTGGCGACCGAAGGGCGGCATAATAGTATTCGGATTGATCTTGGTGGCATCCCAGATCTGGGCGCGCAGTTTGGCCTTGTCGGGGAAACGCGCCTTCATGGCAATCAATGGCGGCCCGATATTGCCGGGTAGATCGCCCCCTTCCATCTGATGGCAGGCCAGGCAATTGCCTTTTTTGCGGTCAAATGAAACTGCTTTACCCTGTTCAACAGCTGATGCATCAGCCGCGATGACGGGGTTGGGTAGCAGGGCCAGGCTACCGGCAAGTGCCAGTACTGAACCTGCAGTCTTCATGATGCTGGGAAGTGTCCGCATCAGTTCCTCCTTCAATGCGCTTTCTTTAAGGTGGTGGATATGCCGGCTGCCCGGCACGCGTCTAAATCCGTCTAGTCAGTCTCACAATATAGTGCGCTGTTTGCCTCGAGTCAAAACGAATTCTCGTTTTATAACCGGTATTAAGAAGCTATATAAGCGCTTGTTAACATACGGCTGCGCAGTAAGTCTGAACCAGAAATTAATTGTCTATGCGCGGGACGGGGAAACGCAGCGATTTATTCCCCGAACCGTGCCTATTTCTGTTCACGTGCCTTCAGTATCTGTTTGAACTCGGTCAGGCGAGCTTCAAATCGGGCACGTTCATATTGGCTTAACCCCTTGTGCTTGAGGGCGCGTTCCATCTGATCTATGGCGAAGCGCAGGTTGCCGTACAGATAGTACACCTCGGCCGAGGCAACATTGGTTTCCCAGGCCGGACCAGAGACACTTGCTGCTTTGGCCCATAGTTCATATATCTCCGGTGTACGCGCCTGTTTGTTGCGCAGCATCTTTACGGCCTGATCGCGAGCCTCGGCAGCCTGGCCGCTCTGGATCAATGCCGAGGTGTAGTATTGGCCAACTATGAGGTCACCGGGATAGAGCTTCAGTGTTTCGCTGAAGCGCTTGAGTGCCGCATCAGTCTGTCCGCTGTCGAGCTCCAGCCGGGCCATACTGATGCGATAGATCTTACGATCCGGCTCCTTGTTGAGCAGGGGCTGCAACTGTTTTTTTGCCGTTGCGTAATCATTGTTGCGCCAGTATGCCAGGGCCAGGCCATATTGATCGGCGGGCCCGGCCGACTGCTTTTTGGCACGATTCTGGAACGTGCTTAATATGGTTTGCGGGCTGCTGGATTCCAGGACCTGGAGGCGTGCACGGATCAACTGAAACTCGAGGGAATCAAGTTCCTTTCCGCGGCCGTATTTTTCGGCTCGTGACATGGATTCGGCAATACGGTTGGTGGTGACCGGGTGGGTGCTGAGAAATTCGGGGACATTATTACCGTACAGTCGTGTCGATTGATGCAGGCGCTCGAAGAAGCTCGGCATACCGTAAGGGTCTATACCGGAGCGCGCCAGTGTCTGGATGCCTATGCGGTCAGCCTCTTTTTCATTGGCGCGCGTAAAATTCAGTTGTCGCTGTATGTTGCCCGCTTGCACGGCCGAGATCGCGGCAATACCGGCATCCGGGCTGTCGGCAGCGACCCCAAGCAGAATGCCGGCGATCATGGCTGCCGCTGTAGGCAGGCTCATCTGCTGGGCGCTTTCATAGGCACGCAGCAAGTGGCGCTGGGTAACGTGCGCGATTTCGTGGGCCATTACACCTGCCAGCTCGGATTCGTTCTCCGCGGTAAGAATCAGGCCGGTATGGATCCCGATGTAGCCGCCGGGACCTGCAAACGCGTTCACTGCAGAATTGTCGACCACGAAAAATGTGAAGGGGTAACTGGGGGCGTCGCTGTTGGCGACCAGACGCTGGCCGAGCTGGCTGATGTAACCGTGAATATCCGGATCCGAGACCAGTTTCGAGCTGGCACGAATGTAGCGCATAAACTCCTCACCGAACGCCATCTCCTGTGCTGGTGAAATAAGCGATCCACTGGAATCACCGAAATCCGGTAAATCGCTGCCTGAGATATCGCTGTGAATAAGGGGCGTATTGAGAACTAGCGCACCGCATAGTGCGGCACTTATTAACCGACGGACATTCATTGACTATGGAGAATACCTCAGTCAATGACGTGAGACTAGCGTCGGCTGTCGCTATCAAGGGGTGAACATTATATATAGTTGCCAGCGGTAGCTCTTTCTCTTGACAGAAGCGGCTTTCTCAGCCAGAATATTAGGGATATCTTATATAGGTTGCGCCATGCTTGGTATTGAAGAAATTGACGCTGCAGGTCTGGCGGCGCTGATGGAGTGCAGTAATGCGCCGTTGCTGGTCGATGTGCGTAGCCCCGCAGAAATGGCGCAGGGCATGTTGCCGGGTGCCCAGATCGTGCCTATGCACCTGGTGCCGCTCAGGCTGGACGAGTGGCGTAGCCATGAAAAGATCGTCTTTTACTGCCGTACCGGCGCTCGTTCGGGCCAGGTTTGTGCTTTTTTGCAGCAACAGGGTATTGAATCAGTGGTTAATCTGCGTGGCGGTATAGTCGACTGGCACCGTCAGGGATTACAGATTGAGGTACCGGCGGCCGCAAACCTGTCCAGTTAGGCGCGCTTTACTGCATTACCCGCAAATTACTGCAATCATCCGCTTTGGGCTTGCGTTTAAGCGGGACTTATCCTATAAAGAGCGCCCACCTTGATATACTTAGCAATTACTGTTTCGCGGTTAAATACCAATACACGTTTAAGGAGCGCTGTACGATGGCAAATTTTGATGAAGAATTAGACGCATCCGGACTGAACTGCCCCCTGCCGATCCTGCGGGCAAAGAAGGCTCTGGGTACGATCAATAGTGGTCAAGTACTGCGCATCATTGCTACTGACCCGGGTTCAGTGAAAGATTTCGAAGCTTTCGCCAAGCAGACCGGTAACGAACTGCTGGAATCCAAGGAAGCTGGCGGCAAGTACGAGTTTCTGATCAAGAAGAATTAAGCTGCTGGCATGACAAAAAAGGGGCTGGAGGATATATATCCTCCAGCCCCTTTTTTTCTGCGCTTTAACCAGGCTTTAGATATTCCACACCAGCTGGGCGCTGAGAATGTTTACGTCGGCGTCGTATTCGCCGTTGATATTACCCGCACTGGTAGAAGTGTGGTCGATCTTGGGGTCGTCAACGAAGAGATGAGCGTAACCGACATCGACCCCGAAGCTTTGGTTGATTTGATAACCAAAGCCCACCGAGACCCAGGTGCGGTCCTCACCCGGGATGCGTGGGTGTACGGTGCTCGGCATCCGGGATCGGGGTTTCATCGTAGGCAACGCCGCCGCGGAAGGTCCAGGCACTGTTCATGCGGTAATCCACGCCGACGGAATAGCGCATGACGTCATCCCAGTTTTCGTCGACGACGGAATCCGGTTGGACAAACGAATCGAATTTCACTCTCAACTCGTCAAAATTGTCCCAGCCGGTCCAGGTTGCGTCGGCCATTACCGACCACTTGCTGTTTAAATCGTGCCACGCGCTGAGCGATGCGGATTGGGGCAGGTTTATGGTCGCGTTGATGTCGCCATTCTGAAAAAGTGCCAAGCGCAGCAAACTGTGGAATGGTGTTGCTGAATCTGGCCTTCGCCATTCAGTTTTTGCTGGACCTTTGATCGGTACGAAAGACCAATACGGGTGCTGTTGCTGGGTTCGAAGAGAAGGCCCAGATTATAGCCGCCTGCCCAGTTGTCGCCTTCAACCTTTGCGAATCCGTCAGCGCCTTGAGGCGTTAGAGCTGCGCACGCTGCCGATGACCCTGGCGGCAAAATACCGTCAAGGCCTCGAGGCTGAGGTAGGTCGGTGCACACAGGCTGCCCTGGTCAACTGCATTGGTCAGTTTTGCGTCGATATACTGGATGCTGATGCCGGCACCCACCGACAGCTTGTTGTTTACCTTATAAGCCAGTGAGGGATTGAAGTTCACTGTGGTGACCTCTGACTCGATGGCGTGATACCGGCCTTTCCAGTCTTCGTCGTATTCGGTCGAGAGTCCAAAGGGTACGTTGATGCCCAGGCCTGCAAACAGGCCGTTGCCTAGCGGTGCAGTGATATACAGGTTGGGTACCACCCCGTTCTCACCTGCATCCCCCCCGTTGCCACCGGAAACCGTGCCACCAAAAATATCCGTCGCAGTACCATCAAACTTTGCTGACGGGTCTACGTAGTGCACGCCACCCACGACCTGCGCCGGAACGCGAGTCATGCCGGCGGGGTTAAAGTAAATGGTTGATGCGTCGTTAGCGAAAGCAGCGCCACCGGCAAAGGCATTGCCCATCTGGCTGGCACTTTGTTCGATCAGGGCAAAACCGCCAGCCATCGAAATGGATGAAAAAGTGGTCAGGATTCCGGCGCTGATAAGCCGGAGTGACGAAATACCGACAACGGATTTCTGCATGGGGTGCTTCTCCAGTTTGTTGCTTGGCCGCTACGGGGATTCAGCATACTGCGGGCAGGTGCTGTAATTCAAGTGCAAAAGAGGTATTGCAGTATATTAGGAAGCTGCGCTAAGTATTAGTAAAGACTGATATATTGGTATCGGGCATATATTTTGCATTTTTGGTATTTGGACGATTGACAAAGTGTGGTGTTTTATTACATCTTTGTAGTTAATACCCCAAGGGGTTGTTGTATTTTAGCAACATTGAGACAAAAGCGGGGCACCACTGGACTAAATGGACATGAGGAACGGAAATATGAAAAACATCCTGAAACGGACACTGACATCGGCCGCAATCACGGCCCTGCTGGTGTCGCCGCTGGCACACGCGACCAATGGTTATTTCAAAATTGGTGCTGGTGCAAAGAACCGTGGTATGGCCGGTGCCGGTATGGCATATGGACAGGATTCGCTCGCTGGCGCAGTTAACCCCGCAGCACTGGCTGATGTGGGTGACCGAGTGGATGCCGGTATAGAGCTGTTCAAGCCCAAGCGAAAGGGTCAAGTGGATGCTACCGGTATCGGCGGGGCAGACTCCAGTCATAAAAGTCGTTCCAGCGTATTTTTCATTCCGAACTTTGGTATTTCCAAAGCCTGGACACAGGATATAACGCTGGGCCTCAGCGTCACTGGCAACGGCGGGATGAATACCCGCTACGGTAATGCAGACACGGGCAACGGCAATATTTTCACCGAAGCATTTGCGCCTGCGGTACCGGGTTTCGTCGGTAACCTGATCGCAAACGGTGCTGACCCCGCAAATACGGCCGCAAATGCGGGCGCGCTTGCGACCAACCCGAACCTCAGTCCGGCCCTGGGTGTCAATCTTGCGCAGGCACTGATTGCACCGACCATTGCCTACAGGATTAATCAAAACCATTCTGTTGGTTTTGCGCCGGTTATTGGCTACCAGACATTCCGCGCTTATGGCCTGGGCTTGTTCCAGGCATTTTCCAGTGATCCTGGCAATGTCACCAATAACGGTAATGATGAGTCATACGGTTTTGGTGCGCGAATCGGTTACCAGGGTACGCTTTGGTCCGGTTTCTGTCGGTGCTGCTGCGACATCCAAGATCTACATGGACGAGTTTGACGATTATTCAGGCCTGTTTGCAGAGCAGGGCGATTTTGATATTCCGCCAACGTTTGGTATCGGTTTGGCATACAAGGCCTCTCCAAAATGGACCGTTGCGGCTGATGTTTCTCGCATCCTGTATAGCGAGGTCAATGCAATTTCAAATGAAGGGCCTACCGCGAACGAATTTTTTGGTGCTTTTGCCGGAGCTCTGACGTTTGGTGATCCGGCCTTCCCGGCATTTGGTTCGGCTTCAAACCCGCTTGGCACAGATGATGGCTGGGGATTTGGCTGGGACGATGTCTGGATTTACAAGATTGGCGTTAACTACGAATACAGCAGTAACTGGGCGTTCCGTGCCGGCTTCAACTACGCGGAAGTTCCGTATGACGACGATCAGGCGCTGTTCAACGTTCTTGCACCCGCGGTGGTCGAGAAACACGCAACAGTCGGCTTTACACACAACCTGAATCCGAATAGTGAAATCAGCATGACCTACATGCATGCCTTCAGGAATGACGTTGAATATACTTACACGGGTACCGGGCCATTTGCAGGCTTCAGTTATACGGCCAAGAATGACATGTACCAGAACGCACTTGAGATCAGCTACGGTATGCGTTTTTGATCGGTTATTTGCCTGATCGTGTCTGAACAGGGTAAGGGGGCTGCGCGTGTGCAGTCCCTTTGCTTTTTTTGCCGTCCATATAGTGTCGAAAACCAAATGTTGGTTGTCTAGAATGCTGTGTAGTACATTTGCTGATGGTTAAGGAGAGAGAGGAATGAAAATGATGAAACGAATAATGTCTATGGTCATGTTAACGGGATGTCTGCTGGTTCCGCTGGCTGGCGGTGTACAGGCCGCGGAGAAATTCAAGCCGTTCGTGCTTGCATCCAAAAGCACGGGTGATTTTGATGCCAGGGTGGCTGCAACCAAAACAGCGTTAACCGGTGCCGGTTTCGAAATTATTGGTGAGTACAGTCCTTATTCGGGTACGTTTGTCGACAATACACAAGTAATTATTGTAACTAACGATGACCTGAAAAAAGTGGCATCAATGACGAAGTTCGGCGGGTTCGCGGCACCGTGGCGTGTAGCCGTTACCCGGTCGGGTGACGAGATCCAGGTGGCGTACCCGAATCCCCTGTACATTGCTTATGCTTACCGTCTTAAATCAGACCTTAATGGTGTCAACGAGGCGCTTAAAGGTGCGCTGGGTGCCGAGGAATCATTTGGCTCCAAGAAGGGTCTGTCTGCTCGCAAGCTACGCAAATATCACTACACTTTCGGTATGGAATACTTTGATGATCCCTACGAGTTGGCCAAGCATGGCAGCCACGATCAGGCACTGAAGGCTGTCGAAAAGAATCTGGCGGCTGGCGTGGCCGGGGTTACGCAGGTATATCGCCTGGACCTGTCTAATGATGTTTCTGTTTTCGGTGTGAGCCTCAAGGCGCCTAGCGAGGCAGAGAAAGATATGGATGACGCGTATATCATGGGTGTTGTCGATTTTGAAGAGCTCAAGGGGACTTCATATCTGCCTGTCGAGATTATGGTTGACGGTAAAGATGTTTATGCCCAGCACATGCGTTTTCGCATGGCGGTGCATTATCCAGACCTGAAAATGATGGGGAAAAACAGTTTCATGAATATTATGCCGAGCCCAAATGCTATTCAGACGGCTCTTACCGCTGCTGCTGGAGGTAAATAGTAAAACGGTTTGTTAAGAAATCGGCTGAAACCCCGCCCAGGCGGGGTTTTTTTATGGGCGATGTTATGTACGGGTTGATTCGATGGGCGTGGTGCAGCAACCGGGCGGTATGCCAGTAGATTTACTGTTTAAGATTTGCCGTTGGTGGTCGTAATAATGGTCAGGCGTAAAGGCATGTTGCCAGCGGAGTCTACAACGTTCGGGGAATGATCGAGTCAATTATGAAACCTAGTATCTTACGTAACTTATTGATTGGATGTGTATCTTTTGGTCTGGTGATGGGGTCGGTGTTTCCGATATTTGCCGACTTCTTCGTAGAATGGAAAGAAGGCATGTATGGCTGGTTCTACGCAGCCTGCATGGTTGCCGGAGTAGGTTGTGGCAGCGCTATCTACGGACTGGTACACGTGTTACTTCTGAAGCGGTTGAAACGTATCTCCGAGATTGCCAGTGCCATCAGCGAGAACGATATCTCCCATACCTGCGAAATGGAGAGCCATGACATGATTGGCGAGATCATCGATGCGTTTAACATGATGGCATCGAATCTACGCGACATGATTGGTCAGATCAGTGGCGCTACTACCCAGTTAGCCGCTGCTGCTGAACAGACGTCCACGATCACTGATGAAACCAGTCAAGGTGTACAGGCGCAGCAGGCCGAGATCGACAGCATTGCTTCGGCGATGGACGAGATGACCAGTACCGTGCAGGAAGTGGCGCGTAATGCAGCCGACGCTTCAAATGCGGCAGATGCTGCTGACAGTGAGGCCAAGAACGGAGCGCTGGTGGCGACTGAAGCTATTGGTGGTATCGATTCGCTGGTTACCGAAGTTGATGCGGCAGCCAGTGTGATTCGCAACCTGGAGCAGGAAAGCGAAAATATCGGTTCCGTGCTTGACGTTATCCGCGGCATTGCGGAACAGACTAATCTGCTGGCCCTGAATGCTGCTATCGAGGCAGCGCGTGCTGGTGAGCAGGGGCGTGGATTTGCGGTAGTTGCCGATGAGGTCCGCACACTTGCCAGTCGTACCCAGCAATCTACCCAGGAAATACAGGACATGATTCAGCGGCTTCAAAGCGGTGCAGGCAACGCGGTTAAGGTTATGGAAGGCGCACAGGGCCGGGCGCAGGAAAGTTCCGATCTGGTCGAAAAGGCGGCAGAGTCACTGGCAATGATTGCCGGATCGGTTTCGGCTATCAATGACATGAACACCATGATTGCCAGCGCAGCGGAAGAGCAGAGTGCTGTGGCGGCAGAAATGCAAAGCAATATGGGAAATATCCGTGAGGTCGCTGACCGTTCTGCTGAGGGTGCGCAGCAGACCGCCCAGGCCAGCGAGGAGCTGGCCCGTCTGGCGGCTGAACAGCAGTCCTTGATGGCGCAGTTCAGGATGTAGCTTCGCTACGCGGGTAGCGGCAAGATTGAAACCGGGCCTGCGGCCCGGTTTTTTTGTGTGCAAAAACAAAGTTAGTCCTGTATCGTTCCCCGCCTGATCAATAAAACTTATTGCATCTAAAAATTTCTGTGTGCGCGCCAACTAGCGCTAATATTCAAGGGTAGCAAGGGTTTGTAGTCATGGCAGATCGGAGATTGCAGGTTTTTCATACGGTCGCTCGCCTGTTAAGTTTCACCAAGGCGGCGGAAACGTTGCATATGACCCAGCCAGCGGTCACTTTTCAGGTGCGTCAGCTTGAGGAATATTTCAATACGCGTCTGTTCGATCGTACCCACAACCGCATCAGCCTGACCGAGGCTGGCAAACGGGTATTCGAATATTCCGACCGCATTTTCGAGCACTATGCGGAAATGGAAAGTGCCGTGCGCGAAATGACCGGTGACGTCAGTGGTGTGCTGATGATTGGTGCGAGTACCACTATCGCCGAGTACCTGCTGCCGGCCCTGCTGGGCGACTTCAAGAAAAAGTATCCTGACGTTAATGTGCAGCTGAAGGTGTCCAATTCAGACGGCATCGTGCACATGGTAGAAAATAACGTTATTGATCTGGGTGTGGTCGAGTCACCGGTGATGAACAAGAACCTGGTGGTCGAAGTATGTCGCATCGATCAGCTGGTCGCCGTGGTAACCCCTGGGCACCCGCTGGCAGACCGCACGTCAATTAGCATAGGCGACCTGCTTGAACACCCTTATATATGTCGTGAAGAAGGGTCGGGTACCCGTGAAGTGATCGCCGAATATATGACTCAGCAGGGCGTTAATGCCGGGCAGGTTCAGCTGACCATGGAACTGGGCAGTCCGGAATCAATCAAGGGCGCTGTGGAAGCGGGTATGGGAGTTTCCATTATTTCCCTGGCGACAGTACAGAAAGAGCTCAAGCTTGGTACCCTGGTTGCGCTGACTATGGAGCCTTCTCTGGAGCGGCCATTTTCCTTTGTTCACCAGAAACAGAAGTTCCGCCATCGCGCCATGGACGAATTGCTGGAGTTTGCACGAAGTTACTGTAAATCCCACCCCGAAGCTGTTTAAAATGTGGCATGACGCCAGAACAGAAAGACGCATTTTTCGACCTACTTGAAGGGCTTTCGGCGGTAGACCGGTCCGCCGTTATCAGCTTCGCAGAATTCCTTTCCAGCCGTAACGGTTCCTTGCCGTTGACGGTGCCCGGTTTTTCCGAGCCAGCACCACCCGTTGAAATTCCCGAACCGGAAAGTATTCCGCGGCCTGAAGACGAAAAAGTCGTAGCTGCAGTCAAGCGGCTGTCAAAAACCTATTTCATGCTCGATAAGAAAAAAATGCTGGGAGAGACCTCCGACCTGGTGACCCAGCACATCATACAACGGAGGGATGTCGTCGAAGTGATTGACGAGCTGGAGGCGGTGTTCAGCAGGGAGTATCAGTTGCTCAAAGACGGTGAACCGGACTGATGGAACTCATCCGCAAATGGTTTAAGCGCATATTGTCCGATCCACAGGCGGTGATACTGGCGTTGCTGCTGGTGTTCGGCTTTGTCGTGGTGCTCACCATGGGGCAGATGCTGGCTCCAGTACTTGCGGCCCTGGTGCTGTCCTACTTGCTTGACGGAGTGGTAGTGGTTCTGCAGGAGCGCGGTATGCCGCGCCTGATGGCAGTTGTGTCGGTATTCGTAGTGTTCATGATGTTTCTGGCCTTCACGCTGCTGGGGTTATTGCCACGCCTGTCCTACCAGGTGACACAGCTGGTGAATCAGCTGCCCAGTATTATTGGCAAGGGGCAGGAAGTCATTATGCAGCTGCCGACACGCTATCCTGAGTTGTTCAGCGAGGCGCAGGTGCAGGATATTATCAACACCATTCGTGCCGAGCTGGCCGGGCTCGGTCAGCGCGTGGTATCAATGTCGATTGCTTCCGTGGTTGGCATTATCACCCTGCTGGTGTACCTGGTGCTGGTACCGGTGCTGGTTTTCTTTTTGCTCAAGGACAAGCAGCGCATCATGGACTGGATCGCCGCCTACCTGCCGCGCGACCGGGCACTGAGTACCCGCGTCTGGCGGGAGGTGAATGGCCAGATTGCCAATTATGTGCGCGGTAAAATCTGGGAAATCCTGATTGTCGGATCTGTCACCCATGTGACTTTCCTGCTCATGGGGCTGCAGTACTCGGTACTGCTGGCCACACTGGTTGGATTGTCGGTGGTGATTCCATACATTGGCGCGGCGGTTGTAACACTGCCTATCGCGGCCATTGCATTCTTTCAGTGGGGCTGGAGTCCTGAATTCGGGTACATCCTGGTGGCCTACGGCATTATCCAGGCACTGGACGGCAACGTGCTGGTGCCACTGCTGTTCTCAGAGGTTGTCAACTTGCACCCGGTGGCGATAATTATAGCCGTGCTGGTGTTTGGTGGTCTGTGGGGTTTCTGGGGCGTTTTCTTTGCGATTCCACTGGCGACGCTGGTGAAGGCAGTGTTAGGCTCCTGGCCGCGCGGCGAACAGATCTTGCCGCCGCCAGACGATTATAAAACTTCCGAAGCGTAGTCAGCTAACCTGGATCGTTCACCGCGGGTCAGGATGATATGACCGCTGTGTTCCCAGCTCTTGAATCGATCGACCACAAAGGTGAGGCCTGAGCTGGTTTCCGTAATGTAAGGCGTGTCTATCTGTCCGACGTTGCCCAGGCAGACAACCTTGGTGCCGGGTCCGGCGCGGGTGACGAGTGTTTTCATTTGTTTCGGGGTGAGGTTCTGTGCCTCATCAAGAATCAGGTATTTGTTCAGGAAGGTGCGGCCGCGCATGAAATTCATGGAGCGTATCTTGATGCGGTTGCTGAGCAGGTCGTTGGTTGCGGCGCGACCCCAGTCGCCACCGACGTCGGATCGTGTCAGTACCTCCAGATTATCCATCAGCGCGCCCATCCAGGGGGTCATTTTTTCTTCTTCGGTGCCTGGCAGGAAGCCGATGTCTTCACCTACCGGCACCGTGACACGGGTCATGATGATGTCCTTGTAGCGGTTATCCTCGAGCGTCTGGGTGAGTCCGGCGGCCAGTGCCAGCAGTGTCTTGCCGGTTCCGGCAGTACCTACCAGGCTGACAAAGTCGACGTCGGGATCCATTAAAAGATTGAGGGCGAAGTTCTGTTCACGGTTACGTGCATTGATGCCCCAGACAGTGTGCTTCGAACCCCGGTAATCGATTGCCGTTTCGAGGATGGCGCTTTCCCCGTGGACATCGCGTACCAGTGCTTCGAAGCCGTGTTCTTCCGGCATGAAGACACATTCGTTGGAATTCCAGGATTCGACCAGCGGTCCGGTCAGCCGGTAGTAGTTTCGACCATCCTTCTGCCAGGATTCCAGTGTGTCACCGTGTGCCTGCCAGAAGTCACCAGGAAGTTCACTTGAGCCGGAGAACAGTAGATTGACATCTTCCAGTACACGATCGTTGAAGTAGTCCTCGGCGTGGATGCCAACAACAGCGGCCTTGATGCGCAGGTTGATGTCCTTGGATACCAGCGTGACTGTCAGGTCCGGGTGTTCATTTTGCAGTGCGAGTGCGGTAGCGAGGATATTATTGTCAGGTTTGTCGCCGGGTAGTGCTTCGGGCAGTGAACTGCTCAGGGTGTGAGTCTGGAAAAACAGGCGGCCACCACCGTTATTACCGATTTCCTCAACCAGGCCACGGGTGTTTAGCGGAATGCCTTTCTCAATGTCTTCGGTACCGGCACTCTGCATCATTTCGTCGATAAAACGGCTGACCTGGCGGACGTTGCGGGCGACTTCCGACAGGCCTTTCTTACCAGCGTCCATTTCTTCCAGAACGATCATGGGCAGGTAGACATCGTGTTCCTGGAAACGGAACAGCGCCGTGGGGTCATGCATCAACACATTAGTGTCGAGAATGAAGAGACGTTTTGAATCGGCGACAGCTTTGGGCATTTAATTAAATAACCGTAGTTTGCGGGTCGGGTTGGCGTGGCCTGATCCAGTAAGCATAGCGCTATGCCGCGTCCACTCGCTGTGAGCTAACAAGCCGGCGGGTTCTCTTTCAGGCATTGCCACGATTGAGTTCGCGCACGGCTTCCAGCACTTCGTCAACGTGGCCGGCGACCTTGACTTTACGCCACTCGCGGCGCAGTTTGCCGTCTGGCCCTACCAGAAATGTGCTGCGTTCAATGCCCATGACTTTGCGACCGTACATGTTTTTTTCCTTGATGACATCGAACAGCTTGCAGAGCGTTTCGTCCGGGTCAGACAACAATTCGAAAGGGAATGCCTGTTTGGCCTTGAACTTTTCGTGTGAGTTGATGCTGTCGCGCGATACGCCGATGACCCGCGTTTTGTTACGTTTGAATTTGGCGTGGTTGTCGCGAAAATCCTGGCCCTCCAGTGTACAGCCAGGGGTTGCATCCTTTGGGTAGAAGTAGATGACCAGGTTTTTACCCTTGGCATCGGCGAGCCGGAAAACCTGTTCACCTGTAGCGTCGGCTTTGAATGCAGGGACTTTTTTGCCAATTTGTGCCGTGGCCATGGTTAACCTTTCATCGGCTCGATAACAGCATCGAGGTTTAGCTGGTCGCAAATATCAAGAAATTCCTCGCGCAAGCCGGCGATCTGGGTTTCGCCGGGGACATCCAGAACCATGTGTACTGAAAACATCTGTGTGCCGGTATGAGCGGCTGAGTAATTGGATGTTGAAAGGTCCTGAATGTTAATGCCCCGCTGGGAAAAGAAATTCGCCAGGTTGTGGACAATGCCAGGGTGGTCGAGGGCAACCACGTCGACCGCGTAGGGCAGCATGGCGCCTGCCGGTTTCTTTTGCTCGGTGCGCTTGAGGCTGATGGTCATGCCCAGTCGCTCCTGCACCTGCTCGATCTGGTCTTCCAGCTTGGCCAGACTGTTCCACTGGCCTTCTATGAGCAGTAGTACAGCAAATTCCCCGCCCAGTACCGTCATGCGGCTGTCGGCGATATTGCAACCGCTGTCCAGGATCCAGCTGGCTAAACTATCCACCAGTCCTGATCGATCTTCGCCGATTGCGGCGATCACTAGCTGATTGCTCATGGACTACTTATGACTCCGGTCTGCCACTTCAAAAAGGAAACCCGTAAACGGTATCCAAAAGCCTACCACTATTCCAGTTCGACAGCACGTAGCTGTGCGGCCGCCTCTTCCGGACTTATGGTGCTGACAAACAGGCCGGAGCCCAGTTCAAATCCTGTCGGTATGCTGGTTCGCGGGCAGATTTCCAGGTGCCAGTGATAGCTGTCATTACAGTTTGAGAAATCATTGTTATGCGGTATCGAATGCAGGAAGAAATTGTACTGGGCGCCGCCAATAACGGCATCGAGTCGTGCCATGGCGCGTTTCAACACCCTGGCAAGGTCGTCACGCTGCGCGTCGCTAATAGCGATAAAGTCGCTCTGGTGAACGAGAGGCAGGATGTGAACTTCCCATTCATAGCGGCTGGCGAACGGTTTGATAGCGACGAAATGTTTGCCGCGTTCGATTACGTACTGTCCAACATTGATTTCACGACGTACCGAGCCTGACTCACGATCGTAGATTTTGGCTTCGAAGGTGAGCGCCTCGTCAATGAGTGAGCAGAAAATACACTGACGGTTTTTTTCGTAATACTGACGGCTGTGGATCACCTCGCTGTATACATTCTCGGGCACCACCGGCATGGCGATTACCTGGCTGTGGGTATGCGGAATACTTGCGCCGGCGGCAGGACCGAAATTTTTGAATATCAGTACGTATTGAATGCGTTCGTCGGCTTCGTAGAGTGCGCGAATACGGTCGCGGTACATGCCGATCAGTCTAAACAGGTGATCCTCGGACATGTCCTGAATGGCAATGCCGTGTTCGGGATGATCGATGATGACCTCGTGCCGACCGTAGCCGTCGATGGCTTGCTGGAGTCCGAATACCAGGTTGGTCGAGGTGCTGTCGTCGCCCAGTACCGGATACAGGTTTTCCACTACCCGTACCTGCCAGTTCTCGTCGCTGGGCGAAGTGGCAACCGTGGGGGGCGTCATGTGTTCGTTACCGGTACAGAAAGGGCAACGTTCGACGTGCTTGCGGGTATCTCGTGGTGCTGGCGCTTCTTCCTTGCGCGGACGCATACCGCGTGCCGTGGAGACCAGTACCGATTCGCTTGGCACAATCGGGTTGATGCGGATTTCGCGGATGCTGTCGTCTGCAGTGCTCATGGTGGCTTTTCGCTGGCTGTTGGTCCGGGAGCAAAATTATCGCGCTCCGGGCGGCTAAATGACAGACAGGGCTATTAACAGAGGCATTAAGTGGGTTAATTGGTCGGGTGGGCTGTCTTGTCACCGGCGGGCCGGAAACGTACCATGCGCAATTGTTTTATGGTTCGGAGCGGTTCATGTTTCACGGCAGTATGGTGGCGTTGGTGACGCCCATGCGCGAAGACGGTGCGGTCGACCAGGATAGCCTGGAAGCGCTGGTCGAGTTTCATATTGCCGAAGGGTACCGACGCCATCGTTGCTGTGGGTACCACCGGTGAATCAGCGACCATCAACGAGCAGGAACATTGTGAGCTGCTGCGGCAGTTTGTGGATATTGCTGCCGGGCGTATTCCTGTCATTGCCGGTACCGGCGCCAATTCCACACGCGAAGCCATAGATTTAACCCGTTGTGGCATGCAGGCCGGTGCCGACGCCTGTCTGCTGGTTACACCTTATTACAACAAGCCGACCCAGGAAGGTCTCTACCAGCACTACAAACTGATTGCCGAAACGGTGCCGATCCCGCAGATTCTGTATAACGTGCCCGGCCGCACCGCCTGCGACATGTTGCCGGAAACCGTGGCACGCCTGGCGCCGATCGCCAACATTGTTGGTATCAAGGATGCTACCGGCGATATTGAGCGCGGCCGCCAGCTACTGGAAATCTGTGGCGATCATATGGATGTTTACAGCGGTGACGACGCGACGGCCATGGAACTGATGCTTATGGGGGCCAGGGGAGATATTTCGGTGACGGCCAATGTGGCGCCGCGCGCCATGCAAGCGATGTGTGCGGCTGCTCTGGCGGGTGACCGCGCCATGGCTGAGACGCTCGACCTGCCCCTGCGCGGTTTGCACCAGGATTTGTTTATTCAATCCAGCCCGATACCGGTGAAGTGGGCACTGCATGAAATGGGACTGATCCCGCCAGGCATGCGTTTGCCACTGACGCCCCTCGAAGCCGCATACCACGATCGGGTACGGGCTGCCATGCAACAGGCCGGCGTCGCCCTGACCGCTGATGCCTGAATTGAAACACACTGGAACACATTTTATGTATCGAATCACCTCTGCAAGCCGGCGTTGCCTGCCCCTGGTTTTGTTACCCATGCTGGCGGGTTGCAGCTGGCTGGATCGGGCGTTTCCGGATAAAAGCCAGGATTACAAGAGTGCTGAACCTACCCAGTCCCTGGAGGTGCCGCCCGATCTGACAACAACGCCAACGACAGATGCGCTGGTGGTGCCTTCTGGTCCCGCCACATTGTCCGGTTATACCAGCGCCCGTGAATCACTTGGCAAGCAGTCCGGTGCGGCCGGAGATCTGATCGTCGATCCCGATGCCCTGAGCTTTCAGCGTGATAAGGATCGGGCCTGGCTGGTGGTCAAGGGTGAACCCTCTTCAGTATGGCCTGTGGCGCGCGAATTCTGGATTGAGGACGGCTTCTTTATCATGCGCGAAGACCCTGCACTCGGTACGCTGGAAACCGATTGGAAGGAGAATCGTGCGGCCATTCCACAGGACTCCATCCGTCGTTTGATCAGCCGGGTCTACGAAAATGCGTACTCTTCGGCATACCGTGATCGATACCGGATGCGGCTGGAGCGCGGCGAGAAGCCAGGCACCACCGAGGTATTTATCAGTCATCAGGGCGTCGAGGAAATTGTGGTATCCGCCGACGAGGCTCAGGCGGACACCAAGTGGGGGCCTCGTCCAGCTGATCCCGGCATGGAATCGGAAATGCTCAAGCGCATGATGATTTTCATGGGTGTACGCCCCGAGCTGGCGGAACAACAGCTGGCTGCCGATGAGCCGCGGGAGGCACGTGCCGAGCTGATACAGCAGGATAGCGGTCAGGCCACGCTGGTAGTACGCGATGATTTCGATAAAGCCTGGCGTAACGTGGGTATCGTGCTCGACCGGGTTGGCTTTGCGGTCGAGGATCGCGATCGTTTACAGGGCCTTTATTACGTGCGCTATAACGACCCACTCGGCAGTGACAAGGACAGTGGGCTGCTATCCAAGCTGGCATTCTGGTCGAGCAATGATGAACAGGTTGAGAACTACCAGATCAAGCTGAATGACGACGGCGCGGATACGCGTATTGTGGTGCTGAATGAAGCCGGTGATCCCGAGCAGTCGATTACGGCGGTGCGGATACTCAACCTGCTGTACGACGAGTTGAAGTAAGTAATCACTATGAGGTTTGCCTCGCTCGGCAGTGGCAGCAAGGGTAATGCCATGCTGGTTGAAGCTGGCGATACCCGTGTACTGGTTGACTGTGGATTCTCCTGTACCGAGACTGAAAAACGGCTCGCCAGGCTTGGCCTTGAAGCCGATGCTCTGGATGCGATTCTGGTGACTCATGAGCACAGTGATCACATATCAGGGGTGGCACGCCTTTCAAGGCGTTATGGTTTGCCGGTCTGGATGACCGCGGGGACCGAAGCGGTACACAAGGGTGGAGAGCTCTCCAGGTGGCACTGTATCAACAGTCATCAGCAGTTTGTTGTCGGCGACCTCCAGGTGCAGCCATTTCCTGTTCCGCATGATGCCCGCGAGCCCTGCCAGTTCGTTTTTTCCGACGGCAAGCGCCGTCTGGGTTTATTAACCGATGTCGGTAGTATCACGCCCCACATGATTGATGCACTGGACGGGCTGGATGCCCTGGTTCTGGAGTGCAACCACGATCCCTCCATGCTTGCTGCCGGGCCTTATCCGCCCAGTCTGAAACAGCGGGTGGGCGGTCCTTATGGCCACCTGAGCAACCAGCAAGCCGCTGAATTATTAGAAAAAATTAACACATCCAGCTTGCAGCACCTGGTGGCGGCACATATCAGCGAAAAGAATAATCTGCCGCAACTGGCGTTTGATTGTCTGACGACAGCAGTAGGTCACAATATGGGCGCAATATTAGTGGCAAACCAACCTGATGGTATGCCCTGGCTGGGAATTGATTAGCCTGTCAGCTGTAGGGAAGCTCACTTAAAGTTTGTCCATTGTCCGCCAATAACCCTAGTAGCCAGTGATTGGCTCAGGAGCATGGATGCCTCCCGGCATCTGCCAGGCTCCTAAATTAATGGACAAATAGAGGGACTACATGGTGTTTGGCTTTCTAAAACTTTCCAATCTGCCCGTCAGGCAGAAAGTCTGGGGGGGATTCGGTATTTTACTGGCGCTGCTGCTGCTGGTATCGGCGGTTTCCTATCGCAGTCTGTTTCAGGTCGAAGATGAACTGGCGGTGGTGGTTGAGGAGCTGCAGCCCACCATGCTCGCTTCGCAGGACCTGTCGCAGGCACTGGACCGGGCCGCAGCGGCACTCGGCCTGTTTATGCTTTCCCAGGAGAAATCCGCCCAGGTCGAATATCAACAGTCCCTCGTTGAGGTCGATAGCACCCTGGCGACACTGCAGCGACATTTGAACCTAAGCGATGACCCAAAAATCAAGCAAGTGGTGCAGCAGCTGGAGACATATGTTGCAAGCTTCAAATCCTACGAAAAGCGCATGATCAGCCTGGTTGGGGACTGAAATGGCCAATATGGCCGGTCTGAGCTATGCGGCTCAGAATGTGAATCCCGTCAGTCAGCAAATGCTTCAGGCCACTGGCGAAATGCTGATGAGCGAGTTTGAACAGAGTGCCAACGAAGAACGGCGGGCAATACTTAATGAGATTCACGAGTTACGTTACTATTGGGCGAATGTGATGAACGGCGTGCGCGCATATATTGCCTTCCGTAGTGAGCGCTCCCTGTCGGAAATCAGTCTCTATATGGATGCCGTTAACGATAAAATTGAGAAGATCGCCGCCTACGAAGATGAATTGACCTTCGAGCAGGACGAGGGCCTGTCCAGTTTTATCGCATCGAAGGAAAAGTTTGAGGCCAACTTCAAGGAATTGCGTGCCATTGGTGATTCAGGTCGCTGGCGTACTGATATCAGTCTGATTCGCACCGAGATTCGGCCGCTGCTGGCGGATATCAATACCGAGCTTGAGGCGCTGGTTGACAGTCAGCGTGTGCTGGCGACGGAAACCAGCACTGCACTGCTCGAGGATCTGCATGACGACGCCAGTTTTATCGCTGTCCTGTGTTTGCTCGGGCTGGTGGCAGGCGTGCTGGTTGCCACATTTACAAGTCATCAAATCACCACGCCGATTCTGCAATTGAAGGATATTCTCGAAGACATGGCAAAGGGTAACGGGGATCTTACCCAGCGCGTCAAGCTGGCTTCGGGCGATGAACTCGGTCAGGCGTCCGGTTATTTCAACCAGATGATGTCCGGATTACAGGAAATGGTCATCGAGATCGCCAATGCCTCCGGCCAGGTGGAACGGGGTGTCGAGCAGACCAGCGAACGTGTTGCCGGTGTGCAGGCGAACGTGGTTCAGGGTGCCGAGCGTACCCGTGAGACGGCAGCGGCGACTGAGCAGATGTCCGCGACCAGTGCTGAAATAGCACGGAATGCCGAAACAGCGGCCGGTGAGGCCGTGCAGGCACGCGCCCAGGCAGATGAAGGCAGTAGTGCCATGCACCTGATGGCCGACAAGGCGCAGGATATGGCAGCGCAAATCGGGCAGCTGCAGCAAAGTGTGGATACCATCGAAGCCAAGGGTCAGTCCATGCACAAGATGATCGGTTCAATTAACGAGATCGCCGAACAGACCAATCTGCTGGCCCTTAATGCCGCTATTGAAGCTGCGCGGGCGGGCGAAGCCGGGCGCGGATTTGCTGTAGTAGCCGACGAGGTCAGACAGCTGGCGTCCAAGACACAGCAGTCAACTGCGCAGATCCGTGAGCTGCTGGACAGTAACCAGCGGTCCAACCGTGAATTAGTCGACTCCATGGGGCAGGTAGTCGAATCAAGTGGTTCGATGCTGCAAACCGTAGGTGACACCAGCCAGGTCATAGAGCACATGACTGGCAGCGTCAATTTGATGAACGATATGGTGGTGCAGATTTCAGAGGCTGCTCAGCAACAGTCCCAGGTGAGTAACGAGATTGCCCAGAACGTCGAGATCCTGTCGGTCAAAGAAACTGAAAACGCCGAGTGGATGGGAGCCTGTAACCAGGAACTCCAGGAGCTGACCAATACAGCGACAAGCCTGAACCGGGTAGTCGGCAACTTCAAAATATAGTCAATTGGCGGCGCCCGCGCGGCGTCGCCTGTCTGTACCCGTCTGCGGGCATCCAGTATCATTGCTGGCTTTCCAACAGGCCGCGATTTACACAGCGGCTCAGCCAGATTGAGACTGTCCATGCTGCAATTGCCCGGCACCAATGCCTTTTCCGATTTCCGTCTAGCCAAGCTTACATCACGCGTCCGGCAGGCTGTCAGTCCAGTCAGCAGGGTGGCAGCCCAATACATTCATTTTGTCGATCTTGAAGAGAGCCTTGATGAGGCGGGCAAGACTGCGCTGCGGCAATTGCTGGGCGAAGCGGCTGAACGTAAAAGTGGTGCTGCCTACAGCTGTTGGGTTGTGCCACGCGTAGGAACCATATCACCCTGGTCGAGCAAGGCCAGTGACATTGTGCACAATTGCGGGCTCGCCAATGTGCGGCGTATCGAACGTGGTATCCGTTTTGATGTATGGCTGGACGGCCCGGGACAGCTTGATGCCGACAGCATCGGCGCCCTGCACGCATTGGTGCACGATCGTATGACCGAGTCAGTGCTACAAAGTGCTGACGAGGCTGCCCGTTTGTTTAGTCAGGCGGAGCCAGCACCGCTGGTCAGAGTCGATATTCTTCAGGGCGGGCGGGATGCCCTGCTGGTGGCGAACCGGGCTATGGGGCTGGCGCTGTCCGATGACGAGATCGATTATCTGGTGGACAGTTTTACCGGTCTGGGACGAAACCCCACTGATGTCGAACTGATGATGTTTGCCCAGGCCAATTCCGAGCACTGTCGACACAAAATTTTCAATGCTAACTGGATTATCGACGGTGATGAAAAGGGCACCACTCTGTTCAACATGATTCGGGCCAGCTACATAGCCAGTCCAGACGGTATTCTTTCTGCCTACGAAGACAATTCTGCTGTCATCAGGGGGCACCGGGTCAAACGCATGATCGTTGATCCCGCCACGGGCGAATACCGTGCCGATGACGAGGATGCGCATATCCAGATCAAGGTGGAAACACATAACCACCCGACTGCGATTTCACCCTTCCCGGGGGCTGCAACCGGCTCTGGTGGTGAAATTCGCGATGAGGGTGCGACCGGACGGGGCTCGAAACCCAAGGCCGGTCTGTGCGGGTTTTCCGTCTCAAATCTGCAAATCCCCGGTTTTGTACAGCCCTGGGAAACCGATTACGGCAAACCATCACGCATTGTCTCAGCTATGGATATTATGATCGATGCTCCGCTTGGAGCAGCGGCCTTCAATAACGAGTTCGGCCGGCCCAATATTTGCGGCTACTTCCGTACTTTTGAGGAAAAGGTTCCCGGGCCGAATGGCGAGGAAGTGCGTGGTTATCACAAGCCCATCATGATCGCCGGTGGTTACGGCAATATTCGTGCGGAGCATGTCGAGAAAAATACTATCCCCGTTGGCGCGCAGATTATCGTACTGGGTGGGCCGGCCATGCTGATCGGTCTGGGTGGCGGTGCGGCTTCATCGATGTCCAGCGGAGCCAGCTCTGAGGATCTGGATTTTGCGTCTGTGCAACGCGGTAACCCGGAGATGGAACGTCGCTGCCAGGAAGTCATTGACCGTTGCTGGTCGATGGGCGAAGACAATCCGATTATTTCAATCCATGATGTCGGTGCCGGTGGCCTGTCGAATGCGGTGCCGGAACTGGTCAACGACGCCGGGCGTGGTGGTCGTTTTGAGTTGCGTGCCGTACCCAATGATGAACCGGGTATGTCGCCCATGCAGATCTGGTGCAATGAATCCCAGGAACGCTATGTGCTTGCCGTATCTCCAGACCATATGGAGATGTTTCAGGCGCTTTGCGAGCGGGAGCGCTGTCCTTACGAAGTGCTGGGCGAAGCCACGGCCGAACAGGACCTGGTGCTGGGAGACGGCTATTTCGATAACGCGCCCATTGATTTGCCGCTGGCCCTGTTACTTGGCAAGCCGCCAAAGATGCTGCGCGATGTGCATCACAAGACGTTTGCCAAGCCCGAGCTGCAACTGCCTGATGATCTCACTGACATCGCCTACCGTATCCTGCGGTTACCAGCGGTCGCGAGTAAACAGTTCCTGGTTACTATCGGTGATCGCTCGGTTACGGGCCAGGTTACACGCGACCAGATGGTCGGGCCCTGGCAGGTGCCGGTAGCTGATGTCGCAGTGACTTGTGCGGACTATAGCGGGTATGTCGGCGAGGCAATGGCGATGGGCGAGCGTGCTCCCGTCGCACTGGTGGAGCCTGCAGCTTCCGGCCGCCTGGCTGTGGGTGAGGCGATCACCAACCTCGCAGCTGCGCGAATTAATGCGCTGACCGATATCAGTCTGTCAGCTAACTGGATGGCGCCAGCCGGACACCCCGGTGAAGATGCTGCGTTATTCGATACCGTGAAGGCCGTGGGTGAGGAGCTTTGTCCGCGACTGGGTATTGCTATCCCGGTGGGCAAGGACTCGTTGTCCATGAAAACCGTCTGGCAGGAGGATGGTAAAGACAAGTCTGTTACTGGTCCGCTGTCATTGATTATCACTGCCTTCGCGCCTGTTGCAGACGTACGTCGTACCCTGACGCCTGAATTGCAGCAAGCGGTGGGTGACACTGACCTGATCCTGATTGATCTGGGCAAAGGACGGAATCGTCTGGCTGGTTCGGCCCTTGCCCAGGTCTACAAGCAGCTCGGTCATCACGCTCCCGACCTGGATGATCCTGGTGCACTGGTATCGATGTTCGGGTGTATACAGGATCTCAATCAGTCTGGCCTGTTGCTTGCCTACCATGACCGATCAGATGGTGGACTGTTCACGACCCTGTGCGAAATGTGCTTTGCCGCACACTGCGGTATCGATATACGTCTCGACGATCTTGGTGACGATGCACGTGCGGCCTTGTTCAGTGAGGAGCTCGGCGCCGTTGTGCAGGTGCGTCACTGCGACACAGACACTGTGCTGGAAACACTGCGTGAAGCAGGGCTCGGTCGGCACAGCCACGTGCTGGGCAGTTTGCGTGACGATGACCACATTGTTATCCAGTTTGCCGGTAAGCCACTGTTCGACGAAAAGCGTGTTGATCTGCAACGCGCGTGGGCGGAAACCAGTTACCAGATGCAGGTGCTGCGCGATAATGCTGATTGCGCCGAGCAGGAATACCAGCGCTTGCTGGACAGCAGCGACCCCGGCATGCAGCCGCGCCTGAGTTTCGATCCGGACAACGTGCCGGCTGCCCCCATGCAGGCCAGCGGTGCGCGGCCCCGTATGGCTATTCTGCGCGAGCAAGGTGTCAACGGTCAGGTGGAAATGGCAGCGGCGTTTGAGCGTGCCGGTTTTGCCTGTGTCGATGTGCACATGAGTGATGTGATATCCGGACGTAACGATTTGACAGGGTTTTCCGGGCTGGTCGCCTGCGGCGGTTTTTCCTATGGCGATGTGCTGGGTGCCGGTCAGGGCTGGGCGCGGTCGATACTGTTCAATCCACGGGCGCGTGATGCTTTCGAAGCCTTTTTCAGTCGCAGTGACACCTGGGGGCTGGGGGTATGTAACGGTTGTCAGATGATGTCTGCATTAAAAGACATCGTGCCGGGTGCAGCCCACTGGCCGCGCTTTGTACGCAATGAGTCAGAACAATTTGAAGCGCGATTCTCGATGGTTGAAGTTCTGCCCTCGCCATCCATTCTGTTACAGGGTATGGCGGGTTCGCACCTGCCAATCGCTGTAGCTCATGGAGAAGGCCGCGCCGAGTTTGATTCCGACAGTACAGTAACCGCGGCATCGACTAACAACACGATCGCACTGCGCTATGTTGATCACTATGGCGAAGCCACTGAAATTTATCCGCTGAACCCCAATGGTTCACCGGGTGGCATCACCGGACTGACAACTGATGATGGTCGTTTCACCATTATGATGCCGCACCCGGAACGTGTGTTCCGTGGTGTGCAGAACTCATGGCGACCTGATGACTGGGGTGAAGACGGGCCCTGGATGCGCATGTTCCGAAATGCACGTAGTCACATCGGCTAGCCGGGTTTTGTTTGGGAATTGATGTGTTTGATCAGGCGCTTCATTCGCTGAACGGCTAAAATCAAAGGCTTGCGTGCCGTTACAGGAACCATATGCTGCCTCGCGCGGTCACTAGGGGATAACCCCGCTGTAGACTGGATTTACGATGCTATTCAAGAAGAGTTCCGACCTTACCGAAGCTGACGTCACGCCCTACGAGATATACAAACAGCGGCGCCACTTTATTAAAACCGGCATGGCTGCGATCGCTGGTGCAGGCTTTCCCTGGTTGAGCGAGGCAAAGCTCTCGCTCGGCAACGTTGTTTCCGGACCCTATAGTACCGATGAGGAAAAGACGCCTTACAAGGATGTCACGACCTACAATAATTTTTACGAGTTCGGTACCAGCAAGTCTGCACCGGCGATTCGCGCACAGGATTTTGATACCGACCCATGGTCAGTCAGCGTGGCTGGTGAATGTGACAAGCCCGGTGTCATTTCGCTGGAAGATATCTTAAAGCCGCACGCATTGGAGCAGCGTATCTACCGTCTGCGCTGTGTGGAAGGTTGGTCCATGGTCATTCCATGGGTGGGCTTTCCGCTGGCTGATTTTATCAAGCGTTTTCAACCGAACTCCAGGGCCAGATTTGTTGAGTTCCAAACCCTGAATGACAAGGAGCAAATGCCAGGTGTGCGTCGGCGCGTGCTCGACTGGCCTTACACGGAAGGTCTGCGAATGGATGAAGCCATGCATCCGCTCACATTGCTGGCAGTGGGACTGTACGATGAGGTGCTGCCTAACCAGAATGGTGCGCCGATCCGTCTGGTGGTGCCGTGGAAATACGGGTTCAAAAGTATCAAGTCCATTGTCAGCATGCGTTTTGTTGAACAGCAGCCAATCAGCTCGTGGGAGAAAGCAGCAGCGAAAGAATACGGTTTTTATGCCAATGTGAATCCGAAGGTTTCTCACCCACGCTGGAGTCAGAAGCGCGAACGCCGTATCGGTGAGTTGTCCAAGCGCAAAACTCTGATGTTCAATGGCTATGAGGAGCAAGTTGCGTCGCTGTATACGGGTATGGATTTGGCGAAATATTACTGACTACGGCGTTATCGTGAAGAACAGAACGCTTAAATCTGTGGTTTTCCTGCTGTGCCTGCTGCCGTTCCTGTGGGTTGCCTGGCAGCTCTATACAGACCGGCTCGGTGCCAACCCCATAGACGAGATAGCCGATGCAAGCGGGGAGTGGACGCTGCGCCTGCTACTGATTGCACTTGCCATGACGCCCTTGAAACGTTTGTCTGGCTGGGGCTGGTCAATACGCATAAGGCGCATGCTCGGTTTGTTTGCGTTCTTTTACGCCTGCCTTCATCTGATGATCTACCTGTGGCTCGATCAGTTTTTTGACTGGCAGGAAATTTTTCTGGATGTCCTCGATCGACCTTTTATCACCATGGGTATGCTGGCGTTTGCGTTGTTAATACCACTGGTTGTGACGTCCAACCGGGTAATGATAAAGCGCCTGGGTAAATCCTGGAAGAAGTTGCACCGACTTGCATATCTGGTACCCGCGCTGGGTGTAGTGCATTACTGGTGGCTGGTGAAGGCGGATGTGCTTGAGCCTTTAATCTACGGGCTGGTACTTCTGGCGTTGCTGGCGTTTCGTGTACCGTTCATACGGTCCGGTGTCGTCACGAAGCCGGTTGTTTCAGGTTCCGTGAACCAGTAACAGCATTCAATGCTCAGTGGCTGTTGCCTTGCCCGGCGTGAAACAGATACGGGTTCCTTCATTCAATCTCGATTCTGCTCATATACTTCCGCCGTGCCTGCGGATTATACGTTCATCAATAACCAGGCCAATACCGGTGCCAGAATAAAGCCAACGACCAGGCTGCGGCCGGAGTTCTTGCTTTGACCGGGTTCCGATACACTTTTAGCAATCATCGCCCCTGATTCTGGCGGGGAGGCGATGTGTTTGCGTCTAGCTCAAGCGTTTGTACTTAATTCGATGCGGCTGGTCTGCAGCTTCACCCAGGCGACGTTTACGGTCGGCTTCGTAGTCGGCGTAGTTGCCTTCGAACCATTCCACATGACTGTCGCCTTCGAAGGCTAGAATATGTGTGGCGATGCGGTCAAGGAACCAGCGGTCATGTGAAATCACCACGGCACAGCCCGGGAAGTCGAGCAGTGCCTCCTCGAGTGCGCGCAAGGTTTCAACGTCCAGGTCGTTGGTCGGTTCGTCGAGCAGCAGCAGGTTGCCGCCACTCTTCAGCAGTTTGGCCAGGTGTACGCGGTTGCGTTCACCGCCTGACATATCTCCGACACGTTTCTGTTGGTCGGTGCCGTTGAAATTGAAGCGTGATACATAGGCGCGTGAATTCACCTCGTACTTGCCCACGGAAATGATGTCCTGGCCATCGGAAATCTCCTCCCACACGGTTTTGTTGTCGTCCAGTGAGTCACGGCTCTGATCGACGTAGGCGATCTCTACTGTTTCACCTATACGCAGTTCGCCGCTATCGACGGGCTCTTTGCCTGTGAGCATACGGAACAGTGTGGTTTTACCCGCGCCGTTGGGGCCGATGATGCCGACGATGCCACCCTGCGGCAGTTTGAAGTTGAGGTCATCGACCAACAGCTGATCGCCGAAGCCCTTGCCGATGTGATTGGCCTCGATTACCAGCTCACCCAGGCGCGGGCCAGGCGGTATATAGAGTTCCTTGGTTTCGTTGCGTTTCTGGGTTTCCTGTGAGGACAGCTCCTCGAAGCGCGCCAGGCGTGCCTTGCTTTTAGCATGGCGTCCCTTGGGGTTGCTGCGCACCCATTCCAGTTCGGCTTTCATGGCTCTCTGGCGGGCGCTTTCGGTTTTTTCTTCCTGCTCCAGCCGGTTCTCCTTCTGCTCCAGCCAGGTCGAGTAGTTGCCTTCCCAGGGAATGCCGTGGCCACGGTCGAGTTCGAGTATCCAGCCGGCGACGTTGTCGAGGAAGTAACGATCGTGGGTCACCGCCACGACAGTGCCCGGGTACTCGTGCAGGAAACGCTCGAGCCAGGCAACACTCTCGGCATCGAGGTGGTTGGTGGGCTCGTCGAGCAGCAGCATGTCGGGTTTGGAAAGCAGTAGTTTGCACAGGGCGACCCGGCGTTTTTCGCCGCCGGAGAGTTTGCTGACATCGGCATCCCAGGGCGGCAGACGCAAAGCGTCGGCAGCGACTTCCAGGGTACGTTCCAGGTGATGACCGTCGCTGGCCTGAAGGATATTTTCCAGTCTTGCCTGCTCGCTGGCGAGGGCGTCAAAGTCAGCATCCGGTTCGGCGTAGGCCGCATAGACGGCGTCTAGCCGGGTCTGTGCGTCGCTTATGTCTGCCAGGGCTTCCTCGACATTGCCACGCACGTCCTTGCTTTCATCCAGTTGCGGTTCCTGGGACAGGTAGCCGACCTTGATGCCGGCTTGCGGCCGGGCTTCACCATGTATGTCGGTGTCGATTCCGGCCATTATGCGCAACAGGGTTGATTTACCCGAGCCGTTCAGTCCCAGCACGCCGATTTTGGCGCCAGGGAAAAAAGACAGGGAGATATCACGCAGAATCTCACGCTTGGGTGGCACGACCTTGCCGACCTGATTCATGGTGTAGACGTACTGGGCCATAGGAACTCGCTGCAGGCTGTTTAAAGGGCGGGATTATACAGAGAGGCCGGGTGCGCCGTAACTGTCCTACAATGATGGAGGAGCAACAGGTATCACGCGGTCAAGATGAATTCGAATTCAGACGTTTGTGTTTATGTTGGTGAGGCGCTGGCAGCCTATGGATTCGGTGAGGGTCATCCCTTCGGTCCGGATCGTATGCACCGTTTCTGGGATCGCATGCTTGAGTCGGGACTCGATAAGCAGGTCAAGGTGTGTGCCCCGGCTGTTGCTGGCGAAGCGGAGATTTTACGTTTTCATGGTCGGGAATATCTTTCCAGGGTCAAACAACAGTCGATATCCGGTAAAGGCTACCTGGATTGTGGTGATACGCCTGCATTCAAAGGTGTCTACGAGGCCGCTGCTACGGTGGTAGGCACCACCCTGGCAGCGCTCGACGATGTCATGAGCGGCCGCTGCCGACACGCCTTTGTGCCCATCGCCGGGCTGCACCACGCAACGCGCAACGAGGCTGCCGGGTTTTGTGTCTTCAATGATTGCGGTGTTGTTATCGAAACCCTGCGTCAGTGTTACGGCATACGGCGTGTCGCTTATGTCGATATTGATGCGCATCACGGCGACGGTGTGTTCTATTCATTCGATGAAGATCCAGAGCTGATATTTGTCGATTTTCATGAGGATGGCCGCTACCTGTATCCAGGCACTGGTCGCAGTGAAGAGACAGGCCGTGGGAAGGCGGTTGGTACCAAGCTGAATATACCCATGCCTCCCAATGCGGATGATGAAGCCTTTCTGGGGCTGTGGGAGTCTGCTGAAATGTTTATTGGCAGAGCTGAACCGGAGTTCATTCTGTTTCAGTGTGGCGCAGACAGCCTGAATGGCGACCCCATAACGCACCTTAAATACAGCAGCGCAGCCCACCGTCACGCAGCGGTGAGGCTCAAGCATTTGGCGGACAGGCAGTGCGACGGGCGCCTGCTGAGCTTCGGCGGAGGCGGGTATAACCGTACTAATCTTGCCGAAGCCTGGACCGCCGTGGTTAGTGCTTTGCTGGGCGAAGGCGGCTGAATCCAGTATCATTCCGGTCTTTTCAGCCTTTGCCGGGAATTGCAGAATGTTTAGTAAAGACATGACTATCGCCGGGTTCGACGATGAACTCGCAGCCGCCATCGCCGCCGAGAATCGGCGTCAGGAAGAGCACATCGAGCTGATCGCCTCGGAAAACTATGCCAGCCCTCGCGTGCTGGAAGCGCAAGGCTCTGTTTTAACTAATAAATATGCAGAAGGCTATCCCGGCAAGCGTTATTACGGCGGGTGTGAAAATGTCGATATTGCGGAGCAGCTGGCGATCGACCGCGCCAAGCAGCTGTTCGGCGCCGACTATGCCAACGTTCAGCCGCATTCCGGCTCCCAGGCTAACGCCGCCGTTTACCTGGCGCTCTGTGCGGCTGGTGATACCGTGCTTGGCATGAGCCTGGCTGACGGTGGCCACCTGACCCACGGCTCAAAGGTAAATTTCTCCGGCAAGATATTCAACGCTGTGCAGTATGGTCTGAACAATGATACCGGCGAGATCGACTACGATCAGATGCAAGCCCTGGCCAGCGAGCACCGGCCGAAAGTGGTGATTGCCGGTTTTTCCGCCTATTCACGTGTTGTCGACTGGGAACGCTGTCGAGCCATTGCCGATTCGGTAGGAGCCTACTTGTTCGTCGACATGGCACATGTCGCCGGCTTGATTGCTACCGGGCACTACCCCAGCCCGATACCGTTTGCTGATGTGGTTACAACCACCACGCACAAAACCCTGCGTGGTCCGCGCGGTGGACTGATTCTTTGCAAGGCTAACCCGGAACTGGAAAAGAAATTCAATTCACTGGTGTTCCCGGGAACTCAAGGTGGTCCGTTGATGCATGTGATCGCTGCCAAGGCGGTGGCTTTCAAGGAAGCGCTTCAGCCTGACTTCAAGGACTACCAGGGCAAGGTGCTGGCCAATGCACGTGCCATGGCCGGCGTGTTCCTTGAGCGCGGCTACAAGGTAGTGTCCGGTGGCACTGATGACCACCTGTTCCTGGTAGATCTGATTGACAAGGGGATTACCGGTAAAGAAGCAGACGCGGCGCTGGGCGCGGCCAATATTACTGTGAACAAGAACGCGGTGCCAAATGATCCACAGTCCCCGTTTGTGACCAGCGGAATTCGCGTTGGCACGCCAGCGGTGACGACGCGAGGCTTCGGTGAGGCGGAAGTCAGTGAGCTTGCCGGCTGGATGTGCGATGTGATGGACGACGTCAATAATCAGGCCGGCATCGATGCTGTGCGCGGCAAGGTGCTGGATATCTGCAAGCGCTTCCCGGTTTACGGCTGAGGCCGGCTTACCATGCGTTGCCCCTTCTGCGGTTGCCAGGACACCAAGGTCATCGATTCACGACTGGCCGGTGAAGGCGCGCAGGTGCGCAGGCGACGCGAATGTATCGATTGCAGTGAGCGTTTTACTACTTACGAGGCTGCCGAACTGGTTATGCCGCGCATTGTCAAAAGTGATGGTACGCGTGAGCCTTTTAACGAAGACAAGTTGCTTACCGGTGTATTGCGTGCGCTGGAGAAGCGGCCGGTAGATACAGAGAGCGTGGATACGGCGATCAGCCATATTCAACATCGTTTGCAAGCCTGCGGTGAACGCGAGCTTCAATCCCGGCAGCTGGGTGAGTGGGTGATGGAAGAACTGCGCCACCTCGATCAGGTTGCTTACGTGCGGTTTGCGTCGGTGTATCGCAGTTTTCAGGATGTCAGCGAGTTCCGGGATGAGATTGAGCGCCTCGAGCAGCAACCCTCACCGGAAGAGCGCCGCGACCAGATGCCTTTATTGCCTGGCGAAAATGATGAACAGCCCGATTAGCCTGTCGCTATATCGATGTGCCTGTACGGTGAGATGAAAGACGGACAGCACATGGCCGCAGCAGTTCGCCTGGCGGAGCGCGGACTTTACAGCACTGCGCCGAATCCTAATGTGGGCTGCGTGGTTGTCAGCGATGGCAACGTTGTAGGGCAGGGTTGGCATGCTCGTGCCGGTGAGCCGCATGCCGAAGTGCATGCGCTGCGGGAAGCCGGTGAGCAGGCTCGTGGAGCGGATGTATTTGTCACCCTCGAGCCTTGCAGTCATCATGGACGCACGCCGCCGTGCGCGGATGCATTGGTAGCTGCCGGCGTTGGCCGCGTGGTGGTGGCCATGCAGGACCCCAACCCGCAGGTTGGAGGTTCCGGAGTAGAGCGACTCAAGGCCGCCGGTATACGTGTTGAAACCGGGTTGCTGGAAGGGCCGGCACGCAAGCTGAACCCGGGCTTCATATCGCGTATGCAACGGGGCCGGCCCTGGGTGCGACTTAAACTGGCAGCCAGTCTGGATGGGCGCACCGCCATGGCCTCGGGTGAAAGTCAGTGGATTACGGGTGATGCGGCACGTCGTGATGTGCAGCGTCTGCGGGCGCGCAGTTCGGCGATAGTCACCGGTATCGGAACGGTACTGGCAGATGATCCCTCCATGAATGTGCGCCTGGAAGCTTCAGACCTGAATGGTGTTGAACCGGTTCGACAGCCGTTGCGGGTAGTGCTGGACACGCAGCTGCGTACGCCGGCCACGATGAAAATGTTGTCGCTGCCGGGTGAGACACTGGTGCTTACCGGTAATGCAGACGTAAAGGCGCGATCGGTTTTGCAGCAAGCCGGCGTATCTGTTGAAGCGATTGATGTGCATGATGATCGGCTGGCTCCAGCGGCTGTGCTCGAGCACCTGGCACAGCGGGAGGTCAACGAGGTGCTACTGGAATGCGGCCCGACCCTGGCAGGTGCATTTATGGCTGCAGGACTGGTTGACGAGCTGGTGTTGTATCTTGCGCCGCATCTCATGGGTGATAACGGACGTGGCCTGTTTAGTCTCCCGGGACTGGAAAAAATGCAGGACCGGATTGAGCTCGAATGGCTTGATGTCCGGCCGGTGGGAAATGATTGGCGTATAACCGCGAGGCCGAAGTCATAAGATGTTTACCGGGATCATACAGGCTGTCGGCCAGGTGGTTGCACTGGATCCGAAAGGTGAAGACCTTCGGTTGCGAGTGCGCACCGGTAAGCTCGATCTTGCCGGGGTGCAAATCGGTGACAGTATTGCCACCAGCGGTGTCTGCCTGACGGTTGTCGAGCTTCCGGGTGACGGCTTCTGGGCGGATGTGTCGGGTGAAACATTGAGCTGTACCGGTATTGGCGGTCTCAAGGTGGGTGACGGGGTTAACCTGGAAAAGGCGCTGACACCGTCCACGCCGCTGGGAGGCCACCTGGTGAGCGGTCACGTTGATGGTATCGGTGCAGTGCTGGCGCGGCGTGATGATGGCCGTTCGGTGCGCTTCAGTATGCGCGCGCCGGATGGGCTGGCGAAATATATCGCTGCCAAGGGCTCCGTGTGTGTAGATGGTATCAGCCTGACAGTGAATGCCGTCGACGGTGCCGTGTTTGAACTTAACATCGTGCCACACACGCTGGTAGAAACCAGCATGGGTGAGTTTCAGCCGGGCCGTACCTTTAACCTGGAAGTGGATATAATTGCCCGGTATCTGGAGCGCCTGCTGCTTGGCGACAAGGCCGCCCAAGCGGGTTCGGGTAGCGTAACCAAAGAACTGCTACAGCGTTGCGGCTTTGCCGGCGCCGCGGAATAGAATGATGGAACTGAATAGTATCGAAGAGATTATTGACGACATCCGTAATGGCAAGATGGTCATTATCATGGATGATGAGGATCGTGAGAATGAGGGCGACCTGATCATGGCCGCGTCGCTGGTACGTCCGGAAGATATCAACTTCATGGCTACCCATGGCCGTGGCCTGATTTGCCTGACACTGACGCACGACCGCTGTCGCCAGTTGTCGTTACCATTGATGGTTATTGAAAATCAGGATCAGCACTCCACCAACTTCACGCTGTCAATAGAGGCGGCCGAGGGTGTTACCACAGGTATCTCCGCCTATGATCGTGCGCATACGGTGCGTACTGCTGTACAGCCAGATGCCCGGCCACAGGATCTGGTCCAGCCAGGGCATATCTTTCCGCTCATGGCACGTCCGGGTGGAGTCTTGACGCGCGCCGGCCATACGGAGGCGGGTTGTGATCTTGCCCGGCTGGCGGGTGTAGAGCCGGCCTCGGTGATTGTTGAGATCCTCAATGAAGACGGCACCATGGCGCGCCGGCCTGACCTGGAAAAATTTGCTGAAGAACATGGTCTCAAGGTCGGGACCATTGCCGATCTGATTCATTACCGAATTGCCAACGAAAAGAGTGTCGAGCGCGTTGCGGAATGTGATCTTCCCACCGAGTACGGAGAATTTCGCCTGTATGCTTACCAGGATATCGTTAACAAGGGACTGCACCTGGCGCTGGTAATGGGTGATGTGTCCGCGGAGGAGCCAACACTGGTGCGCGTGCATGTGCAGAACTCTCTCAGTGATCTGTTCGGTGCGCAAATGGATGACATTGGCTGGCCGTTACGCGATGCCATGAAACGCATTGCGGATAACGGTGAAGGTATCGCGGTTGTGCTGGGGCAACAGGAATCACCCAAAGATCTGGTGCAACGCATTCAGTACTATAACGAGCACGACAAGAGTGGCGAGCCGGTGACGCGCGAGGAACGGCACGAGTTACGTACCCATGGTATTGGTGCTCAGATACTTACCGACCTTGGGGTCAGGCGGATGCGTGTGCTGAGTGCGCCAATGGTGGTTCACGGTCTTTCCGGTTTCGGGCTGGAAGTTGTTGAATACGTCGGCGGCGAATAATTATTTTGAACGTTTCAGATTTGGAGTTTCAGCTATGAGTGGCATACAGGAAATCGAAGGCCAGTTAACCTTGCGCGGTGCGCGTATTGCCTTGTTGGTATCGCGGTTCAACAGCTTCGTGGTCGAGAGTCTGCTCGAAGGCGCGATCGACACACTGAAGCGTCACGGCGCAGAAGAGAGCGAACTGCAGATTGTGCGTGTGCCTGGTGCCTATGAAATGCCGGTTGCCGCACAGCGTCTGGCAGCAACCAAGCGTTACGAGGCCATCATCGCGCTGGGTGCTGTGATTCGCGGCGGTACTCCGCATTTCGAATACGTGGCGGGCGAGTGCACCAAGGGGTTGTCACAGGTTTCCCTGCAGTACGATATTCCTGTCGCCTTTGGTGTGCTGACGGTTGACAGTATCGAACAGGCAATTGAACGTGCTGGCACCAAGGCCGGCAACAAGGGTGCCGAGGCCGCCATGTCGACCATCGAAATGATCAACGTGCTGCGCGAGATCGGTAAGTAACGCGCCTGTGAGTAATTCCGGAAAGCCTCAGGCTGCATTGCGTACCCGCGCCCGACGTCTTGCCATGCAGGCGCTCTACCAGTGGGATATGTCAGGGAATAACCTGTCCGAGATCGAAGTGCAGTTTCTTGAGGACGAGGACTTCTCCAAGGCGGATAAGGATTATTTTCACGAACTCCTGCACCAGGTGCCGGCACGGCTGGATGAGGTCGAGGCAGCATTCACCCCTTATCTCGACAGGCCACTGAAAGAATTGGATCCTGTTGAGCGCGCGCTGTTGCGGCTGGCGAGCTATGAATTGCTGGTACGCGTGGATATACCCTACAAGGTGGTGATCAACGAGTCGGTGAATCTCACCAAGAAGTTTGGTGCAGAGCAGGCCTACAAGTACATTAATGGCGTGCTGGACAAAACTGCGCAGACGCTGCGAAACGTCGAACACCCGCATGGCCAGGGTGGCAGCGGGCTGTTAAAAAAATAGCTGGTCAGGTTGAAGGCCGGGCAATATGCCAGATTCCGAATTCGACATTATTGCCAAGTACTTTTTACGGCAAAGACCCGCGCGCAGCGATGTGTTGCTCGGTATCGGTGACGATGCAGCGCTTTTACAGGTGCCTGCGGGGCAGCAACTGGTTGTCGCGGTTGATACCCTGGTAGCAGGGCGCCACTTTCCTGAACAAACATCAGCAGCGGATATCGGCTACAAGGCACTGGCTGTGAACCTGAGTGATCTCGCTGCGATGGGGGCTACACCGGCCTGGGCAACGCTGTCGCTGACTTTGCCTGCTGCGGACGCAGCCTGGTTGCAGGCGTTTGCCGACGGATTTTTTGCTCTCGCTGACGAATACGCGGTAGCACTGGTAGGTGGTGATACAACACGCGGCCCGTTATCAGTAACAGTGCAGGTGCATGGTTTTATTGAGCCAGGCAAAGCCTTACGGCGTGATGCCGCTAATCCGGGTGACGCTGTGTTTGTCTCCGGTGCCCCGGGCGAAGCAGCATGCGCACTGAAACAGATGCTGTTGGGTGAAACGCCGGATGATGCGCTGGCGCAGCGGCTCAACCGGCCGCAACCGCGAGTGGCGCTGGGGCAGGGTCTGGCGGGACTGGCATCGGCCGCTATCGATGTTTCCGATGGTCTGCTGGCAGATCTGGGTCACCTGCTTTCCGCGAGCCGTTGTGGTGCCACGCTATGGCCAGATCGGCTGCCGTGTTCGCCTGCTTTGCAAGCAGCATATCCCGAGCAGACACCGGATTTTCAGCTCAATGGTGGCGACGACTACGAGCTTTGTTTTACGCTTCCTGTGGAGCATCGCGAGACACTTGCAGCCGTGCAGGCGCTGCATAATGTGCCAGTTCATGAATTCGGTGTGGTGGAAGTTCAAACCGGCTTGCGTTGTGTTTATGCTGACGGCAGGAGTGAGACACCGGACGTGCACGGATATGATCATTTCAGGGGTGTTCAGCATGACTAGCGTTCGAGCCAGTCAGGTTTTCCGTGACCCGGTGGTATTTCTTGCGTTTGGATTTGGGTCCGGGCTTGCACCGCGAGCACCCGGCACGGCGGGCACGCTGGCTGCCGTACCTTTGTATCTCTGGTTCAGCCAGTATTCGCTTCCGGTTTATATCGGTATCCTTGTTGCGCTGTCTGTCTGCGGCGTATGGATCTGTGGCGCTGCGTCTTCACGTCTGGGAGTGCACGATCACCCTGGTATTGTCTGGGATGAATTTGCCGGTTACTGGTTAACCATGTGTGCAGCGAGTGGCAGCTGGTTATCCATCGTGCTCGGATTCCTGCTGTTTCGCCTGTTTGATATATGGAAACCGTGGCCGATCCGGTTCGTGGACAAACGCATGAGCGGCGGTCTGGGCATCATGCTGGATGATTTGTTAGCCGCTATACCCGCCGCGCTGCTGTTATATGCGCTGTTACGAGTTGTTGAATGAAGTTTGTCAGCTGTTTGGCTATGTGCCTGCTTGCTGTGGCGACAACATTACCTGATGCTGCCGGTGACATCCATGTTGTCGCCTTGTTCAAGAATCGGGCAATGATTGTGGTTGATGGGAAGCAGCAAATACTGGGTGTGGGTGAATCCAGTCCGGAAGGGGTGACACTGATTTCCGCTGACAGTGGCGTTGCCGTTTTTGAATATCAGGGTGAAAAGCTGGAACGCCGGCTTGATGGCCGTGCAAAAGCGCCGGCGGCGAACGCATCGCCGGGTGAGACGGTTCTGGTCTATCGGGATAGCCGGAGCATGTTCAGGACTGTAGGCAGTATCAACGGCCTGCCGGTCGGTTTTTTGATCGATACCGGGGCCAGTTCTGTAGCCATGAACTCGGCACAGGCGCGCCGCCTGGGTATCGACTTTCGCGTACAGGGGGATTCTACCTATGTCACCACGGCATCCCAGGTGGTTCAGGCTTTCCGTCTGACGCTGGAACGTGTAAAGGTTGGCAGTATCGAGCTGCACAATGTTAAAGGTGTCGTTATTGACGGTCCGCAGCCGGATGAAGTCTTGCTGGGCATGTCATTCCTCGGACGTCTTGATATGCGTAATGAGGGTGACCGATTGTTGCTTAAGAAAAAATACTAGTCGTGTAAATTATTTAAATGTCAGTAAACGTGTGCGCTGGACAGTGTGCTCAGCTGCTGGCGTTTACTCTCCAGTTCAGCCTGGATCGTTGGAATCTGTGTTTTTGTTTCGGCGCGTTCTTCAGCAAGTTTTCGTATGTTGTCGAGTAATACGACGCGACGTTCAGTTGGTATACCCTTGGCAACCAGTTCAAGACCGGCATCCCGGGCTTCCGTGTCAATGGACTTTAACCGATTGCGTTTTCGAGTGAGTGTTCGACTTAGCCGGTGTACATCCTGCTCAAGCATATATAGTGACCGCCCATCGCCGTAGGCGCCAAGAAATCCCGGTTCCAGAGTGCCGGGGCAAACACCGCCATAGGCTTTTCCCTTGCGACCGAGGTTATAACCGTTGGCGGGCTGGCAATAACTTTTTACACCTGTATGCCACCCTTCACGGTATTCACTGAGCTGTAGCGCTATACCGTGTTCAGCGCAGGCTTTGCGGTGCTTGCCAAGCTGAGCCTCCGGCCGCCCTTTTGCACCATCCTCAAAGCCAATAGTGTGCCAGTCAGCAACCTGGCATTCTTGCTTCGACAGGCCGGTCGCACAGCCGGCCAGACTGGTAGCCAGCGCGAGAACCACAGGTAACCGGTTGAGGGTTCTCAATGTAACTATATGGAATTTCCGTAAAATCATTTTATTTCCGGTGCTTTTGAGCATCTCAAGAGGGTAGCATTAAGAAAATTAGGCGACCTTTTCAGATGTCGGCGGATCAGCGCTGATTCTTGAGTTTTGAAGGGCAAAAACAGCCTGCATGTAGATGAGCCCCGAAAATCCCATGACTACATGAATGTGCCGCGCTGAAGATGTTTCTTGCTTATGAGGTACCTTTGTAGAGCGAATTCATGCGTTTTACTAACAAACGTAATGGCCTGATGAAAAAGTAGAGAAATGATAGACGTCTTCGGTAGTGTAATAAAATCCAGGTCTGCGTTGTTGGGGGTGATTGCCCAATTCAGCCAATCCAGACTACGATTCCAGGGAGAATCAGTTAATGTTAAGAAATAGGCTTGCATCTGATGATGGTGCTTAGGCTTCATCAATAGTTCCGTGACCTGTTCGTCTGGGTTCAAAAATAAATGGTCCTGCAGTTCGTCAACAACCTTGTTGATGCCTTGGTGGTTGAATAACTTAGTGGGTCCTGCTGACGGCAAGGTTAAATTTAATAATCGGTGGGAAAGTAACACCGCTGCTATCAATATGCGCTGACAACCGATTTCCCGGGCACGAGTAAAAGCGGTTCTCCAATCATCGTTTGTATAGTTGCTGGTCAGGGCAACAATATCGCTGACGTGGTGAAGAGAAGGCTTCCAGTATTCCTTGACCGCATTTCTTGCCGTTACTAAAAGAGTGTCGCAGGGAGAGAAAGTCAAAACAGATTTTGTTAACAGGGTTATTGGTCGTAGTTCTCTACGGAGTTGGTCTGAATTCAGTCGCGGTCTAATGGGCGGTATGCCCCAGTGTAAATCGACGATGATTTGTGCGCTGTTCATGCCACAAGCTGGATTGCATGGCGTCCTGATACCTGGTTACAATTGTATACCCATCATGTTCAAGAACTTTCTCAGTCTTCGCATGGTCAATCTGTGTGACCAAAAGATCAATGTCGCCGCAGGCACGCAAGGCCATATCTCCATAAGCAAGCGTGGCTGACACCGGGCCCTTAAACGGCACGGCATTAATACCTTCGGCCGATAACAAGTTCGTCAGGTGAAGTACTTCCATTCCAAGAACCAGGTTTTGTTGAGTGCTGTTTATGCGTGAGGTTTGTAACTCTGTTTGGATATCGTTCGCCAACAGATCTGGGGCGTCGTTATGCAGATGGAATGCAAGCAGCGGGATAGTTCTATGATATTCAGCTAGCTGGAAAATCAGTTGCCAGTCCAGTTCTTGCTGTAACAAGGCGCGGATGCGAGCAACAGCAGCATCATCTGTCTGCGGACGAGCGCAGAGCAACAAAAGCTCTATTTCCGGTTGATGTAGCATATTCATTCGACAGGCTCTAGAATTTGTTGCGATCATTTGTTTTTCGATCACGGTCTCCGGGTTGCTTTGTTGATTATTTCAGAAGCGGCTTTGCTCGTATAGATAACTGTATGAATGTTGCGCTAAGATATTCCTGTCTTTCAATCAAGCTTGAATAAACAAGCTCTCAGATCCTGGTCAGAGTAATTATGCCGCCAAATATAAGTCCAGATGTAACTGTTCAGCATGTAGGCGACGAGATCACTGGTTCTGGATCTGAACTCGGGCCAGATTCATCAATTAAATGCGACGGCTGCCTGGATATTGGCCCAGTGCAATGGGGAAAATTCGATCGAATCTATAGTCAGAAGTTTTGCGGAGCAATTTTCCCTCGATTCCGAGACCGCAGCGAGCGACGTTGCTGGCACTATTGAGCAGTTAATGCAGGTCAACGTTATCGATTCAGAATAAGCAGGAAGGTGCTGTCTATATGCTGTCTGCAAGCTTCGATATTAGTTCGCAGGTTGCTTGTAATTCTCCGGCATCAAGAGTGAATGCGGGTACGGCACCTGCAATTTTTATAGCAACATCCAGCCCGCTGCCCGGGTGTGCTAACGCATTTAAGGTGTTCGCATAGAGTCTTGCGCCAGCTTCTGCGGGGGAAACCTGTGCATATGTGGGTGCAGACCTTTCGCTGTCGCGCCGAAGAAAAAGAATAGCGCCCAGTGGCTTGGGGTCTTTTATCGGCAAATTGGGCAGCGCGTTTACCGGGATGTGCATGGTTCTTTCTGTTTTAACGGTGTCCTCTGGCAGCGGGTAAGGTCCGGGAGGCGTGGACTTTAAGACACAGCGCATGCGGGTAAGGGTGAATATCAAGGTTGCCCGGGTCGATCGGCGCCAGTTCATCACTGAGGTAGTTAAAACCATGCTGGAGCAGGGCCCAGGTAGTTGTGGATTTTCCGGTGCCTGAATCTGCGGCAATCATTATGGCCCGTCCATGGCGTTCAAGCGCTGACGAATGGACAAAATAAAGGTCTGTTCTTGATTTCTGCAGATCCACGGTGATCAGTTTTTCAAGCAGATAAACAAACTGGTACCGTATTGCTTCATCACTGTTTTCTTCAGCCAGGGTTTCATTGTCCCTGTGTATGTAAAAGCCTCCGGACTGTTGTCGTTCGACGATATATTCGATATCTGCAGAACCTGCGGGCTCCTGGAAGGCGGCATAGTTGGCAAGTAACAGGCTTCTGAAGAGTTCATCTCCACATAAAATCTTTATTCGCCGGTCAAAAATACGGAACTGGAGGTCGGAATAATTCAAGTTGGTGACGTTAACGGGTTGTGGTCGCGGAATCAAAAAGGCCGTGCTGATTGAAGCACGGCCTTCGGTATTTTTGATGTTAAATACGGAGTATTGCGCAATTTCCGGCTTGTGCGCTGTTCTGCCGTGGTGACTACCTTTACTGTCTTGTATACCTTTTTAGCTACCTTTACTGCCCCGCATGCCGTGGTGTCTACCTTTACTAGCTCCTCGCATACCTTGGTGCTTACCTTTACTGGCTCGCATGCCGTGGTGGCTAACTTTACTGCGTTGCTTATAGTTCATACGGGCCGAACCATACGTGGCAAATGCTGGTGCAGCTGCCATGGTCAGAATCACTGGTGCTGTGTAAGCCGCTTTCTTTAGAAAGTCTCTGCGAGATTCCTGGTGTTCTTTTTTGTTCATCCGAGGTTCCTCATTTATATGTACTGCGCTTGAATTTCGGTTTGTTTACGCGTAAATACTAGCATATTTTTGCCAGAATCACGGCTTTTTTTTGGTGAGCTTTGTAAGCTCCAAATCGCTTTAATGGATGCATCAGACTGAAAACCTGGGCTGAGCCGTTATGGGAAAAAAACAATCAACTCAGTCATATAGCGACCACAATAGTTATTTCTCACTGCATCAGTTCATCGGAGCGGCGCCTGCTTTCAGGCTGCCCTTTGAGAATCGCCCCGCGCTTCGCGTATTAACGGGTACAGATGTTCGGTTTCATCCTGGATACGGCTCAGGACGAGGTCGAATAGCGAACTTGTTTCGTTGCGGAAGTTCTCGTAATTGCTGATATGCAGGACATGTTTGCGTTTTTCGCACCAGCGTTTTGAGTACTGTTTGAAAATACGGCGAATTTCCTGAGAGCCACCCATAAATCTGCGTGCGGTATTGTTGATCTTGTTATCCGGGTTGGAAAGCAGGTCAGTGTAGGTGTGATCTACCATATCCAGGTGAGACTTTATCTTGTCGCCATAGCGGTAAAACAGATCACAGCAGATTTCGGAATCGCACATGCTTCTGTCAGCCAGCAGGTACGACAGTACATTGGTCAGCTCGGTAATTTCATGATTCTGGGTGTTTAATTCATCATAAGTAATCATTATCGATCCTCCTTCCGGTTTTTGGCCTTCAATTTAGACGAGACCAATTAATAACTTGAGGCTAGGAGTGTTTTTTCGGGGTGTCAAGGAGTAGAAGCACATAAGAAAATAGTGGTGATACTTTGTCACTGTCCAGACCTGAAAATTTGTCAGTCAGATTTCATAGGCTCCAAAACCTGTAGGGACAGGTTATGCTCGGTCCATTGTGCCGGGTTATCAGTTTGCGGCATTTTATTGACCGATATCATTCCGTTTCCCCCCGCGAGTGCTAGACTGTCTCTCGGTGTAACACTACCGGAATACTATAACTACAACGATAACTGTCACTTACGCCCTCGTCTGTCCGGGGTTTAAGTCTCACAGGAGGCAATACCGGCGTGGCTACACAACCCCAAGCGAGCAGTTCCATAACGCCCAGCAGTCTGGAGCCCGTGCGTGAGCACCTGGCCTCTCATGTGATTGGTCAGCACAAGCTGATCGACGGCATGCTGGTCTGCCTGTTAAGTGACGGTCATATGTTGGTGGAGGGCATGCCTGGTCTGGCCAAGACCACTGCGGTCAACGCACTGTCGGAAGCCATCGAGGGTGATTTCCACCGTATTCAGTTTACCCCTGACCTCCTGCCTTCCGATCTGATTGGCACCGATATCTACCGGCCGGAAAAAGCCGAGTTCGAATTTCGACCCGGGCCGCTATTCCATAACATTTTGCTGGCTGACGAGGTCAACCGCGCACCGGCCAAGGTGCAATCGGCATTGCTTGAGGCAATGGGCGAGCGCCAGATCACCGTGGGCCAGGAAACCTATCTGCTACCGCAACTGTTCATGGTGCTCGCCACCCAGAATCCGGTGGAGCAGGAAGGTACCTATCACCTGCCGGAAGCGCAGCTGGATCGTTTTCTCATGCAGGTGTTGGTTGACTACCCCAGCCATGCCGAAGAACTGAAAATACTTGAGCTGGACAACGACCGGCAGCGCGAGGTGCCGAAGCCACCGGCCAACCCGCTATCCCAGGCGGAATTGTTCGCCATGCGCAGTGCGGTCGCCGAACTGTTTATCAGTCCGAAACTGAACCGTTATATCGTCGACCTGATACAGGCCACCCGTAATCCGCAGAACTATGACAAGGAACTGGCGCGCTGGTGCCGTTTTGGCGCCTCGCCACGCGCGACTCTGGCATTGGCACGCTGCGCAAGGGCTCGCGCCTGGTTGCAAGGTGAACCCTATGTCTCACCGGAGCATATCCAGGAAATCGCTGCCGATATTCTGCGCCATCGCCTGTTGCTGACCTTTGAAGCCGAAGCAGAGGGGATTACCAGCGACGACCTGATCGAGCGCCTGCTCTCCCTGGTGGCGATTCCCTGAGGTTGTTATGAGTCTGCAACCCCGCCTGGATGACCTGCTGGAACTGCGACACCAGGCGCATACACTGGGCCTGGCTTCCCACCATTTGGTCAACTCCTCGTTCAGCGGCCTCTATGCCTCGGTCTTCCGCGGCCAGGGCCTCAATTTCGACGAAGTCCGTGAGTACCGCGAAGGCGACGACATCCGCAATATGGACTGGAAAGTGACCGCACGCACTGGCGAAGCCCACCTTAAAGTATTCCGCGAGGAGCGCGAACGCAGCGTCATTCTTTGCGTGGATAAGGGGCCGCACATGAACTTCGGTACCCGCAAGACGTTCAAGGCGGTACAGGCTGCTCGCGCCGCCGCCCTGCTGGGCTGGGCAGCTAACAGTCTCCACGACCGTGTCGGTGGACTGCTGTTTGGTGGCGATGGTCGCGATAATGTTTATTTCCGCCCAACCAAAGACCGGCGCGCACTGTGGCGGCTGCTCAGTGCCATGACCACCGATCACGTCGAACATGACGAATCGAAACCCGGGCTGCTGGCCGACATTCTGCGTCAGGCCGCGCGGGGTAGCGGCACCGGCGGACTGGTGTTTGTTATTGCTGATTTCAATCGTGAACACGAGGGACTGGTGCAGGGACTGGCTCAGCTGCGACAGCGGCATGCGGTGGTCCTGGTGCCGGTCGATGATCCGGCCGACCGTGACCTGCCGGACATGGGCGACGTGATGTTTCGCGGCCCCGATGGTGAGCTGCTGACGGTGAGCACTGGTGATGCGGCCGGACGCGAAGCTTACCGGCAGGCCTGGCAGCAGCGCCGCGATAACCTGGTTCAGCTCGCCAACGGTTCGGGCTGCGCGCTGATTCCGGTGGATACCGGCGCGGACGTGCACGCTACGCTGATGCAGGGTCTGGAACGTCGTCTGCGTATGAGGTCGTTTCTGTGAATCCCGACATGGTTACGCGGCTGCGCGATATTCACGGTCTCGACGAAATTTCCTGGTGGCCGCTCGCTACCGGCTGGTGGTTGCTGGTGCTGCTGGTGATCCTGCTGCTGTTTGCGCTGGTGTCAGTGATACGCAACCTGCGGCGTTACCCGGCCGGCTCCTGGCGGCGGAATGCCTGGAAACAGCTGCGCACTCTCAAGCGCCAGGCCGACCGTATGCCAACGCAGCAGATCGCCGTAGAGTTGTCGGAACTGCTACGTCGTATTGCTATTGCGCGCCTCGGCCGCGCGCGTGCCGCAGGGTTGAGCGGTGAACCCTGGCTGAACTGGCTTCAGCAACACGATCCGGCTGGTTTTGCCTGGACCCGGTTTGGCAAACCGCTACTCACTTTGCCCTATGCCCCGCCGGGCACCAGCCAGGATAGTGTCGAGCAGTTGTTACCGTTGATCGATGCGGCGTTTGTCTGGGTTGATCGCGGTGCCGGACGCAAACATGCTTAGTTTCGCCTGGCCGTGGATGGGACTCCTGCTGATCGTGCCGGTCAGCATGTGGCTTTTGAATCACAATCGTGCCTACACCTCAACCGACACTCGCGAACGCAAGGTTACCCTGATGCATCCCCACCTGCACAACCTGCGGGCTGCATTCAGCACTCACCGGCCGGCGACCACTATTGGCACGCGTGTTTACTACCTGTTGCTGGCCCTGCTGTGGGTCGGTCTGACCATTGCGCTGATGCGGCCGCAGTGGCTGGAACAATATACCGAGGAGCGTAGCGAAGGCTATGACCTGATGCTTGCTGTCGATACGTCGCACTCCATGGATGCGCAGGATTTTACCGTCGCCGGTAGCCAGGTCAGTCGCATGCAGGTGGTCAAGGGTGTGATGAGCCGCTTTATCCAGGGCCGTCAGGATGACCGTGTCGGTCTGATTATTTTTGGTAGTCGCGCTTTCGTATTGTCACCGCTGACCCTGGATCGTGAAGCCGTTCGTCACTTACTCGATGACCTGGTAACACGCATTGCAGGCGACGGCACGGCAATGGGCGATGCTATCGGGCTCGGGGTAAAGAAGCTGCGCGAACGACCACCGGGCTCACGCGTACTGGTGCTGATCGCTGATGGCGAAAATACGGCCGGCACTATTCCCCCGCTGGTAGCAGCGCAGCTGGCCGCACACGAAGATATTCGTATTTATGCAATCGGCGTGGGCAGTGATCTGAAGGAAGTCCCGATTATGGAAAATGGCCGTCTGATCACCCGCGATGATCTCGGCTTCGATGAAGCAGTAATGCAGAAAATTGCCGAAACCACCGGCGGCGCCTACTTCCGCGGTACCGATACCAGCGCGCTGGAAAGCATTTACCGGCGTATCGACGAGCTGGAAAAAAGCAAGGCGGAATCGCGTACAGTGATGATTCCATACCCCCTCTACCGCTGGCCTCTTGGAGTGGCACTGGCGGCACTGCTGGCGTTGGGACTGTTCCCGGGTGCGCGTTCGCGGCGAATCGACAGGGGTGGCAGCTATGCATGAGGTCGGCCTGCATTTCGCCCAGCCGCTGTGGTTGTGGGGCCTGCTGGCGATACCCCTGGTGGTCGTCTGGCTGAAGATTTCATCGCCGTTCCGCCAACGTGGTCAGGAAGCCAAATACGCCGACGCCCATCTGCTGGCTTACCTCAGTGGTGTAGCTACTGCGCGCGTCGTCAGCAGCCGTGGGCCGCTACTTGGCTGGATACTGGCCTGGGGCCTGTTGTCGTTTGCGATGGCCGGTCCGCGCTGGGATTTTAACCAGATGAATCCTTTCGAACCCGGCGCCGACCTGGTGATATTGCTGGATATCTCACGCTCTATGGACGTGACTGATGCAAATCCTTCCCGCCTGGAACGGGCGCGCCAGGAAGTTCAGGATCTGGTTACTGCCAATCCAGGGATCAGTGTCGGGCTGGTTGCTTTTGCCAGTGTTGCTCATGTGATCACGCCCGTTACAGAGGATAGAGAAAGCCTGTTGCGTCAGTTGCCTGCGCTGTCTACCGACCTGGCACGGCTGCAGGGCAGTCGTCTTGCCGACGCCATCGAACAGGCCAGGCGCTTGCTCGCGGGCCAGGGGGACGAAGTTGCGCACAATATCCTGCTGATCAGTGATGGCGACTTTGCCGATCGTGATCTCGATGAAAAAATCCGTTCACTTTATGAAGCGGGTATTCGTTTCCATGTGCTGGCCGTCGGCACCAGCGAGGGTGGTCCTGTTCCCGGCTTGATGGCCACCAATGGCGAGCCGGTGTTGTCCTGGTTGGACGAAACCACCTTGCGCCAACTTGCTGAAATCGGTGGTGGCGTGTTCCGCCTGGCTGACTACCAGGACAGCGACTCCCGCGCGGTTCTTAAGGCCATTCTTTCGCACGCTCGCGCCAGGCAAAACACCCAGATGCAAACACTCGTATGGAATGAGTATTTTTACTGGTTGCTGATACCAGCCATGTTAACCCTGCTGTATCTGTATCGCCCTGGCAGTGGTACTGCGCGCGCTGCCAGGCGGGGAGGCACGCCGTGAGAATGCGCCGGAATGTCGCGTTATGGTGTGCATTTTGTTTTGCTCCGGTTTGCTCGGCGGGCCTGTTCGACAATAAAGATCAGCAGGCCGAGAAACTGTTCCGGCAGAATGAATTTGAGGCGGCGGCAGAAGCATTTTCCGATAGCTACCGGCGTGGCGTCGCCCAGTACCGTGCCGGTCAGTACGGTCAGGCAGCGGAATCTTTTAACAGGGTCCAGCGCGAAAGTGTCAAGACCGATGCACTTTACAACCTGGGTAACAGTCGTTTCCAGGAAGGCAAGCTGGAGGCCGCCGCTAAAGCCTATCGCGAGGTACTGCTACGCCAGCCAGATAATGAGGATGCGCGTCACAATCTCGGTCTGACCAGCGCCATGCTCGCGGAAACAAGCGAGGAAGAGAAGCAAAATCAACGCGAGCAGGAAAAGCGGGAACAACAGGACGACGAGGAAAAAAAGGAACAGGACGAGCAACAGAAAAAGTCCGGCAATAAAAAATCTGAACAGCAGAAACAGGATGAGAAACAATCCGAGAAGCAGCAGTCATCCGATGATCAGCAGCAGCAACAGGAAGAGCAGGAGAAGGACGAACAGCAAGAGTCGTCCGACGATCAGGAACAACAGGAGCAGCAGTCTTCGTCCGGCGAGCAGTCGGACAAACAGCAGCAGTCAGGTGATGAGCAATCCGAACAGCAAGAGTCGTCCGGCGATCAGGAGCAACAGGAGCAGCAGTCTTCGTCCGGTGAGCAGTCGGACAAACAGCAGCAGTCAGGTGATGAGCAATCCGAACAGCAAGAGTCGTCCGGCGATCAGGAGCAACAGGAGCAGCAGTCTTCGTCCGGCGAGCAGTCGGACAAACAGCAGCAGTCGGGTGATGAGCAATCCGAACAGCAAGAGTCGTCCGGCGATCAGGAGCAACAGGAGCAGCAGTCTTCGTCCGGCGAGCAGTCGGACAAACAGCAGCAGTCGGGTGATGAGCAATCCGAACAGCAAGAGTCGTCCGGCGATCAGGAACAACAGGAGCAGCAGTCTTCGTCCGGCGAGCAGTCGGACAAACAGCAGCAGTCGGGTGATGAGCAATCCGAACAGCAAGAGTCGTCCGGCGATCAGGAACAACAGGAGCAGCAGTCTTCGTCCGGCGAGCAGTCGGATAAACAGCAGCAGTCGGGTGATGAGCAATCCGGGCAGCAAGACGCATCTGGCGATCAGGAAAAACAGGGCGTTGCGGGTAATGACCGTATCGATCAACTGTCTGGTAGAGGTGATGATGAACAGGACCAGAGAGGCGTCGGCGACGGCGTGGAAACAGAAGACAGTAGCGGAGACGAACGTTCGGAAGATGCCGATGCGTTTACCGCAGGCTCCGGCGATAAAGACCGTGAGGCCGGTGGTAACAATGCCGGCTCGCGGCAACAAGCTGGCATAGCCAATGATCCGCGCGATTTTGATCCTGCCCGCGCCAATATGAACATGGGAGCGATCGAACAATTTGACCAGCTCGGCAGACAGGCCGACCCGGAAGGTGAGAATGCTGGTTTGCCTGGCGAAGCTCCAGACGCCGGTGGCAACTCCACGGCAATCCTGATGGACCAGCTGCTCGATCAGGTGGAAGGCGACCCTGTTAACCTGATGAGAAACCAGTTCAGGCTGGAAGAGCAGCGCATGAATCAAACCGGTGGGCAGCTTTATGAACCACGTCCATGGTGAGGGTAGACCGATGACAATTCAGAATATGAGAAAAACGTTTGCACGACTTGTCCTCATCACCTTGCTGATGATATCAGGTGGGCAGGCACTGGCTTATTACCCGCCTTACGGATACCAGCCGCCGGGCACTAATCCACAGCAGTACCCTGGCAACCGCAATGCCGGTCAGCCCCAGCCGTATTGGTATCAATACCAGCAGCAGACTCGGCGTGAGACCCGGCAACCACCACGTGTCGAGACCTCTATCAGCGATACGAGACCCTATGAACAGCAGAGCCTGATTTACCGGATACGGGTTATTAGCAGTGGCAACCTGAAAACCGCGGTGCCGGTCGTGCCCCAGAGTAGCGAGGTGATTTTGCGTGCGCTTGGCGAAGCGGTTACCAATAGAGACAAGCAGGGTGACGCACGCGAATTCGTTACCGAGTACCGGTACCTGTTAATGCCCTTGTCCAGTGGTGTTATTGAAATACCACCCGCCCGGGTTACCGGAAGGTTTACCGACAGCGGCGGGGGCGAAGGCCCACCCTTTGATGTGTCCGCCAAGGCAGTGGTAATGGATGTACGTCCGGCTACCGATGCTGTACAGCCCTGGTTGCCACTGTATAACCTGCAAATGACGGCACGGGTGCGCGGTAGCGAAGCGCCTGCTGCCGGTAACCCCATCGAAATGGAAGTGGAAACGCGCGCGGTCGGTGCTACTGGTTCACAGCTACCGTCGGTTGCTGGTTACCTCAAGAGCGAGGACTTTCGTATTTACCCCGGAGAGAGTATTAGTGAGGGTAGCGTGTCTGCTGACGGCAAGACGTTGCAGGGACGCCGCGTGGAAAGTTTTACTCTGGTACCGCGCTACGGCGGCTTGCTGGATTTGCCCGGCATATCCATCAACTGGTGGAATGTGCGTCACAACCGTCCCGAGGTGGCCGCTCTGATCACTGATCAGATTGACGTCATGGGCCCTGCCAATCCGGACCATGGCGGTGCCGGTGGTTCTGTTATCCCGGCTTTCTTCTGGTTACCGATGGGTATTGCGGTGGGCATTTTGCTGTTTGGCTGGCTTAGCGCCTTCATGGGGGATGGCACGGTGCCGGGAACCGAATCTATCAAGATCCTGTTCAGATCGGTATTCGGCAAGCTGTACCCGCCACTGGTCGCGTTTGCGATTCGCTTTTCGCCGCGGCGCAGTTTTCACCGTCTGCGCACCTGGACGGGACGCAAGCTGCCGACATCCTGGAAGCTGTGGTTCTGTCTGCGCGCCGTCGCGCGTGAAAACGACCCGGCGGAATGGGCGCAAGCATTACAAATTCTTGCCGCCAAGCATCT